>JAYNVG010000039.1:0-30770 GCA_038100295.1 Thalassospiraceae bacterium
CGCTTAGCTCAGTTGGTAGAGCAACTGACTTTTAATCAGTAGGTCACAGGTTCGACCCCTGTAGCGCGTACCAATAAAAACAAGGGCTTAGCTGGAAACGGCTAGGCCCTTGTTGCTTCTATATTTCAAAATGGCAGATTAATGGCAGATTTTTGCCGCGCTTACAGGCGTCGCAGAAGACGCGAAGGCCGTAATCGTTTTGGGTGAGGTTGGCGAGGGTGGCGGTCAATTACAGTCCGCTATTCTTGACGGGCTTTCAGCCATTTAACTACGAACTGTGTCGCAGAACTTTCTGCCTCGACATTTAACTCTGATTGTAGCGAGTTTTTTCCGGTCGTAGTTAGTCCTCCAGTTTGTCCGACGGTGATGACACCCAAGGTATCCGCAGAATTATCGGGTAATCTAACCAAATTGTGATATTTTCATTTAGTGCTATGCGATGCTACACACCCTGTTTGGCGAGCCCCCACTTTCAGTGCAAAGCCCACCGCGTCAAAATTAAAATAAATTTTGGCATCACTTGATTTTACTGGAATGCCTGCCGAAAGGAGCTTCTCTTCAATTATAGATTTAGTAGCTTCGGGATTTGGCCAACAACCATCCGAAACATCATCTCCGACTGACACCTTAACGGACGTTGCTTTGCCGATTATTTTTAGCTGCATGCGTTCATAGGCACTCTCTGCGGAGGCGTTAGTTGCAAAAAATACGCATGCAAACGTGCAGAAACCCCAAAAACTATTGCGAACGTAATTGATCATCTACAGTACTTCGGCAGCTTTATCTTCGCCGCCGCTCCCTCAATTTCATACTCAGCATATCGACCGCCACTGTATCGCGGACAGTCCAACGCCAATCCTGCTGCAATAACGCTAGCACCGATGTCTTTGCTATTCAAAAAAGAGAATTTCCTGAAGATAGTCTTCTGAAAATATATAGAATAGTCATCCAGAGATGTAGGATGATCGGCTAGGATCAGTATAAATGCATCAACCAATTATCGTGAAGAGTAATGGAAGCTGGAATGCGGCCAACCTTGTTTGAATGGAATCCCTTTGAGGAAGCAGTAGCTGTCGAAAAAGCTCTCTCGTATGAGGAGTATGAGGGAGTTCCTGCCCAAATCGAGGGGTGCCTTCGCATCATGCTTGCGGATGAAAAGATTAATTACGTGTGGGCAGATTTTGTTAATGGACAGTTTGAGGAAATACCCGAAGATGTGCTTCGAATGGCACATAATTGCCTAGATGACGCTGGCTTTAGAACCGAATATGTCCTGCTTACGATAAATTGTATCCTCGCGGCTTCAATTTCCAATTATTTTGAGTTCAACGATTTCATTGAGGCTCCTGCGTCACATTTAGCTGACCAGATTTCTTATAAAGTTGGAATGTATGTGCTAGCTGGCTGGCTTGACATAGAGTTTATTGTAATGGCTGCCACGTGTTTGAGCTATGATGATGAAGAAAGATACCCACTATCCACAAAATTGTGTGAACAGGTATGTGCAGCAGATAGTAATGACAAAGAGGCTCAAAAAGATTTGCTGTTAAAAATTTTGGAGGTCAAGTCAGACCCCAATTTCCCCTCGGAGGGATCTGAGCTATGGAATTATTTTCATGATAATATCCCAGACGCATACTTTGAAGCATTAGAAGACCCCTCCGACCTTCTGCGAGCGGGAAGCATGCTGCTCGAAATAGGCGGCTATTGTAACTCCAAACTTGCTGCCTCATTAATCGCTGAAGCTGCTGTTCAAGGTCATTCTAGCGCTTGGGACGTTGGCGAAAAAATAGCAACGGATAGAGAAATCGATGACGGTGCCAAAATTCGTTTTTTCAAGCGTTTTTTTGAAGAGGCAGCGAAGATAAAAGCACAAAACGCCAAATTGGCTCCACTGAAGGTCCATGTAACTGAAGACATGATGGAGCTCAATGACGCCCATATCGAATTGGGTGCAGACATTGATGTTAACGAAATCGAGACACTCAGAAAACACGTCGGGCTGAGTCAGACTTCCTTGTCAGAACTGATTGGCGTTTCCCGAGTGTCTTATTCCTCTTGGAGAGGAGGCGCCCCGATAAGGAAGAAAAATAAAATTCGCTTAGAGAGGGTCCTGAGCGTATTGAGAGATATTGTCAAAAATAATAAACCGTCAAAAAGCGATTTGGAAAAAATGTCTGATGGAGAGAAACGAATAATGATTCTCAAGAGAATGATGACGCCTGACATTGATCAATAACAAAACCCGTTAAATCCTCGATCACTCCATCCACATCCCAGCCGACATCTCGGCAAGCCTGTTTGGCGCGGTTCGGGTTCAGGTCGGCGATCTGAGCGACCTCGAGCCCTTGGGTCGTCGGCACTTGCGAAAGAAACATGCTGCCGAATTTGCCTGCCCCGATCAAACCGACACGAACGGGTTTTTGCTGGGCCGCGCGTGCCGCGAGTTCCTGATAAATGTACATCGGATGGTCCTTCGGGTTGTGCCGTCAAATCAACGTGAGCGGAATCGCCGGTGCGCTCGGCATTCAAAGCCGTGCGCGCACCGACAGGACCGTTCTTTCGACTTTATTCAAACATATCCGGCTGCGTTGCGGCGATATGGTTATAAAGGGTCTGAAAGTGCAGCCATCCGATATAGTCGCTGCCCACATGCTCACGGCTATATTCTGCCGTCTTATCTGACAACAGCGGCGGCTTGATGCCGGTGGCTTCGACCATCAGTTGCTGCTGGCAAACACGCTCAAGGGCGATGAACCAAAATGCTGCATCGTCAATGCTGTGCTGGCTCGCCGTCAAAAGACCGTGGTTTTGGTGCAGAATGCCGCGGTTCTTGCCCATCTCACGGGCGACGGACCAGCCGCTGTCTTCCTCAACTGCAACGGCACCGGCCGAGGCACCGATCACGGCATGGGAATTATAGAACGCGGCTGCATCTTGGCTGATCATGTCCAAAGGACGGCCCGTCGCGCACCAAGCTGTGCCGTAAACCGTGTGCGCATGGCACATGGCCATCACGTCCGGGTGCTCCTCGTGCACGGCGGCATGAAGCACGAAACCTGCGCGATTCAATGCATAATCGCCTTCCACCACCCGGCCTTTATGGTCAGCCAAAATGAGGTTGGACATTTTTACCTGCGAGAAATGCACGCACATCGGGTTCGTCCAATAGAGTTCTGGACGCTCCGGGTCACGCACCGTCAGGTGGCCAGCAAACCCATAATCGAAACCATGCTGATCAAAAGCCCGGCAGGCCGCGACCAAGTGTTGTTTGCGATAGGTCCGCTCTTCCTCAAAGTTATCGAATTCCGGTCTTTCAGGGAAAATCAAATCGGCCTGTTCCGGCTGATAAATTGATATGCGTGCGCGCCCTGCACTGTCGGGCGCAAGGTCGGTGCCTTTTTTGGTGCCGTATGCGTCGTCTAACATTTTTTACCTCGGATGTTTGAACGTGTGAAAGCTGTCGCCTTATGCGCAGTCGTCAGCGACCGCAAAGCGTTGAAGATCTGAGCACATAATGTTGGCAGCGTCAGATTTTGACAAACGACGTCTTTTCAACGATAGATGAATTAGATTCATGCGAGGCCTTATGAAACGAATACCAAGCCTTCACGCGTTGCGCGCCTTTGAAGCTGCAGCCCGCCTTGGTAGCTTCACACGCGCAGGCGGTGAGCTTCACTTGACCCCGTCGGCGATCAGCCATCAAATCCGCTCGCTAGAGAACCAATTTAAAAAGCCGTTGTTTTTGCGGGCCAACCGTCAGGTAATTTTAACACCCGAAGGAGAGCGCCTGCTGGTCGCGCTGTCAGAAGCATTCGGCACCATACGCCAAGCATGCACCGAACTGATGCCGCATGACGGCAAAGACACCCTGGCAGTTCACTGTACGCCTAGTTTTGCAGCCAAGTGGCTAAGCCCCCGGCTTCCGGATTTTATGCGCCGTGAGCCGAAGATAAAAATTAGAATGTCGTCGAGTGCCGAAGCGCCCGACCTTTTACAACACCCAGGGATCGACGTTGTGTTAACTTATGGCACCCCGCCACGCACGCCGGGCGTTACGGCTCAATCGCTTGGGCCAGAAGAGGTAGTGGCCCTATGCACGCCGGCGTACGAAACCGCTTACGGTGCGCCGGAGATATTTGCGATGGACGATGTGGTTTGGCTTGAGTCGTCGCTCAGTCCCGTGAAATGGCCAGATTGGTTTTCGCTCAACGGCATCGTTCCGCCGCCAAGTGAAGCGGGACCGTCGTTTGATCGCGGCTCGATGGCAATCGCCGCCGCGGTACAGGGTGTCGGTGTCGCCTTAGAAACGACACGCTTCGCAGAGACCGAGATAGAGGCCGGCAGCTTAGTACCCTTCGGCGGCGACCGCTTTAAAGCCATTCGAAAAGAACTGCATTTTCTTTGCTATCGAACCGTTGACCGTGATTCCCCGAAAACGCGCAAATTTTGCGAATGGCTGATCGCGGAAGCGATTCTCCGGAAACTCTAACCCGTGTTCGTGAATTTTGTAACTCGATATATAAGATACAAACATTGTTCAAATCGGCAATACGGTTTCCGGCGTTGTCAGACCAAAGCGAGCGGACGCCGAATATTTCACATCAACTGACGTCATCATTCTCTATTTCAGGTCTCAAAAAGTCGATTTCCAAAGAACGGTGGTCGTGCGCATTTATAACACGAGGATAAATCAAGGCTCGAAGAATTACGTGCCCCGCCATTTTCGCTCTGCATCATCCCAAGCTTCAAGCGGTTGTAGGTCGGGCACCCAGGCTAAACCGGTCTTTCCATCGGACGAGCGTGCTTCGGGCGTGACCACGACATCAAGCAAACTAGGCCGGTTGGCAAGCGCGCGCTCGATTGCAGGAGCAAGGTCTTCCGCACGCTCGACGCGTTCGGCGTGCATCCCGAAGGCACGTGCCATCTGAGCATGATCGGCGAACTGGAGGCGGGTTCCGACGACCTTTCCGTGGTTTTCCGTCTGATCGTGAACCTCAATCTGCCAGGCCCCATTGTTCGCAACCATGATCATCACCGGCGCCTGGTGACGCACCGCGGTATCGATCTCCATTGCATTGAAGCCAAACGCGCCGTCGCCGGTCGCCACAATCACTTGGCGTCCAGGTAAGGCAAGACTTGCCGCGATACCGAACGGCGTCCCGATGCCGATGCAACCGAGAGAGCCCGGGTCAAGATAAGTCGATGCGGCGAGACCGACACGTGCAAAACTCAGGAAGTCACCGCCGTCGGCGACAACGACCGCATCGTCGTCCATCTGCGCCTGCAATTCTGCCAGCGCCCGGTTCGGATGAATTCGGCCGTCCGCGTCCGACGACGCCGATTTCATGGCTTCCTTCAATTTCACAGCGCGGGCTTCATGCTTTTCGCGCAGTTCACTTACCCACGCGCGATCAAGGGCGGGCTCGCGATTGGCGGCTCGGGCGACCAGGGCTGAGAGCGTAGCGCCGGTGTCAGCGAGAATTTCAACCGCACCGCGCCGGTTGTCACGCACCTCACCGGGCGTATCTCCAATGCGGACGAACTTTGCCTCGCCAAAGACCGCCGGCGAGCCATAGCCGAGTTGAAAATCGAGCCGCCGCCCAAGGGTCACGACGACATCGGCCTGGCTCATCACCGCGCCCCGCATCGCCGCGATCACGCTCGGGTGCGAGTCGGCGATAACTCCCTTGCTTTCACCAGTATCAAGATACGGTGCGCCAAGCGCGTCTAAAAATGCCCGCAACTCATCACCGGCGCCGCGCACGCCACGTCCGCTAATGATCAGCGGTCGCTTGGCGGACCAGAGTAGTTCGACCGCCGCATCGACCGCACTGTCTTCGGGTTGGGGACATGGCGCAGGTTTGGGCTGAAAGTGCTCGGATAATTGCAAAGGCTTGGGTACCTCGGCGCGCAGCGTATCGGTCGGAATGTCCATGAATACCGGACCCGGCTCACCGCCGTGGCCGAAAGCACAAGAAACAGCCTCGTCCAACTCGGGCAGCACGAGCGATGGCTCCGCGATGGTTTTCGCATACCGGGTAAGCGGGCCGGCCAATTTGGCATGAGGCAGGTCTTGCAGAGCGCCGCGATGAAGTTGTTCGCGCGGCGGGCAACCCGCGATCACAAGAACAGGTGCACGGGAAACATGCGCATTGGCGATCCCCGTCATGGCGTTCGTCATGCCGGGGCCAGCGGTGACCAAGGCGACGCCGAGACCGCCCGTTAATTCGCCGTAAGCATGGGCCATGTAGACGGCGGCCCGCTCGTCGCGCACATCGACGATATCGATGCCTTCCGCGTCTGCGCGCATCCATATAGGCATGATATGGCCACCACAAAGTGCAAAAATTCGGTCGACGCCACGAGCTTTTAAAAAGCGCGCGATGATGCCGGCGACGGTGTCGGAAGTCAGAGCGGGAGGGGGCATTTTTGAAACTCTCCTTTGACGTTACTTGGTTGCTTCGGGCCGGTCGTGCCCCGGCGCGGCGAGCATTTCTCTAAGAAGGTTGTGCTGAATCTTACCGGTCGCTGTGCGGGGCATCTGGTTGGCGCTTAGGAAGGTGACGGTGCGGGGACGCTTGTACCCAGCGAGACGGCTGCGGCACCAGTCGATCAACTCGTCGCTCGCTGCCGTCATGTCGTCGCGAAGAACGACCGCGGCGGCGACCCGTTCGCCCCAACGGTCGTCGGGCTGACCGAACACGGCTGCGTCACGCACCGCCGGATGTTGCGCCAAGACGGCTTCGATCTCGGCCGGGTAGACGTTTTCGCCACCCGTGATGATCATGTTCTTCTTCCGGTCCAAGAGGCAGATGAAGCCCTCCTCATTGCGCATCGCCACATCACCGACGGAGAGATAATCACCCCGGAACGCTTCTGCGGTCTTCTCGGGAAAATTCCAATAGCCGTCAAATGCATATGGTCCGCAGCTGTAGAGTTCTCCGGGGGCGCCATCCGGCACGTCGTTTCCATTGTCATCGAGAAGCCGGATCGGAAGGGAACCAACGACTTCGCGCCCAACGGAGCCAAGATGGTCAAACTGTTCGTCAGGATGGAGCATCGTCACCCACCCCGCTTCGGTCGAGCCATAGAGCTCAAAAAGTCCGGAGTTCGGGAACATTTCCATCACCCGGCGCTTTGTATCAACCCGCGCAGGTGCCGACGAAACCAATAGCTTTTCGATGCGTCCGAAATTCTCATCCGGGCGCGGCGCTTCAAGCATAAGTTCGTAATGGGTGGGCACCAACGAAGTGAACGTCGTACCGGTCTGTGCAAGTGTGCGGAGGCAAAGCTCGGGGTCAAAGCTGGCGCGGGAAAAGACGTTCGTCGTCGCGCCGCAATACAGAAAAGCGGTGAAAAAATTCAGCGAATTAGCATGGCACATAGGCATCACCAGCAAGGCTTCGTCGCGACGCGTCAAGCCGAGCTCTATCTCCGTCATCAGGCCCAACATGGCCATGCCGCCATGTCCCCGAATTGCGCCCTTCGGATTGCCTGTCGTCCCGGATGTGTACATCAGACACCAGGGGTCGGCGGCTGTAACCGCCAAGGCCGGCTCGTGGTCGGCGCCGCTGGCAATCAGATTTTCGTATATTTTCCAGCCAACGGGGACATTCTCGGACCCGATAAAGATGAAGCGATCTGTGGCAATGTCGATGTCGTCGCGAATATCTTCGATGGCGGGGTGAAGTCCCGCCTCGGCGATGACCGCCGCTGCTTGGCAATTGTCGATGATGAAGCGTATTTCCTGCGCGACGAGGCGAAAATTGATCGGCACCGCAATCAAACCGGCCTTGGCGACGGCGGCATAAATTTCGAGCCATTCGATCCGATTCCATGCAAGAACGGCAACGCGATCGCCCTGGGCAAGACCCAAGCCCAAAAGCGCATTGGCGAGCTTACAGGCACGTGCATTCCATTCCACAAAGGTCATTTCTCTGTCGAGGTCACGGGCGCCTATCCGGGCGGGTTGCAATCGCGCGTGCGTCGATAACATCTGTCCAATCGTTGGTGCCGGAATCATCGCTAGATTATCCTTTCAGCAAGTCCGACAACCGCTCGGCAGCGTTTATGTCATGGTCAATGACGAGACGCTCGGCAGCTTCGGCGTTGCCCGCAATAATGGCATCAAATATAGCACGGTGTTGGCGCCAGATTTCTTCAGGCTTCTCTACGTTGCGCAAGACAGCTCCCATCGCCCGGCGCAAAAACCGCCAATGCGGCTCACACGTAGATGCGATCATGGAATTACCGGACGCCTGATAGATCAGGGCGTGAAAACGATAATCGCAACTCAATTGATCGGGGACGTTTTCACTTTGGACAGCAGATTCGCCTGCTTCCAAAATTGCACGGCCATCCCGCTCGAACTCGGCGCACAAGCTGGCGTCGTCCGTCATGCGTTCAGCGGCTGTTTTAGTGGCCCAGCCGTCAAGGGCGGCACGAACGTCATAATGCTCACGCATCCGAGCAGCATCGAGCGGGGCGACGAACAATCCACGGCGGCCGAATTCTTCGACCATGCCGTCGGCTTTCAACCTAGACATTGCCTGCTGGATCGGTTGACGCGAAATACCATAACGCTCCGCCAGTCGCTCCTGCACCAAGTGCGTGCCGGCGGCAAGTCTGCCATCGCAAATTTCGTCGACAATGGCGTTATAGACCTGTTCGGTCAGATTTGGCGCACTCTCAAGCATTCTCAACCACACCAGCTGAATTCTGAATTCAGAGTTCAATAAGACTATTTTCCTCGGGAGTCAACAGCACCAGCGATGGCGGGGACTTCATCGCCTGCAATGCAGAGTATTCGAGATATAGGTCACTTAAGTTTGTCCAGTTGCTGGTCTCTAGGCTCCTGAGTCATAACAAGGATCCACGGTGTAGAGCACGGTGCCGAAGAAGTAGAGGAGACTGGCCCCCGAGTTGAGCCACCTGATGTTGGCGAAGATGCAATGGTAAGATGAGGCTGGAGCAACCTCAAATGTCCGTTATCAGGGGGCTAAGCGGAAGTGAAACAGGGCCTGCATTTTCGTCGGCAGTTGACCCAAGGCGGACAAAAGCGATTCAGCATATGGAAAGCCGACGCCACCACTCAATCACAACTACGCCAATGCCAGGTGCTAACGAAAAAGCAGTGTGACGGCGACGAGTGCAATAATCGTGATCGCCGAATGAACTAGTGCCGCCTTGAACCAATTAGGCAAGACGTAACCCTCGGACTCTTGCGGCGTCTCAATGATCGACGCTGATGGCGAAACCGTTGTTGGTTCTTCTTCGGCATCCGTGCCGAGTCGGCGGACAAATGTGCCGAAGAAGTCATCGGCCATTTTGTTCGCCACACCTTGTATCATCCGTGATCCCACGGCCGCCAATTTGCCGCCGAGCTCTGCATCAGCCTCATAGGTGAGCACGGTGCCGCCATCCGGCGCATCGGCAAGCCGGACCTTGGCTGAGCCTTTGGCAAATCCGGCAACGCCGCCTTGGCCGGAACCGGATAGCGTATAGCTGTTTGGGGCATCGATATCGGAAAGCTCGATCTTTCCCTTCAGCTTCGCGCGAACCGCCCCGATTTTCGCAGTGACCTTTGCTACAAACTCGGTGTCGGAAACCCGTTCGAGTTCGTCGCACCCAGGAACACATCTCTGCAAAACGTCGACATCATTCAAGGCGGCCCACACTTCCTGGCGGGGCGCAGGGATATGATATTCACCGGCAAGATCCACGGAGAAATCTCCTAGTCGCTTCAAACCAATTCGGTTTGCACTGGCGCGAAGTCTTATACTTCCGGCGCGAAGGGGGCTGGGTTCATGAAAAAACTCTCCTGATGAACCAAGAACGGCAAGATCCTGCCGACCGCAGGACCCCAATCCGGATCGCTCGCCAGCTTGGCCCGCTGTTCGGTCCGTTCTCCAAACCCTTCATAGGCCCATACGAAAACCGCGGCGTTGAGTGTGCCGGATTCCGTCGCGCCGGCGGTAACCAGTTTCGCATAGCGACTGATCACGGGAAAAACGTGCTCGTCGTAAATCTTCATGAATTCCGGTAGGGTGCCGGGCGTGACTCGATAGGTCCGGTGTTCGTAGATCATGGCGATCACTCTCCATAGCTTATTATTCACTTGATCGGTCGTGGACATCATAGTGCCAAGCTGGAGACGGTTTAAAGAATTTTGTCTTCAATTGACGATAAAAACCTAATCCGCCAGACTGTTCGAAATCATAATCAACGGAGATCAATGCATGCAGGCGCGATCCGCCAAACTGAAGAAAGCTCCGAAACATAAAAAATCGACCAAAACCAACTTGCGATTGCCGCGCGCCGAACGGCGCGAACAAATCCTGACCCAGGCGGCTGAGTTTTTTTCTGAGTACGGACTGACCGGTCAAACCCGTGAGTTGGCGGCTGCCTGCGGCATCTCTCAACGTTTGCTTTATCGTTTCTTTCCGAACAAGGCCGCGTTGCAAGCCGAGGTCTATGCACGTACGATTTTGGGGCCGTTTGAAGGGGCTTGGCTGGGCAACCTGACGGATCGAAACGTATCCATCAACGAGCGGCTCACAACGTTCTACGAGAACTATTACAATAAGGTTCTAACCCGCAAGTGGCTTAGGCTTTTTCTATATTCCGCGTTGGCGGAAGGCGATATGGCGCCCAATTACATTGCCGCGATCTTGATGAAATTGTTGGAGACCATCGTTGACGAGACGTGCTTCGAACACAGTCTTCGTCCACCCGATGACCCCGACTTCAAACGCGAGCTTGGTTGGAACCTGCATGGCGCCATTTCTCACCTCGCCATTCGGCGACATATTTACCACGGGCCTCACACCGTTCCCCATGAACGGCTGATCAAGGCCCATGTGGCAAGTTTTGTCGCCGGCATGCCGGCGATGATCGAGAACGAAGCCTAGTTGGCGGACCTCCCTTAGCTGACGCTTGGTGAAGCCGGAAAGTAGGGCAGGCATCGACGGGCGCACATGGCGGCGCAGCGGTTACGAGACTTTCCGGAGCCGCATGTCGTCAGTTGACGACATTTTTAATGACTGCTAGTGTTTTTTCCAATGATGACATGCAGCGCCTCAAGCTGCTCCCGGAAGGTTCGTTCAACCACACTGAGATTAGGGGTTATTCATGGCCAGAAAAGTAAGCAAGCTCGCCCGGCGCGAGTTCCTGAAAGTTTCCGCTGCGGCTGGTGCCGTTGGCGCGTTTGGCAGCAGTGCCGTGTTCAACAAGGTTTTGGCCGCGGGCAATACCGTGAATTTCATGGCTTGGTCCGCCGCCGTGGATCTGGTGAAGAGCCATGTCGCGGAATTCGAGAAGAGCATGGGTATCGATGTTGCCTATGCGAATGCGCCATGGGCCAACTACCGCGACAACATCATCACCAAGTTTGCCGGCAATGCACCGATCGACATGATGTGGGTGTCGGATGCCTGGTTGCCCGAATTTGCCGACGCGGGTTGGATCGCGCCGATCAACAAGTTCGACAATCTGATGAAGTACAATGCCGAGGCGGAAGACTTCTGCAACGATTCCATGACTTACAAAGGTCAGCAGTATGGCCTGACCTACTACACGGACTTCATGGCGTTTCTTTACGACGAACAGGCATTGAGGAAGGCCGGCATCTCCACGCCGCCGGCGACGTGGGATGAAGTCACCGAGCAATGTCTGAAGATCAAGGCGGCCGGTATTTCCGAATACCCCCTGATGCTCGCCCTGGCGAACGAAAGCTGGCTGATGAATTTCCTTGCCGCGATGGTTTACTCCCACGGCGGCCGGTTTACCGACGAAAAAGGAAACGCAAGCATGCAGTCGCCGACCGAGGGCGCGGTCAAGGCGCTGCAGTGGGTGGTCGATGCCGTTCACAAGCACAAGATCGTCTCTCCCGCCTGTGTCGAAACCGGCGAATTGACGGGCCTTAAGGCATTCCAATCCGGTAACCATGCGTTCGCCCTGGAGCCGAAGTACCGGATGCGCCCGATCAACGATCCGAAGCAGTCCCAGATTGCCGGTCGTTGTAAACAGGTCCTGATGCCGAGCGGAGACGGTGGCGCCCACAACACGGTCGGCTGGATGCGGTTCCATGGCATGAGCGCCGCGACCGCCGCTAACCAAGCTCAAGCGGAGCGCACCGCCAAGCTGATCGAATGGTTCGGCGGCCGGGCGAACGGCGAATACAAGTTCCAGAAGTACCTGTTCACCGATATCGGTGCCGGTTTCGGCGTCAAGCCGCTGTTCAACGACAAGGACGTGCAGGCCTCTTACAACAGCTATGCCGATGTCGACGTGATCAAGGCGCAACAGGCGCTCGCGCTGAAGTCTGATGTCGTGACCCCTTGGTACGGCGAGTGGCAGGAAACGCACGCCTCGTCGTGGCAGGCTGCTATCGTGGGCAAGATGAGCCCGCAAGAAGCGATGACCAAGGCCGGAGAAAAATGGGATAGCCTGAAGAAAGAATTCGGCTAATCCTCCTCAATGTGCTGGCCGCCCCGGCTTCGAGGACGGGGCGGCCAGTGCGTCCGCAATCTTGATGGTTTCAAGTGCGCGACCGCGCCTACGCGATGTTGTTGGATAGGGCGCCCATGTCGGCAAACATGAAAAACCTGAGATATAGGCTTGCCCGGCGCTTCAATTATGAAGCCCGCAGTGCCGGTTTGTTTATATTGCCGGTGATGTCGGTGTTGGCCGTCGTCGCGGTGTTTCCGATTGTTTATTCCCTCTACACCAGTTTTTTCAGTCTCAAACTGACGCGTCCACATCGCGTTCCGTTCGTTGGCTTCGACAACTACACCAAGGTTCTCGGTGACGAGTTGTTTTGGGAGTCCGTGCTTCGCACCGTCTCATTCACGCTGATTTCGGTTAGCGCTATTTTGATCCTGGCGCTGTTCATCGCCCTCTTGCTGAACGAAACGTTCCGTGGCCGGCGCTTTATTAGCGCCGTGATCCTCATCCCCTGGGCCATTCCGACGGTCGCCAACGGACTATTGTGGAAATGGATCTACGATTCCGGATACGGCGCCTTGAATGGCCTTTTGATGCAGTTGGGGCTGATCGACAAATACGTTACGTGGTTGGGTGACCCAGGAAAGACCATCCCGCTAATTTCCAACGCGTTCGTCTGGAAAGAAGTACCGTTGGCGGCGATTCTGATTCTTGTGACCATGAAGTCCATTCCGGCTGACCTGTACCGGGCCGCCAGGGTCGATGGCGCCAACCTGCTGCAGCGCTTCGTGCATATCACTCTGCCATCCCTGAAACCCGGTTTCATGCTGGTGATGATCTATGAAACGATGATGGCCATCCGACATTTCGATTTGTTTTTCCTGCTGACCGAAGGCGGGCCCGCGGACGCCTCGCATGTTATTTCCTGGCAAATCTATGTGGAGACCTTCCGCAATCTTTCGTTCGGCACGGGCAGTGCCATGTCTTATATCCTGGCGATTGTGACTTTCGCGTTGGCCTACGCCATCATCAGGACGCTGGGACGTAAGATCTGAAATGAGCGCCCAATCCACCCTCTTTTCAGAACGCGCGGAGAAATGGCGGTTCAAGTCGCGGTTCTCGGAACGTACACGCAACGCCGTGATTTTCTCCTCGTCTCTGATTTTGCTGGTTTACGTTTTGGCGCCGGTTGCCTGGCTGTTGTCGTCATCATTCCAGTCGGAGGCCGAGATCGTGTCGGTGCCGCCGCATTGGATCCCGCATGAACCGACCCTGGAGAATTTCGACGCGATCTTCTTCCAGGAGTTCGAAGAGGTCACTTATGACACGCGCCGCAAGGTCGATCCGGCCGCCGGCGGCTATATTCCCTCGACGGCCAAAGACCTGGTGCCGTCCATGTGGAACAGTTTCATCGTCTCGGTGTCGGTCGTGATTTTGAACTTGCTGGTCGGTATACCAGCCGCCTACGCCATGGCGAAAATAAGGTTCTGGGGGCGGCAGGCGTCCGTCTATACGATTCTAACGACAAGGGTCATACCTGATATTGCGCTGGTCGTGCCGTTCTTCCTGGTGATCAAAAACCTCGGGCTCCTTGACCACGTGCTATCACTTATTATCACCTACCTGGCGGTCACCATCCCGTTCACCGTGTTTATCCTGGTCAGCTATTTCGAATCGCTGCCCGATGAGCTGGACAAGGCCGCCCGCGTCGACGGGTGCTCGCGGTTTCAGACCATGACCCAGGTGTTCCTGCCGCTGGCGCTGCCGTCAATCGTCGCGGTTATGCTGTTTGCATTCCTGACCAGTTGGAACGAGTTTCTATTGGCTTTGATGTTCACGCAGACCATTGCCTCGCAGACGCTCCCCATCGTCGTCGCCTCGTTTACGTCGGATTTCACCATCAGCTTTTCATTCATCAACGCCGCCGGCGTGGTGGCGATCATCCCGCCGGTCATCCTGGCTCTGTTTTTCGAACGCTACATCGTGTCCGGCCTGACAGCCGGCGCCGTGAAAGGTTAAGCACGCTTATGGCCAGGATCCTGTTCGATAACGTCACCAAGTATTATGGCTCCGTAAAAGCCGTCGATCGTCTCAACCTGGAGATCGTCGACAAGGAGTTCTTGGTGCTGTTGGGCCCATCGGGCTGCGGAAAGACGACGACCCTCAATATGATCGCCGGATTGGAAGAGCTTTCCGAAGGCGACATCTATTTTGACGAACAGATCGTCAATTTCATGCCGCCGCATATCCGAGACGTGGCCATGGTGTTTCAGAGCTACGCGCTTTACCCCCACAAGAACGTCTTCGACAACATCGCATTCGGCCTGAAAATGCGGAAGTACGATCGCGCTGAAATCGATAAGCGGGTCCGCGATGCGGCCGCGCGACTGCACATCGAACATCTGCTCGACCGCCTGCCAAGCCAGCTTTCCGGCGGCCAGCGCCAACGTGTCGCCCTAGGGCGCGCGATGGTGCGCCAACCCTCGGTGTTTTTGATGGATGAGCCGCTATCAAATTTGGATGCCGCCTTGCGAATTTCCATGCGCGCCGAAATTAAGCAACTCCATCACAGCATGGAGACGACTTTTGTCTATGTCACCCACGACCAAGCCGAAGCGTTGACCCTGGCTGACCGTATCGTCGTCATGCAAGAGGGCGTTGTGCAGCAGATCGGCACACCCGATGAGATTTACGAGAAACCGGAAAACCTATTTGTCGCGTCATTCCTAGGCAATCCGCCGATCAACCTACTCGAAGGTGAACTGGCGGCTGAGGGCGGCAAGATGGTTTTCCAAAAAGGTGGTTTCCGCATGCACTTCCCTGAAGACATGACCGTCAAACTTCAGGCTCATACCGGCCGCGCGGTTACCCTTGGCATACGGCCCGAAGACGTCAACGAGCAAGGGGCCGCGATGCCCGGGTCGGCTGTGAGCGGTACCGTTGACACGGTGTTGCCGATGGGTTCGGAGCAATATCTGAGCATGACCATCGAGGGCACGGAAGTCTTTTTCCGCTTGGGCAAAGAGCACAAGCACAAGGACGGCGACAGCGTCTCACTGGAGGTCAACCGTAACCGCCTGCACGTTTTCGACAAGGAAACCAGGCGATCAATGCTGTGGGGCTGATAAGAGGGCGACATGAAACCGGGTAGGTTTACATACCATGCGCCTGAAAGCCTTGATGCTGCCTTTGGCTTGTTGGGCGAGTACGGCGACGACGCGAAGATCTTGGCAGGTGGACAAAGCCTGATCCCGATGATGAATCTTCGCATGGCGCGCCCGGATCATATCGTCGACATCGCGGCCATACCTGAACTCACCGGAATTTCCGAGAATGGCGAGCAAGTCACCATAGGATCGATGACATGCCACGCGGATATCGTCGCTGCGGAAGTTCTAGTCCAAAGATGCCCGATACTGCCGACGGCGGCGAAGTTCATCGGCCACCACGCCATCCGTAATCGCGGTACGATTGGTGGATCAGTAAGCCATGCCGATCCAGCGGCGGAATGGCCGTTGATCGCCATTTTGCTGGACGCCGGAATGGTTGTTCGATCGAGCCGTGGCGAACGTCGGGTTCAGGCGGCGGATTTCATCCAGTCGATCTACACGGTTGATCTCGAGCCAGACGAAATCCTTACCTCGCTTGTTTTTCCCGTCCTCGCTGCGGACGAGGGTTGGGCGTTTCAGCAAATAAGCCGGAGAGCCGGTGACTTCGCCATCGTCACTGTTGCCGTGACGCTGGCCCTGGCCTCCGGCGGAACGATCGAACGCCTGCGTCTCTGCCTGGGCGGCATGGACGTCACGCCGTTCCGCCTGAAAGATGTGGAGCGCGACGCAACTGGAAAAGCGCCGGACGCCACCTGGATGGACGAGGTTGCCCATCTAGCGGCCACGGCCGGATCTCCGGAAAGCGATATGCATGCCAGCGCCGAATACCGACGGGAAATGGCTGCCCATCTGACAAAGCAGGCGCTCAACACCGCCATCCAACGATGTCGTGGAGGAGACGGCTGATCATGGAGAAAGTCGCCATCACCTTGAATATCAATGGGCAAGACTTCGATATGCTGGTGGAGCCGCGCAAGCTGCTGTCGGATGCGATCCGGGAGGATGCCCGGTTGACCGGAACGCATGTCGGGTGTGAACACGGTGTCTGTGGCGCTTGCACTGTCCAGGTCGATGGGCGGTCGCAGCGGTCATGTCTGACGTTTGCGGTCCAGGCTGTCGGCAAGTCGATCACAACCATCGAGGCAATCGCCGATGAGGACGGCGGATACACGGCTTTGCAGCAAGCCCTTCATGAAGAGCACGGCCTGCAATGCGGATTTTGCACGCCAGGTATTATCATGACTTTCGAGGCCTACCTGAGAGAAAATCGCGATCCCACGAACGAGGAAATTCGCGATGTACTGTCCGGCAATTTGTGCCGATGCACCGGCTACCAAGGCATCGTCAGGGCCGTGAAGGTTGCGGCCGAGCGCATGCGGGGTGGCAAAAGCGAAGGTGGCCAGTCATGAACGAAGGTGCTCCCTTCAACGTCATCGGCAAGCCGTTGCCGCGAAAGGAGGACCGGCGTTTTCTGACCGGAAGAGGCCGTTATCTGGATGACATCGACCTTCCCGGGACGGTTCACGTCTGCTTCGTTCGCAGTCCCTATGCACATGCCCGCATCCTATCGATAGATATCTCGGAGGCGGAGCAGATGCCGGGGGTTGTTGCAGTGGTCACCGGTGAACAGGTGAACCAATGGACGGCGCCGCTGCGCATGGCGCCGCCGATCGATGGTTTGCAACCGATGGAAATGGCAACGCTCCCCGTCGACAAGGTCCGGTTTCAAGGGGACCCGGTGGCGTGCGTCGTCGCCACGGACAGATATCTCGCGGAAGACGCCGCGGAACTCGTCATGGTCGACTACGAGCCGCTTGACGTTGTTGCGGACATGTTTGAGGCAATGAAAGAGTCGGCGCCAAAAGTCGATGACGCTCTGACGTCGAACTTGGTCTCCCACCAAACTTTCGCCCATGGCGATACGGCTGCGCGGATGAGACAAGCGCATTGCGTCGTCGAAGCCGAGTTTCGATCGCACCGCCAGACCCATTTGCCGATGGAGACGCGTGGCATTCTCGCCGACTGGGACGAAGGCCGGGGTCATTTGACTCTTCACGTCGGCAACCAGGCACCCCATCCTTATCGGTCCGTCATGGCCGGACGGATGAGAATGAAAGAGTCGGAAGTTACTGTCATCGTCCCGGACGTCGGCGGCGGTTTCGGTCAGAAGATCGCCGTATATCGGGAGGAACTGACCGTTGCGGCCCTGGCCCGGCACCTCAAACGTCCGGCGCGTTGGCGTGAGGACCGTTTGGAAAACCTCTCGGCCGCATCACATGCGCGCGAAAACGTGGCCAGAACCCGGGCCGCCGTGGACGCCAATGGGTGTCTTCTGGCTTTGGAACTGGAGCTGTATGAGGATTTCGGTGCCTACAGCTTCTATCCCGCCAACTATCTCGCGCGGGTCATCGCCATGATCCTGACGGGCCCATATCGAGTTCAGGACTATGCCTTTGACGTCAAGATCGCCCTCACCAACAAGTGTGGCAATGGCCCAATGCGTGCTCCGATGGCGATCACCAGTTGGGTCATGGAGGGGACGATGGACGCGATTGCGCGCGATCTCGGACTCGACCCAGTTGACGTGCGTCGTCGCAATATACTCAGCGGGAACGACCTTCCCTACACCATGGCCACGGGCGAGACGCTGGAAGATATCAATCCCGCAGAAGTCATGGAAAAGGGACTTGCGGCGTTTGACTACGAGGCTTTTCGTCGCCGCCAGATAGAGGATCGGAAAAACGGTGTCTATCGTGGGGTCGGTATCTGCAACGTTGTCGAATCGACCACGTACGGTTCGAAATTCTATAAGGCGGCGGGCATTCCGGGCTCCGGACACGAATGTGCATGGGTCAAGGTCGAACCGTCCGGCGCTGTTCGTGCCTCGGCAGGCGTCATGGCCACCGGTCAAGGCTACGAGACTGCGTTTTCGCAAGCCGTCGGCGAAGGGCTAGGGATCGATCCAGCGAACGTCGCCATCGAGCTGGGCAATACCGATGTCGCTCCCTACGGCATGGGATCTCGCGGCGCGCGCGGCGGCACAGCCGGCGGCGGCACGCTTTATTTGGCGGCGCAGGCGGTGCAAGGCAAAGCCTTGGAGATTGCAGCCAATCTCATGGGGTTGAATTCAGCTGAGCGGCTGCGTCTGGCCGACGGCGTGGTGCAACAGTTCGCAAACGATGCCTGGTCCGACACGGAGCTGACGTTGGCCGACATTGCGCGCGTCGCTTATCTGGATCCGACCAGGCTCCCGGACGGCATGGATCCGGGCCTGGAGACACTCAAGGCCTACGACCCGCCGGCCATGACCTATTCGAATTTGGTCCATATCTGTGAAGTGGAAGTCGACGTCCATACCGGGGAGATCGTCATTCCGCGATATTTGATCGTGGAAAACTGCGGCACCATGTTGAACCCGACCATCGTCAAGGGGCAGCAATTGGGGGCGACGATCATGGGACTGTCCGGAACCCTATTCGAGCATGTCGTATATGACGAGAACGGCCAGAACTTGACGGGCACCCTTGCCGACTACCTCGTGATGTCGGCGGACAAGGCGCCAGAGATTGAGATCCTGGACCTTAGCACGCCCAACAAACGGACGCCGGCGGGGTTGAAGGGGATGGCCGAAGGCGGAGTCATGGGCGCAATCGGTGCGGTCACGGGCGCGGTAAACGATGCTTTGGCGCCCTTAGACGTTGTTTTCGATCGGCACCCTTTAACTCCCGATGCGATCCGCGGGAAACTTAGAGACAGGATTTGAGAAGGAAATAGGCATGACAGTGACGCCAGAAACGACGGAGGTCGGCTTTATCGGCCTGGGAATTATGGGCCGGCACATGGCTGGGCATATTCAGGCGGCCGGATACAGGTTGCACGTTTACAACCGGACGAAATCGAAGGCCGATGATCTTGTCGCCAAAGGCGCCGTCTGGCACGGCGATCCCGCCGCCGTTGCCGCCAATGCTGACGTTGTAATCACCATCGTCGGCTACCCGAAGGACGTTGAGGAGGTTTACCTTGGCGACGGTGGACTGGTCGCTTACGCCCGCAGCGGTGCCTATCTGATCGACATGACGACTTCGGAGCCTTCTCTTGCCATCCGTATTTCAGAGGCAGGCAAGGCCAGGGGCCTGCAGGCGCTCGACGCCCCGGTATCCGGCGGCGATGTCGGCGCCCGTGATGGGAAGCTGGCGATCATGGTGGGAGGCGATCAGGCCGCGTTTGAACATATCCTGCCGCTGTTCGAAGCCATGGGCGAAAACATCGTTCTGCAAGGAAGCGCCGGCGCTGGGCAGCACACCAAGATGTGTAATCAGATTGTCGTTGCCGGCAACATGCTAGCCGCCGCTGAGGGGCTTTCCTACGCACTGAAGGCCGGTTTGGAGCCGGAGAAGGTTTTGCAGTGCGTGGGCACCGGCGCGGCGGCAAGTTTTCTGCTCAATGCCCTGGGGCCGAAAATGGTGGCTGAAGATTTCGCCCCCGGGTTCTTCGTTCACCACTTCATCAAGGACATGACCATCGCCGCCAAGGAGGCCGCAGGCATGGGCGTCGACCTGCCGGCGCTCAACTTGGCCAAAAGTCTCTATTCCAGGATTGCGGAAGAGGGCGCGCGCGAAGACGGCACGCAGGCGCTGATCAAAGCTTACAGGTGACGCTGAAATGAGCGGAATCATCCCTGAGATCGAGGCTGCCGCAGCCGAGATGGCGGAATGGCGTCACGATATCCATGCCCATCCGGAAATGGCATTCGAGGAAGTTCGGACCTCGGAAAAGGTTGCCGGTCTGTTGCGGGAGTTCGACATCGAAGTCCATCGCGGTTTGGCGACGACCGGTGTCGTCGGCGTGCTTTCGAATGGCGATGGTCCTGCCATCGGATTGCGCGCCGACATGGATGCGTTGCCCATCGAGGAACTCACCAACCTGCCTTATCGATCGACCCACGCTGGCAAAATGCATGCCTGCGGGCACGATGGGCATACGACGATGCTACTGGGTGCGGCTAGGCACTTGTCGGAGAACAAGAACTTCAAAGGTACGGTCTATTTCATCTTCCAACCGGCTGAAGAAAATGAGGGCGGTGCAAGGGTTATGGTCGAAGAGGGGCTATTCGACCAATTCCCTATGGAGTCCGTCTACGGGATGCATAACTGGCCGGGGATGCCTGTCGGGACTTTCGCCATTAAACCCGGCCCGATGATGGCTGCGTTCGATACTTTCGAGGCAGTTGTCGAGGGCCGTGGAGCCCATGGCGCCATGCCGCACCTCAGCCGGGATCCGGTGGTTGCCGCGGTTGGCGTCGTCAACGGATGGCAAAGCATCATCAGCCGCAATCTCGATCCGCAAGATGCGGCGGTCATCAGCGTTACGCAACTTGATGCCGGCGATGCATGGAATGTCATTCCCGATCGCGTGCGACTCCGCGGCACCATCCGCACATTCGAAGAAGAGGTGCGCGACACCGTTTGGACGCGAATGCAGGAACTGGGGACGAGCATTGCTGAAGGCTATGGTACGACAATCTCGCTCGAACGCCATTATCGCTACCCGGCGGTAATCAACGCCGCAGCAGAGACCGAACATGCGATAGAGGCCGCATCTCTGGTTGTCGGTGCCAACAACGTCGATCTGATGCCGACACCAAGCATGGCGGCCGAGGACTTCGCCTACATGATGAATGCTTCCCAGGGCTGTTATATATGGATCGGCAATGGCCCTGGCGAGGGCGGTTGCCTGCTGCACAACGCCCACTACGATTTCAACGACGAAGCGCTCAGTATCGGCGCAAGCTATTGGGTGCGATTGGTGGAAAGTCGGTTGGCGCCATAGAGGTGAGAAGGTGTCAATCCCTTACACCTCGTCGATTGTCCTTGGCGACATCGGACACGCTGTTTCATATAGGTCTGCTACTGGCTAGAAGCGGACATTCAACTCGAAAATGGTCCGTGTCTGGTTTGAGGTCTAAAGCAGTACATACAATGGCGGGTCATTCGGCCCCTTGCCGCCTAGATGGATACACCTGATAAAACCTTTCTCAGTCAGGAAGGTGCGAGTGGTCCGAAAGCGCCTTAATGTCCAATTTAAAGCATCAGCGTATGCATTGGCTAAGGCAAACGAGTCACCTTGCCGCCATCCGTGCGCGGCCTTGAGTTTTATCAACAAATACGCTGCATCGGCATTGCCTTCGATCTTATCCAGCTCAGAGGCGGTCACGATAGCGCGTGCTTCCTTGCCTACCCAGTTATTTCCAGAATTTTGATAGTTCTGAGCACTCTTGATCGTCTTGAGCACTTCTGATTCTGCGAGCGGTGCGGCCAGTTCCATATTGTTGAACGCCATCGCGCGGGCCATTAGGTCAGCCTCGGAAATGCCACTTGCCAAGGCGCGAAGTGCATCACTAAACAGAGCCGAATTCCTCTGGCCTGTCAGAACGCCGCCAACCGCCTTGTCGGTGTCCCGGCAAAGTGACTTCGGCACGTTCTCAAGGATCGGCAGGCGGTCTACGTCGTCAAGGTCGCCTTGTATCCATTGATACAACGCCCGGCCCTTGTCTGGTCGCTGGGATGGTGGCGCGATGCAATAACCACTGCCTAGGATGTCGATAACGGTGTCTATTGGAGACGCTATGCGAGAGGCTGAAGCACGTTTGGCCCGGTATTACAAATTCCAAGGTAGTGTTATTGAACACATCCCAACGATAAGCGAACCCATAAAGCCCGAGATTGATAATCGGATACCCTCGGATCGCAAGCCCACACCTAAAAATGAATGGCCGGGATATTGATTATGCACATTGAGCCTATGCTTATTGTTCAAGTTATCGCCTTACTCACGGTGACGATATGAGCCGCACTCGAGGGGCACTCTCCAAAAGAACGGAGAGTTTTATTCGTGCAGTATCGCACGCTGAGGGCGATGACCTACTTGAGAAGTTCTACCACGTTTCCAACAACGAAACGCTTCCGCTTCGCCTTCGCCTTGATGCCGTGCGTCACCTAGCGGGGTATCTGGCGGGGCGTGTGAGATTGAACGCCAAGACGAAGAAAATCCTCAATGACAATCTGAAAGGTGCAACGCTATGAATCCCGACATTACCAAGCTGTTTAAGAAAATTCCGCATGGCAATACCAAGGCCGTGGGCGAACTGGAAACGCGGCTGCACGTTGTCGCTGGTGAGATTGAGCAGATCGAGGAAAAAGCCCGTGTGACTTACCTCGAAGGCTCCGATGCTGATGCTGCCGCGATTGATAGGCAGATTGCAGACAAGCGCCGCGAACGGGACCGGATCGAGGGTGCCTTGGTCGAAGCGCGGAACCGTCTCAAGCACAATGAAAAGATGGAACAGGATCAAGCGACGGAGGCAGCATGGCGCAAGGTCGAAAAGATGGCCCGACACCGTGGCGATCTTTCCGTCGAGATCGAGGTGCAGGTGCTGAAGCTGGTCGATAGCATGAAAGAACTTTATGCGCTGAATCAGGAAATATACCTCACGGCCCCGGCTCGCCTGGGCAAGCTGCACAATTCCCCGCTGTCGGTGTCCAATCAGGAAATGGCCCTGCGCCTGTACATGTTCAAACACGGCTTTAACTGGGCGGCTGACTACCCGTGGGGACGGGATGATATCCCCACATTTTCCAGCAAGATCAAACAGGCGAATGCGGAAATCCTCGCATTGCGTCCGAAAGTGGAGGCGTAAATGTCAGACGAATCAACTGCACCGGAATCTCCCGCACCGTCACCGACGGAGGCACTAGCCGAATTGACGAGCGATAAGGAATGGTCTGCCGATTTCTCCGGTGCCAATGGTCGCGCCGCGCAAAAACTGGCCGTCGAGCGCAAGTCCGCCCTGCTACGTGGCGATCAGGCCGAGGCCGCGCCGAACGTGCCGGAACACTTGGCCGAGGCAATGGAGAATAGCGAAACCAAGCCACACGCCGAGCGGTACGTCCCGGCGCAGTCGCCAGAGGATTACAAATTCGATTGGCGGGACGCGGAGAACGTCGAACACGCGAAGGAGATGACGGCCCTAGCCCAGGAGACGGCCTTTGCGGTCGGGGCAAATCCTGAATTCGCGCAAGCGACCGTGAAACACATTCAGGAACGCTTACCCCGCGTTCAGCCGGGTATGTCCGTCGCTGAAAATGAAGGCTCACTCGATGAGGCCGTTGCCCGCCTTATGGGTGCCGAGGCTGGCGCGACGATCGCCGCCGCGACCGAGGCCGTTATGTCGATGCCTGAGAACGGTCGGCAATGGGTGCAGCAAACGCTCCGCTCTCTCGATCCGTCTAGCGCCGCATGGTTCACCGCGCGCCTGGCGCGCACTCACCGGGCAAAACGCCCATAACCAGCCGTTACGACGGCATATAACGGAGGATGCAATGTTTGTATCTGGCTGCTGCCCACAAGGTCTGGTCAAAAAAGAACCGGCGATCTCATGGTGAGGTTCGTCGGTTCAGGTGCATTTAGGGACAAGTCTGGTGGACTTGCAGAGCAAACGCTAAGCCATTCGATTAGGCGATGCAAAGGTTATGAATAATGAAAGTTGAGAAAGAGACCAGACTCCGACTCCGCGGCCCAGCTAACGAGCTTGCCCTAATATGCATGTTCTCCTAGCACTGGAATGTGTATGTGCAAACAACCTAGCCAAACGAACATGCTAAAAGATGCTGCCCTCAATCAGATAATCGGCGCCGCAACTGCCGGTGTTATAGGTGTTGGTGCGGCCTTATTTTTAAAATGGATAGATGACAGACGCAGGAGGAAGGCTGTTGCGCGGGCTGTCCTTCAGGAAATGCTTCAGACCGTCAATGCATTGTTGGTTGCTCTGCCAATCATCGAAAGAGCTAGTAAGGTTCAAGACACAGCCTTTCCTGGCCATCGGGTACAAAGAAAACAATTCAAGAGAATGCGTCCAATTGAGAGGAAGATATTCTCCGCTATTGGTGAGGGCTTAGGGGCGCTATCAGATAATGCCATCTCGAACGCCGTAGCGTTCAACGGGACAATTGATGTCTTAGATCGCCAATTTGACGATTTTTGGTACGACGAAAAATCAGGCTACGTCTCTTTTGATTCTTGTGCGCAAATTGCAGATGGGATGAATCGCGCGCTTTCAGCAGTTAAATACAACGTACTTGCTGTTATTGATGACGCTTATGGTTCGTTTCCTGGCGCACCACAAAGTACGCAAAAGGTAGTTAAAGAGCTTGAGCAAGTCATCCTGCCTGCGGGCAACGATTGAACGCATTCGCCAGCCAGTTCCTAATCTATAAAAGTTTGGTACTACCCCTGAGAAATGCTGGTTCTCTGCGGGAGTTTAATGCCTTTGATTTTGCCAAACGACATTTAAATGACATGTTTTTTCGACAGCTTTTAATCAGTAGGTCACAGGTTCGACCCCTGTAGCGCGTACCAATTAAATCAAGGGCTTAGCTGGAAAAGGCTAGGCCCTTGATTGCGTTTCGGTCGTCTACCGGCCGCACACACTGGCGATACGCCGATACGCTGCTGCATGCATAGTGAATCAGTATTCTCCGCCACACCTCCCCACGATTTTCATTTAAAAATATTTGAATATGTTGCGCGGCTGTGCATGCATTAGCGCGCTCGACGGCGCCGTCTTTTGCGGTGCCAAAAACGAAACGATATTGGGAGGAAATGGTTCATGTCGGATTTGGTGCCGCCGCACGGCGCGGACGCGGTGCAGCCGCTTTTGCTGGATGAAGCCGACCGGGGTGCGGAAATCGCACGCGCCGGGGCGCTGAAAAAAGTTCCGCTGTCGAGCCGCGAGGTCTCCGACCTGTTCATGCTGGGGATGGGCGCCTATACGCCGCTCGCCGGTTTCATGGGCGAGGCAGACTGGCGCGGCAGCTGCGTCGACATGAAACTCGCGAACGGCGTGTTCTGGCCGATCCCGATCACGCTGTCGGCGACGCAGGACCTGGCCGACGGCATCGACGCCGGCGAGGAAGTGGCGCTGACCGACGGCGACACCGGCGAGATTCTCGCCACCATGATCGTCAACGAGAAGTACGGAATCGACAAGGACCTGGAGTGCAACAGCGTCTACGGCACCACCGATCCGAAACACCCGGGCGTGCAGAAAGTGCTGGAGCAGGGGCCGGTCAATCTTGGTGGGCCGGTGCGCGTCGTCTCCGAGGGGCATTTTCCGGAAACCTACGCCGGGCTTTACCTGCGGCCGCTGGAAACCCGCGCGCTGTTCGCCGAAAAGGGCTGGAGCACGGTCGCCGCGTTCCAGACCCGCAACCCGATGCACTGCTCGCACGAGTTCCTGGCCAAGACCGCGGTCGAGGTCTGCGACGGGCTGTTGATCCACCAGGTGCTGGGTGCGCTGAAGCCCGGCGACATTCCCGCCGACGTCCGCGTCGGGGCGATCGACGCGCTGGTGCAGAATTACTTCGCGCCAGCGACGGTGGTGCAGGCCGGCTATCCGATCGAGATGCGTTACGCCGGCCCCCGCGAAGCCCTGCTGCATGCGCTGTTCCGCCAGAACTTCGGCTGCTCGCACCTGGTCGTCGGCCGCGACCATGCCGGTGTCGGCGACTATTACGGGCCGTTCGACGCGCACGAGATCTTCGACGAAATTCCCGAAGGCAGCCTGGTCACCAAGCCCTTGAAGATCGATATCACGTTCTTCTGCCACCAGTGCGGCGGCATGGCCACGGGCAAGGTCTGCTACGAGCGCGAGGACGGCACCATCGCCACCGAGGCCGAGCGGCTGAAGATTTCCGCCGACGTCGCCACCGGCAAGGCGCCGGCGCGTCCGTGCAAGCACGGCCCGGAAACCAAGCTGCAGATCTCCGGCACGCGGCTCCGCGAAATGTTCGCCAACAAGGAACAGGTGCCCGAGGAGTTCTCGCGCCCCGAAGTCGTCAAGGTGCTGCAGGCGTATTACGGCTCGCTGAAGGACTGATCAGAGGGTGTAGTGGGGGCGTAGCGGGGGCGGGTTACTTGACCACGTTGAAGGTCAGCTCGCCGGCGCGGCTTTCGGGGACAAGCTCGTCCTCCCTGGCGTTCAGCTTCGCGATCTCGATGACGTAATCGTCCTGGATCAGGGTGCCGTATTCCTCGGTGATGATCTGATAGGTGTGGAGCAGGTTGCCATCGGCATCGCGGACTTCGACATTCGGCATCGTTTTCTCCCTTAAGCGTTCTGTTGTATAGAACGATCGCGCTTGCGGGGAAACGGCTCATTACCCCGGGCATTACCATGGAACGGAAGATCTGAATGACCGATACACCGGAAAGAACCGAAAAACCCGACGGCACGGTCGAATGGCGCGTCGGCGGTGTGCTGCACCGCGACGGCGGCCCCGCCGTGGAAAAACCCAACGGCACCCGTGTCTGGTTCAAGAACGGCAAGCAGCACCGCGAAGACGGCCCTGCCGTCGAGCACGCCGACGGTTCGAAGGAATACTGGCTGGACGGCGTGCTGCAGCAGACGCCGCAGCGATCCGAAAAAGAAGATGGCATGATCGAATGGCGCCTGAACGACAAGCTGCACCGCGATGACGGTCCCGCCGTTGAACGCCCCGACGGCACGCGGGTCTGGTTCAAGAACGGCAAGCAGCACCGTGAAGACGGCCCCGCCGTCGAACACACCGACGGCTCCAGGGAATGGTGGCGCGACGGCAAACTGCACCGCGACGACGGCCCGGCCATCATGGAATCCGACGGCACCCAGGAATGGCACGTCAACGGCGTCGCGCACCGCGACGACGGCCCGGCGGTGATCCGCCCCGACGGCGTGCAGCAGTGGTGGGTGAACGGGGTCCGCCACCGCACCGACGGCCCCGCCGTGATCGAGGAACACATCATGCGCCAGTGGTGGGTCAGCGGCTGGCTGCACCGCGAGGACGGCCCCGCCGTCGAATACGACGACGGTCCGCCGGAATGGTATCTGCGCGGCGTGCCGACCGAGGAAAGCGTGGTCATGGACGATGCCGCGCGCACCGCGTTTCTGAAAAAGATCATCGACGGCGGCTGAGCCGGTAACGGCCGGTGCTGGAATGGCGTGGTTTTCGTCGTCTCCCCTGCAACCGCTTTCCTTCACGCTTTCCGTCACCCCGGCGAAGGCCGGGGTCCAGTGCCCGCGCGCATCATCTTCGGGAGTAGTATGAAAGGCCGGACTGGATTCCGGCCTGCGCCGGAATGACGTGGGTGGGTAGGCACGGCATAAAAAAAGGGAGGCACAAGTGCCTCCCGTTTTTTGCGGACGTTGCGTGCCCGCCGATATCTGAAAAAAGCTTACGGCTTCTTCGGCGTCTCGTAGGGGACTTCCTTGTGCCACGCGACCCACTCGGTGTGGTAGCCAACGAAACCTTCCTTGTTCGCCGGCTGCTGCTTGGTCGTGTAGTACTTGGTCTTGCCTTCCGGCACCGGCGCATTCTTGTCAACGTTGGCCATCTGTCGCTCTCCCGTCGTCTGACTGCCTGCCGGAACGATAAGCTTCCGGCGATGTCGATGATCTCTGCAATTATCTTTATAGGAGGACGCAGCAGGAGGGAAGATGCTTTTTGCCGGTGACGTCATCTGCGAGCGGATTTCGTGTCCGAAACCGCGCATTGATAAACTGCCGTTGTTGAACCAATAAATAAAATTTGTTGATTGGGTTTCGAAGTGACGAATATTTACGAATTATCGTAATTTTTGGGCAATTGGGCGCGCAAAACACGTTACAATAATATTCGACCTTCATATAATGTGCGGCAATTAAGAAAAACCTGTTATCAGGGATTTCGCCGGTTTGGGACTGTGAAACGGGGAGACATCGATGTTCGCCACTAATCCATTTGCAGATCTTGCGATGACGATCCCGCTCGACATTATCCAGGGGTACGTCGTTCTGATGTTCCTCATGGTTGTCGGCGGTACGCTTTTCGACATCGTTCACAAGAAAAGCGCCAAGTACTTCTTCGCCAAGGCCAAGGCCGCCGAAGCCGCCCGCACCCGCGAGCTGAGCTCGGGCGACAAGGTCAACATCGCGGTGCAGACCGCGGTCATCGATGTCGCGACCTCGGCCGAGTTCTGCAACCCGAAACGCCGCATCGCGCACCTGCTGACGATGTACGGTTTCATCATCTTCATCGCCACGACGATCGCCATGGTGTTCTGCTATGATATGACCGCAACCCCGGCCATCGTGCCGGTGCTGTGGCACCTGGGCGCGCTGATGGTGATGGTCGGCGGCTACTGGTTCTGGTTCTGCATCCGCGTCGACATCGCGGCGGAAGCCAACAAGTGGTACCACCTGGTGAAGGCGGACCTGTTCATTCTTTCGCTGCTCGGCTCCACGACCTTCGGTTTCCTGTGGTCGCTGACGCAGTCACCGGCCGGCAGCGTCTTGAACACGCTTCTGCTGGCACTGTTCCTGATTTCGTCGACGGTGCTGTTCGGCGGCGTGATCTGGTCGAAGTTCGCGCACATGTTCTTCAAGCCGGCCGCCGCGTACAACAAGCGCATCATCAAGGCCGACGGTTCCATGGAGAACCTGCCGGAACTGGGCGATCTGTCCGACCCGGAACTGCAGAAGCGCTATCCCGATATCCCGGAATACATGGGCGCCAAGCCGCCTTACATGGGGCTCGGCATCAAGCGCGAAGCGCCGCGCCATTACTGAGCCGATAGCGAAAACAATTTCCTAAAGAGAGAGAAACATCACGATGCCTACTTTTGTCTATATGACCCGATGCGACGGTTGCGGACACTGCGTTGACATCTGCCCGTCCGATATCATGCACATCGATAAGACGTATCGTCGTGCCTACAACATCGAGCCGAACATGTGCTGGGAATGCTATTCCTGCGTCAAGGCCTGCCCGCAGAACGCCATCGACGTGCGCGGCTATGCGGACTTCGCGCCGCTCGGTCACAGTGTTCGCGTGCTCCGCGACGAGGAAAAGGGCGTCATCGCCTGGCGCATCAAGTTCCGCAACGGCGAGAAGGACCTGAACCTTCTGGCGCCGATCACCACCAAGCCATGGGGCTCGGCAACGCCGGACCTCAGGACGGTGGCGGCACCGACCCAGGAACAGCGCGACAGCCAGCAACTGTACAGCGAGCCGAAGTACATCCGCATGGATGACGGCGACGTGCACACCCTGGAATCCAACGGACTGAAGATGAAGGTAGGGGTGTACTACTGATGGCTTACAACACAATCATCGAAGACAACATCGACGTCCTCGTCGCCGGCGCAGGCCTTGGCGGCACCGGTGCGGCTTTTGAAGCCCGCTACTGGGGACAGAACAAGAAGATCGTGATCGCCGAAAAGGCCAACATCGACCGCTCCGGAGCCGTCGCGCAGGGGCTGTACGCGATCAACTGCTACATGGGCACCCGCTTCGGTGAGAACAATCCGGAAGATCACGTGCGCTACGCGCGTATCGACCTGATGGGCATGGTCCGCGAAGACCTGCTGTTCGACATGGCGCGCCACGTCGACTCCACGGTCCACAATTTCGAGGAGTGGGGCCTGCCGATCATGCGCGACAAGGAAAAGGGCACGTTCCTTCGCGAAGGCCGCTGGCAGATCATGATCCACGGCGAAAGCTACAAGCCGATCGTCGCCGAAGCGGCAAAGAAGAACGCCGACAAGGTGTTCAACCGTATCTGCGTGACGCACCTTCTGATGGACGAAGCCAAGGAAAACCGCGTTGCCGGGGCCGTCGGCTTCAACGTCCGCACCGGTGATTTCCACGTCTTCAAATCCAAGACCGTGATCTGCGGCGCCGGCGGCGCGTCCAACATCTTCAAGCCGCGTTCCGTCGGCGAAGGTGCGGGCCGTGTCTGGTACGCACCGTGGTCCTCGGGTTCCGCGTATGCGCTGATGATCAACGCCGGCGCGAAGATGACGCAGATGGAAAACCGCATCGTTCTGGCCCGCTTCAAGGACGGTTACGGCCCGGTCGGCGCGTACTTCCTGCACCTGAAGACGTACACCCAGAACGCCTACGGCGAGGAATACGAATCCAAGTGGTTCCCCGAGCTGCAGAAGATGGTCGGCAAGGAATACCTGGATCCGGAAGTGTCGCACCTGACGCACCGGCCGATCCCGACGTGCCTGCGCAACCACTGCATCATCCACGAAGTGAACGCCGGGCGCGGACCGATCCACATGGTCACCATGCACTCGTTCCAGGATCCGCACCTGGAAGAGATCGGCTGGCACAACTTCCTCGGCATGACCGTCGG
>JAYNVG010000063.1:0-5363 GCA_038100295.1 Thalassospiraceae bacterium
TGTTTGGCTTACAGACAAGCAAATAGCTGCGGTCAGACGCTCCCACTACACAGCCCAACGAGTTCAATCGAAGATTGATCGCCCATCACACTACGATGTGAACGAGAGGCTGAATGTGTGGGCAAATCCAGCGAGACCGAGAAGTTAGAATTGGCGGGAACCTCCCGCGATATGCTATTCTCAGAAATACATTTTATTACAGAATCACAAAAACATTTAGGAGGTTTTTAACATTGAGTTACTATGAAAAGAAGTTTCACGAGACTGTCCAAAACAGATGGAACCAGTTGAGAACCGAAATCGTGGACCCAGTAGCTGTGGCAGAAGGTGATGAAATCACCCAAAAGGGGCGCCCAACCTGGAACGATTTTGGTTCTCTAATGAACATCGTGGAAAAAGCTCCACGATCGGAGCCTATCTCCGACAATTTTTCAGATTTCCAGGCGCAAAACGCCTGAAAATCTGCCGTTTTCAAGAAAAACACATTTTTACAAAGGAAGATTTATGAGAAATGGATGCAGACTACCGATTTTGGTCCACCGTGAAGTGGCTAATGGAGAACGAAGACGCTTATTCGTTCGTTGATAGCCACGAACGCAGCACATTACGAGAAGCCCTCAAACAAGCACGACGAGCCAACCGCCTAACTGGCATTCCAACCCATGCCTATGGGTACGTTATGAAGCTCGCAGAAGAGGTTAAGGAACGGATCGCAGCCGCTCAAAAAAGGAGGCAGCGGCGTGCTTGATGATAAGATTTACCGCAGTTCTGACCCATTAAAATCACAAAGAATAAAACAACTCTTTGAAGACGCACCCGAGATTTTAGGTTTTTGGACCGACCACTTTCATGAGTGCTTGGATGCGGAGGTAAGACGAGATGTAAAGCGGATCTTGCTAGAAGCTCAATCCGAGGGGTTGTCTGCTAGACACATCCAAGCACTCAAAAACCACGCTACACCCAGCAACTTTATCGGAGACGGAAGTCTCCAAGACGGTGTCAATTACGTTGATTAGAATACAGGTGAAAATTGGTGGTGAAGGCTTAGAGCAGTACCGAAAAGAGCTTCTGCGATTAAGAAAGACGCTTCGTCAGCTTGAGAGAGAAAGTCCATTCACATTCACGATCATCGGCAAAACTAGTTTAAGTGCGGCCGATATTAAGATGGTGAAGAAGCCCACCTTTCGAGATGTGTCGTCTGTCTTAAATCCCGCCCATCCTGATATCTACACAGCCAATCCGAGAGGGCAAGCGTTCCGCCAGCGTGTGGAAGCGGCAAGAGGTCCAATTCAGAGCTTGCGGCAACAGGCAGTTGAACAATTTGCGAAAGGTCAAAAGGGTAGGGTGACAACTCGCCTGGATGCGAAGCGTGAGTATGCCGTGGCGAAAGCCTTATTCAGTCCAGGCTTCATCATTCAATCCCGCATTTCCCAAGTGACCGAACCATTTGATGCGGTTTTCGCCTGTTTCTGATATATAAATCAGCAGGTTAGAACGGATAGAAGGCGGCTCGGATGCGGAACCCAGAGGGTGAATCGGATAGCCACCCACTTCGGCCCTGTTTCGACCGCCGCCTGAAGCTGGAGTTCCACGGATCGCGGGTGACCTCCGACGCCGGGCTGCTTGCCTATCGCGAACTCGATGACGCCCTCGGGCTGACGGCATTGGCGGGCGAATTTCTCGCCGACAGCCGGACCGGCAGGAACGGCTGGCACGGCATCGTCGGTCTCCTGCGTCAGTCGATATATGGTCGCCTCGCCGGGTATGAAGACGTGAACGACGCCGACCGGCTCGGGCGCGACCCCGCGATGCGCTGGATCGTCGGCGGCAAGGCTGTCGAGCGCGGCGGCGCATCGACCAGCCAGATGGGTCGGTTCGAGACAGAGTTGCTCGCCACCAATGACAACCTCGCTGCCCTGGCCGACCTTTCGGGCGTCTGGATCGACCGGGTTCATGACCGCAACCCGCCGAAGCTGATTGTGCTCGACATGGACAGCTCCGTGAGCCCGACCCACGGCGATCAGGAAGGCACAGCTTACAACGGCCACTTCGGCTGCACCTGCTATCATCCGCTGTTCGTGTTCAATCAGTTCGGCGACCTGGAGCGTTGCAGCCTGCGACCCGGCAACGTGCACAGCGCCCACGAATGGCGCAACGTGCTGGAGCCGGTTGTCGCGCGATACCGGGATCGGAAGCTGCGGCGGTACTTCCGGGGCGATGCGGCGTTTGCCTTGCCCGGGATATACGAGTTCCTCGAAGCCGAGGGCTTCAGCTACGCCATCCGGCTTCCGGCCAACAAGGTGCTGCAGGAATACGTCGCCCATCTGCTCAAACGCCCCGTCGGCAGACCGCCCAAGGAAGTGCGCCGGTATCACGCGAGCTTCAGCTATCGGGCCGCAAGTTGGACAAAGCCCCGCCGCGTGGTTGCCAAGGTCGAATGGCATCCGGGCGAACTGTATCCTCGCGTCGGCTTCATTGTCACCAACCTGAGCCGTCCCGCTGAACGGGTCGTCGCATTCTACAATCAGCGCGGCACCGCCGAGCAGTACATCAAGGAGGGCAAGAACGCGATTCGGTGGACGCGCCTGTCGTGCCAGAAGTTCCGCAACAACGGGGTCCGTCTCCAGCTTCATGCGCTGGCCTACAACCTCGGCAACTTCATGCGCACCCTGGCGCTGCCCGATGCCGTGGATCAGTGGTCACTGACCAGCCTGCGAGAGAAGCTCATCAAGATCGGCGCGAAGATCGTGCGCCACGGACGCTACGTCACGTTCCAGATGGCCGAGGTCGCCATTCCCCGCGACCTGTTCGCCGACATCCTGCGCCGCATCGACCGGCTCAGACCTGAGCCAGCCCCAACATGATCGACGGCCCCTCGCCGATGCTCGCCGGCGACAGGACGAGTGCGCCCGCAACACGGCACGAACGGCAATATCGGATGCGACGGCAACCAATCGCCACGCAATCCGATGGTATCGGCATGGCCGTCGTTGCCGAACGATACCGGATTGCGTGGCGGACGATTCTGAGGCACGCTACACCTCGTCGGACGAACCTATATGGGAAATCCCGGCTTAATGGATACCGTCTCGTAGACAATGGGCGGCAAATTAGATTATTCGCCTCGGAGTGAGAAACTGTGTCCGTCGGTGATGGAACTTTCCCATGGCTGTTTCCGAAACATAGGCTACCTGGAGAATGTAGGATGAATGATCGGATTGAACGATGGGAGACGCCCCCATCCCTGCCAAATACTCATTATGTCGACAACCGCATCTTCACCGATGAAGGCGTCTTTGCCGACGAGCAGGCGCGAATTTTCGCCGGTGGGTGGAAGCTGATCTGTCACGAGTCCGAACTTCCCGACAATGGCAGCTACCGCGCACTGACATTGGGTGGCCGGCCTCTTCTGATTGTCCGGGGTCAAGACGGCACCATTCGCGGCTTTTTCAACATATGTCCCCATCGGGGAGCACCGCTGGTCCGTGACGAACGGGGAACCTTCAAAAAGCGGATGCAGTGTTTCTACCATCTCTGGTCTTTCGATCTTGAGGGAAATTGCGCCGGCATCACACGCCCGGTTGGGTACGGACCCGTAGGTCTCAAAAAGGAAGACGTCGGTCTTCGACCAGTCAAAACCGAGGTGTTTCGTGGCCTTGTCTTTGTTTCCATCGCTGAAGACGTAGAGCCATTATCGGAGTTTCTCGGCCCCATCGCCGAACAAATCGCGCTCTATTTTCCCGAGGATGAGGAGCTGGAAGTCTTCCATTTCCACCGCGCAGAGATTCAATCGAACTGGAAACTCTGGGTCGATAATAATTCCGAGCAATATCACGAGTACCTCCATGTCCTAAATCGGAAGACGGGTCTGGCCCAGCCCAACTATCATGAGCGCCGCTGGCACCTCAATCCCAACAGCCACAACATCATCGACCAGGGCGCAATGAATTATAACAATATGGGGCTGGAAGCACGAACCGAAGGCCTGATGCCCGGTATGCAGCCGGATGCCCTTATGGTCATGCTGTTATTTCCTGATGTGATGATCAATGTCCGGGCTACGGTGATGCGGCTCGATACGATTACGCCCGTTGCGCCGGATCGGACGATCGTCGAGTGGCGGGGTCTCGGTCTCAAATCGGACAATGAGGAACGTCGCGCCGAGCGGGTCCGCCACCACAACCAAGTATGGGGCCCGGCCGGTCGGAACCTGCCCGAAGATGTCGCTGCGGTGGAGTCACAGCAGATTGCGATGGCATCTGGCGGGTTTCGCTATTCGATCTACGCCCGGGAAGAAGAACTGCGCCCGCACGACGATTCCAATCTACGGGCGTTTTACCAGGAATGGGGCCGCCGCACGGGGCGCCGGCCATATGATCCGTTCACGTCGCCAAGTGATGGGCCGGCGCTCTCGGTCGTGGGTAACGCCGGTGAGTGAAGACGCGGAAAATATTGAGGCAATTCGCAGGTTAGTTGCTCAGTCTGCCCGTCGGCTCGATTCCGGCTTGTTCAGCGACTATGTCGATTTGTTTACTGACGACGGAACCTATGTCCTGCAGGCGGACAGCACGGAGATCGGAAGTACGATGATCTGGCTGGATCTCAGCCGGGACGAACTCAGTGCTCTGTTGGAGGAATCCCCTCAGCATGTCCACGACCTGGCCGGCCGCACCCATATGGTGACGGTGGATGATGTCCAGATTGACGGTGAAACCGCGACAGGCCGCTCCACATTCGCGGTATTTCGGACCGACCAATCTGGCCGAAGTGAGGTCTACGCCGTCGGGTATTACGACGATCAACTCCGCCGGCAGTCGGACGGCTGGCGGATCGCCGCGCGGCGGGTCCGTTCGCAAACAAGGATGTTCCGGACACCAACGCCGATGCCACTATAAGGCCAGCCATTTGGCATTATACGAACGACAAAAATTCTCACGAACACTCATGGCGGTTTCGGCCAATTTGCGAGAAAATCGGTTAGAAACATTCCCTCTGGGCGGGATGAGATTTTAGTTAATGAGGAGGTCGGACGTGAATCGCGATGACTTTATCGAAAAGGCTCGAGCGCTTGTTCCTGTATTGAGAGAGCGAGCCGCCAAGACCGAGGCCGAGCGCCGCATTTCCGACGCCACGCATAAGGACTTTCTAGATTCAATCCAATTTGGGAGAGCCAGTGCGTAGGCGGGCACGGAGGGAAGGATGACCGCCGTACTGCAGCCGGTCGTTATCCAGGAGCTGTGTTAGGCATCGGCTTGCTGAGCGTGGTCAGTATCCGAGGTGCTGGAGCGGATCATTGCCTGCTCGTATTCCGAAGCTACGCATGGCCATGAAGAGCGAAGTTCTGCGGAAGCGAAGATTCGCCT
>JAYNVG010000040.1:0-29635 GCA_038100295.1 Thalassospiraceae bacterium
CTAGTCGAATGGGCAAAGATATGAATACTTCGAGCTTATCTATGTCAGCCCCTAAGTCTAATATACAACCCATTAACCCGGTGCGAAGTCCGGGGGCAGGGTGGTTTGTGCATACGGGGGAGCAGGATGTCGGATAACGAGGCGTCGTCATTACGCGAAATCCGCATACTGGAAGGCATTGATGCCGGCACGCTGGCAGAGCTTGAAAAGGCCTGCACTTGGCGGCGATATGCCGATCACGAGCAGATCATCGACCGGCAAAGCGACTCCACCGACGTGTTCTTCGTCGTCGAAGGCCGGGTACGGATCGTAAATTATTCACTGTCGGGCAAGGAAATCACGCTTGAGGATCTGGATGCCGGCAGCCACTTCGGCGAATTGTCGGCACTTGACGGACAGCCGCGTTCGGCCAGCGTGATGTCGCTCGACAACTGTCTGATCGCGGCTCTTGCGCAGGATCGGTTTCTGACCCTTCTGCGTGAAAACGCCAATATCTCTTTTCGGGTCCTGCGGGCACTGGCCGGCATAATTCGTAATTCCACCGACCGTATCATGGATTTGAGCACCCTTGCCGCCAACAACAGGGTGCAGGCCGATCTTCTTCGCCAGGCGCGCAGCGGACTGATCGGCGAGAACCAGGCCGAAATCCGCCCGATCCCGGTGCACGGTGATATCGCCAGCCGGGTTTCGACGACACGTGAAACTGTGGCGCGCGTGCTTAGCGATCTGGCCCGCCAGAATATCGTCGAGCGGAAGAAAAACGTGTTGCTGATCAAGGACCTCGCACAATTGCGCGAAATGGTCGAGGAAGTCCGGAGCGAATAACCGCATAATTTCGGGCTGAAACTCATGATCCCCGTGAGCCTGATCACAGACTGTTAACCATATTTTTGCCATCTTGGATGCATAACTTGAGCATGCTTGGTAAGCGGCTTGTGGGTTGCTTCGATATCAACGCAGCCAAGTTTGTCTGGTTAAAAAACCGGAGGACAGAAAAATGGCGACATGGAAGGCTTTCAGCCTTGCCCTGACACTGACGATCCTGACAGCGATGCTGGCATCCGAACTGAATGTCGGTCTGGTACCGTTCTGACAGGTGAGGCCGCATTGTAGCCAGGAATAGGTCGGCTGCAGGACTTAGCTTCAATTGACTCGTACAGCGTATTATTCCATTCTCAGCCATACTTCCGAGGGGTAACCCTTTCCGGCAATAAAACGGTCGTGTGCAAACGGCCTTCAAGGAACCGACTTATGGCGAGCAAAATCCTTATCGTTGAAGACAACGACCTCAATATGAAGTTGTTCAACGATCTGCTTCAGGCGCATGGATACGAAACCGTGCAGACGGCCGATGGGCGCGATGCCCTGAAACTCGCGCGGGAGCATTCGCCGGATCTGATTCTGATGGATATCCAACTGCCGGAGATTTCCGGGCTTGAAGTCACCAAGATGCTCAAGGCCGATGACGACCTGAAGGGCATTCCCGTGATTGCCGTGACGGCATTCGCCATGAAGGGAGATGAGGAAAAGATCCGCGAAGGCGGTTGCGAAGGTTACATCGCCAAGCCGATCTCCGTGCCGCATTTTCTCGATACGGTGAAAAAGTTCCTCAACTGAGCCTTCGCCGGGTTCGGCCAAACGGACATGCAAACAAAAATGCGCCGCTTTTCAGCGGCGCATGGCGTTTATAACCGCTGTTTCCAGCCGATTACTTAATCTTCGCTTCCTTGAACATGACATGCTTGCGAACTACGGGGTCGTATTTCCGCATCTGCATTTTTTCGGTCGAATTACGCGGGTTCTTCTTGGTGATATAGAAGAATCCGGTGTCCGCCGTGCTGACGAGACGAATTTGAATGGTCGCCGGTTTCGCCATGACTTTTGTGTCCTGTCCAAATCAGTGAACGCCACGCGCTCGAAGAGGCGGCAAGATAGCGTCAAAGCCGCCCAAGTCAAGAGGGAAAGGCGCAAATTTCCCGGGATGGCCTGCAAAGGGCCGGGGCCGCCTGATACGTCGCCTAATTGGTTGCCTGGGCCGTCGCCGTGGTCATGCGAAGTGCACGGGCGTGCAGCCGGCCGTTGAGAATCAGCCGTTTGGCGATTTCGATATCGAGGGGACCGCTGCGCGGCTGGGCCGGGCAGCTGTCACGGAGCGCCTGACGTTCATCTTCGCGGAGCAGCGCACGGCGGCGCCACGAGACGGTTTTAGCCGCCAGTTCGCCCTCCAGCGAGCGTTCGATGATCCCGGATGCCTGCTGCATTTCTTCCTGGCCGCTGGTGCAGACCGTTGGAACCACGCCGAGGCCATGGATGTAATACCCCGATGGCGCCACGAATTTCGACCAGGTCAGGGTGATTTCTCCGTCGTTGGGCAGGCGGATCACGGTTTGTACGCTACCCTTGCCGTAGGAAGACGTACCGATGACCACGGCGCGGTCGCGGTCCTGCAAGGCGGCGGCGACGATTTCCGCGGCTGATGCAGATTTGCCGTCGATCATGATGACCACAGGCTTGCCGGCGGCCATGTCACGACCGCTGGCGGTGTAGTGGTGCAGGCTGTCCGGATGGCGCCCAGAAGTACGCAAAATATCGCCCTGCGTCAGCAGCATGTCGGCCACCTCGACCGATTGCCGCAACAACCCGCCGGGATTGCCGCGGAGATCGATGATCAGACCCGCCAGAGGCGCGGCATCCGGTGCCATAACCCGGCTCAGCAGCTTCTCCAGCGAATGTGCCGTTTCGTGATTGAAGCTGCTTATTTTGATAATGCCGATCCCGTTCTCGACCCGCCATTGTACGGTTTCCGGCACGATATGGGTGCGTGCCACGGCAATCGTGAAGGGCTGCACAGCTTCCGGGCGGGACAGGGTCAAAGTAACCTGAGTATGCACCGGGCCGCGGATTAGTTGCGTGATCTCCGAATTGCTCAGGCCCTTGATGTCCCGGCCTTCGACCTTGACGATGCGGTCACCCGGGCGCATGCCGCTTTCGGCGGCCGGGGTCTCGTCGAGGACCTTGGTCACCACGGCGGCACCGTCCTCGATCCTGAAGCGGATGCCGATACCGCCGAAACCGTCCCGCCGGGCGCGGTTGCGGGTCGCTTCGGTGACTCCGGCGTAGCGCGAGAAGATGTCCAGATCAGACAGCGCGCCGTCGAAGATCGCCTCGTAGATTTTTTCCGACGAGGCGGCGCGGATTTCCGATGAATTTTCACGGGCCTTTTCCGTCAGCGCGACGACGGCGGCTGCCCAGGCGCGGGAATCGGTGTCGGCCGGCAGACGCATACGGCCGGTTTCGCTGCCGTATTCGTACATCACGATCTCGCCGGCTTGCTCGGAAAGGCTCAGACCGGCGTCGATCGCCCCCAGTCCGCGTAAACCCTCGACACCGATTCGCTTCAGTTGTACCGGCTCGATGTACTTGTCGGTGATATTATCGAAGCCGACGGCGATAACTTCGGCTGCGGCAGGTTCCGCGAAAGTGCTCGGTGCTGTTCCTTGTTGCGGGCCCTGCAGGGCAGCGCACGCGGACAGCGCCAGGGCGGCGCATAGCCCGGTCAGTCTGCCCATCATCGTGATTTGCCCAGTCATAGGCGTCATTTAAGACCATCTTTGGGGTTGTGTATATGCCCTGTATCACAGGCACCTGGTCTCAGGGGGCGCTCACCCTATGGTTTGCGCTTGGCGGCGCCTTTGCTCCGCTTTTTCTGGCCACTCGTCTGCGCCGCACGTTTCTGGCGTCGGGATGCGCGGCTTTTGCCTTTGACCTTCTTCGGTTTGGGGTTGCGTGCCGGGCCGCCACCGCGCCGGTGGTCTGACTTGCCGGCACCGCCGGTCTTGCCGGAGGGTCCCGAAGCAGCGCTGCCCATGACCTCGAACAGCATGCCACCGGTGACCGGCGTGACTTCCTTCAGAGTTACCTCGACCCTGTCGCCGAGCCGGAAGACGAGTTTGCTGGAACGGCCGGTCAACTGGTGGCGTTCCTCGTCGTGGACGTAATAGTCGCTTGGGAGCGTCTTGATCGGCACCAAACCGTCGGCACCGATGTCGTCGACGCGGATGAAGATACCGAACCGCGTCACGCCGGAAATCCGCGCCATGAAACTGGCACCGACCTTGTCACGCATGAAATATGCGCTGTACCGGTCCATGGCGTCACGTTCGGCGGCCTGGGCACGGCGTTCGGTGATACACAGATGTTCGCCGATCTTTGAAAAGTCGCCGGGATCTTCGCTCAGCGCGCCGTCGTTCGGTTTCATCCCGCGAATCAGGGCACGGTGCACGAGCAGATCCGAATACCGTCGGATCGGTGATGTGAAGTGACAGTAACGTTTCAGCGCCAGACCAAAGTGGCCGATGTTGACCGGGTCGTACATGGCCTGCGCCTGGGAGCGCAGCACGACATCGTTGATCATCTGCTGGTGCGGCGTGCCGTGAGCCTTTTTCAGAATCTGATTGAAACGGTGTGGAGTCACCGTCTGGCCGCGGTCGAAGCGTATGTGCACGCTGTCGAGGACCTCGCTCAGGGATTCGATCTTCGACATCGACGGCTCGTCGTGCACCCGGTACATGCAGGGGCGCTTTTTCTCTTCGAGGAATTCCGCGGCGGCGACGTTGGCCAGCACCATGAACTCCTCGATCAGCTTGTGGCTGTCGAGACGTTCACGCGGCTCGATGCCGGTGATGTCGCCCTTGTCGTTCAGGATCACGCGCCGCTCGTCCCCTTCGATCTCCAGAGCACCGCGTTCCTCGCGGGCCTTCAAAAGAATATTGAAGGCCGCGTACAGTGGTTCGATCACGCTGTCCATAAGCGGTGCCGTCATATCGTCGGGATTGCCGTCGCGGGCCGTCTGCACCTGTTCGTAGGTCAGCCGCGCGTGCGAGCGCATCAACGCGCGCTTGAAGCGCTTGGCCAACAGTCGTCCGTCGGCATCGATCTTCAGATGCGCGACCAGGCACGGCCGGTCTTCATGGGGTTTCAGCGAGCACCAGCCGTTCGACAGTTGCTCGGGCAGCATCGGCACCACCCGGTCCGGGAAATAGACCGAGTTGCCGCGCTCGAAAGCGGCCTTGTCAAGCGCATCGCCCGGACGCACGTACCAGGCGACATCGGCGATGGCGACGATCAGCTTGAACCCGTCGGAGTTCTTGGGATCGTCGTCAGGCTCGGCAAACACCGCGTCGTCGAAGTCGCGGGCATCGGCACCGTCGATGGTCACCAGCGCGACGTCGCGGAGATCGTCACTCGCGCCAAGCGGTGCGGCCTTGGATTTTTCCGCCTGCTTCATCGCGGCATCGGGGAATGCCACGGGGATGCCGTGCTGGTGCACGCAGATCAGGCTGATCGCGGACGCGCCCTCGGCTTCGGAAATGCGTTCGATGACGCGGCAGCGCTTGAGACCGAGACGCGGTCCCTTGACGCCCTGCGCGCGCACCAGTTCGCCGACCTTGGCGCCCTTGTCCTGGCCCTTGTCGATGACGAATTCATAACGTTCACGCTTGTCGACCGGGCGGATACGCAACTCGCCCTCGGCTTCGAGCACGATGCCCAGGATATCCGACGGTGCAGCCGCAATACGGCGGATGATCCTGGCGTCATAACCGTCGTCTCCGGCGGTGAGGCGGGCGAGGATCTGTTCGCCGATGCCCAGCGCCGGGCCGACGCGCCCGTCCGGGTTGACGAAAATTTTGGGTGGTGCAGCTTCGCTGTCCCATTTGACCGGTCGCGCCAGCACTTCGCCGTCGAGGTCGGTGCCGCTGATTTCCAGCACGCACACGTTGGGCAGCGTTTCGGGATCGCGCAGCTTTTTGCCGCGCCCCGGTTTCAGGCTGCCGTCTTCTTTCATTTCCTTGAGTACTTTCTTGAGAGTGCGTTTCTGATCGGCATCGAGCCTGAAGGCGCGCGCGATCTCGCGTTTGCCGACGCGGCCATCCTGATCACGGACGAAGTCCGCGATCTGCTGCTTTGTCGGAAAGGGGGTATCGTTCATTGCTCGAACGTAAGCGCGTGCATGCTCCGCCACAAGGGGTATGCGGGGTCTGCTTACTCAGCAGCGTCGGATTCAGGCGCGGGTTTGTCCTTGGCCGGGGCCTTCTTTTTTGCGGCGGCTTTTTTCTTGGCGGGAGCTTTTTTCGCTGCCGTCTTGGTTGCGGCTTTGCCGTTTCCGCCCTTGGCATCGATCAACTCGATCGCTTTTTCAAGGGTCACGTCTTCCTTGGTCATGTCCTTGGGCAAACGCGCCATGGTGCGGCCCATCTGCACGAACGGCCCCCAGCGGCCGTCCTTGACCATCAGCGGTTTCTTGCTTTTCGGATGCTTGCCGAGTTCGATCGGCGGGTCCTTGCGCGGTTTATCGCCAAGCAGGGATACGGCGCGGTTCAGGCCGATGGTCAGCACGTCGTCCTCGTCGCCCTTGAGCGACACATAGGTGCCGCCGACCTGCAGGAACGGACCGAAGCGGCCGATCCCGGCGCGGATTTCCATACCCGAAACCGGGTCGATGCCGACAAGGCGCGGCAGTGACATCAGGCCCAGCGCTTTTTCCAGATCGATGTCGTCGGGATTGACGCCGGTGGGCAGCGATGAGCGCTTTGGCTTGATCTTTTTCTTGCCCTCGACTTCTTCCTCACCGAGTTGGATGTAGGGGCCGTATGGACCCTGACGCAGCGTGATCGCCTTGCCTGTCGCGGGGTCGGTGCCGAGTTCCTTGGGGCCGTCGCCCAGCGAGTTTTCACCCGGGTCGGCGCCCAGCGGCGTCGTGAAGTTGCAGTCGGGATAACGCGAGCAGCCAAGGAACGCACCGTGCTTGCCGAGCTTGATCGACAGTTCGCCTTCCTTGCATTTCGGGCAGCTTCTCGGGTCGGAACCGTCGGCGCGTTCGGGGAAGAAGTGCGGTTTCAGTTCCTCGTTGAGGACGTCGAGCACGTCGCGGACGCGCAGTTCCTTGGTTTCGTCGACCTTCGCCTTGAAGGCGCGCCAGAAATCAAGAAGCACCTGTTTCCATTCGATGCGGCCGCCGGAAATGTCGTCGAGTTTTTCCTCAAGATCGGCTGTGAAATCGTATTCCACGTAACGCTCGAAAAAGCTGGCGAGAAATGTCGTCACGAGACGGCCGCGGTCTTCCGGTATGAAGCGGCGCTTGTCGATGGTCACGTAGTTGCGGTCCTGCAGCACGGAGATGATCGACGCATAGGTCGACGGCCGGCCGATACCCAGTTCCTCGAGTTTCTTCACCAGCGAGGCTTCGCTGTATCGCGGCGGTGGCTGGGTGAAGTGTTGCTCGGGAAGGGTTTCGGTCCGCTCGAGCGCTTCGTTCTCGTTCAACTGAGGCAGAATGCGGTTGTTTTCGTCGTCATCCGCGCCGTCGTCGCGGCCTTCGCGGTAGACTTTGATGAACCCGTCGAAAGCAATTACCGAGCCGGTAGCGCGGAACGTGATCTGCCTGTCGGTGGACGTGATGTCGACGCCGACCTGATCGAGGACGGCGGCTTCCATCTGGCTGGCGATGGTACGCTTCCAGATCAGGGTGTAGAGCTTGAGCTGATCCGGGCTCAGATACTTGGCGAGCGAGTCCGGCGTGCGCCGGACATCGGTTGGGCGAATCGCTTCGTGCGCTTCCTGGGCGTTTTTCGCCTTCGACTTATATATGCGCGGGCTGTCGGGCAGGTATTTGGAGCCGTAGGATTCCTGAATGACGTTGCGGCTGGCGGCGATGGCTTCACGTGCCATTTGCACGCCGTCGGTACGCATGTAGGTGATCAGGCCGACGTTTTCGCCGCCGATGCGCACGCCTTCATAAAGGCTCTGCGCCACCTGCATGGTCTTGCGCGCCGGAAAGTACATCTTGCGCGCGGCTTCCTGCTGCATGGTCGAGGTGGTGAACGGCGGCGATGGAAATCGACGCGTTTGCTTTCGCTCGATTTCGCCTGTCGTGTAGCCCTGCGTTTCTATTGCCGCCACCGCCTGTTCGGCCAGCGCTTCGGAATTGATCGAGAACTTGCCGAGCTTTTCGCCGGCCCAGCGGGACAGCGACGCCTTGAAGGAGTCCCCGCGCGGCGTCTTGAACGCAGCGTCGACGGTCCAGTACTCCTCGGGCTTGAACATTTCTATTTCAAGCTCGCGCTCGCAGATCAGACGCAGCGCCACCGATTGCACGCGGCCCGCGGAACGCGAACCCGGCAGCTTGCGCCAGAGTACCGGCGACAGCGTGAAGCCGACCAGATAATCCAATGCGCGGCGCGCCATGTAGGCGTCGACCAGTTCGTGATCCAGTTCGCGCGGATGGGCGAAGGCGTCCTGCACCGCGTCCTTGGTGATTTCGTTGAAGACGACACGCTTCACCGGCTTGCCGACGAGCAGCTTTCTGTCTTCGAGGACTTCCTTGATGTGCCAGGAAATCGCTTCACCTTCGCGGTCCGGGTCGGTCGCGAGGAACAGGGCATCGGCATTGCGGACCGCCTTGGCGATTTCGTCGACGTGCTTTTTCGAGCGGCCGTCGATCTCCCACGTCATGGCGAAATCGTCATCCGGTTCGACCGAGCCGTTCTTCGACGGCAGGTCGCGGATATGACCGTAGCTCGCGAGAACGGTGTACCCGTCTCCGAGATACTTGTTGATCGTTTTGGCCTTGGCTGGCGACTCGACGACGACGACGCTGGTCATTTTGTTCCGTTCGAATTGACACAATTAATATGTCCCGGTGCTAAGCGCTATCCCGGGGCCGGGGAGAATTGGCGATAAATCGATTGCTCGTCAACAGGGGAAATTTTGCAGAGGTCGTAAATTACGCCGCCGTGGTTTATAATTATCATTTAATATCAGGTACTTATATGTGAGAGAAAAATTTTTCCATACGAGGACCGCAAAAAAACCCGTGTTAGACGGCAATCAGGGCCACTCTGTTGCCAGCCTGGCGTTCCAGCCGGCCGGCGATTTCCAGTTCCAGAAGCACCACCGAAACCGCCGCCGCGCCGCATCTCGTGTCGCGAATAATGGCATCGATATCGGTGGGGCCGTAACCGAGGGCGCGGATGACCAGCTTGCGCGCGGCGTCTGCCTTGTGTGCCGGGACCGGGGCCGGGGCCGGGGGCGGGGTGTCGATGGGGCGCCTACGGCCCTCGCCGAGCCTGCCGGCCGCTCCCCGCATGCCCATGTCCGCCAGCGCATCTATCACGTCGTCGGCGGTTTCGGTCAGCATTGCACCGTCGCGGATCAGTGCGTTCGATCCCTTGACGCGCGGATCCTGCGGCGCGCCGGGAACGGCAAACACTTCAGGCCCCTGTTCGAGCGCCATGCGCGCCGTGATCAGCGAACCCGAGCGGGCACCGGCTTCGAGGACGACGATGGCCCGAGCGATACCAGAGATAATGCGATTTCGGCGCGGGAAGTGCCGGGCCTGCGGCGTGGTGCCGGCGCGGACTTCGGTGCAGACGCATCCGACGTCCAGTAGGCTGTCGTAAAGGTCCTGATTTTCACGCGGGTAACAGACATCGACGCCGCCGCCCATGACGGCCACGGTGCTAGTGGCAAGCGCGCCCAGATGTGCCGCCGTATCGATGCCGCGTGCCGTGCCCGAGACAACCAGATAACCGGCCTGGCCGAGGTGTGCCGCCATGTCACGAGCGAAGTGGCGGCCGTTGATCGAAGCATTGCGCGATCCCACCATGGCGACGGCCTTTTTGTTCAGCAGATGAGCATGGCCGCGTACGAACAGGACCGGGGGCGCATCCTCGATATACGTCAGCAGCGGCGGATAGCCGGCGGCACCGTGAAACAGCATGTCAGCGCCCATCGCCTGAAGTTCCGCGACCTCATCCTCGGCTTCATGCAGGGTGCATATCTTCAGCGCCTTGGCACGCCCGCCGTTGCGGGCCAGCCCCGGCAGCGCATCGAGCGCGGCACGGGCATTGCCGAAGCGCTCCAGCAACCGAAAGAATGTCACCGGACCGATGTTTTCGGAGCGGATCAGGCGCAGCCGTGCCAGTTTCTCGGCATCGCAGAACGTGTGGTCTTCCGTGTTGGGCGTGTTTTCGCGCGGCAGTCCCATGCTGGTCCCTTCCTGTATGAAGAAGGCTATGCACGGACCGGGCAAATAAATTGCCGGGCAGGACTTAATTTTTCAGGCTTTTTTGCGTGATGAGCGGGCCAGCATCATGGCCGGGATCAGGGCAATGATGAAGGCCACGGAAATGATCATGAAGGTATCCTGGAAACCGAAGGTCCGGGCCTGGGCGTAAATGGTGCGGCTCAGGTAATCGTACGCACCCCATTCCAGCGCCAGATTGCTGAGCCCGCCCTCGGCCAGCAGTCTGCGCACCTGTTCGAGCATTTCGCGAGTGAAGTCGTTTCCCGACGTCTGTGTCGCCGTCAGCCAGTCGGCGTGGTGCGCGCTGCGGTATTCGATCAGCGCCGCCGTGATGTTGACACCGAAGGCACCGCCGGTCTGGCGAATGAAGTTGTAGGCACCTGCGGCAGCATTGAGCTTGTCTGCGGTGATCGACCGCATCGCCGCCCCGCCGAGGTTGGGCATGACAAGGCCGAGCGCGGCACGGCTCAGGACCGTCAGTCCGGCCATGGTCCAGAACGCCGTGTTGACGTCGGACGACGAAATCAGGAACGTCGCCGTGGCGAAGATGATGCAGCCCGCGATGATCGGATAATGCGGCGGCACGGTGTCGGCGATACGCCCGGAGATCGGTATCAGCGTGAACAGGAACAGTCCGGCTGGGACCAATACCAGCCCTGCCTGGGTCGGCGAGAAATGCTGAATGGTCTGAACGAACACCGGAATCGCGTAGTTGGTGGCGAAGTTCCCGGCTCCGAAGGCGAAGCCGATGGCCATCGCGGCGGCGAACTTGGGGTCGAGAAACAGCGTCGGGTCGAGCAGCGGCGACTTCGTCTTGAGTTGCGTGTAGATGAACAGCGAAAAGGCGATGATGCCTCCAGCGGCGGTCATCAGCGTCAGGTCCGACGTCCAACCCCAGCGCTGGCCGTTACCGATGGCCCGCATCACCATCACCAGCGAGATGCACAGCAGGATGAACCCCGGCCAGTTGAACGGCGGCAGGCGCCGCTCGAATTTCTTCGACGGCATGAAGATCAGGCCACCGACGAATGCGATCAGCACCAGCGGCAGCGGCATCAGAAAGGCATGCCGCCAGGTCAGGATGTCGATGGTGAAACCGCCGACCAGCGGCCCGAAACTGGGCGCCAGCGTGACGCCCAGGCCGTACATGCCGACGGCGAAACCGCGCCGGTTTTTCGGAAACACCGCGACCATCGTCGCCAGCACCAGCGGCTGAATGATACCGGCGGAAAAACCCTGCATGATGCGACCGATGATCAACACGTCGATGTTCGGGCTGAACGCGCAGACGAAGGCGCCGGCGACGAAGATGGTCAGCGTCATGGCATACGCGAGGCGCTGACCCAGGGCGCGCACCACCCATGAATTCAACAACTGACTGGCGACCATGGTCGACAGGAATGCGGTCGCCGCCCACTGCGCCACATCCTGACCGACTCCGAAGGCGCCCATGATGCTCGGTACGGCGACGTTGACGATGGTCGCCGACAGGATCATGGCGATCGCCCCGGTCAGGCCGCTGAACGTGACGAGCCATCGATAGGCCGGGCCGAAGCGGTCGAATTGCCTCTGGATTGCCGGATCGTCGTAAGTCTCGGCCAAGGACGGGGCTACTCTTGAATGGCGATCTTGACGACAACCATCATGCCCGGCCTGAGACGCGGGTCGGTTTTCTTGATGGCGATACGGATCGGCAGGCGCTGCGTGATCTTGGTGAAGTTGCCGCTTGGGTTCGGCGTCGGCAGCAGCGCGAACTGACTTGTCGCGGCGGAACCGATGTTGGCGACAGTGCCGGCGAAAGATTCGTCCGGATAGGCGTCGATATGAATGTCAACGGTTTGACCGACCTTGAGCTTACGGATCACGGTTTCCTTGACGTTGGCTTCGACCCAGACCTTTTCCGGATTATGCGTCAGTAAAAGCCGTTGCCCCGGTGTCACGTATTCGCCTGCGTCGACGAAAGTCTTGTCGACAATGCCGGTGATCGGCGACTTGATGGTGCGGTCGGAAATATCCAGACGCTGACGTTCGATGCGGGCGCGGATTTCCGCTTCCTTCTGTTCAAGAACCAGCACTTCGCCGGCCAGTACGTCGAGCCGTGCACGGTCGGCCTCGACTTCGGCGATGCGCGATTTCGCCGATTGCAGCTCGGCGACGGCGATGCGGTATTCCCGGTCGATCTGCTGGTGCGATGCTTCGGCCTGATCAAGCTGGCGGCGTGAGGCAACCTTGTCGTCGAACAGCTTCTTGGCACGGTTCAGTTCACGTTCCGCCAGTTCGCGCTGCGGACGCAGGGACGACACCACGACCTCGGCGGCGGAAACGCGCGCGCGCTCCGACTGAAGGCGGCTGTCGACCTGGCTGGCGATGAGCGTGCGTTCGGCGGCAAGGCGCGTGCGCTCGGCATTAGCGGCGGCGGCCTGGGCTTCAAGTTCAATCAGGAATATCCGCGACTCGCGATCGTCGATCTGCACCAGTACGGTGCCTTCATTGACCATTTCGCCTTCGGCGGCGGGCATTTCTGTTATCCAGCCGGCAACGCGCGAGGATACGGTCACCAGATCGGTATGGATGCGGGCGTCTTCCTCGAACACATAGGTCAGACGCTTGTGGACTTCGGTGAAGCCGAAATAGACGGCGGCAATCAGAACCAGAAAGGCGACGATAAAGACCGGGCGAATGCGACGCCGGGTTTTCCCTGTGTCTGCGCCGGGGTTCTCATACGTCTGGCCATCGGCGGCAACGCGGCCTTCAGCTTTGGTTTCATCAGGCATGTTTCTGTTCCCATGTGCCCTGAAACGGATTTCTGACGACCCGGACACGCCTGAAGTTTGCAACCATTGAATGGCTTTGGAAAGCCCCTGAAGCATCCAGGCCGTAGTTTTTCTTTAGATTCAGTGTGTTGTGAAGGCGCAGGATATTTCTTGAGCTTCCAGTAACTAGAAGCTTTATGCTGTTCTTCAAATTGCATTGAAGGAGATACGCCGTGCAGCCAGCGCCTTTGAAAAATATGCCCGAGACTATGTCATTCGGCATAAGCGGGATGAGCTGCGCCGGGTGTGCCAGTCGTGCCGAAAAAGCCCTGCAGGCGCTGCCGGGGCTGCAGGATGCGCATGTGGATTTCGCCACCGAGCGGGCCGTCGTGGCACGCGGCAAGGTTGACGCCCGGGACATCAAGGCCGCCGTCGATGGTGCCGGCTTCCATGCCGAGGAATCCGCGGTCGAGCTCGATATCGGCGGCATGACCTGTGCCGGATGTGCCGCCAACGTCGAAAAGGCCCTGAAGGCCGTGCCGGGGGTGGTTTCGGCGGAGGTCAATCTGGCGATGGAGCGTGCACACGTCACCTGGCTTGGCCGGGATGTCTCTGGCCAGGCATTGGTGGATGCCGTGATTGCCGCAGGTTATCGGGCCGAGCCGCGTGCATCGGACAGCGAGATGCGGCAGCGCCAGGCGGCCCGGCAGGCGGAGGACGATGCACGCCGTCTGAAACACGAAACCCTGATGGTGGCGGTCTCTATCGCGCTGACGGCGCCGCTGCTGGCGATGATGGTGCTGCCCGCACTCGGCGTGGCCTACCACGTGCCGGCGTGGCTGCAACTGGCGATGTGTATTCCCGTGCAGTTCTGGATCGGCGGGCGGTTCTACGTCGGGGCCTTCCGTGCGCTACGGGCCGGCAGCGGCAATATGGACGTGCTGGTGGCACTCGGGACCTCGGCGGCGTTCGCGTTGAGCACGTGGATCGTCTTCAAGGAAGGTCTGGCGACCATGTCGCACCTGTATTACGAGGCCTCCGCCGTGGTCATCACCCTGGTCGTTGTCGGCAAGCTGATCGAAAGCCGCGCCAAGCGTGGCACCACCGAAGCGATCCGCCAGTTGATGGCACTGCGCCCGGAACGTGCCCGCGTCGAACGGGGCGGCCTGGTTACGGAAATTTCCGTCGATGATGTCCGCATCGACGATCTGGTCATCGTCCGTCCCGGGGAACGCATTCCCGTCGACGGTATCGTCGAGGCCGGCACGTCGGAAGCCGACGAGTCCCTGATCACCGGCGAAAGCGCGCCGGTCGTTAAAAGCCCTGGCGATCCGGTTACCGGTGGCGCCATCAACGGCAGTGCGGAGCTGCGTATCCGGGTCAGCCGCATCGGCGAGGATACGACCCTGGCGAAGATCGTGCGGCTGGTTGAAAACGCGCAGTCGGGCAAGGCCCCGGTGCAGCGTCTCGTCGATAAGGTCAGCGCTATCTTCGTACCGGTCGTGGTTGGGATCGCGGCCATTGCCTTCATCGGCTGGATGCTGGCCGGCGCCGGTGTCGAGATCGCGGTCATCAATGCGGTGTCGGTGCTGGTCATTGCGTGTCCGTGCGCGCTCGGCCTGGCGACGCCTACGGCGATCGTTGCCGGCACCGGGGCGGCGGCGCGTGCCGGCATCCTGATCAAGGACATTGCCGTTCTCGAGCAGGCTTATCGTGTGGATACCGTCGCCTTCGACAAAACCGGGACGCTGACATTGGGCCAGCCGGTACTGACGGATATCGTCGCCCTGAAAGGTGGCGAGGACGAGGTGCTGCTGACTGCCGCCCGGGTTCAGGCAGGTTCCGAACATCCGCTGGCACGTGCGGTCCTTGAGGCAGCACGCGTGAAAGACATGAAAATCAAACCCGCATCCGGTACGCGCGCGCATGTCGGCGCGGGGGTCGAAGGTTCGGTGGACGGCACGCGCGTGCTGATCGGCAACCGTGCGTTGATGAACGCCGAAGGCATAAGCCTGGCCGATGCCGAGGCGAAGCTCGCCGCACTCGAAGCAGACGGCAAGACCGCTGTGATGGTCGCTGCTGGAGACGGGATTGTTGGTGTTCTGGCGATCCGCGACGAAGTCCGTCCCGAATCCGCCGCCGCCGTTCGTCTGCTCAGACAACACGGAATCATGACAACGATGCTGAGTGGCGATGCTCAGCGCGTTGCGGACGCCATCGGCGGAATGATCGGGATCGACGATGTCCGCGCCGGTCTGAAACCCGAAGACAAGGTGCAGGCGCTGAAACAGTTTTCCGCCGAAGGCCGTCACACGGCGATGGTCGGTGACGGTATCAACGACGCGCCGGCTCTGGCTGCAGCGGATGTGGGCATCGCCATGGGGTCGGGCTCGGATGCGGCCATGGAAACGGCGGGCATCACCCTGATGCGGCCTGATCCGCGCCTTGTCGCGGCGGCCATGCAGATCGCGCGGGCGACGTGGCTGCGTATTCGCTGGAACCTGTTCTGGGCGTTTATCTTCAACGTCATTGGCCTGCCGCTGGCGGCACTCGGCTATCTGTCACCGGCAATTGCCGGCGCAGCCATGGCGATGAGTTCGATCACCGTCGTCAGCAGTTCGCTGATGCTGCGGGGATGGCGGCCCAAAGGACTGGAGCGGGGAGGTGCGTCATGAACGTCCGCGAAGCCGCCGAACGCAGCGGCCTGCCGTCGAAGACCATCCGCTACTACGACGACATCGGGCTGGTGGTTCCTGACCGTCGTGGAAACGGTTACCGGGATTACGATACCCGTGCCGTGCAGAAACTGGCGTTTCTGAAACGTGCGCGTCAGCTCGGGTTTTCGATCGAGGATTGTCGCCAGTTGCTGTCATTGTACGAAGACAAGAAACGCGCGAGTGCCGACGTCAAGGCACTGGCGGAATCGCACCTGACGGAAATCGACAAGCGACTTGCCGAGCTCAGGCAGCTACGCGATACGCTGAACCATCTGGTTCATGCCTGCCGCGGGGATGACCGTCCTGACTGCCCGATCCTCGCCGATCTATCCGGTAACGAATAGCCGGCCATATTTTGCCGTGCGGAAAACCCTTATTTTCCGGGGGTGGCAAAGACTGCATGATTTCAGCATCTGACGAGCGGGGGAACGACGTTAGATCGTCTTATTGCTGAGAGGAATGATCGTAAGATCATGACCACCCCTATGCTGAATACTCATCCCATAGAATTTAGCGAAGCCCCGTCGTGTATCCATTCGACGGCCATTCGTGGTTTCTGGTCGCATTTGAGTACGCTCGCGGACATGCATGGCATGATCAGGGTGTATGCCTTCGACCTGATGGATGTCCATCGTCTGGCACCGGATATTACGATCTGCGATGTCGATATCGAGACATGCCGTCAAAGGATCCGCTTTGTCGGTACCCGGGTCGTTGCAGTGTTCGGCGCTGAAACCACGGGACAGTATCTGGACGAGGTCGATCTTGGCCCGTTCCGCTCGCAACAGTTGGCCGCTTTCAATATGGCTGTAGCGACGGGCCGGCCGCAATGGACCCGGGCCCGGGTCGCAACGGGCAAGGCATATCCGCTGGAACAGATCATACCGTCCGGGGCTTCATACGAGAGGCTGATCTGTCCGCTTTCACAGTCTGACAGTAAGATCGCGCAACTGGCGACGATCATGCGTTATGACGAGATCACATGTGAAAACAGTGAGTTCGAACACCAGGAACTAGTGTTGTAACGCGAAAAGAGCCAATCAGGCCTTTTGTGCGACGAGCGTCGACAGCATGTCACCGAAATCGTGCAGCAACGAGCGAAGCTCCGGTTCCTCGACGGCTTTGGCGGCGCTTGTAAAATCCATCCACAACCGGTCGCGTTCGTTTTTCTCCGGCCAGTCGTCGGACATCGACGCAACTTCCATCGGATAGACCCGGACCCTGTAGGAATTCTGCTCAGACTGGTCGAGCTTGGTGTAGGAGTAGGTCCCGATCTTGGTGGCGATTTCCCCCCGGATGCCGGCTTCCTCGAATGCTTCCAGAAGCGCGGTTTCCTTGGCCGTGTGGCCTTCTTCAATGCGGCCCTTCGGCAGTACCCAGCGGCGCCGACCTCTGGACGTGATCATCAGAACCTTGGGGGTCCCGGCTTCGAAGCAGTAGGCAAGCACGGCGGATTGCGGAATGTCGGTGGCGCGCGCCATAGGAAGATGTCCACTCCAGTTCGATGGCCGTATTTCCCAGGACCGGCCACTTTTCCCCAGATAAGTACCCTTATACTGCCGGATCAGTCTTTTTATTTAGTTAACCATATGAGACTTTTATGATAATGCGTGTGAAAAGCCAATTGGCATTTCATGCAGGCAGCCCCGAAAACTACAATTGGACCCGGCTATTCAGGTCCGTCGGCAAGGCATGATTTTTTTCGGCGATAAACCCAAGCAACCGCAGGATTTGAAGGCACGGCCGCTCGACAAGGATCTGAAGCGGCTCAATCAGCTTGAGCATGCGGCCAGGGAAGTCGGCACCAGCGTCTACAGCCTTGGCATGGGTGTCCTGTTCCTGGTCGGTGTCTGGGTCTACACCTATATCCATTCCGGCGGCGAAGCCAGCGGCGTCCTGATCGCGGCAGCGGTTATCGGCGGCTACATGGCGATGAAAATCGGCGCCAACGATGTCGCCAACAATGTCGGCCCGGCGGTCGGTTCGAAAGCCCTGAGCATGGCCGGCGCGCTCGTCATCGCCGCGATTTTCGAGGCCGGTGGTGCGGTGATCGCGGGCGGTGAGGTGGTATCGACAATTTCCAAGGGGATCATTTCGACCAAATCGATCACCGATGTCGATGTCTTCATCTGGGCGATGATGGCGGCGCTGCTGTCGGCGGCGCTGTGGGTCAACCTTGCGACATATCTGAGCGCCCCGGTTTCGACCACCCATTCCATCGTCGGCGGCGTCATGGGGGCGGGAATCGCTGCTGCCGGGCTGAATGCCGTCAACTGGCCGGTGATGAGTGCGATCGCTGCAAGTTGGATCATTTCACCGTTGATGGGCGGTGTCATCGCGGCGGTGTTCCTGACCTTCATCAAGGGAACGATCCTGTTTCGTCAGGACAAGATTTCCGCCGCCAGGCGCTGGGTGCCGGTGCTGGTCGCCATCATGGCGTCGGTGTTTTCCGTGTATTTGATGATCAAGGGACTGAAGCGCATCTGGAAGCCGGACGTGCCGACCATCATGCTGGTTTCAACGGTGGTGTTGGCGATTTCGTATACCTGGTCGCGCCGATTCGTCGCCAAGGCGTCCGCCGGTATGGAGAACAAGCGCAAATCCGTGGCCAAGCTATTTACGCTGCCATTGATCTGTTCGGCAGCGCTGCTGTCGTTCGCACACGGTTCCAACGACGTCGCCAATGCCGTCGGGCCGCTGGCGGCTATCGTCAGCGCCATCGATCTGGGGGCGATCTCGACCAAGGCGGCGCTGCCGTTTTGGGTGCTGCTGATCGGCGCAGTCGGCATCTCAGTCGGCCTGGCACTGTTCGGCCCAAAGATCATCAAGCTGGTCGGCGAAAAGATTACCAAGCTCAATCAGGTGCGTGCTTTCTGCGTCGCCTTGTCGGCCGGGATCACGGTGATCATCGCCTCTGGCCTTGGGCTGCCGGTCAGTTCGACGCATATCGCCATAGGAGCCGTTTTCGGCGTTGGGTTCGTGCGTGAGGCGATTACCAATCGAGGCGGTGGGGCTACCGCGGAAGGTGGTGCCATCAGCCCCAATTCGCTCTCAGAAATCGACGAAGGCAAGCTCTTCAAGTCCTGGCGCAAGCACCGAAAACGCAAGCTGGTGCGCCGCCAGCACATGCTGTCGATCGCCGCTGCCTGGGTGGTTACGGTGCCGGCATCGGCGTTGTTGGCGGCGGTGCTGTACTGGCTTATCACATATCTGGTTTAAGGCCGGGCTTGAATTTAACTTGCTGTTAGCGGACGCATCGGCCAAGAACGAGCGACGGGTGGGCCGATGCTATTCAATTCATACACATTTCTGTTCGCGTTTCTGCCGCTGACACTGCTCGGTTTCTGGGTGCTGACGTCGGTAGGAAACGCGCGCGCGGCGCTTTTGTGGCTGCTCGCGATGTCGCTGGTGTTTTACGGCTGGTGGAACCCGGTATACCTGATTTTGCTGCTTGGCTCGGTGGCCGCTAATTTCTGGCTCGGGCTGGTGCTTGCCAACGCCACCCGGTCCGGCATGCCCAACAGATATCTGTTTTACGCCGGTATTGCACTGAACCTCGGCCTGATCGGCTGGTTCAAATATCTGGGCTTTTTCGCCGGGATTGCCGATGCCGTCGCCGGGACCGGTTTCGGTCCTGTGCAGGTCGCGCTGCCGCTGGCCATTTCTTTCTTCACGTTCCAGCAGATCGCTTATCTGGTCGATTGCCACAAGGGCATCGCCGGCGAGGGCGACATTTTCCGCTACGCGTTGTTCGTGACGTTCTTTCCGCAACTCATCGCCGGCCCCATCGTGCATCATGCCGAAGTCATGGGGCAGTATGAACAGGCATTCGCCAAGCGACTGTCGAGCCTGAATGCCGCCGTCGGGCTGACCCTGATCGCCGTCGGGCTGTTCAAGAAAGTGGTGATCGCCGATCACCTGGCTTTGTATGCAACGCCGGTTTTCGCTGATGCCGACGCAGGGACAGCCATCGGCTTCGCACGCGCCTGGTCCGGGACGATGTCTTATACCCTGCAGATCTATTTCGATTTCTCCGGCTATTCGGATATGGCCGTCGGACTGGCGCGGCTGTTCGGTGTGCGTCTGCCGGTGAATTTCTTTTCGCCGTACCGTGCCGTCAGCATCATTGATTTCTGGCGGCGCTGGCACATGACGCTGAGCCGCTTCCTCAGGGACTATCTTTATGTGCCGCTCGGTGGCAGCCGCCGGGGCGTGCCCCGGCGCTACGTTAATCTGATGATCACCATGCTGCTGGGTGGGCTGTGGCACGGTGCCGGCTGGACGTTCGTCGTCTGGGGCGGCTTGCATGGGCTGTTTCTGATCGTCAATCATGGCTGGCGATATCTGTGCGGCCGACTGGGATGGCAGGGTCGAAGCCTGCCGCTGCGCATAGCTGCCTGGGCGCTGACGTTCCTGGCGGTGACGTTGGCCTGGGTTTTCTTCCGTGCCGATACTTTTGGCGGGGCCGTGCAGATGCTGGCGGGCATGGCCGGTGTGCATGATATTCTGCCGTCGCTGGGGCTGATCGATCCGGCATCTATGAACGCAGGTGCTGTCAGTACGCAGACCGGGCATCGCGCCTGGCGGTGGATCGGCGGGGCACTGGTGATCGCCGTGGCCTTGCCGAATGTCTACCAACTGATGCGCCGCTACCGTCCGGCACTCGGCGTTCCGGACCGACGTTACAGGCTGCCGGGTGGGTTTCGGCCGGAATGGCGGATCAGCCCGCCCTGGGCGGTTGCCAGCGCGGTGCTGGCCCTAGTGGCATTCCTGATGCTGACGCAGGTCAGCGAATTCTTGTACTTCCGGTTCTAAGCGATGCAGAAAACCGCCCGCAGATACACTGGTATGCTTCTCGGCCTTGCGTTTGGGCTTTACGTGCTGACCGGTGCGTTCAATTTTACAGTCGATCCGTTCGGTCTGTTTCCGGGACCCGAGATCGAGGGCTTCAACAAGTTGAAGTCCGATGTCGATGCGCGCGTGCGGATGGTCAAAGCATATCAGGTCCGGGCCCAGCCGCCGGCCGGTCTGATCGTCGGCTCGTCGCGTGCGCTGCTGGGCGTGCCGACGCAGCATCCGGCCTGGCCTGACGATGCGAGGCCCGTCTATAACCTTAGCCTCTATGGCGGTTATCTCTATGAATCGATGCGGTATTTCCAACATGCACTGGCGCTCGGTACGGTGAAGCATGCGGTGCTGTCGCTGGATCTTTGGATGTTCGACCGGGACTGGGTAACGCGGCCCGGTTTCGATGAGCAGCGGTTCCTGGTCAATGTCGACGGCACGCCGAACACCCCCGACGCTCTGGAGCCGCTGCGGACTCTGTTTGCCTGGGATACCCTGCTTTCCAGCCTGAAGACGATTTCTCGCCAGGATCGCGAAGATATTCTCGTGCAGTATGAGGATGGCTCCAGCCTCTGGCGCAGCGATGCGGGATGGTTGCGAGCCAAGCAATCGCACCGCCAGCAGTTCGGTTATATGGAGCGAATGTTCGGCTCTGAAGCCTGGCAGCCTGAACGCGAGCGGCGTTGGGATATCAATGACACGACGGATCCGACGTCACCGATCCAGATGTTCCGCCAGATGGTACGCGATGCCTATGCCCACAATGTCTACATGCGGATCGTGATATCGCCTAGCCATGCACGTATCTGGGAAGTGCTGTACGCGGGCGGTATGTGGAATACCTGGGAGAACTGGAAACGGGCGCTGCTGCAGATCACGCTGGAGGAAGCAGCCCGCGAAGGCAAACCGGCGTTCCCGATCTGGGATTTCTCCGGCTACAACACCATCACCACCGAGGAAGTGCCCCGCGACGGTGGACCGATGCGTTGGTACACGGACGGCTCGCACTTCAGACCCGCCGTTGGTGCGCTGATGCTTGAACGCATATATGCCAAGCCGTCAGAGGCGCTGCCCGATGATTTTGGCAAACGGCTTGCGCCAGACACCATCAACAAAGCCCTGGCCGCGATCCGGGCAGAACGCGCCCGCTATGCTGCGGCGCATCCGGACGAAGTTCGCGAAGCCGGGAAATGGGCGATCAGATAGTCTGATATCCTTTCAAATCCGATGGCCGCTCAGTAAGCTATCCGACAAATAAGAATATCTACGGGCGCAACAGCCCGAGGGAGGCACATTGAAGCCGGGTTCTGTACGGAGGCCTTGGTCAAAAGGCGCTGGTCGCGGCATCGAATTCATCGATGACCGAAAGACCTATGCGGCGATAGATCTCGGCACCAATAGCTGCCGCATGTTGATTGCGGTGCCGGACGATGCTGGCTTCAATGTCGTCGACGGGTTTTCGCGCGTGGTCAGGTTAGGCGAACGGGTTTCGGAAACGGGCAGATTCCAGCGCGCCGCCGTCAATCGTACGGTATCCGCGCTGAAGCACTGCGCCGAGCGGATGACCAATCGCAATGTCGCGATGGTTCGGGCCGTCGCCACCGAAGCATGCCGCCAGGCCAGCGATGCGTCGCAATTCATAGACCGGGTCAGGGCGGAAACCGGGCTTGATCTGGAAGTCATCGGCCCTGATGAAGAAGCGGCGCTGACGGTCGCCGGCTGCGGCGATCTGCTGCGCTCGGGTTATGGCAATGCCCTGGTCTTGGATATCGGCGGCGGATCGACGGAAATCATCTGGGTTGAAACGCCGCGCGGTGCACCGGCAAGGCTTGTGGACATGATCTCGCTGCCGTTCGGCGTGGTGTCTCTGCGTGATGAATTTGGACCCGAAGCTCTGCCGACGGATATCTTCAAGGGGCTGCTGAAACGCATCGACGATGCGATTGCCCCATTCGACGCACGCAACCGGATATCCGAGGCGATTGCCGCCAACGGTGTCCGCATGGTCGGTACATCGGGCACGGTGACGACGCTGGGGGCGATGTATCTGGAACTGCCGCGTTACAAGCGAAATCGCGTCGACGGGCTGGAAATCCGCTTCGACAGCATCCGCCAGATCGGCGCCCGGCTTGCCGGTATGTCGTGTGACGAGCGCATCGCACACCCTTGCCTGGGGCATGGCCGGGGCGATCTGATGCTGATGGGGCTGGCCGTGTTGCGTGCGATCTGCGAACGTTGGCCGGTCGGCAGACTCGGCATAGCCGACCGTGGTATCCGTGAAGGCATCCTTGCCGAACTGATGGCGGCGGACGGTCACGACAAGTTCTCGCTCGATCTTCAGCGCACGGACGAGGCATCGATGCCGCTTGTACGGGAAAGCAACGATGGCCGCTAAAGGCACGGGCAAGGACGGGAAAAAAGGGGCCGGCAACCGCGGCCTGCATACTCGTGTGAAAACCGCCAAGGGCCGCAAGATATCGTCGACCCGCTGGCTGCAGCGCCAGTTGAACGACCCCTACGTGATCGAGGCGAAGCGTCTCGGCTACCGTTCGCGCGCCGCTTTCAAGCTGATCGAACTGGACGACAAGTTCCACTTTCTCAACAAGGGTGCAAAGGTCATCGATCTCGGCGCCGCACCCGGCGGCTGGACGCAGGTGGCGATGCAGCGCATCGGTACCCAGGGCCATGTGGTTGGGATCGATCTGCAGGAAATGGAAGCGATCGCCGGCGCAGATCTTATCCAGGCGGATTTCCTCGACGACGATGCGCCGGATCGTCTCAAGGAACTTCTGGGCGGGGAGGCCGATCTGGTGATGAGCGACATGGCCGCCGCCGCGACCGGGCATCCGCAGACCGACCACCTGCGCATCATGGGACTGTTGGAAGCCGCCGTCGATTTTGCCGCCGACGTGCTGGCGCCGGGCGGCGCGTTCATCGGCAAGGTACTTCAGGGCGGCACGGAGAACGAGCTTCTCGCCGCCCTGAAACGGGACTTCAAAACGGTCAAACACGCCAAGCCGCCGGCCAGCCGCAGCGACTCGGCGGAAGTTTATGTCGTCGCCATGGGTTTCAGAAAGCCGGATTAACGGCCGTTTCCGGGCTTCCACGTCCAGTGATTTCAAGGTCAGCCGGAGATTCGCGCATGCAGTCCGAAACCGCGCTCAGTGTGCTTGTTAAAGATATGCGCGTGTGTATTATGACGCGCCAACGCCACAGCGGTAACCGGAGGCGTCATGGCACCGCCCAAGATCGAAGAAGCACTCACATTTGACGACGTTCTGCTGGTGCCCCAGGCATCCAGCGTCCTGCCTGCGGGGACCAACACGCGGACCCGTCTCACCAAGAGCATTGCCCTTAACATCCCGCTGATTTCAGCGGCCATGGATACCGTCACCGAGCACGAGCTGGCGATCGCCATGGCACAGGCCGGCGGCATCGGCGTGCTGCACAAGAACATGACGGTCGAGGAGCAGGCCGCCGAGGTTCGCCGCGTCAAGAAATTCGAAAGCGGCATGGTTTCCGATCCGCTGACCATCCATCCTGACCAGACCCTGGCCGATGCGCTTCGCCTCAAGGCCGAAACCGGTTTTTCCGGCATGCCGGTTGTTGAGCGCGGCTCGAAAAAGCTGGTCGGCATCCTGACCAACCGCGACATCCGTTTCGCCGACAAACCCGATCAGCCGATCAGCGAGCTGATGACTAAGAACACGCCGGACATGCCGCTGATCACGGTCAAGGAAGGTGTCGACGGCACCGAGGCACGCCGGCTTCTGCATCAATACCGGATCGAACGGCTCCTGGTGGTCGATGACGATTACCGCTGCATCGGCCTGATCACCGTCAAGGACATGGAAAAGGAAGAACGCTTTCCGAATGCCTGCAAGGACGAACACGGTCGCTTGCGGGTTGCCGCCGCGACCGGCGTCGGCGATGCCGGGCGTGAACGCGCCGAAGCGCTTCTGGATGCCGGCTGTGACGTGATTGTCGTCGATACCGCGCACGGACATTCGCTCGGCGTGCTGGAATCCGTCTCGACCATCAAGAAACTCTCGAATTACGCCCAGGTCGTGGCCGGTAACATAGCCACCCCGGATGCGGCTCAGGCGTTGATCGACGCCGGTGCGGATTGCGTCAAGATTGGCATCGGGCCAGGCACCATCTGCACGACGCGAATGATCGCCGGTGTCGGGATGCCGCAGTTCACGGCCGTTCTCGAAGCATCGGAGGTTTGCCGCAAGGCGGGCATTCCGTGCATCGCCGACGGCGGCATCAAGTATTCGGGCGACATTGCCAAGGCCATCGCCGCAGGTGCCGATGCGGTTATGATCGGCTCGCTGTTCGCAGGCACTGACGAAAGCCCCGGCGAAGTACTGCTGTTCCAGGGGCGTTCCTACAAGATGTACCGGGGCATGGGGTCGCTTGGCGCCATGGCACGAGGTTCCGCCGACCGGTATTTCCAGCAGGAAGTTTCGGACAACCTGAAACTGGTCCCCGAAGGAGTCGAGGGCCGGGTCCCCTACAAGGGGCCGATCGGCACGGTGATCCATCAGTTGACGGGTGGTCTGCGTTCGGCGATGGGCTACACCGGATCGGCAACCATCGAGGATATGCGCAAGAACGCCAGGTTCCGCCGCATCACCAATGCCGGGCTGCGTGAAAGTCATGTCCACGACATCACCATCACCCGTGAGGCGCCCAATTATCGCGCTGACGGCTAGGCCGGCCGGGGGCATGGGGGAATGACGCCCGGCGCCCGCGTGCAGGCCAGCATTGAGCTGCTGTCCGCCATTGATGCCGAGAATCAGCCGCCCGATCAGATCATCGACGGTTATTTCCGCACCCGTCGTTATGCCGGGTCCGGCGACCGCCGCGATGTCAGCGCCCGCGTCTATGACATCCTGCGCCGCCGCGCCAAGCTGGACTGGTGGACCGAACGCACGGGACTCGGGCTCGAAGCGCAGCCGCGTTCTCGTACCATTGCGCATCTGATCCTGCAGGAGCGTGCGCAGCCCGGAGACCTGTCGAACATGTTTTCCGGTGTGCGGCACTGCCCCGAGCCGTTGAGCGAAAAGGAATCCGCGCTTGCGGAAGCGCTCTATGGACGGCCTATGCTGAACCGCGACATGCCGGTGCATGTGCGTCTCGAATACCCCGAATGGATGGACCGTTCGTTCCGCGCGCTGTGGGGCGACGGGCTGGAACGGGAGATGTCGGCGCTCAACCAACCGGCGCCGCTGGATCTCAGGGTCAACACCATCAAATCGACGCCGGAAGACGCACTGGCCCGCCTGCAGGAGGATTACGTCACTTGCGCCCCGACTGCACTGTCCCCGCTCGGCATCCGGGTCGAGGGCAAGGTCCGGCTTGGCGGCACGCGGGCCTTCAAGGAAGGCCTTGTCGATGTGCAGGACGAAGGCTCGCAGCTCGTTTCATTGCTGGCGGGTGCAAAGCCGGGGCATCGGGTCATCGATTTTTGTGCTGGTGCCGGCGGCAAGACCCTGGCGATGGCGGCTTCGATGTCGGAAGGCGGCAAGCTGATCGGGCAGTTGTTCGCGCTGGATATTTCCAAATATCGCATGGACCGCATGATCCCGCGTCTCAAGCGCGCAGGCGCGATGGCCGTGAAACGCCGTGTCATCGCCGCCGTCGATGATCCCTGGATCGGCGAAAACGCCGGCACCGCCGACCGGGTGCTGTGCGACGTGCCGTGCACCGGCACCGGTAGCTGGCGACGCAACCCGGATGCGCGCTGGCGCTTTACGCCTGAAGACCTGGCTGAAATCCGTCTGACCCAACAGCGGATTCTCTCCGATGCCGCGAAACTGGTGAAGCCAGGCGGACGGCTGATCTATGTGACGTGCTCGCTGTTGCAGGAAGAAAACGAACAGCAGTTGGCATGGTTCGTCGAAAACGATCCGCGCTTTCAGCCGCTGCCGATCGAGGAAGTCTGGGCGGAAACCGTGGGTGGTCCGCCGCCGCCGGCAGGACCGTGCCTGCGTCTTTCACCGGCGTCGACCGGTACCGACGGCTTTTTCTGCGCGGTGCTGGAACGGCAGGCATAGGCCGCTTCGTAATAAAATCTCAATATTTGCGGCGGACCATTACATGTCATCGTCAACAGGAGAAATGACATGGATACGATGCTGATGCCGGGTGAAGGGGAAGAACATCCTCTACAGGGCCCGCATCCTACGGATATCACGGTCGCCTGAGCGCCTGAAAGTCCGCCCTTACCGAAGCCGTTCGTGACGTTCGAACTCGTTATCGAGTTCCTCGAATTTCTTTCTCGCCTCCTGGTCTTGAGCAAGATCGGCAAGCTGCGTTGCTTCGCAATGCAGGCAGACCCGGTCACGTGTGGATTTGGCGTCACGGCTCCAATTTCCTTCCTCACCGGGCATCTTCGGAGCATCCGAATACCTTGAGCGCATGAAATAAAAAAAACCGGCCCGCTGTTTGTCGATCGCCTTGCAAAGATCGGTGGCGCGGCGCACCGCCTTGACCCCGGGGTCGAGGGTGTCATCCTGATCCGACGGCATGGTCGGGAATTGCGGGCTGTCGTCATCAATCTGATCATCGAGCCGTTCGGCGACCGCGGCCAGCGCTTCCGCCGCCTGACCCATCTGGCTGGTATAGGCGTCCAGATCGGCGGCATCCAGATTACCGCCGCCACCGGACCCTTCGCCATTGCCGGGACCCGGCATCGGCGGGGCTGATGCGGGCGGCGTCGTCGGCGCGGCGTCCGGTAGGGTTTCCGTCAACTGCGGCACGTCGCCCGGTGCGTCACTGGTTGCCGGATAGGGGGCTTGCTGCGGGGAGGGCTGCTGTGGTGCGTATTGGGGCTGCGGCTGGGTAGTCGGGGACGGCTGTCCCGGCAGCGACCCTTGTGCCGCCGCAGAGGCCGTGCCGGGCGCCTCGGTGCCGGCCTTGATGATCCTGCGCGTAACGTTTTCAAGGGCGGCACGTTTGCGGCCGCTTTCCGCAGGCGGAGTGGTCACGGCTTCGTCACTGATCACCGGCAGATACGGCTTGATGCGGGCACGCGGTTTGCGGATCCGGCCCAGCGTTTCTACATCGCCGTCGCCATCGTAAATGGCGATTTCCATTTCCAGAAGCTGGCCGTTCTTGGATCCGACATCCAGTCCCTTGAACGGATAATCCTCTTCGTCGTCGGGCAGTTTGAACGTCACTGTCCGCCCGGAGGAACTGCTGTCCCCCCAGCGCAACAACCGGACCCGGTACACATTCTTTTCGCTCAACAGACAACTCCCATGCGATAGTGTATCCTCTTAGGACCGTTGCTCGTCAATGCGGAGCAGGCAGCGGTCGGGGTTGATCGTGAACAGGAGGCGGAATAATGGGCGGTGTCATCGCTTCTTTGAGCGATATGTTTCAGGAGCGTCTGGAACGGCAGCGCAACCGGCCTTTTTTGGAAGGCGTCATGGCGGCCTGCGCGCTGGTGGCGACGACCGACGGCGAGGTCAGTTTTGCCGAGCAGGTAAGGGTCGACCAGATCCTGCAGACCCTCGATCAACTCAAGGTCTTCGACCCGCATGAAGGCGTCGAGATTTTTCGTGAATTTACCGCAGCCATCCTTGAAAACTCCAAACAGGGTCATGACAAGGCCGTCGAGGCGATCACAAAAGTTTCCGAGGATATGGAAGCGGGGGCGCTATTGCTCAGGATCTGCCTTGCCGTCAGCGAGGCGGACGGCGAGGTCAGCCTCGTCGATCAGATCGAGATCGTGACAATCTGCTCGCGGCTCGGCATCGACCCCGCAGATTGCGGTCTCTATATCGACGTTCCGGTGGACGAATTCCTGGCCGGGCGTATCGACAAGGATGCCGGATAGGCCATCAGAATATTCGGTCTTCTTCTGTCTCATCGTCATCTGCGGACAATGACAGGGCGGGGCTGGATGTCGGCGCTGCCGCCATTAGTTCGATCTTTGCCGCGCCGAGTTCGCGGAGAGCAGCTTCGTTGACCAGATAGCGCAGTTCGAAATAACGGCTCGACGGCACCCAGAAGCGGATGCCGAGGACGATGCCGCCATAAGCGAAATCGTGAATGCCGATTTCCGGCGTCGGCCCGTCGGTGATTTCCGGAACGCTCTCGACGGCTTTCCTGAGTGCTTTTTTGCCTGCTTCCACGTCCTGGCCCGACTTCACGGCGATCTTGGTCTGCACGACGCGGCGGGTATCCGAATTGACGATGATGCGGCCGACGATTTCCTTGTTCGGCACGGTGATTTTTTCGCCGTCCTCGCCGATCAGGGTGGTGTGGGCAAGAGTAATTTCCTCGACGACGCCGCTGGCTCCCTTGTTGACGGCGATCGTGTTGCCGACCACGAACGGCCGGGCGAGGATGATCGATACACCTGCGCCATAGTTTGACAGCGGACCCTGAATGGCGACGGTGGCACCGAAGGCGCCGGCACCGGCCAGTGCGATCAGCGGCGCGATGGATACCCCGAAGTTGCCGAGCGTGATGATCACCAGAAAGACGATGGCGATGATCTTGACGACGTTGCCGATGAACCGCGCCAGGGTGATGTCGACGTCGCGCTTTTCCAGCATCAGCGTCACCCGGCCACCGATCCACGAGGCGACCTTGAGGCCGATCAGCAGGAATACGAGAGCGCCGAGAATCTGGAACCCATACTCGATGCCGAATTCCACCAGCATATCGACGTATTTGGATACCGTGTCCAGATGTTCGCCGACGGCTGCTTGTGTTGTCTTGTCCATGGGAGGGTCCTACTTCGGTTCGACCGTGACGGCGGTGCCGCTGGCAACGACGAACAGCATACTTTTGCCGTCGCCGGAGATTTCATTGTAGGCGAGGTGCATACCGATGACGGCGTTGGCGCCGACCATCAGGGCTTCGCGGCGCAATTCAGCAAGGCAGGTCATTCGGGCATCGCGCAGCACTTTCTGGGACGATTTCGAGCGGCCGCCGAAGATATCGGTGATTGAGGCGAAGAAATCCTTGAAAAGGTTCATGCCGAACACGCATTCCGCGGTAATCACGTCGATACGTTCCAGCACGCGGTATTCGGCCATGCCGTGCTCTGTGGTCAGGATGATGTCGCCGGCCAGCCGCTCGATGACTTCCTGTGGCAGTTCATCGTACTGCTTGTTGTCGATCAGTTCTTGTATCTGTGCTTCGCTTTTGCCGAATAATCCAAGGGGCTGACATAGATAAGCTCGAAGTATTCATATCTTTGCCCATTCGACTAG
>JAYNVG010000041.1:0-29422 GCA_038100295.1 Thalassospiraceae bacterium
GGGATCGTCGAGCCCCCGGGGGTGCTCTCCGTCTTTCTGGGTTTTCGCCGCACCGTATATCCGGCCATGTGAATCGGGGCCGTGCTGACCATGCAGCATCTCGATGATGGCGCGCGTATCGCGCGCCAGGACGCGCCCGTCGTTCTCGGGGCCGCCCAGGCCGATCAAAGCCAACAATTTCGACAGCATGCGTTTCCTCCGGTTACCGCGTCATTGTCCCGGAGTCGCCGCATCTGCGCAAGGTGCCGCCGGCAGGCTTGAGCGACTGCGTCTGCTGACCTACTCTCGCGGCCAAGCGTTTCAGGAAAAACCACTCTTGGGAGACCCGCCGCCATGGCCCTGCAGAAATACGACATTGAATTCGAGCACCTTTCCGAGGATGCGCTGGCGCAGTGGCGGGATATTCCCGCGGCAGTGGTTTCCGACATGATGAACCGTTCACAGGTCATGGGCGGTCGCATCAAACCGGTCGGCGAGGGCATGAAGATCTGTGGTCAGGCGCGCACGGTGACCTGCATGTCCGGCGACAATTCCGGCCCGCATCGACTGATCGGCATGTGCCGGCCGGGCGAGGTGATGGTGATCGATGCCCGCGGTTCGGAAAACGTCGCCATCTGGGGCGGCATCATGACCGAGGCGGCGATTGCACGCGGCATTGCCGGCATCGTTGTCGAAGGCGCCATCCGCGACGTCGCTGAAATCCGCGCACGCGGCTTCGCCGCGTTTTCCTCTGCCGTGGTCCCGGCCGGGCCGCACAAGAACTTCGGCGGGATCATCGACGGCACGATTTCCGTCGGCGACTGCCCGGTCAATCCGGGGGATCTGATCATCGGCGATGACGACGGCGTTGCCGTGGTGCCGCTGGCATGGGCGGAGAAAATGCTCACCGCCTCGCAACAGAAGATCAAGGACGAGGCCGACCTCATCAAGAAGATCCACGAAGGCGTTAATCAGGCCGATCTGATGGGATTGCCGGTACCGGAAACGATCACCTGACGGCCTACAGCACCTTGATTTCGTAAGGTTCGCGTTCGCTGAGGGCGACCCATTCGGCCATGTCCGGCTGGGTCCAGACTGCATCCATGTAGCGCTGCGTCGCGGCATCGACCGGAACGCCATAGGTCCGGAACCGCCCGGCCACGGGCGCGTACATGATGTCGGCGGCCGACCATGCGCCGAACAGGAACGGCCCGCCGTCGCCATAGCGGTTGCGGCAATCGGTCCAAAGCGCAACGATTCGTTCCGCGTCCTTGAGGGCGCCTTCGGTATGCTGCAGTCCGGGGTGCCGTGCCCGCAGATCCATCGGCATGTCGCGCCTGAGCCGGAAAAATCCGGCGTGCATTTCCGCGGCGACCGATCGCGCGATGGCGCGCGCCATGCGGTCGTCGGGCCAGAGGCCGGCTTCGGGCGCCAGTTCATTGAGTGCCTCGATGATGGCCAGACTGTCCCAGACCAGCGTGCCGTCGATCTTCAGGACCGGAACCAGCAGACTCGGAGAGTGCGTAGCCAGTTGTTGCTTGGTTTCCGGCAGATTGAGAGGGATGAAGATTTCCTCGAACGGTAGCTTCGTGTGGCGCATCGCCAGCCAGCCGCGTAGTGACCATGACGAATAGTTGCGGTTGCCGATGACGAGTTGCAGCTTCTGGGACATGAGGAGGATTGCCTTTCGTTGATCGCGGAGAGTTTAGGGTTTTCGTTTTGCATTCGCCAAGTAAGATCGGATCGACATCCCAGTAAGGAGCATACCGTGAGCGAGAAGTCCAAGGGCGCGACGCCCGTTCATCTGATTGCCGAAGCCGATTTCGACGCCTGGAGCGCCGACGCGGCGCCGTACATCAAGGCCTGGGCCAGGGTGAACGGCTTCAAGGGGGGTGCGGGCAAGCACCTCTGTGTGCCGGATGAAACCGGCGCGCTCGGGGCGGTGCTGGTCGGGATTTCCGATCCGGTCTCGATCTGGGATACGGGGTCTCTGGCGCGGGCACTGCCGGCTGGCGAATACACGCTGGCGGACGGTGCCGCATCTGCGAGCGCCGAGGCGGCGGCGTTGGGCTGGCTTCTGGGGTCTTATGAATTCGACCGCTACAAGGCGCCGGCGGCGGCGCCGGCAACGCTCAGGATGCCGGACGGGATCGATGCCGCTCGTGTTCTGGCGATTTTCGAAGCGACGACGCTGGTCCGCAACCTGATCAACACACCGGCCAACGATCTGGGACCAAGCGCGCTGGCCGATGCGGCGAAGGGGCTGGCCGAAAAGTTCGGTGCCGGTTTCGACATCACCGTCGGAGACGATCTGCTGCGCAACAATTATCCGGCGATCCATGCCGTCGGGCGTGCCGCCGCCGATGCGCCCAGGCTGATCGAAATCACCTGGGGCGATCCGGCGCACCCGACGGTGGCGCTGGTCGGCAAGGGTGTGTGTTTCGATTCCGGTGGTCTGGATATCAAGGCCGCGGCGGGCATGAAGCTGATGAAAAAGGACATGGGCGGATCCGCGCACGTGCTCGGCATCGCGCATTGCATCATGGCGCTCGGCATGAAGGTGCACCTGAAGGTACTGATCCCGGCGGTCGAAAATGCGATTTCCGGCAATGCGATGCGGCCGCTGGACGTGGTGCCGACCCGCGCCGGGATCACCATCGAAATTGCCAACACCGACGCAGAAGGCCGGGTCATTCTGGCCGATGCACTGGCCCGGGCGGCGGAGGCCGAACCTGAACTGATCATCGATTTCGCGACCCTGACCGGAGCAGCGCGGGTTGCGCTGGGGACCGAGTTGCCGGCGCTGTTCTGCAATGACGACGGTTTCGCCGATGACATTCTCGAAGCCGGCAAGGAGGTCGCCGACCCGTTGTGGCGTATGCCGCTGTGGCCGGGCTATCGCAAGATGATCGAAGGCAAGGTCGCCGACATCACCAATTCGCCGGAAGGCGGCTACGCCGGTGCCATCACGGCGGCGCTGTTCCTTGAGCGGTTCGTGCCGGCGGCAACCAAGTGGGCGCACATCGACGTCATGGCCTGGAACGTGTCGTCGAAGCCGGGCCGGCCCGAAGGCGGCGAAGCCATGGGGATGCGGGCGTTCAGCGAAATGCTGGCACGGAAATACGGTCGCGCCTGACGCTTCATGCAATCGGAATGATCGGTTAGCCGGCCATCCGGGTTTGTGCCAGAGGCGTGCGGTAGCGCCGCAGATACGTCGGCAGGATAGCTTCGGCCGGTGTGGCCGCGACACCGAGATCGCCGAGCCCGGGCAGCTTGCCGCTGGCGACGTTGTCGGTCTGCATGAGTCGGACCTGATCCGTGGTCAGTAGCGGCTTCGGCAGCTTTTCCAGGAAAAACGCTTCGAACTCGGCAACCCAGAACGGTACCGGCAGCAGGGCGCGCTTGCGGCTCGTAGATTTCAGTACCAGCCGCATGATGTCGGCGAAGGTATAGACGTTGGGGCCGACCAGTTCATAGGTGTTGCCGGCGGTTCCGCTATCGCTCAGACATTTAACGATGGCGTCCGCAACATCACCGACATAGACCGGCTGGAATTTCGGTCCTCCATCGCCGAGGAAATTGATGCTGAACGGCTTGCCGGCACCGAAGCTTACGTCGGGGAACGTCGGCGCGCCGAAAACAGGCAGGAACGGGGAAACCCGGCACAGACCGGCAAAGGTGTTGAAGAAGTTGTCTTCCGGACCGAACACCACGCTCGGCCGGATGATGCGCGCCGACGGCAGGGCCGCTTTCACGGCGTCTTCGCCCATCGCCTTGGTGCGGGCATATTCCGACGCGGAATTCTTGTCCGCGCCCAGCGCCGACATATGCACAAAATTGCTGATGCCGAGGGTGGCGGCGGTTTCCGCGATCAGCTTGGCGCAATCGGCATGGATTTTCTGGAAAGTGGCATTGCCGCTTTCATACAGGATGCCGACGAGATCGACCGCGGCGGCCGCGTCCTCGAGCGCAACGCGGACGCTTTTGGCATCGCTGATATCGCAACCCCAGGGCGTGACCTGACCGACATCGCCCATGGTGCGGAGAAAATGCGCCTTTTCGGTATCTCGGCAGGCGGCGCGAACAATCCAGCCGTCCCTGGCCAGCCTGCGCACGAGATGCCGGCCGATAAAGCCCGATGCTCCGAACACTGTGATGATACGGCGCTGCGTACTGTTGGCCATGCGTGCATCCTTTTTAAGTCTGCTTGTACCCTGGCAAAAAAATCAGGTTATTATGGCTTATACCGAGCTTTGCCGACGGTCAACCGGGCCTTGTGAGGGGATCGTGTGAAAACAGGAGACAACATATTGACAAGGTGCCTTCTGAGGACTAATCCCTCCTCTCCGACACGCGCTCCGGCGTGTGCAGGAGCCCAGGTGGCGGAATTGGTAGACGCGCTGGCTTCAGGTGCCAGTGGCCGCAAGGTCGTGGAAGTTCGAGTCTTCTCCTGGGCACCATCCCCCTCCCGCCTCACGGCACAGGACGGAAGGCAGTCTCTTGAGCCGTAAGATTTACACAACACCGGAACAGGTCCATGTGCACCGGGGGGATATCCCCGCGGGTCTGGGTTTCGGCGATGCGGTTGCCGTCGATACGGAAACCCAGGGCCTCAATCTGCAACGCGACCGGTTGTGCGTCGTCCAGCTTTCGGCCGGCGATGGTGTTTGCCATCTGGTGCAGTTTGCCGCTGGAGAATATGCGGCGCCGAACCTCAAGGCACTGATGACAGATCCCGCGGTCACCAAGATCTTTCATTTCGCCCGTTTCGACGTGGCCATCATGAAGCGCTGGCTCGGCATCACCATCAATCCGGTTTACTGCACCAAGATCGCCTCGAAGCTGGTCCGCACCTATACTGACCGTCACGGCCTCAAGGACGTCAGCCGCGAACTACTCGGCATCGAACTCTCCAAGGCGCAGCAATCATCCGATTGGGCGGCCGAGGACCTTAACGAGGCGCAGCATGTCTATGCGGCGTCGGATGTGCTCAATCTGCATGCAATCCGCGAGAAATTGCAGGAAATGCTGGAACGCGAAGGCCGCGCGGAACTGGCCAAGGCGTGTTTCGCCTTCCTGGAGACGCGGGCCGAGCTTGATCTTGCCGGCTGGCCCGAGACGGATATCTTCGCCCATTCTTGATATCGGCCACCGGTTGAACCGACGTGGCTACAAGCGCATACTTGTATATATAGATAAACCTTAGTCAGCGTGCCGTTGGGAGCATTCATGAACGGGATTCCCGCCGAAAAAATCGAATCCGATTCGCGCCGCCGCGACATCGAAGCGGCGCGTCAGGTCATCGAAACCGAAGTTGCCGGACTTAGAACCCTGGCCGATACCATCGGTAACGATGTTGCCGCGGCGATTGAGATTTTGGCCTCGGTGACTGGCCGTGTGGTTGTCTCCGGCATGGGCAAAAGCGGCCATATCGCCCGCAAGATCGCTTCGACCCTGGCGTCGACGGGGACTCCGGCGCTTTTCGTGCATCCGGGCGAAGCATCACATGGAGATCTGGGGATGATCACCCAGGCCGATGCCGTGTTCGCTTTGTCGAACTCCGGCGAAACCACGGAACTCGCCGATCTCGTCGATTACTGCAAACGTTTTGAAATCCCCCTCATCTCCATGACCGGCCGGGCAGGCAGCACCCTTGCCGCGGCCGCCGATGCGTCGCTGGTTATCCCGGATGCCGCTGAAGCCTGCCCGATGGGGCTGGCACCGACCACCTCGACGACGGTGATGCTGGCGCTGGGCGATGCCATCGCCGTTGCGCTGCTGGCGCGCAAGGGGTTTTCCAGTGACGACTTCCACGCTCTGCACCCCGGCGGCAAGCTCGGCCGGCGTCTGTTGAAGGTCCGCGACATCATGCACGGCGGTGTCGAACTGCCGGTTGTCGGCATCGACAAGGGCATGTCGGAAGCGCTGATCGAAATGACCACCAAGGGGTTCGGCTGTGTCGGCGTGGTTCATGAGAGCGGCGACCTGGCGGGGATTCTGACGGATGGCGATCTGCGCCGTCACATGAGCGACGATCTGACCATGAAACCCGTGGCCGAGGTCATGACGACCGGGGCCAAGACCCTTCTGCCGGATACGCTGGCTAGTGAAGCGCTGCATTTCATGAACGAGAACAAGATTACCAACGTTTTCGTGGTGTCCGACAGGAAACCGGTAGGCGTCCTGCACATCCATGACTGCCTGAGGGCCGGGGTCGCTTGATGCGGCACCCCTGATTGAGCAGAGGCACGATGGCTCCTGCGGCAAACAACGGTCTGGAACTTGAAGGGCGCAAACGGAGCGGGGATCTCGGTTTCGCGTCCCGCAACACAAGACGGCATACGGCGGCGTATTCCAATTTCGTCAGGGCCATGAAGTTCCTGCTGCCGGCGATTGCGCTGTTGCTCATCGGTCTGATCATCGCCTGGCCTCACATTGATGTATCCGATGCCCGCTTCCGCATCGGTTTTGCCGATCTGACGGTCAAGGAAGCCGATGATCCGAGCATGCTTAACCCCCGCTATGTCGGTTCCGATGACGATAATCAGCCGTATTCCGTGACGGCCGAGATCGCCCGGCGCCTCTCGGCATCGGGCAACGTCATCGAATTGGACAGCCCGAAGGCGGACATTCTGCTGGAGGACGGGACCTGGCTGGTGCTGACGGCTCGCCGCGGTATCTATGGCCGAGAGGCGGAATCCCTCGATCTCGTCGGCGCCGTGGTGCTTTATCATGATACCGGTTACGAATTCTTAACCGAGAAGGCGAAGATTGATCTGGAAAAGAGTTCTGCCGAGGGCGACCAGCCGATCCGGGGGCAGGGGCCGTTCGGCAATTTGCAGGCTGAGGGTTTCCGCCTTGTCGACAAGGGCAAGACCATATACTTCACCGGCAAAAGCAAACTCGTGATTTATCCGGGTGCGGGACAGAAGATTCCATGATGTTTCTGAACGCTAGAGCGCGAACAAAGGCGGGAACCGGCTGGCGGGGGCTTCTCTGCGCCTGCGCGCTGCTGTATGCGCTGCCGGCCGGAGCGCAGAGCCTGAGTCTCGGTGGCGTTGCCGGCGATGTGCCGATCGAGGTCTATGCCCAGGACGGCATCGAATGGCAGCAGGACGGCAATCTGTTCGTGGCCCGGGGCGATGCCCGCGCCGTCCGGGGCGAGGTTGAGGTGTTGAGCGACGAATTACGCGCGCACTACCGCGAAAACGCCGCCGGCCAGTCGGAAGTTTGGCGTCTTGATGCACTGGGCAACGTGCGTATCGTGTCCGACAGCGAGACCGCCTATGGCGACCGGGCCATATATAATGCCGACCAGAAGGTTCTGGTGGTCGACGGCAAGAAACCGCGCCTCGTTTCCGGAAAGGACACGCTGAGCGCCAGTCAGCAGCTCGAATACTGGGAACTGAAGAAATTCGCCGTGGCGCGCGGCAACGCGGTGGCGACGCGCGACAAGAAGCAGGTCTTCGCCGACGTCCTGGTCGCGCACCTGCAGCCGGACAACCAGGGAAAGACCCGCGTTTACCGCGTCGATGCCTATGATAACGTGCGCATCCGCACCGAACGCGAAACGGCGACCGGGGATCGCGGCGTCTACAATGTGGAAAGTGGTATCGCAACCCTGACCGGTCGGGTTAGACTGGTCCGCGACGATAACGAACTCAGGGGCTGTCGCGCCGAGGTCAATCTCAACACCGGCATCAGCCGATTGTTCGCGTGTTCGAACGATCAGGGGACGGGACGGGTTCAGGGGAGCTTCGTGCCGAAAAGCCGCGACAACAATTGACAACGGTGCATTTACAGCACCGACGCCTGGAAGGAATTTGATGAGCGACGACTTCGAGCAGATCGGCCGGCAGCTCGCAGATGGCGGGGGAGCCCCTGCGCCAAAGCGGAAGAAACCGCGCCTGATCGCCGAGAACGAGCGCGGTCTGTATGCGCTTAACATCGGCAAGCGTTTCAAGAAACGTCCGGTCGTGCGCAGCGTCAGCCTGGAGGTGCATCGTGGTGAAGTGGTCGGCCTGCTCGGGCCGAACGGCGCCGGCAAGACGACCTGCTTCTACATGATCACCGGCCTCATTCAACCCGACATGGGAAGCATCGTGCTCGACGGCAACGATATCACCGACCTTCCGATGTATCGCCGCGCCCGGCTCGGGATCGGCTACCTGCCGCAGGAAGCTTCCATCTTCCGCGGGCTCAGCGTCGAGGACAATATCCGCGCCGTGCTTGAAGTCGTCGAGAAAAGCCGTGAACGCCGCGAGGCGATCCTGGACGCGCTGCTGGCGGAATTTTCGATCACGCACCTTCGCCGCGCCCCGGCACTGGCGCTTTCAGGCGGGGAGCGCCGACGTGTGGAAATCGCCCGAGCGCTGGCATCGAACCCGCATTTCGTCCTGCTGGACGAACCGTTCGCCGGAATCGACCCGATCGCCGTCGGCGACATCCGCGAGCTTGTCGCGCATCTCAAGGACAGGGGTATCGGCGTGCTGATCACCGATCATAATGTGCGCGAGACGCTCGATGTGATTGATCGGGCCTATATCATTCATGACGGGATGATGCTGATGGAGGGGGCGCCGTCGGATATCGTCGGCAACGCTGACGTGCGGCGCGTCTATCTGGGTGATCGCTTCTCTCTCTGACGTCATGGAAAGGAGGCGCCCATGGTGATGTCGCCTCGCCTTGAACAGCGGCTCGGGCAGTCGCTGGTCATGACGCCGCAACTGCAGCAGGCGATCAAACTGCTGCAGCTTTCCAATCTGGAGCTTTCCGAATTCGTCGAAAGCGAGCTGGAAACCAATCCGCTGCTGGAACGCGACGAAACCGCGCCCGCCGATACCCCCGAACGTGAAACGGACAGCGACGGCGATTTCGAGGACGCGCCGGGGCTGGATGATCTCAACTTGGGCGAACCGGCCGGCAGCGAGATGCAGACCGCCGGCGAGATGGATGCGGACATGGCCGGCGCCTTCGAAGACGGCTCCGTCACTGTCGGTCAGTTCACCAGCATGCCGGAAGCTGGCGGGTACGACCCCGACCTGCCGGGGCTGGAGGAGACCCTGGCCGAGGCGCAAACCTTGCGCGCCTATCTCGATCAGCAACTGGCGATGGCGCACCTGTCCGCCGAGGATACCCTGATCGCCGCGTACCTGATCGATCAGGTCGAGGACAGCGGCTATCTCGGCGGCACGCTGGAGGACGCTGCCGAAGTCCTCGGCGCGCCGCAGGTCGACATCGAACGCGTGCTGGCCGTCCTGCAGGGGTTCGAGCCGACCGGCGTATTCGCCCGCGACCTGGCCGAGTGCATGGCTCTGCAGCTAAAAGATCGCGACCGTTACGACCCTGCCATGCAGGCGTTTGTCGAAAACCTGGAACTTGTGGCTGCGCGGGAATTTACGAAGCTCGCCGATCTGTGCGGCGTCGACGCCGAGGATATCACGGACATGCTGGCCGAACTGCGCGAACTGGATCCGAAGCCGGGCCTTTCGTTCTCGCCGAACACGGCCGAGCCGGTCATCCCCGACGTCATCATGGTGCGCCATCCGAAGGGCGGCTGGATGGTCGAGCTGAACGCCGAAACCCTGCCGCGGGTCCTGGTCAACACCAGCTACCATGCGCGGGTGCAAAAAACGCCGATGAGCAAGGACGACAGGAAATATCTCGCCGAGCAGCTGCAGTCGGCGAACTGGCTGGTCCGTGCCCTGCATCAACGCGCGACGACGATTCTCAAGGTGTCGTCGGAAATCGTCCGCCGTCAGGATGCCTTTTTCAGGAAGGGTATCCAGCACCTAAAGCCGATGGTGCTTCGCGACGTCGCCGACGAAATCGAAATGCACGAAAGTACCGTAAGCCGCGTCACGTCGAACAAGTACATCGTTACCCCGCGCGGCATCTTCGAGCTCAAGTATTTCTTTTCGTCGTCGATCGGTGCCACCGATGGCGGCGAAGCGCACTCCGCCGAAGCCGTCCGTTTCCGCATCAAGGAACTGATTGACGCCGAGGATCCGAAAAAAATCCTGTCCGACGACAAGCTGGTCAAGCTGCTCGTCGCCGATGGCTACGATATCGCCCGCCGGACGGTTGCCAAGTATCGGGAATCGCTGAGAATTGGCTCTTCGGTCGAGCGCAGGCGGCAAAAAGCACCACCGAAATAGACCTGGGATAAGCGGAAGCGGATTTCGCCGTCCTTATTCCTTCTGATGACATTTCGCTTTTCCCGAAGTATCATCGGCACATGTTACAGCTTCACGTATTGACTTCGCAGGGCCATCTCACTAGGGTCCGCCCACCGTCTGCTGAGGGGTCTTTCAGAGCATGTTTCCTTATCGCAGACGCAGTGAAACAAACAAAGAAAATCAATCACTTAAAGGCATAGTCCAGGATGGAAATCTCCGTTTCCGGTAAGCATGTTGACGTTGGCGACGCGTTTCGCACCTATGCTGAAGACCAACTGACCGAATCGGTCACCAAATACTTTGATCAGGCGATTGACGCGCATGTCACGGTTTCGCGCGAAGGCTCGATGATGCATGTGGATATCTCCGTGCATCCCGGTCCGCGCGGCATGGTCGTCCAGGGCCGCGGCGAAGCCGGCGAGGCCTATCCTGCCTTCGATGCTGCGCTGGAGCGGATTGCCAAGCAGTTGCGCCGCTACAAACGGCGCCTTGTCGGCGATCAGCGCCGCCGTGCCGCCAATGACGATGTGGTGCTGGCGCAGCAATACGTTATTCAGGGCGACAGCGGCGAAGAAGAAGTCGAGATCGACGCACAGCCGGTGATCGTTGCCGAAATGCAGACCGACATTGCGACACTTTCCGTCAGCGAGGCGGTGATGCACATGGATCTGGCGGATTTGCCGGTGCTCATGTTCCGTAATGTCAAAACCAACGCCTTGAGCGTCGTCTATCACAGAAAAGACGGCAACATAGGCTGGATCGACCCGACGCCGAGCGGTGTAAAAGACTAATCCGACGGCGTTTCGGACTAGAAGCAGAAATCGGCCCCGATGAGGGTCGGCCCAAAAAGCCAGTGTTGGACAGGAAGAGACGATGGAACTCAGTGATCTCCTAGACAGCGATAGCATCGTTGCCAATCTCCGCGCGACCAGCAAAAAGCAGGCGTTGCAGGAACTGGCACGCAAGGCCGCCGATGTCACCGGTCTCGACGAGCGTAAGATTTTCGGCGTCCTCATGGACCGCGAACGGCTGGGGACCACCGGTGTCGGTTCCGGTATCGCCATTCCGCACGGCAAGCTTGCCGATCTGGATCGCTTGTACGGTATTTTCGCGCGACTCGAAAAGCCGGTTGATTTCCAATCCATCGACGACCGGCCGGTCGATCTTATTTTCGTGCTGCTGGCCCCCGAAGAAGCCGGTGCCGATCATCTGAAGGCGCTGGCCCGCGTTTCACGGCTGCTGCGCGATCACGATGTCTGCGACAAGCTGCGTGCGACCGGTGACGGCGACGCACTGTACGCGATCATGACGGAAGCTCAGGAAACCCGCGCCGCCTGATCAGGATTCCGGGTCCATATCGATCGTCTGGGCTTTGCCCCTGGCGGTTTCGATCTTGATGGTCTTCACTTCCGGCTCCGGCACCTCACGGTGCAAATCCACATGCAATAACCCGTTGTCGAGCGTTGCCGCTGTAACGTCTATGCCTTCCGCCAGCACGAACGAGCGCTGAAACTGCCGCGCCGCGATACCGCGGTGAATGAAAATCCGCTCGGCGCCGTCATCGACCTGCTTGCCACGAATCACCAACTGGTTGTCCTCGATGGCGACGGACAGTTCGTCCATGGTGAACCCTGCCACCGCCAGTGTGATGCGGATATCGTTCTCGCCGGTCTGTTCGATGTTGTAAGGGGGATAACCCTCGCCGGATGCCTTGGCGGCGCGGTCGAGAATTCTTTCGATATGGTCGAACCCGAGCAGATGCGGGTTGTTGAAAATCGTCATTCTTGCCTCCCGGCCTCCCCAAAGGGCGAGGCGCATACAGGACCCAGGGAAATACCCGGCGTCCGATCCCGAAATGCCGAAAAAGCCATCCGGATTCTCCCTATAGATTTGGAGAGCCCGGCCCCCAAGTCAAGGTTGTCAGGCGGATTGATTTGTCGCCGTTTCCCGTAGGGACTCGGAAACGTGACAATCAGGTCCGGCCCCAAGTAAGCTCTACCCCCATTGCCCATTCTGGAACATGAAATGACACAACCACCTCCCGCCGAAATCGGCGACGACATGCGAGATGTCGACACGCCTGCGTTGATGATCGACCTCGACGCGTTCGAGGCCAATATCGCGCACATGGCCAAGACCGTGTCCGATTTCGGTATGCGGCTGCGCGCCCATTCGAAGACCCATAAATGCCCGGAAATCGCCCGACGCCAGATCGCCGCCGGCGCCGTCGGCATCTGTTGCCAGAAAGTCGGCGAGGCTGAAGCCATGGTCGCGGGCGGCATCGGCGATGTGCTGGTGACGAACCAGATCTGGGGCGAAAAGAAACTGGCGCGGCTGGCGGCGTTGGCCGACAGGGCCAGGATCGGCGTGCTGGCGGATGACGCAGGTAATATCCGCGATCTCGCGGAGGCTGCGCGTAACGCCGGGGTGACGCTCGATGTTTATGTCGAGATCGACGTCGGTGCCGGGCGTTGCGGTATCGCACCAGGCCAACCCGCGGTCGAACTAGCACGGCTGGTGTTGGCCGAAGAGGGATTGAATTTTGCCGGCCTGCAGGCCTATCACGGCTCGGCGCAGCACATCAGGACCGCCAACGAGCGCGGCGCTGCCATCGGCGCTGCCTGCGACAAGGTCCAGGCGACACTGTCGGCGATGCAGGCGGCGGGTATCGACGTGCCGATCGTGACCGGCGCCGGGACGGGCAGCTACCGTTTCGAGGCCGCGAGCGGGCTGTATCAGGAAATGCAGTGCGGGTCCTACATCTTCATGGATTCCGACTATGCGCAGAACATGGATCAGCGGGGCGACCCGTTTACAGAATTTCGCCACAGCCTGTTCGTGCTGGTCACGGTGATGAGTGCCACCAAGCCGGGCCGCGCCGTGGTCGATGCCGGCCACAAGGCGCTCGGCAACGATCAGGGGATGCCGTGGGTCGCCGATATACCGGGCGCGCGCTATCAGGGGCCATCGGACGATCACGGCACGCTGGTTCTCGACGACGCGGCACGCGGCGTGATGCTTGGCGAAAAAATCCGCCTCATCCCGGGGCACTGCGACCCGACGGTCAACCTGTATGACTGGTTCGTCGTCGTCCAGGGCGGAAGGGTCGTCGATCTCTGGGAAATCACCGCACGCGGTGCGATACGCTAGGACGAAAAGCCATGAGCAAGGATATCGAGGATCGGGTGACCGCGCTGGAAATGGCGGTGACGCATCAGGAGCAGACGATCCACGAACTTAGTGACGTCATCACCGAGCAATGGGCGCAGATCGAGAAACTGAAGCGTGAACTGGGCCGGCTGGATGAAACCAAGGCCGACATCGAGCCTGAGGAAGACGCGACACGACGCCCTCCACATTATTGAAAATCATGATATCATAAGAGGTTAAGGCAGAAAGCCGGGGGTCAACCTCGGGAGATTCACAGGGTGGCACTCGATATACCATCGGGCCTTGCCGTTTCATTCGCGGTGACGGGGACAACCGCCGCCAGCCGATTGCTGAGCACGCCATCCGTATCGCTGGATGCGGCGCGGGCCCGGGGACTTGGCGACGGCACCGTTGCCAGCCGGTTCGTCGATCGGACGGTTTCGATCAGCACCGATGCCGCCCGTCAGGCGCTGAACCAGTCCCTATATGCCGGGACAGCGATCCGTGCGGCGCTGCGCGAACTGTCCGGTCTTGCCCGGCTAGCGGAAAACGGCGGGCTGGTTTCCAACAGCACGTCCCTGCTTTCCGCCGATGGCACCCGTGTGTCGCGCGGCAATATCCAGACGCAGATCAACCGCGCCCTCGGACTTATCGACGATCTGGTCTCGGCCAGCGCCAGCGGCAGCGCCAATTTCATCAACGGCAGCGGCCCTTCGATCCGGGTGCAGACAAGCAGCTACGGCGGCGCGATCAATATCCTGCCGCAGGGTCTGGACAGCCGTTCACTGGGTTTGTCCGGGCTTGATGTCTCGACCAGCGCCGATGCACGCGAAGCCCGGGCCCGTCTCGACGTTGCGATACAGGCTGCAGGCAACCGGCTCGACAGACTGAGTCAGTTGCAGACGGCGCTGGGCCAGGGCAGCCCCTTCAATCAGGCAGTGGTGTCGGCCACCGCCGATATTTCCGGCGCGCTGCCGGTCGGCGCGTTCGTCAACCTGTCGGCCTGACGATCAGGCCATGATCCCGAACGACTTCAGAACGAAGGCATAATTGAATGCGAGTTCTTCAAGCCGGTCGAAGCGTCCGGCGGCGCCGGCGTGCCCGGCACTCATGTTGGTTTTCAGCAACAGCGGGTTGTTGTCGGTTTTCAAGGCGCGCAGCTTGGCCACCCACTTTGCAGGTTCCCAGTATGTGACGCGCGGATCGGTCAGGCCGGCCGTCGCCAGCAGTGCCGGGTAATCCCTGGCTTCCACGTTGTCATAGGGTGAATAGCTGAGGATATAATCGTAGGCCGACTTGTCCTCGATCGGATTGCCCCATTCCGGCCACTCGATTGGAGTCAGCGGCAGGGACGTATCGCACATGGTGTTCAGCACATCGACGAACGGCACGTCGGCGACGACGCATCGCCACAATTTCGGCGCCATGTTGACGCATGCCCCCATCAGCATACCGCCCGCCGATCCGCCGTGAATCGCAATGCCGCCGGGCCGGGCCAGGTTCTGCTGGATCAGGGCCTGGGCCGCAGCGATGAAATCGGTGAACGTATTCAGTTTCCGTTCGCGCTTGCCGTCCGTGTACCAGCGGTAACCCTTTTCCATGCCGCCCCGGATGTGGGCGATGGCATAGACGAACCCGCGGTCGACGAGGCTCAGACGCGGCGTCACGAACGACGCCGGCATGGCCATGCCGTAACTGCCGTACCCGTAGAGCAGAACCGGCGCACTGCCGTCGAGAAGCAGATCGGCGCGGTGCAGCACGGTGACCGGTACCAGTTCGCCGTCGGCGGCAACCGCCTGAATGCGGCGCGTGACATAATCGGCCGGATTGTGCCCGGAGGGGACCTCGTCCTGCTTCAGCAGCGTCCGTTCGCCGCTCTGCATGTCGAAATCGATAACCTGGCGCGGGGTTGTCGGCGAGGAATATGAAAAGCGCAGTTTGGCAGTGTCGAACTCGAATCCGCCTTCCAGCCCCAGTGCATAGGCTTCTTCATCGAAGCGGACGGTAAACTCTTCCGCAGTCTGCCAGTTGCGGATGACGATCCGGGGCAGGGCCTCGACCCGTTCGAGGCGGACCAGGTATTGTGCGAACACTTCCATGCCAACGATCAGGTTGCCCGGCATGTGCGCGATCAGATCGGACCAGTTCCCGCGCCCGGGATCGTCGGCGGAAACGCTGACGATCTTGAAATCCTCGGCGCCGTCGGCGTTGGTCAGGATGATCAATCGCCCAGCATGTTCGGAAACGCTGTATTCGACCCCGACGGCACGGGGCGCGATCAGTTTCGGCACGGTTTCCGGCGCGGCGGCGGGGATCAGATAGACCTCCGACGTTTCATGATCGTGTGCATCGATGGTGATGTAGGCGCGGCTTTCGGTCTTCGACAGGCTGACGAAGAAGCCCGGATCGGCTTCCTCGTAAACAAGAACGTCCTCGCTGGACGGGGTGCCGAGCACGTGGCGCATGACCTTCGACGGGCGGTGATTGTCGTCGAGCACGGTATAGAACAGTGTCCTGCCGTCCTCGGCCCATTCCATGTCGCCGCTGGCCTTACCGATTTCACCTGCCAGATTTTCGCCGCTGGAGAGATCGCGGAAGCGGATTCGATAAATCTCCGATCCGTTGCGGTCCTCGGCATAGGCACCAAAGCGATGGTCCGGCGCGTGAGCGAAGGCACCGATCTTGTAGTAACTCTCGCCTTCAGCTTCCGCGTCGCCGTCCAGCAGGATGTTTTCATCCCCCGCCCCCGACACTGGTACGCGGCAATATTTCGGGTGCTGGCCGCCCGTCACATAACGCACGTAATAGGCAAACGCGCCATCGGGATCGGGTACCGTGGAATCGTCTTCTTTGATACGGGCGCGCATCTCGGCAAACAGCTTTTGCTGCAGTTCTGCAGTATCCGCCATCCACGACAGGGTATGCGTGTTCTCGGCTTCCAGGTAGGCGCGGATATCGGCGTTCAGAATGTCCGGATCGTGCATTACCTTTTGCCAGTTATCGTCCTTCAGCCAGGCGTAGTCGTCACGTCGGGTGTGGCCGTGAAGGGTGATGTCGTGGGGGCGTTTGTCGGCGATCGGCGGGCGGACGTCGTCCTTTGTCATACTCTTGCCTTCTGGTCGTGCGAGGTTAATTGTTGCGTCGTGCTGCCTTTATGTAGTCAGGAAAACACCGGATGTCGAACAAGGTGATCCTCGTCGTCGTGGACGGGCTCAAATACGAAACCGCTCTCGGGCACTGCGGCTTTCTCGAAGGCCAGGTGGAATCCGGCGAAGCCCGGCGCTGGCGCATGCGGGCTTCGCTGCCGAGCATGTCGGCGCCATGTTACGAAAGCCTGCATACCGGTCTAGATCCGGCGCACCACGGTATCACCGCCAACAGCACGCTGCGCACGTCGAACGTCGACAATATCTTCACGCTGGCGCAGGGCCAGGGGAAGACCACGGCGGCGGTGGCCTACAGCTGGTTCTCTGTGCTTTACAACAATGACCCCTACGATCCCGTGCGCGATCAGGAAACCGACGATCCGTCGAAGCCGATCCAGTTCGGGCGATTTTATGACGATGCCAACAGAACAGATTTCCATCTCGCCATTCCCTCCGACAACGATCTGTGCGCACAGGTCGACCGTTTGATCGGCCGCCATGCGCCGGACTATCTGTTGTTTCATACACTAAGCTGCGACAGTGTCGGACACGTGTTCGGCGGCAGTTCGTGGCAGTACCAACGCGCCGCGACGGTTGTCGACAGCGCGCTCGGCAAGCATCTGCCGGGTTGGCGCAAGGCCGGCTACCGCGTCCTGGTGACGGCCGATCACGGATTTACAGATTGTGGCTATCACGGCGGCACCAACGACGACGTGCGCGATGTGGCTTTTTATGACGTCGGCCATCCGGATCCCGGCGTCAGTGACTCCGTGGTGTCGCAACGTGCGGTAGCGCCGACGATTCTGACCCTGATGGGCCTCGCCGTTCCTGCGCAGATGAAGGAAAAACCGCTCGGTTGATATTAGCCGGCGGCAATCCGGATCAGATCGCGGATCTCGTCACGGACCGGTCCGTGGTTCGCCGGGTCGGCCAGTGTCGTGAACCAGCGCTCAGGTGCGTGGGCGGCACGGCGGTGGCGCCATGTGACGCTGCGCAAGAGATTTTCGCCCACTTTCGGCAGCCGGTCCGGGATATCGAACCCGGCCAGCGTACCCCATATGCCGGCCCAGCCGCGTGCGACACTGAACGGATTATAGCCGCCGCCGCCGGAGGCAACGATCCGGGGCGCCATGTCCCGGACCGCAGACAGGGCACGCCACAGTGCGGTGTTTGAAAGTGCCAGCTTGCTCTGCGGATCGTCGGCGAGAGCGTCGACCCCGCACTGCACGAAGATCGCGTCCGGACCGAACATGTCGATCAACGGCAGGACGGCACCTTCGACAATCGCTTCCAACTCATCGTCATTCAGGCCTGCCGGCACCGGAATGTTGCGCGCCATGCCGCCGGCACGGTCAAGGACGCCGCCCGGCTGCGCTGGATCTTCACTGCGCCGGTCCATGGGCCAGCGCCCGGCTTCATGGATCGACAGGGTGAACACGCGCGGGTCGTCGTGGAAGGCATCCTGCACACCGTCGCCGTGGTGCGCATCGAGATCGAGATAGAACACCCGCTCGGCACCCTGTTCCAGCAGAACGCCGATGGTCAGTGCCGGCTCGTTGAAATAACAAAATCCGCTGGCCTGGTCGGGGCGACCGTGATGCTGTCCGCCGCCGAGATTGAAGACACGACCGCCGTCGCGCACCAGTTCAGCAGCCTTTGCACCGCCACCGGCAGCGGTCGCCGGACGGCGGAACATTTCCGGGAAGATCGGATTGCCGCCGGAACCGATATTGTGCCGCGCGCGGACGGCGGGCGGCGCGTCCTGTTCCCGTTCCGCCTGGATCACCGCGGCGACATATTCGGCGGTGTGAAACCGCTGCAGGTACGTCGCATCGGCGCGCGGGCTGTCGACGTAGCTGCCGGGCGGAAACCAGTCCATGGCGGCAATCAGGTCGATGGCCAGCGACACGCGCGGGATGGCCAGCGGATGACCGCGCCCATAGGAACTGTCGCGATAAATCTCGCTGCCGACGAAGCGGGCATCAGTGGCACGTGCCGTCACGGGCCGGCCCCGGCGCTCAGCAACCATTCCCTGAAGGCGGCAACGCGGGGCAGGGACGCGGCGGCGCGCGGCGCCACCAGATAGAAACTTTCCGGTTCGACGATGCGTGCTTCAAAAGGCGCGACAAGACGGCCCGTGCGCAGATCGCCCTCGACGAACGGGGTGTGGGCGATGGCAACGCCAAGACCGGCGGCGGCAGCTTCGAGCGCCTGCGCCGAGGAAGCGAAGGAGAGCCGTCCCTGCGGTGCGAGGTTTTCACTCCCGACATGCGCCAGCCAACGTGGCCAGTCGTCATGGCGGGGTGGCGCATCGACACTGATGAAGACGTGGCACGCCAGATCGTCCGGCGCCGACAGCGGCATGCGTGCCAGCAGGGTCGGGCTGGCAACTGGAAACAGTGCGTTTTCGAACAGGAAATCGCTGCGGCAGCCCGGCCATTGCCCGTCGCCGACGCGGATCGCCAGATCGACGTCCTCGCGCTGCAGATCGACAAGGCGTGACGTCGTCAGCAAGCGCACCTCGATATCCGGATGGGCGGCCTGAAACGACGGCAGGCGCGGGATCAGCCAGCGCTGTGCCAATGTCGCCAGCAGTGCCAGCGTCAGTGGTGCCGCCTGGCCGGCTAGACCGGCGGCATCGCTGAGGGCGTCGCGTACGTCATCGAAGGTGCGCACCAGCCGCGTCGCCAGCACCGCACCGGCGGCGGTAAGATCAACGCCGCGGCGGTCGGCCCGCACCAATCGTGTGCCGAGGTGCTGTTCCAGCAATCTGAGTTGCTGAGTGACGGCGGGCTGGGTCACGCCCAGTTCCTCGGCGGCAAGGGTGACATTGCGGTGTCGGGCCACGGCCTCGAACGCCCGAAGGCACCTGAGAGATGGGGGTAAATCCATATAGATATAAGATCATCTTATGTCTAAATCGGAAAGAACTGATTTCAGCCATAGCCAGACACAATGCTATTGTGGTTCTTATTTATTAGCTGGATTATTTTTTTATGGAACTCTGGATCCCGATCACGATCGTCGCCGCGTTCTGCCAGAATCTGCGTTCGGCGTTGCAGAAGCATCTGAAGGGCAAGCTGTCGACAGGCGGTGCGACGTATGTCCGGTTCTTTTATGCCTGGCCGTTCGCGCTGATTTACATCTGGGGACTGCACGAATGGGGCGGTATGCCGTATCCGGAAATCAGCGGTCTGTTCCTGCTGTATTGCGTGCTCGGAGGCCTGTCGCAGATCATTTTCACCGGCTTGTTGGTGTGGCTTTTCTCGTTCCGGAACTTCGCCGTCGGCACGACGTTTTCGAAAACGGAAACAGTGCAGGTGGCGTTGCTCGGCTTTCTGCTGCTGGGAGATACATTGTCGACGGGTGCGGTTCTCGCCATCGTCATCAGCGTTGTCGGTGTGATGGCGATGTCGGCGGCGCAAACAAACATCACCTTCAAGACGATCCTTGCCAGCCTGGTCGAGAAGTCGACCCTGATCGGGCTCGCCTCGGGCTTGTTCCTGGGTGGCTCCGTGGTGTTCTTCCGGGGTGCCTCCCTGGAGTTGCACTACGACGGCTTCATCATGCCCGCCGCGTTCACGCTGGCGGTGTCGGTGGTTATCCAGACTGTGCTGATGGGCATCTATATACTGTGGCGCGAGCCGGGCCAGATGAAGGCGGTGCTGGTCAACTGGAAGTGGGCTGGTGCGGTCGGGGTCGCCGGTGTGCTCGGCTCCATTGCCTGGTTCACTGCGTTCACACTGGAAAACGCGGCACTGGTCCGTGCCGTCGGCCAGATCGAACTGGTGTTTACCTTCATCGCCTCGGCGATGTTTTTCCACGAGAAGAGTACCAAGCTGGAGATCGCCGGGATTCTGCTGGTGATCGCCGGGATTTTGCTGATTCTTTTCGTCCGCTGAAGTTTCGGCAGCAAACCTGCGCCAGGCGCATGGCCGCATGTGCATATGGGTCTGGTCAGGGGCGTCCGCCGCCTTATACTCTCGGTCCATGACACAGACCGGAACACTCAGCGAACAGGACAAATGGCGGCTTCAGCATGTGCTGACGAACGCCGAATTCAGCGAACTGCCGGGCCACCAGACCGGCAAGGTGCGCGAAAGCTATAACCTGCCGGACGGACGCCGGGTGATGATCGCGACCGACCGCCAGTCGGCCTTCGATCACGTTCTGGCGGCGGTTCCAGACAAGGGCCATGTACTGACCGCGACGGCGCAGTTCTGGTTTGAACAGACAGGCGACGTCTGCCCCAACCATGTCATCGCGCATCCTGATCCGAACGTGATCATCGCCAAGCGGCTGCAGATGCTGCCCGTCGAAATGGTGGTACGCGATTACATCACCGGCACCACCGACACCAGCATCTGGACCATGTATGCGAACGGCGAGCGGACCGTTTACGGCCACACACTGCCGGAAGGCCTGCACAAGAACGACAAGCTGCCGAAAACCCTGATCACACCGACCACCAAGGGCGCCGTCGGCGCCCACGACCATCCGATCACGGCGGCAGAGATCGTCAACCAGGGATTGCTGAGCCAGGCGCAGTGGGACGAGGCGGCGCAGAAAAGCCTCGATCTGTTCGCGCGCGGCCGCGCCATCGCCCGGCAGAACGGATTGATACTTGTCGATACCAAGTATGAATTCGGTCTCGATGAAAACGGGGTCGTGACCATCGCCGACGAAATCCACACCCCGGATTCCAGCCGTTACTGGGATGCCGCAAGCTATCCCGAGCGCCATGCCGCGGGTGAGGAGCCGGTCAATCTGGACAAGGAATTCCTGCGTTTGTGGATCCGGGCGCGTTGTAACCCGTACACCGATCCGCTGCCCGAGATTCCCCCGGAAACGCTGAACGAATTTTCCAACAAGTACGTATCGCTTTATGAGCGCATCACCGGACGCACGTTCACGCGTACCGATCCGGCGATCCCGGTGCGTGATCGTATCCGCGCCGCACTGGCGGATGCGCTGCCTGAATACTTCTGATCCGGAGGACGAGATGACGAAAACGCTCTTGGAAATGGCCGGTGCCGATCTGACGCCGAACGCGGTATCCGAATCCGTGCTGATCCTGATCGATTGCCAAAATGAATATGTGACAGGCGCGCTGCCGCTGGTCGGGGTCGATGCCGCCATGCAGAACGCGCAGAAATTGCTGCAGCGGTTTCGCGATGCCGGTGCCCCGGTCGTGCATATCCAGCATCAGGGCAAACCGGGCGGGGCCTTCGATCTGGACCAGCCGCGCGGTGCCATCGATGACCGTGTCGCACCGCAGAACGGCGAGACGGTGATCCGCAAGGGACTGCCGAACAGCTTCGTCGGGACGACATTGCAGGAAACGCTCTCGGGGATCGGCCGCCAGCGGCTCGTCATTGCCGGTTTCCAGACGCATATGTGCGTCAGCGCGACGACGCGGGCGGCGCTCGATCTCGGCTATCGGAACACGCTGGTTGCCGACGCCATCGCCACACGCGATCTGCCGTCCGCCACCGGCGACGGTGTGATCTCCGCCCAGAGCGTGCACGATGCGACACTGGCGGCGCTTGCGGACCGTTTCGCCATCGTCGTGGACAGCGCGTCGCGCCTCGGCGATTAGGTCTCCCGGCGGCGGCTCAGTCTTTCGTCCAGAAGGGCGGGTGTGCGGCAAAGGCCTTCCAGTCGCCGATCAGTTTCTTCTCGGTTTCATGGAGCGCGTGCGCATACCAGCCTTTGACGAGGCCGCCGGCCAGGATCAAGGCATCGTCGGTTAAACCGTCCTTGTCTGGTGCCGTCAGCGCCGCGGTCAGTCTTAAGGCCTGTGCGACATCGTTCAAATGCCCGAACTGGTCCTGCAGGGTCTGCAGGGATTTGATGTATTTGCGGGTCTCGTTGCCGGGAAAGACGCCGCGCAGGAAATCGACCGTATAGCGCAGTTTCTTGAGGCGGATACGTACCTCATGACGGGCTTCCATGTCCTGTCCGGCGAGGCCCTTCGCCTGCTTGACCAGCTTCCGATAGGGCCCGGACAGGATCCCCCGGGCACTTTCTCCAAGAGGTTTGAGCAAGGGGTCGTCGGGGTCGAGCGGCATGGCGAGCCAACCTTCGGCGGTGACAAACGCCGTCAGGTGGAACGTCAACTTGGCATAGCGCTCGGAGCGCAGCGTCTCGCGCACGGCATCATAGGCCTGCCGTCTTTTTTCCTCTGCAGCGGATCTGAGCGCATCCAGGGCTCCCGCATCGACGCCGTATCCCGCGACCTGGGCCAGTATTTCGGTGATATAGACATCCCAGTCCCGCGCCGGGCCGAGAGCGCCGCCGAGCCATTTCAGATCTTCCGCCATCCAAGACACCCGGGCCGGATCGATGTGGTCCCGGAACACCTTCAGCGAAGTTCTGAGGCGGCGCACCGACACCCGCATCTGATGCACGCCTTCGGGATCGCTGCCGTCGAGACAGGCATCCTGGTTGTCGACGATGTTGGCGACACAGGCCGGATAGATTTCACTCAATGCCTGATGAATCGTCTGATCCGCACCGAGTACGAACTTCGGCAGGCGGTGCGCAGCAGGGGGTGCATCGTCCAGAAGCCGGTATCCGCGTCCGGCCTTGGTGAGGCTCGACAGCGCGAGCGGGCAAGCCGTGTGGATTTCCGACACAACATGCAGGAAGGCATTGACGTCGCCTTCGATCAGCTCCATCTCGCATTCACAGAAGCTTTCGCTTTTCCCGCCGGCATGGACCTGTCCGGTGTCGGTGACGGCTTCGATGACGAGGTCGGGTCCCAGCGGATTGACGCGGCGGATCATCATCGTCTGGCGCTCGATCCGCACTTCGACGATCACGTCGAGCGTGCTTGCATCAATGTCACCCATGGCGCTGTGGGCTTCCGGCGGCAGCACGTCGAGGTCCAGTGTCTCGCTGCTGACGGGATATTCCCATTCATGGCGGTCCATGAGGCCGCCCCGGCTTTCCTTGCCGGCCTTGACGGTCTGTACGATCTTGCCGGCAGTGCTTCGCAGGCGGATGGCGACGCCGGCTTTCTGCATCTGCATGTCAGGGGTGTCGTAATACCGGCTGATGAAGTCTTTTTTCGGCCAGGCGCGGCGATTCGCCGCAGCGGCGTTGACGGCCTTCTTGAATCGCGCCAGATCCGGCGCCGTGGCGGCGAATTTGAGCTCAAGTTCCCGGTTAGCCTGTTTTGGCGTCATTTTCAGTCTGTGCCCCCCGGCATTCTGCTTGTAACCGCCTGTTTTCGACCGTTTTTGTGGTTTTTATCGTTTGTCTTGCGTTGCGCACTGAGTGCGCATACTATATGCACATAGTGCGGATTTAACAAGTGCCCCCCGGCATGTCGCTGATCCGCGTAAGGAGACAGTTCAATGCTGAGTCACATGATACTGGCGCGTCTGTTCGTCTTGCGGCCCCTGCTTGCCAAAAAAGCCGAAACGCCGCGCACCCGATAGGTTGAAAAGCAGCCACGGTCGGGTGCCCGAACCGCCGGCCTGGGCCAGCGGTACGCCATCTTATCCAAATTGCTGCTGACGTCACCCCCTGCCGGATTGCGCCTTGAAAACATGCGTGCGAACGTGACGGCCGATGAGCTGTGAAATTCTCTTCCTGCGCCACGGCAAGGCGGCGACACCGGCCGGCGTCGATGATTTCGACCGGCCGCTGAAACCGCGCGGCGAACGCCAGGCGCAGAAGGTCGGTGCCTGGCTGAAGGCGAACGGCGTGGACCTCGATGCCGCGCTCAGTTCGCCAGCGAAGCGGGCCTATGACACGGCCGTTCTGGCCCTCGATGCCGCCGGGCAGGGCAGTATCCAGCCCGTCACCGACAAGCGCCTCTATTTCGACACACTGCGGAATCTGCTGGTGGCGCTGGCCGAATTCGACGGCAAGGCAGAGCGGCTTCTGGTTGTCGGACACAATCCGTGGATGGAACGGATGGTGCTGGACCTTGCCCATGGCACCCCGGCGCATCCGGGCGGTAACTGGTACATGAAGACCGGCGCGCTGATGCATTTCGCGGTCAGCGATTTCAAGGCCGGTCTCGGGCGTGGCCAGGGCCGGCTTCTTGCGCACGTCCTGCCGGACGACCTACCGAATGATCTATCACACTCGGCGCCGTGATCTGCAGGCTCCGGTACGGTTGCAAACCATTCAGCGTGCCGTCGGCCGATTTACATTGAATTTAAACTGAGACAAATGGTGGTGGACGCAGTCTGAAGCCAACCAGTCTCCGCAGATTTCCCTATTGATCAGGGAAAATACAGGGAATTTTCGAACTTACTGCTGTGCCGCGTTGATAAAACGCCTATTCAGGTCAAGCTTACCGTCAAATAACGATATTTTTCCCTACGCATGATAACAGGGAATATAATCTCTCATTCAGGGAGGCTTGGTTCGTGATCAGGGTTTGATTTGTACCGATTTCTTATTGTTGACGCTGAGCCAGAAACGCACGAGAGCTTTCAGGCGTTGAGCACTGCAGTGGAAGGCGAATTGGTTTCCACCTTCTCAAATGATGAGGCAATCGCACTGCTTGAAGCGGGAGAGAGATTTGATATCGCCCTCGTGAATATAGATAAGGGAAATGGCCCAAATTTGAATTTGTTCAAAACTCTCACGCGCCGCGATGTGAGGGTCGCTCGTATAGGATTAACTCGCGACGGCGAGATAGAGAAGATCAGGGATGCCATTCACGACGGTGCCGTTGATATATTGACAAAGCCGATTTCGATTGAGGATGCGACCGCAACATTAGACCGAGTGATGAAGACGATTAACACTCGTCGTAAGAACTGGGATGAGCGCGCAGAATATTCTGCTCTTCAACGAGAAATTCAAATTGCTGCAGAGATGCAGCAGCGAATTTTACCAAAGCATTATCCTGATATTCCGGGACTTGAAGTGTATGGTTCTATGTCCCCTGCAAAGATCATGGGGGGAGATCTCTTTGATGTCTTCGAATTGGGCCCAGAGAAAGTCGGGTTCTTTATTGGGGATGTTTCGGGGAAAAGTGTTCCGGCCGCATTTTACATGGCAGTCGCCAGAACCCTGCTGAGATCTGTTTCGGATAATGTTGAGAGCCCTAGCGAGTGCCTCGAGAAAGTTGATGCCTTGTTGTCTGCACATGAGATCCCGGGCACTTTCGTGACAGCATTTCTTGGCGTTCTAGATACCCGTACTTTTGAATGTGTTTACGCGAATGCCGGCCATCCCTTGCCAATTATCGTATCGGACGATGGCGCCATTTCTGAAATCCAAGATGGCCGTGGCACCGTTTTAGGAATTGGGGCAGGCCTGGATTACGAACAGGGCGCGCTGATTCTACAGCCGGACGACACATTGCTTTCTTACACGGACGGTGTCACCGAAGCCATGGATATCAAGAACGATCCATATGGTGAGGAGCGACTTGAGAGCTTACTTCGCGATATCACAGATGCTAAGCCCAGTGCGCTGTGCCAACGCATCACAGAAGATGTGGAACGACATAGCGCTGGGCGTGAGCAGCACGACGATCTGACTGTTTTGGCAGTTAAGAGACTGAAAGAGCTTTGAAGCGTAATGCTATATTCAGCTGAAGGTTTCAAAAGGTGTCATCAATGCGTTCTTGTTTCGTATTTATCAGCATCCTCTTGCTATCTGCCTGCACGGGAAGGCCCGAAGGTGTGGTCCCAGTGCAGGACTTCGATATCAACCGCTATCTTGGCACCTGGTATGAGATTAAGCGTCTCGACCATAGCTTTGAGAGGGGGCTGACCAACGTTTCGGCCACTTACACGATCCAAAATGATGGCAAAGTTGGCGTATTAAATCGAGGCTTTGATATTGAAGCTTGCGAGTGGGATCAAGTAGAGGGTGTGGCTGAGTTTCAGAGCGACAAAACCGTGGCGAGCCTGTCTGTCACATTTTTTTGGCCCTTTGCAGGCGGATATCACGTCTTTGAGCTCGATCAAGATGGTTATAGCTATGCGATGGTTTCGGGCCCGACGAAAGATTACCTCTGGGTCTTGGCGAGAGAGAAGAGGATTCCAGAACAGCAACTACATCAAAGAGGGCAAGAATGCGGTTCGGTGGACGCGCCTGTCGTGCCAGAAGTTCCGCAACAACGAGGTCCGGCTCCAGCTTCATGCCCTGGCCTACAACCTCGGCAACTTCATGCGCACCCTGGCGCTGCCCGATGCCGTGGATCAGTGGTCACTGACCAGCCTGCGAGAGAAGCTCATCAAGATCGGCGCGAAGATCGTGCGCCACGGACGCTACGTCACGTTCCAGATGGCCGAGGTCGCCATTCCCCGCGACCTGTTCGCCGACATCCTGCGCCGCATCGACCGGCTCAGACCTGAGCCAGCCCCAACATGATCGACGCCCCCTCGCCGATGCTCGCCGGCGACAGGACGAGTGCGCCCGCAACACGGCACAAACGGCTATATCGGATGCGACGGCAACCAATCGCCACGCAATCGGATGTTACCTGCATGGCCGTCGTTGCCGAACGATACCGGATTGCCCTCCGAACGATTCTGAGGCACGCTAAACCTCGTCAGACGAACCCATATGGGGAATCCCGGCTAAAATCTTGCAGTATGCGCCATCGAAATTGCGCAGAAAGAATATAATCAAGAGGCATGAACATGCGATCGTATTTTCTAAAATCAGGTTATATAAAGTTTTTATATTTTTTACCATTGTTGCTATCGGGATGCCAGAGCGCCCCAGTCCCGCCAGTGGCCAGTCTTTCTTGCAAAAGTATACCACCGAATATCAGCGCTAACATAAATCAGAAATTTTCGTATCAGGTTAATAATGGTTTTTTCTATGCTGAGAGCAATGACACACAGGATTCAATAAAAGTGACGTGGTCAGCTGACTTTGGCGCCTCAAAAAAGTTTGTCAAAGGTACCCCCTCGATGGGGGCGTGGTATTATTTACTATCTAGCGAAACCGATGAAATATTCTCAGGAAGTAGGTTTCATGCGAATGGCAGAGCGACGATGATTTGCTATCTGAAATTAAACAAATAGACATAAAATAGACCAGAAAGAGAGAGAAGAGCATGAAGAAAAAAACGCTCATTGTTATAATTACGGGCGCCTTATTTTCGATTTTTGGTGCCGCATCATCAGCGCCTTTGGGCATCGATGGGGTTTTAACGTGCGGCCCTGATGTGCGAAAAAATAACTCGAAAAGTTATTCTAGAAATATATCTTTCTATAAAAATAATAGATTATTGGTTGGACGCCATTTTCATGGCGAGAAATTTAAGAATGTGAACTGGACTTCTGATCTTAAATCCCAAGAAGGGTCGCTTCTATTAATTGGTAGGCCCGAGATTGGTACGTGGGAAATTCGTCTAGCTAGAGTCTCAAAGGGTATTTTTCAGGGTGGAATCTACGCAAATAGCGGCCTGCAAACACGTGAGTGCAATGTTGTTATAAAGAAAAATTGGATTGAGAAATTCGAAGAAATAATTTCGGTGATGATGGCTGATATAAAAGATATTAAGAAAGAACATGTGGATATAAAAAATGTAAATGAAGAATTGAGAAAAAATCAAAGCAATATTGCGACCAGACAGGGTGTTATTGAAAAATCTGTTGAAGATAGTAAGGTTGATATTCAAGAAAATACCGATAATGCAACTAAAAATTCGGAAAAAATTTCGACATTAGAAGGGCGCGTTGCGCGACTGGAAAATGAAACACGAATTAAGTTTGGAGATCTTCCTATATCGCAGCAGCAGTTTTGTAAAGTTACGGACGATTGGGAGGAAAAAATCCAAGAGGCAGCCGCATCCAATAATCAGCTAAAAATAAGAAAAGTTATGGGAGATCGAGACAGTGATTATCGAGCGGTTTTCCGAAACGGTAATTTTGACAACTGGATAGTTAAAGCTGCTCAGATAAATGCTACGGAGAATGGGGCCTGGCTAGTTGCTACGATGCCTTGTGCCGCCATTCTTGTGTCCGACATCTGCAGGAATCAGGATGCCCTCATAGTCGAAGGTTCATTACCCTATCGCGAGCTAGAGAAAATGTCTGTTGGAGATGTGGTTGCGATAAGTGGTTCATTCAGTGCGCCTAAAGAAGATTGGGCTTGGTATCCCAAGAATGAGTTCTGCAAGCCGGTGGATAATCCGTACTCGTTTGATATATTTGGTATGGAAATAGAGTATTTGATCAAGGTTTCGCGTTAACTTCGCCGTTCCTCTCTCTAGGTGTTTAGTCCCTGAGATTGATGGGTTGGATCGAGTCTGATTCGTTTTGGTTCCTCGGCCCAGATTTTGCAGACATATTCGAACGGCGTAAGCCCTCTCAGGGTCTTCAGCCGGCGTGCGTAATTGTAGGCGTTGACGAAGTCGGCAAGGTGGTTCCGGAACTGGTCGTGGTCGTCATAGTGGTAGCGCTTGACGGTCGCCTCCTTGATGGTCCGGTTCATCCGCTCGACCTGACCGTTCGTCCAGGGGTGTTTCGGTTTCGTCAGGCGATGCTCGATGCCGTGGCGCCAACAGGCCCGATCGAATGGATGGCCGCGGCATTGGGCCGTGGGCCCATTCCTGTTCCTCGGCATATCGGCGTTAACAGCGATCTTGTCGAAGCTGATCCCCAAAAAGGAGTTCTTCGATGGCAAACAGCGGAATACCTTGGATAGATTTGATCTTTGATTGGTGCGTCATAGCCCTTTATGAAGTAGCGGCTTTGCTCAACATCACATACGAAGAGATCAATGTCTGGCTATTCTGTATAGCGTGGCCTCTATTCACCTTGGCTCTGATTTATCTTTGTCTGCGCCTCTGGCGTCAGAATACTCAGCTGCGGAGGCTTACCAATGTCTCGCAGTAAAGCTTGGAAGTATATTGGCGTTGGTTTAGGCGGGGCTGTTCTCGGCGTCGCTGGCCTATGTGCCTTTGATCCTCCCCCACTGAATTGGTCCACCGTCTATGATAGAAAACGGAGGATCAAAGATGGCAACGAAACGACA
>JAYNVG010000042.1:0-27984 GCA_038100295.1 Thalassospiraceae bacterium
AAAGAGTTCAAAGTGGCGGTTGGTTAGGTGGACCCCCGCCTTATGGCTATCTTCTCGAAGACGGTAAACTTGTTCCAAACCCTGAAGAAGCGAAATGGGTCAAAGTGATATTCGAACAATACGCTGATGGCTCAAGCGTCGACGATATCCGGAACTATCTACTGTCAAAGGGCGTAATCACAAGGCGTGGAAACCCAGTTTGGTCGCACGGCTCTATCAATGCGCTTTTGCGGAACACCCATTACGACGGTTACTACACATACACCGATAAAAAAGCGGCTAAGACACTCAGGGTGACTTGCGAAAGGTTGCTCGAACCAAGCCTCATCAAAGCCGTTAAGAGTGCTATTTCATCTCGCCAGTATAAGAGCTCCGGTACCAAACGGATAAAAGGTAGTACGGATAAACATATTTACCTGCTCAACGAACTACTCGTTTGTGGGGCTTGCGGAGGAGGTTATGGCGGTAGTCGGCGCTCTACTCAAAACGATTACTATTCCTGTCTGAGCAAAACCGCAAAATACAAAACCTCTAAAACCGATAAGTATGTGAATTGCCCAGTAAGAAGGAATTTGGCGATTGAGGAGACAGATGAAACTGTTTGGAACGCAGTTGTAGAGGTTTTGAGTAAGTCTCACCTATTCAAAGAAGAGATTAAGAACCAAACCTTGGGAGCTAAATCGCTTCACCGCTCCACCAAGGATATTGCGGGTGATCAGAAGAAACTCGCTCGTTTAGAAAAGGATATCGCCAAGGTTCGGGATAGCATTGTTAACCTCAACGCTGAGAAGCTAATCGGTAATGTCGAGGGTAGCGATTTGGTGAAGGTGATTGAGAAACTCGAGGCTCACCGACTGAGCCTGGAAGCGGAAAGTGAGGAGCTTACCAATTCTATCAAACTTAAAACCCAAGACAGAGCTTGGGTCGATTGGGTGGGCGAATTTGGTAGACGCATCGACAAGCTACGGGATAGAGGCTCCATACCAGTTCAGGAGCAAAAAGAGTTCCTTTCTGGGATCGTGAAAAACATCACTGTCACCCAGATCGATACTCAGACTACCTCGCTTGAAATCGCCCTTCAGTATCCGTATGTGGGTGATGGGTACTCAAAAAGCAAAAAAGGGAAGAAGTCGGGTTACAAACTAATTGACGGCTCACCTGAGCTAAAAGTGGAGGTATTTTCCAAAAGGGGAGCCTACAAAAAAAAGATGCGAACCCAGTGAATTAGGTTATACAGAACTACGAAATAAAACGAACTTTATTCCGTTACTGTGGAGTAATGCCATGAAATCGAATGCTGGAAATGCCCTTCTGGCCCTGACCATGACTTTGGCCTTGAGCATGCCCCTGGCCCTGACTTTGGCGATGGCAGGCTCCCCGGCAAATGCGGCCGACGCCAAATCCCAGAAGCAATGCGCCGAAGCCTTTGATGCCTGCGTCCGCGATTGCGAAACCACGTACAAGGACGACGCCGGCGGGCGCGCCGCCTGCATGCCGCAATGTTCCGGAAAGTACGCCGCCTGCGATGCCGGCGTTGCCTATGACAAGGCCAAGCCCTGGCTCGAGGAGCAGGCCAACAAAACCAAGAAATTCTTCGACGATCTGATGAAGGGGATGGAGAAGGACGCGCCCGCGGACGCCACCCCCAAGAACAAGAGCATCTGACAAGAGCATCAGACTGGCCGTCAGCGGCCCTACATCATCAGATTGAAGGCGATGCTGATCCGCGCCTTGTTGGCGCGGTTTATCTTCACACTGTGTTTCATGCAGCTTCTGAACAGGACCATCAGCCCCATCCGCGGATGAACCGCAGCCGATGCGCTGTTGTATATGGTCGCCTCCGTCTGCGGCGGGTCGATCATCTGCTCCGAATAGGGCGAATGCACGATCAGGTCGCCACACTTTTCCGGTGCCGCGACATAGTAAATCCCGCTGATCACGTTGTTGGTGTGAATGTGCGCTTCCTGCCAGTCCCCGGGCCGGTAGATGTTGTACCAGATATCGGAAATCCTGAGCGGATAGGCATTGACGTCGTAGCCCAGCGCCAGGGCGAATGCCTTCGTGTTCTGAAATATGTATTTCTGCAATTGCTGAAATGATGCGAGCGCGAGTACATCGAAATCGGATTCGAACGATGTCCGGAGCTTGGCATTCCACCCGTCCGGCATCCCGTTCTTGATCTTCTTGTCGGCCTTGATGATGTCATCGTGCAGGGCCTTGGTCATAGGCTCGTCATCGATATCGATCAGATTGATCGGTGTCGGGAACAGGTTTTCTATACGCATATCGGGTCACCGGTTTATGTCCGAACCCGGACGGGGCTCGTAAGGAATAGGTGAAACTCAACCGCTGATGCAGCGGATCGGCCATGCGCAACAATAGGAATTGGAACGGATATGATCAACCAATTCCAAATCGTCCGTTATCCGTGATGGCCGGACCGCACCGGATGTCAGCTCCGCGATGAAGGCATAGAAAAAGCCCCGCCACATAAGTGACGGGGCTTTTCCGTAGAGATATCTGGTCTGGACTTAGAAGTTCAGGACCATACCACCCATCACGGCGGAGATATCTTCGTAGTTGACGGTCGAACGATCCATCGAGAGATGGTGGTAGGCACCGTAAACGGTGACGCCCGAACCCATGTCCTGCTGGACACCGACGGCGAGCTTAACGCCTTCGTCATCCTTCACGGTGGTGTTTTCGCTCTTCATGTATTCAACAGCGAAACCGGTGGCACCCATCGAGGTGAGGTTGGCTTCGTAGCCGACCAGAGCCGACCAGCTCTTACCTTTGACGGTGTTAGCGGTAGCAGCTTTTTCGGCGGTGTAGTTGAAGGAAGCGCTCAGACCGGAGTCGTGCTTCGCAGCAACGCCGGCACCCCAGGCACCGTCAACGGTGGTGGAACCACCGGCGGTGTTGCGGTAACCGCCATAAGCTTTGGCGGAGATGCCACCAAACTTGCCACCCCAACCGAGAGCGGCACCGGTGCTGGCTTCACCGAGGTGCGCCTTCATGAAGAAGCCGCCTAAGTTCGGCGAAATGTACGACACCTGGTTTTCGTCGCCACCTTCGTAGTTGGCGAAGAAGCTGGCGGCCGTCAGAGCGGTCGTCGTCGTGGCATTGCTGACGATGACGTTGATACCAGCGTGGGCATCGAGAGCCGCCGTCGAAACGGCTTCACCGGCCGGGTTGTAGGTCTGCGTGCCCATACCGTCGGTCGACACTTCGTGCAGACCCATTTTGATGGTACCGAACTGCTTGTGCGAAGCCTGCACCCAGCTTTCGGTCACGGCGCTTTCGTCGCTGGCGCCGCTGAGCGGACCGGCGGCACCGGTACCAACTTCGCTGGCACCCGAGGAGCTGTTGGTGTTTTCACCCCAGCGATATTCGACACGACCGGAAACGGTCAGGGCTTCGTTGACTTTGCCCGAAGCGGTCACCCAAGCGCGCGAACGGAAGTTCTGGTTGTCACCAACGGAGATGTCGTCGGCCAGGCCGTCGTCGACCCACTGGATCATTTTGTTGAAACGACCGGTCAGCGTCACGGAAACGTCGTTACCGTTGCTGATCGAACCGGCTTCGGCCGGCGTCGAGATGGCAACCGGAGCAATGCTTGCAAGCAGAGCAGCTACGGCAACCGATGATTTGAGAGTGGTTTTGATATTCACTTTGGTTTCTCCTTCACCAAACGAGATGGGGTATCCCCAGTTTTAAAGGGAAGCCGCTATACGGCGGGCGTCCCAGCCGCTAACGGCGGCTTCCAATGACGCATCTTATGCATTTCCGCCGTCCGGCAAAGCGAATTCACACCTCTGTGAGGATTTTAGGCGTCACTGTGACAAAAAACACACAACATGCGGAAAGGCCCGCCCGCCTTGGAATTTTAACCATAAACCACGTCAGCGTGACAAAAATGATTCAATTTGTGGCCGGGATCGGCTCTATCCCCATATCTAGCGATTTCAGGGTTAACTTTTCGACGCGCCGGTACAGCCGGCTGTGGCAGAACGGGCCGCGCAGCCGATGCCTCACACCGGCGGCGGTATTCGGCACCGGCTTTGCAAAACCGTGAAAATGCACTACATCATGGCCCATGAAGTCGATTCCCCGAGTCCGGCTTCGCGAATCGCACATACTGCCCGTGCGCCCAAACCGATCAAGCCGTGCCGCACGGCAACCCCGAGGAGACACCTAATCCATGCAACTTTCCGATCCGAAGCTTTTCCGCCAGCAATGCTTTATCGACGGCGCCTGGGTCGATGCCGACAGCGGTGAGACCATCGATGTCACAAATCCCGCGACCGGCGAGAAGCTGGGCACCATCCCGAAAGCCGGTGCCGCCGAGACGAAGCGCGCCATCGAGGCCGCCAACGCCGCGTGGCCGGCCTGGCGCGCCAAGACCGCCAAGGAACGCTCGGTGATTCTGCGCAAGTGGTTCAACCTGATGATGGAAAACCAGGAAGACCTCGGCATTCTGATGACCGCTGAACAGGGCAAACCGCTGGCCGAAGCCAAGGGCGAGGTCGGTTATGCAGCGTCGTTCATCGAATGGTTCGCCGAGGAAGGCAAGCGCATCTACGGCGACACCATCCCGCAGCACGGTTCGGACAAGCGCATCGTCGTCATCAAGGAACCGGTCGGCGTCGTCGCCGCGATCACGCCGTGGAACTTCCCGGCCGCGATGATCACCCGCAAGGCCGGTCCGGCTCTGGCCGCCGGCTGCCCAATCGTCATCAAGCCGGCGACGGAAACCCCCTACTCCGCGTTCGCCATGGCCGAACTGGCCGACCGCGCCGGGGTGCCGAAAGGCATTATCAATGTCATCACCGGCAAGTCCTCGGAAATCGGCGGCGAAATGACGTCGAATCCGATCGTCCGCAAGCTGACCTTCACCGGCTCCACCGAGGTCGGCAAGATCCTGCTCGGCCAGTGCGCCGGGACGGTCAAGAAGGTGTCGATGGAACTGGGCGGCAACGCACCGTTCATCGTCTTCGACGACGCCGACCTGGAAGCCGCGGTACAGGGCGCGATGGCGTCGAAGTACCGCAACACCGGCCAGACCTGCGTCTGCGCCAACCGTATCTATGTGCAGGAAGGCGTTTATGACGAGTTCCTGTCCAGATTCAGCCAGGCCATCTCGGCGATGAAGGTGGGCGACGGCCTGAAGGGTGAGACCCAGCAGGGCCCGCTGATCAATATGTCCGCCGTCGAAAAGGTCGAGGAACACCTGAAGGACGCCGTCGACAAGGGGGCACGTGTCGTTATCGGCGGCAAGCGCCACGAACTGGGCGGTACGTTCTATGAGCCGACCCTGGTCGCCGACGTCACCCAGCAGATGAAGGTCGCCCGCGAAGAAACCTTCGGTCCGCTGGCCCCGGTGTTCAAGTTCAAGGACGACGCGGAAGTCGTGAAGTGGGCCAACGATACCGAGTTCGGTCTCGCCGCGTACTTCTATTCCCGCGATATCGGCCGCATCTGGAAAACCGCCGAACAGCTCGAATACGGTATCGTCGGCATCAACGAAGGCATCATTTCGACCGAAGTGGCGCCGTTCGGCGGCATGAAGGAATCCGGCATGGGCCGTGAAGGTTCCAAGTACGGGATCGAGGATTATGTCGAGACCAAGTACCTGTGCATGGGCGGCATTAATTAAGCCCGCGGCCTGACGCGGGACAACTAAGCCCCGCCTATCGCAACGTTCGGAACTTCCGATGATGAAAGGTGTGGCCGGGAGACCGGCCGCCCCTTATTTATGAGGTCAGCAGCATTTAAAGGACATGACATGGCTGAATACGATTATGACCTGATCACCATCGGCGGCGGCTCCGGGGGGGTGCGCGCGTCGCGCTTTTCGGCGCAGCGCTACGGCAAGAAAGTGGCCGTCATCGAAAACCTGCGCATCGGCGGCACCTGCGTCATGCGCGGCTGCGTGCCGAAGAAACTGCTGGTCTACGGCGCGCACTTCGCCGGTGATTTCGAGGACGCCGCCGGGTTCGGCTGGAACGTCGGCGAGCGCAGCCATGACTGGCCGACGCTGATGGCCGCCAAGACCAAGGAACTGGACCGGTTGGAAAGCGTCTATCACCGCCTGCTGCGCGAAGCCGGGGTCGAGGAGATCACCGGCACCGGCAAGCTGGTCGACGCGCATACCGTCGAGGTCGCGGGCAAGACCTACACCGCCGAGCATATCCTGATCGCCACCGGCGGCTGGCCGAAGCTGCCGGACGTGCCCGGCATCGAACACGCCATCACCTCGAACGAGGCGCTCGACCTGGAAGACCTGCCGAAGCGCATCGTCATCGTCGGCGGCGGCTACATCGCCGTCGAGTTCGCGGGCATTTTCAGCGCGCTCGGCGCCGAGGTCACGGTCATCATCCGCGCCGAGAACATTCTGCGCGGCTTCGACCAGACCATGCGCGATGCGCTGAGGGACGAAATGACCAAGAAGGGCATCAACGTGCTGTCCGAATGCCAGGTCAAATCCATCGAGAAGACCGACAACGGCTATTCGCTGCGCCTCGACCAGGTGGATTTCCTGGAAACCGATCTGGTCATGTACGCCACCGGGCGCGGGCCGAACACCAGGGGCATCGGCCTCGAGGACGTTGGCGTCGAGATGGACCGGAACGGGGCCATCGTAGTCGATGAATATTCGAAAACCAGCGTCGACAATATATATGCCATCGGCGACGTCACCGACCGCATCCAGTTGACGCCGGTGGCGCTGGCCGAGGGCATGGCCTTCGCGCGCACCGTCTTCGACGGCAAGCCGACATCGGTCAGTTACGAGAACGTGCCGTCGGCGGTGTTCTCGCAGCCGCCCATCGGTACGGTCGGCCTGACCGAGGAAGACGCCCGCAAGAACCACCGCGTGGCGATCTATCAGTCCCGTTTCCGGCCGATGAAGCACACGCTTTCCGGGCGCGACGAGCATTCGGTGATGAAGCTGATCGTCGACAAGGACACCGACGCCATTCTCGGCGCGCACATGATCGGCGACGACGCGCCGGAAATCATCCAGGGCATCGGCATCGCCGTCAAAGCCGGTGCCACCAAGGCCGACTTCGACGCCACCATCGGCATCCACCCGACGGCTGCGGAGGAATTCGTCACCATGCGCGAACCGCTCCGGGACGAGGACGACGGCTGAGCGCCAATCATCCTTCGAGACGCGGCTGCGCCGCTCCTCAGGATGAGGGAATAACAACAAGCCTCATCGCGAGGAGCCGCCAACGGCGGTGTCTCGAAGGATAAAGCGGTGTCCGCAGTATATAGGCACCCCGCCGAATCCCGGTTTTGTCTGGAAAACCCTGCCGGATACGACTATATCGTGGTGCTCTATTTATGGGCAGAGACATTAGAGGTTACCATGGCCAAGAACTGGACGCCGTCGAGCTGGCGCGAAAAACCGATCGTACAGGTGCCGGATTACCCGGACGCCGCCAAGCTGGCGGAGGTCGAGAAAGCCCTGTCGCGCGTGCCGCCGCTGGTGTTCGCCGGCGAGGCGCGCAGCCTGAAGAAATCGCTGGGCGCCGTTGCCGAAGGCAAGGCGTTCGCGCTGATGGGCGGCGATTGCGCCGAGAGCTTTGCCGAGTTTCACCCGGACAACATCCGCGACACCTTCCGCGTGATCCTGCAGATGGCTTTCGTTCTGACGTTCGGCGCCGCGATGCCGGTGGTCAAGATCGGCCGCATGGCCGGTCAGTTCGCCAAGCCGCGCTCGGCACCGACGGAAACCCAGGGTGACGTCACGCTCGACAGCTACCGCGGCGACATGGTCAACGCCATGCCCTTCACCAAGGAGGACCGGACCCCGGACCCGGACCGGCTGATGCGCGTCTACAACCAGTCGGCGTCGACGCTGAACCTGCTGCGCGCCTTCGCCCAGGGCGGTTATGCGGATCTGAATAAAGTGCACCAGTGGACGCTCGGCTTCATCGCCGACAGCCCGGAAGCGGAGCGCTATCAGGACATGGCCGACCGGCTCGACGAAACGCTGGCGTTCATGGCCGCCTGCGGGCTGACCGCGGAAAACACGGCGCAGCTCCGCGAGACGGATTTCTACACCGCGCACGAAGCGCTGCTGTTGAACTACGAGCAGGCCCTGACCCGCGTCGACAGCACGACCGGCGACTGGTACGACACGTCGGCACACTTCGTGTGGATCGGCGACCGCACCCGCCAGCCCGATCACGCGCACGTCGAATTCATGCGCGGCATCGGCAACCCGATCGGCATGAAATGCGGCCCGAGCACGGACCCCGACGAATTGATCCGCCTGATCGACATGCTGAACCCGGAAAACGACCCGGGCCGGCTGACCCTGATCGCGCGCATGAGCTCGGAAAAGGTGCTCGACCTGCTGCCGCCGCTGCTGCGCCGCGTGAAGCAGGAAGGGCGCAACGTCGCCTGGGTCTGCGATCCGATGCACGGCAACGTCATCAAGGCATCGAGCGGCTACAAGACGCGTCCGTTCGAGCGCATCGTCGGCGAGGTCAAGGGCTTCTTCGATGCCCACGAGGCCGAAGGCACCTATGCCGGCGGCGTGCATCTGGAAATGACCGGCCAGAACGTGACCGAGTGCACGGGCGGCGCCGTGGCCATTACCGATGCCGATCTGTCCGACCGCTATCACACGCACTGCGACCCGCGCCTGAACGCGCAGCAGTCGCTGGAACTGGCGTTCCTGCTGGCGGAAGAACTGAAATCGGTGCGCACCGGCACGCAACCGGCACGCGCCGCGTCCTGAGCAACTGAGGGAGGGGGCAATGGCCGCCGACCGGGACAGCACAGCGGACAAGAAAATCACTGAGCGCGTGGTCCACGCGTCACAGGATGCGCGTGTGGTCCACGCGACACAGGCGCCGACCGCCGCCGACGTGCCGCGCTGGAGCGATCATTACTTCACGCGGACCAAGGAAATCGTCGGCCGCTTCGGCGACAAGCCGGTGACCTATGCGGTGTTCATGCGCCGCCCGGTGATCTTCGCGCCGAAGCTGATGCTCGATTGGCTGCAGAGGATCGCCGACGAGCGCGGCGTCAGCTTCGACATCAGGCTCAACTACGACGAAGGCCAGTGGGTCGGCGCCGGCGAGCCGCTGCTCTACATCACCGGTTCGATGTATCACCTGGTCGATCTGGAAACCCTTTATCTGCAGAAACTGGGTGCGGCGTGCGTTGCCGCCAACAACGCCTTCACAATGTGCGTCGAACTGCCGGAAGTCAGCTTCCTGGCCATGGACGCACGTCACGCGACCGGGATCGAGATGGCGGAAACCATGGCCTATGCGGCCTCGGTCGGCTCGAAGGCGGCCCGTGACCAGGTCGGCGCCAAGGGCTTCATCGGCAACGCCACCGAAGCCACCGCGCATTATTTCGGCGAGACCCACGGCAAGGGCACCATGCCGCACGCCCTGATCGGCTATGCCGGTTCGACACTTAAGGCGGCGGAAATGTTCGTCGACACCTTCCCCGATCAGCCGCTGACGGCGCTGGTCGATTACTTCGGCCAGGAAATCACCGACGCGCTGACGGTCTGCCGCCGCTTCCCGGCGATGGCGTCGGAAGGCCGCATTTCGATCCGCCTCGACACCCACGGCGGGCGCTTCGTCGAAGGCCTCGATCCGCAGGAATCCTACAGCGTCCTCGAACGCCACGCGCCGCAGGCGATCCGCCGCTACCGCAACGATGCGGAACTGCGTTACCTGACCGGGACCGGGGTCTCGGCGGCGGCGATTTTCCATCTCCGCGAACACCTCGACCGCAACGGCTTCGATGCCGTGAAGATCGTCGTGTCGAGCGGCTTCGACGTGGAAAAGTGCAAGGTCATGGCCGACGCCAGGGCGCCGATCGACCTCATCGGCACCGGCTCATTCCTGCCGACGAAGTGGACGGAAACCTACGCCACGGCGGACATCGTCGATTACGGCGGTCAGCCGTCGGTGAAGGTCGGCCGCGAGTTCCTGCTCAGAAAGTAAGGTTCGGGGTCAGCCCGTCAACAGCCGCTTCAGGGCGGTGTTGGCGTTGTCGACGATTTCCGCGCCGTGGCGCTTGACCAGCCGTTCGCGGCCCTTTTCCGAAGACAGCACCTTCCTCAGATCGGACAGCATGGCGTCGAGCATGCGGCGGAAACCTTGCTCCGCCAGGGTCCAGCGCTGCTCGGCTTCGCTGGCGCTGTCGGGCAGCCCGCCCAGATGCGAGTTGACCAGATTGATGAACCAGCCGGAGCGCTTGTCGTAATCGCTGAACTGCGCCGCGATGATGACCTGCGCATCGAGCCGCACGGTCAGCGCATCACGCTCGGCGTAGAACGTCTCCCAATCGAAATGCTCTTCGCCGGCTTCGCTTTTCAGCCGCGCGACGATGCCGCGGCAGCGTTCGTGATAATTGGAAACGATATCCGGCCCCAGCAGCATGCCGACGGCCATGAAGTAGCCGGGCAGCATGCGCCGGGTCACACCCTTGCGGCTCGGCTTTTCGGAAAACAGGTGCGCGAACGGCTTGACGATCAGCCGGAAGAACGGGTCGACCCGTTCCTTGCTCCACTTCTGCTTTTCGCGGGCATCGGCGTAATTGTCCAAAGTCGCTTCGATCGCGGCCTGCATTTCGCGGGCCTTCTGTTCGAAGCTCGACTGCATGGCGTCGATGTCGTTGATCGACAGCATGCCGCCGTTGGCGCTGGCCGCCTGTCGCATCTGGTCGACGAACGAGCCGACGGCGCTGGTCGCCAGGGCCTGGCTCTGTTCCTTGGCGGACGCCGGGTTCTTGACCTTCGGCCCGGGCTTCTTCGCCGGCGCCGCCGGTTGCGTGGCGACGGGCGCGGGCTGTGCCGGGGCTGGGCGGGGCTGCGCAGCGGGGGCCGGTTTCACCTGGGCAGGCGCAGGCGCGGGTGCGGGCTGCGCGACAGGGGCTGGGGCCGGTTTCGGCTGAGCGGCGGGTGCGGGCGCCGGTTTCGGCGGCTCCTTCCCCGGTGCATTGACGTAACCGCCCTTTTCAACGACAGGCTTGCCGTCCTTGCCGACGGTAATGATCTCGGCACGATGTTTCGACGGCTCCGCCTGCTGGCCGTACATGATGACTTCGGTATTTTTCGGCGTCTTGACCATGATGGCAGAGCATACTTTGTCCGTATGAAATATGACAACGCCTGTTTGACCCCGCCGCCCTCTGGTCGAAGCCGGGCGGAAGCGGGCCTGAAAGCGGATCGAGGCTTGATCTTGCGGCGCACCGGTGTCAATTGACAGGGTGTGCCTTGCGCGCCTAGGTTCCGCCATCCCGTAACACCGCCACAGCACCGACCGAGCCGATGACCGACCGACTTGCAATCGCCATAGCCCAGATCAACCCGACCGTCGGCGACATCGCCGGCAACATCGCGCTGATCGAACGCTTTGCCGCCGATGCGGCGGGGCTGGGCGCCGATCTGATGGTCGCGCCGGAACTTTCCGTCTCCGGTTATCCGCCCGAGGATCTGGTGCTCAAGCAGGCGTTTCAGGAGCGGATCGAGGACGCCGTCACCGCCCTCGCCCGGCGTCTGAAGGATGCCGGCGCACCGGCGGTGCTGATCGGGGCGCCGTGGCGGGTCGACGGCGCACTGTACAACGCAGCACTTTTGCTCGACGACGCGGAGATCAAGCACATCCGCCTCAAGCACGAGTTGCCGAACTACGGTGTCTTCGACGAAAAGCGCGTCTTCCAGGCCGGCCCCCTGCCCGGCCCGATCCCGTTCCGCGACGTGCGCCTCGGCGTCATGGTGTGCGAGGACCTGTGGTTCCCGGACGTCGCCGAATGCCTGCAGGAAAGCGGCGCCGAAATCCTGATCTCGCTGAACGGCTCGCCGTTCGACGTCAACAAGGTCGACGTCAGGCTCAACATCGCCATCGAGCGGGTCAGCGAAACCGGCCTCGCCTCGCTTTACGTCAATCAGGTCGGCGGCCAGGACGAACTGGCCTTCGACGGTGGCTCGTTCGTCGTCAACCCGGACTATAAAATGGTGATGCGCGCGCCGTTCTGGCGGGAGTCCCTGATGCTGACGGAATGGACCCGGGGCGATGACGGCTGGAGCTGCGCGCCGTCCGACACCCAGCCGAGCCTGAGCCGCGAGGAAAACGTCTATCAGGCGATGACGCTGGGTCTCCGCGATTACGTCACCAAGAACGGCTTTCCGGGCGTCGTCATCGGCCTTTCCGGCGGCATCGACAGCGCGCTCAGCGCCGCCGTCGCCGTCGACGCGCTGGGTGCCGACAAGGTGCTCTCGGTGATGATGCCGTCGCCCTACACTTCCACCGAAAGCCTCGAGGACGCGGCACAGTGCGCCGAGCTGCTCGGCATCCGGCTCGAAAGCATCAACATCGGCCCGGCCATGGGTGCGTTCGACCAGATGCTGGCACCCGTCTTCGCGGGCCGCGAGGCGGACATCACCGAGGAAAATATTCAGGCCCGCGCGCGGGGCATCCTGCTGATGGGGATTTCCAACAAGCTCGGCCACATGGTGCTGACCACCGGCAACAAGTCGGAAATGTCGGTCGGCTACGCGACGCTGTACGGCGACATGTGCGGCGGCTATTCGGTCCTCAAGGACGTCTACAAGACCGCCGTGTTCGAGCTGTCGCACTGGCGCAACGCGCAGCGGCCGCCGGACGCGCTGGGGCCGGAAGGCATGGTCATTCCCGAGCGCATCATCACCAAGCCGCCGTCCGCCGAACTGCGCCCGGACCAGAAGGACGAGGACTCGCTGCCACCCTATGAAGTGCTCGACGGCATCCTCGGCGCGCTGATCGAGGACGAGAAATCGGTCGCCGACGTGGTCGCCGACGGCTATGACGTCGACACCGTGAAGCGCATCTGGAAACTGCTCGACCGCGCCGAATACAAACGCCGCCAGGCACCGCCGGGCGTCAAGATCACCGGACGCGCCTTCGGCAGGGACCGCCGCTATCCGATCACCAACGGTTTCACGAAGCAGATCTGATGACCACAGACCCGATTCATATCCACGACACGCTGAGCCGCGAAAAACGCCAGTTCGTGCCGATCGACCGCAACGATGTGCGGATGTACGTGTGCGGGCCGACGGTCTATGACCTGGCGCATATCGGCAACGCGCGGCCGATCGTCGTGTTCGACGTGCTGGCGCGGCTACTGCGTCACGTCTATGGGGATGATCACGTCACCTATGCGCGCAACATCACGGACATCGACGACAAGATCAACGCGCGTGCCCATGAGCGCGGCATCTCGATCCGTGAGCTGACGGACAAGACCATCGAGGTGTTCCACGCCGACATGGCGGCGCTCAACGCGCTGCCGCCCGATGTCGAGCCGCGCGCGACGGATACCATCGACGCGATGATCGAGATGATCGGGGACCTGATCGACAAGGGCCATGCCTACGAAGCCGAAGGCCATGTGCTGTTCAACGTGCCATCGATGCCGGAGTACGGGAAACTGTCCAGGCGCAATATGGACGAACTGATTGCCGGCGCCCGCGTCGAGGTCGCGCCCTACAAGAAAGATCCCCGTGACTTCGTGCTGTGGAAACCGTCCGACCCGGAAAAGGGCGAGCCCGGCTGGCCCAGCCCATGGGGCAACGGCCGGCCCGGCTGGCATATCGAATGCTCGGTCATGTCCGACCAGATTCTGTGCCGCGACGAAAAGCACAATCACGTCTTCGACATTCACGGCGGCGGGCTCGACCTGATCTTTCCGCACCACGAGAACGAAATCGCCCAGTCGCGCTGCGCGCACGGCACCGACACGATGGCCAATTACTGGATGCACAACGGCTACCTGATGGCCGAAGGCGAGAAGATGTCGAAATCGCTCGGCAACTTCTACACCGTCAACGAACTGCTGGACGAGTTTCCCGGCGAGGCGATCCGCCTGCTGCTTCTGAAAACGCACTACCGCCAGCCGCTGGACTTCACCAGGGAAGGGTTGGCCGATGCAAAACGCGAGTTGGACGGCTGGTATAGACACAAGGCGGACGGCGGCTATGTCCCCACCATCATGATCGACGCGCTATGCGACGACTTGAACACGCCGGGCGCAATTACAGTACTGCGCGGTGCAAGCAATGACCCGGCAGCGCTGACGGCGGGCGCGAATTTCCTCGGCCTCCTGCAACAGGACCCGGACGCCTGGTTCAAGTGGCAGCCGAAATCCGCCGCGGGCGGGTTGAGCGACGCCGAAATCGACGCCAGGATCGAGGCCCGCCGCGAAGCCCGCGCCAACAAGGATTTCGCCGCGTCCGACGCGATCCGCGACGAGCTGCAGGCGGCCGGGATCATTCTCGAAGACGGCGCGGGCGGCACCACCTGGCGGCGCGGCTGAACCCTTAAAAGCCAGGTCCCCTCTCCCGGCTCGCCATGCTCGCCACCCTCTCCCAAGGGAGAGGGGCCAAACGCAATCCAGTCAACCCTCTCCCTGGGGAGAGGGCGGCGCGAAGCGCCGGGAGAGGGGCCAGCGGCTACCCGAACGCCCGGTAACGCCGGACGATTTCCTCTTCCGTCAGATCGGATTCGATGGCCTGCAGGCGTTCGGCCTCGGCGCGGGTGCGGCATCGTCCGGTCCAGGGTTCGACCCCGCTCGGCAGCGGCGCATCGTCGCACGCCATGTGCGGCGCATGGTCGACGAACATCTGCAGCACGTGGCGGAACGCCTCGGCTTCCAGGTCCTGGTATTTCCAGCCTTCCGGTACCGGGAAACGCCGGACCTCGACGATCGGGCCGGTGTCGACGCTGTCCGCCATTTCATGCAGCGTGACGCCGAAGGAGGTTGCACCGTCGTAGATCGCGAAGCCGGCGACGTAGCTGCCTGGGTATTCGGGCGGTCCCGGATGAAAATTGTACGCGGGCCCGTCGAGCGCCGCGAGGACCGTCTCGGGAACGATCACGCCGGTCAGAAACGCGACCAGCCGGGCACCGGCCAAACCGTCATTCGCCAAAGTTATCAGGGCGTCCCGGTCGAGCGCATGCACAACCTCCAGCGCCGGGTTGTGCTGACGTAAAATCCCGCTCAGATGCGGCGCTTCGACCTCTCCGGTCAGTAAAATGATGCGGTCCGGCATGGCACAACGCTAGCATGCGACGGCCAAACCGGGTAGATTATTAGCGTGTGAACGTCCCAAGCGGAAAAAATCCGTACCGGATGCGATAGAACCAAGACCCGTCGATACGGGGTCATTGTGCCAGAGGGTAGCGAGGTGGCGATTGCCGCGACATGTTGTGTTGCGCCGATGCTACGAGGATGGAATTCCCTCCCTGGACCTGGGCACGATTGAAATAAGAACGCAATGGCGCAGCAAGACAACGACCGCGAAGAAAATGTCCCGAAAGCGTATCTGGATCTCGTCAGAACCCTGACCCACGAGGTGCGCACCCCGCTCAGTACGATCATCGGCTTTGCCGACATGATCGAGAACGAAATGCTGGGTCCGCTCGGCAACCGCCGTTACCGCGATTACGCCGAGGACATTCACAAGGCCGCGCGTGTCATCCTCGAGACCCTCGACGACGTTTCGCAGCCGGCGCACTTCGCGCGCTACTAGGAAGCGGAAGAGGATTTCCGCCATCTCATCGAACTGGCCCCGGACCTGATCTGCATCTGCCGCGACGGCCGCATCGAACTGATCAATCCGGCCGGCGCCGGCATGCTCGGCGTGTGGCCGCTGGAATCCCTGAAGGACCGGATGCTGTACGACTTCATCCATCCCGATTTCCAGAGCGCGATCCGGCCCGACCTCAATGACCTGGCACAGGAAAAGCTGCGCCTGCCGATCAAGCTCAGGCGCAGCGACGAGGTGAACGTCGAGGTCGAGATCGCGGCGCTGCCTTATACCGCCATCGGCGCCAATGAAAGCGACGCGGTGATGGTCATCGCGCGCGACGTCACGGAGCGCAACCGCGCGCTGTCGGCGGTCCAGCAGCGCGAGGAAAACCTGCGCCTGGTGATGGACGCCGTCGCCGACGGCATCGTCACCGTCGACGAACTGGGCAGGATTGAAATGGCCAACGCCGCCATAGAGCGGATTTTCGGCTATAATGCGGAAAATCTTTTGGATCAGCACATCGGCGTGCTGATCCCGGAACTGGCCGGCGCCATGCCGGATACCTTTATCGCCGACGGCCCCGACGAAGATCAGGATTTCGCGCTGGAGAAGGACGCCGAAATGACCGGGCGGCACGTCAAGGGTCAGGACATCCCGGTCGAGGTCGTGTTCACCGAATCCGCGAGCGCCGGCAAACGGCGCTTCATCGGCGCCATCCGCGACATCACGGCACGCAAGTCCTATGAAAACCGGCTGCGCACCATGGCGACGCGGGACCAGCTTACCGGGCTTGCCAACCGCAACCTGCTGGCCGAACGGCTGGGCGAGGCGATGCGGAACATCGACAGCGACGGCGGCGCGCTGGCGCTGATCTATGTCGGCCTGGACCAGTTCCAGAACATCAACGACGCCTTCGGACACGAGGTCGGCGACGAGGTCATCGTCATGGCCAGCCGGCGGCTGCAGTCGTGCGTCCGCGACGCCGATACCATCGCCCGTGTCGGCGGTGACGAGTTTCATATCCTGATGCCGGGCATTTCCGGCGAGGAAGAGGCGACGCATCTTGCCGCCGATATTCTGGTGGCGCTGTCCAGCCCGTACGACATCGACGGGCGGGAAATCTTTTCCTCGGCCAGCATCGGCGTCTGCACCTACCCGGCACACGCGGAAACGCTGTCCGATCTGATGCGCAACGTCGACACCGCCGCCAACAATGCCAAACGCGACGGGCGCGCCAACTACAAGATCTACACGCCGCGCATGTCCGAGGAAGTGCACCGGCGCGTCGACCTCGGTCACCAGCTCAGGCGTGCGCTGGAAAACGACGAGTTGTCGCTGAACTATCAGGCCAAGGTCGATCTGTCGTCGCAACGCATCATCGGCGCCGAGGCGCTGCTGCGCTGGTCGAACGAAAGCCTGGGGTTCGTCTCGCCCGCCGAGTTCGTGCCGATCGCCGAGGAAACCGGCCTGATCGTGCCGATCGGCGAATGGGTGCTGCGCACTGCATGCCGTGAGGCCGCCGAGTGGACAAGCCAAGACGGCAGCCATACCCAGGTCGGCGTCAACCTGTCGGCGCTTCAGTTCCTGCACGGCGATCTCGTCGAACGGGTCACGTCAAGCCTGCGGGAATCCGGTCTCAATCCGGAACATCTCGATCTGGAACTGACCGAAAGCCTTCTGGTCGAACGCCCGGACGAAACCATCGCCACCCTGAACCGGCTCAAGGACCTGGGCATCACCATTTCCATGGACGATTTCGGCACCGGCTATTCGTCGCTCAGTTATCTGACCCGGTTCCCGCTGGATTCACTCAAGGTCGACCGCGCCTTCGTCACCGATCTGCCCGATGACCGGGAGGCGGTGGTCGTCGTGCGGGCCATCGTCGGCATGGCCAAACAGCTCGACCTGCACATCGTCGCGGAAGGCATCGAAACCGAACGGCAGATGGAATTCCTGCACGGACTGGGCTGCCATACCGGCCAGGGATACTTGTTCTCGAAGCCGATCAGCAATGCCCAGTTCAAGGAAATGCTGCTGGGCCGGGCAGCCGAATAAACCGTTCTTTCCCCTAAGTGCTTGAGCATCCGCGCGGTTTTGGGCATTCTCCGCGCGTTTTTCCGGAATGATACAACTGAAGACCGAAAACCATGTCCGATAACCGCGTCTATCTGTTCGACACCACGCTCCGCGACGGGGCGCAGACCCAGGGTGTCGACTTCAATCCCGCTGACAAGGAACTGATCGCGCGCGAGCTGGACAAGATCGGCATCGACTATATCGAAGGCGGCTGGCCCGGCGCCAACCCGACCGACAACAGCTTCTTCGGCAATCCGCCGAAACTCAAACGCGCCCGGCTCACCGCGTTCGGCATGACGCGCCGCGCCGGCCGCAGCGCCGGCAACGATCCGGGACTGACGGCGATCCTCGAGCCCGACGTGCCGTGCGTCTGCATGGTCGGCAAGTCGTGGGATTTCCACGTCGACGTGGCGCTGGAGATCGAGCACGCGGAAAACATCCGCATGATCGCGGAAAGCGTCGAACTGGCGAAGACCCGCAAGGACGAGGTCATGTACGACGCCGAGCATTTCTTCGACGGCTACAAGTCCAATCCCGAATTCGCGCTGGCCTGCCTGAAGGCGGCGTACGACAACGGCGCGCGCTGGGTCGTGCTGTGCGACACCAACGGCGGCACGCTGCCGCACGAAGTCGACCGCATCGTCCGCGAGGTGACGCAGCACATCCCCGGCAGCCACATTGGCATTCACGCCCACAACGACACCGGCAACGCCATCGCCAATTCGCTGGCCGCCGTCAACGCCGGCGCCCGCCAGGTACAGGGTACGCTGAACGGCCTTGGCGAGCGCTGCGGCAATGCCGACCTGATCGCCATCATTCCGTCGCTGATCGTGAAGATGGGCTTCGAGACCAACGTCCGTCCCGAGGACATGAAGCAGCTTACGCATATCTCCCGGCTGCTGGACGAGCGGCTCAACCGTGCACCGGCCAAGGGCGCGCCCTATGTCGGCGAGTCGGCGTTCGCGCACAAGGGCGGCCTGCATGTTTCCGCCGTCGAGAAGGATCCGCGCACCTACGAACACATCGAGCCGGAACTGGTCGGCAACCGCCGCCACATCGTGGTTTCGGACCAGTCCGGGCGCTCCAACATCCTGGCCCGTTTCCGCGAGGTCGGCATTGAGGTCGATCCCAAGGACAAGCGCATCGGCCGTCTTGTCGAGGAGGTCAAGGAGAACGAATTCAACGGTTATGCCTACGACGGCGCCGAGGCCAGCTTCGAGTTGCTGGCGCGCCGCGCGCTGGGCACCGTGCCGGAATACTTCAAGTGCTCCAACTTCCGCGTCATCGACGAACGGCGCTGGGATTCCAACGGCAACCTGGTGACGCTGTCGGAAGCCACCGTGAAGTTGACCGTCGGCGGCGAGGACCACATGACGGTGGCCGAGGGCAACGGCCCGATCAACGCGCTCGACGCCGCCATGCGCAAGGTGCTGACGCCGATCTATCCGACCCTCGAAGGGTTGCGCCTCGTCGACTACAAGGTGCGCATCCTGACCCCCGGCGACGGTACGCGCGCCATCACCCGCGTGATGATCGAAAGCTCCGACGGCAAGGGCGAACACTGGTCGACCGTCGGCGTGTCGGCCAACATCATCGATGCGTCTTACAACGCTCTCCGCGACTCGCTGGTCTTTCTGCTGTACCGGGACGGCGCGGAAGAACCCGCGCACGACTGATCCGCTGAGATGAACGATTTATCCTTCGCTGTGGTTCTGGTCGAGCCGCAACTCGGCGAGAACATCGGCATGTGCGCGCGCGCCATGTGGAACTGCGGCGTGCATGATCTGCGCCTCGTCAATCCGCGCGACGGCTGGCCGTCGGAAAGTGCCCACGCCGCCGCTTCGGGCGCCGACACGGTGATCGACAACGCCCAGATCTTCACCCGCACCGAAGACGCCATCGCCGATCTGAATTTCACCATCGCCACCACGGCGCGGCCCCGCGACATGACCAAGCCGGTGTTCACGCCCGAAGCCGCCGCCAGGGACATCCGCACGCGGGCAACCGCCGGGCAGAAGACCGGCATCCTGTTCGGCAAGGAAGCCTGGGGCCTGCACAACGACGACGTAGTGCTGTCCGACGCGGTCCTCACGGTGCCGCTTAACCCGGCGTTCACCTCGCTCAATCTGGCGCAGGCGGTGCTTCTGGTCAGTTATGAATGGTTCAAGCTGGCCGATACGACGCCGGACCACGAACTACGCATACCTGCCGATACCCGCCCGGCCAACAAGAAGGAACTGACGCTGCTCTATGAACACCTGGAAGGCGAACTGGCCGACGCCGGGTTCTTCACCGCCGCCGAAAAGCGCCCGAGCATGGTGCGGCGTCTCCGCAACATGTTGTCGCGTGCCGACATGACCGAGCAGGAAGTGCGCATGTTCCGGGGCATCGTCAAGGCGCTGACACGGCGCGACCGGGCATAATGGATATCAGCCGCGCATCCTTCGAGACGGCCTGACGGCCTCCTCAGGATGAGGAAATTTAAATGCCTCAGGATGTGGAGATTTAAATGCCTCATCCTGAGGAGCGCCGGACCTGATCCGGCGCGTCTCGAAGGATAAGGTTACACGGGCGCCTGCCTACTTGCCCTTCAGCGCCGCCAGCCGGTCGAGGGACGCCTGCGGCCACTGTTCGCGGCGGCTGTAGAATTCATCCATCTGCGGCTTGCCGTCGTCGAGCGTGACCCACGGCTGCTTGGTCGAGGTATAGATATGGATGTCGGGGGGCATGGCGCCGGGATCGTTCAGCGTGCCGACGCGGACGAAATTCACCAGCGTGCCGGCACCGGCATAATTGCTCCACAGCGCGATGCGACATGTCGGGCAGCGCCAGACCGTCTGTCCCTTGCCGCTGGCCGACGGGATGTCGACCGCTTCCGGCGCACCCGCGACCAGTTCGACCCGATCCGCTTCGATCATCGCGTTGAGCGCGAAGGCCGAGCCGGATTCCCGCTGGCACCAGCTGCAATGACAGCAGTGCACGAACAGCGGCGCGCCATGCACCTTGTAGCGGACCTCGCCGCAGGTGCAGCCGCCTTCGTGTATCGGCACACTTTCGTCGGCCATGGCTTGGCTCCTAAATCCGTTTCGACAGCCAGATCGCCAGCTTCGATCCGGTCTTCACCGCCGCCTTCAGGACCTCGTAGCCGGGTGCTTCCTCGGCGCCCTTTTCAAGCGCGGTGTCGCGGTGTTCCAGCTCTTCCAGGCGGAATTTCTCGAAGGTGTCGCGCAGCGCCGCCTGATCGCCCTCGGCGTCCAGTTGCGCAACCTGTTCGGCGTAATGCTCGTCGATGACTTCCTCGACGGCGACGGTGCAGGCATGCGCCGCCTTTTCGCCCATCAGTGCGGTGCCGGCGCCGAGCGCGAACCCGGCGACGTGCCACAGCGGCATCAGCGCCGTCGGCCGTACCCGGTTGGCGCGGATCAGCTCGTTGAATTTCGCAAGATGCACGCGTTCCTGTGCGGCCATGTGTTCGATGTCTTCGCGATCGACGCTCTTGCCGAGCACGGCGAGCTGGCCCTCGTAGATGCGCACAGCCCCGTATTCGCCCGCATGGTCGACGCGGATCATGCTTTCCAGCATGTCCTTTTTCGACAAATCACCCGGCATGCGGTGCGGTTTGCAGGATCTTTCCATCTACGCGGCGTCTGCTCCGTTCAGCCGCCGCCACGTCCAGAGCGACGCCGCGGCAAAGAAAAGCGATACGCCGACATTGTAGGTGGCCATGGAGATGCCGAAAAGGGTCCAGTCGATGTCGCCGCACGACTTCACCGGTTTTTTCTGCAACGCCGCGAACAGGTCCTGGGTCGTCGTCACCGCCTCACCGCTCGATCCGCAGGGCGCCGCGGACGCCCACCACAGCTGCTCGACGCCGACGTGATAGAACGCGATCCCGGCCCCGGCGAGGAACGTCGCCGCCGCCGCCAGCACGATCCAGCGCCGCGCTTCAGCCCCCTGAAGGAACATCGCGGCGATGCCGAGCACGATGATCACGCCGTAGGGCACGCGCTGGTACAGGCACAGCACGCAGGGCTCGTAACCGAACCCCAGCTCGGCGGTATAGGCGGTGCCGAGCGGACCGATGGCGGCGATCAGCAAAGCCAGGGGCAGCCAGCGGTTGAGGGTCATGGAATCCGTCATGGCACTGGTATAGGCGCGATCTGCGCTCCGGTTAAGTTACAAATTTGACAAGAACAAAACCGGCGATCAGCAGCGCGCAGAACGCCAGCGCCAGCAGCCCCATCCGCTTTTCGATAAACGCCTGGATCGGCGCGCCGAATTTCCACAGCAGGGCGGCGACCAGGAAGAATCTGGCGCCGCGCCCGACCAGCGACGCGAGTATAAACGAGATCGGCTCCATTCCCGTGACACCGCTGGCGATGGTGAAGATCTTGTAGGGGATCGGGCTGAACCCGGCGGTGAACACGATCAGCGCGCCGTGTTCGTTGTACGCCGCGCGCGCCGCCTCGAACTTGGCGGTGGCATGGTACATGTCGAGTATCGGCCGCCCCAGCTCGTCGAACAGAAACGCGCCGATGAAATAGCCGAACGCCCCGCCGGCCACGGACGCCAGCGTACAGATCAGCGCGATGCGAAACCATTTGGTGCGGGCCGCCAGCACCATGGGGATCAAAAGCACGTCCGGCGGGATCAGGAAAAACGAACTTTCGGCGAACGACACCGCGGCCAGAATCCAGATCGCATGGCGGTGTGCCGACCATTCCAGGGTCTTGTCATAAAGCGTGCGCAGCATGGGTTTTCGGGTATCCTTGAAGGGCCGGGGTTCCTGATGGTGCGGTGTCTTTAGCAGCCCTTGGGGAAGGGCGCAACGGAGAGCGCTGTCCGCCCGTCACGGGGCCCTCGGCGCAGTGGACAGAGGCGTTTCGATACCCTATGTTCCCACCGCTCCACCGTGCGGGTGTGGCGGAATTGGTAGACGCGCCGGATTCAAAATCCGGTTTCCTCGGAAGTGTCGGTTCGAGTCCGACCACCCGCACCACCTCAACCGGGAGTGATCCTTGAGCGATAATCCGAACAGCGCCGAGCCTGAATTCGCCGTCGAGATCGACGGCCTCTGCAAGGTCTATGAAAGCTCCAACAAACAGGCGCCGAAGCACGCTTTGAAGGACGTCAGCCTGAAAATCCGCAGGGGCTCGTTCTTCGGGTTGCTGGGACCGAACGGGGCCGGCAAGTCGACGCTGATCAACATCCTTGCCGGTCTGGTCAACCGCACGTCCGGCAGCGCGAAGATCTGGGGCCACGACATCGATACCGACATGCGCGCCGCGCGCCGCTGCATCGGCGTGGTGCCGCAGGAACTGAACATCGATCCGTTCTTCACGCCGCGCGAACTGCTGGACCTGCAGGCCGGCCTGTACGGCGTGCCGAAGTCGGAGCGCCGCACCGACACCGTGCTGGCAGCGGTCGGTCTGGCGGACAAGGCGGAGGCCTATACCCGGTCGCTGTCGGGCGGCATGCGGAGACGGCTTCTGGTCGGCAAGGCAATGGTACACCGCCCGCCGGTTCTGGTGCTGGACGAGCCGTCGGCGGGGGTCGACGTCGACCTGCGCCGCCAGTTGTGGACCCATGTCCGCGAGATGAACGAACAGGGCATCACGGTGCTGCTGACCACCCATTACCTGCAGGAAGCGGAAGCGCTGTGCGACGAGATCGCGATCATCAACCACGGCCGGATCGTCGCCTGCGAGCCGACCGACACCATGCTGCGCAGGATCGACGCCAAGCAGCTCAAGGTGACGCTGAGCGAACCGGTCGGCGAGATTCCCGATGCCCTGGATGCCTACAGCCCGACGCTCGGCGAGCCGGACTGCCTGACCGTCAGCTTCGCACCGTCGAAGACCCCGGCCCGCGAGGTGCTGCGCGATATCGAGGCGAGCGGTCTCGTGGTCCGCGATTTCTCGACCAAGGATTCCGACCTGGAAGACATCTTCATCCGCCTGACCCAGGATGACGACAACGAAGGCACTGACGGCGATGCAAGGGCCTAGGCGGCGCTTCTTCGCTTTTCTTCTGATCCCGCTGCTTCTGCTGCCCGCTGCCTGCGCGCCCCGGCTTGTCGATCCGGGTCCGGCCACGGGCGATCCGGCGCTGTACGCATCACACTTCTGGACCCGCGACGGCATCGCGCTGGCGTACCGGTCCTGGTTGCCGGACGGCGCGCCGAAGGCGGTGATCGTCGCCCTGCACGGCTTCAACGATTATTCGGCGTTCTTCGATGCGCCGGCGACGTATCTTAAGGCGCGCGGCATCGCCGGCTATGCCCTGGATCAGCGCGGCTTCGGCGCCAACGGGTTTCGCGGCCGCTGGTTTTCCACCGACCGATACCGCATGGATGCCCGCGATTTCTCCAGGGCCCTGGCCGACAGGTATCCGGGCGTACCGGTTTACCTGCTGGGCGAGAGCATGGGCGGCGCCGTCGCCATGACGGTGGTGGCCGGACACGACACGCCGTGGATCCACGGCGTCATTCTGTCGGCCCCCGCCGTGTGGTCGCGCGGCACCATGCCCTGGTATCAGCGCGCCACCCTATGGCTGGCGGCGCACACCGTCCCGGCGCTACCGCTGAGCGGGCGCGGGCTGAAAATCACGCCGTCCGACAATATCGAAATGCTGATCCAGCTGGGCCGCGATCCGCTGGTCATCAAGGGCACCCGCGTCGACGCCATCAACGGGCTGGTCGACCTGATGGACGAGGCGATGACGGCGGCGGCCGGGCTGGACGGCCGGACGCTGATCCTCTACGGCGGGCGCGACGAGATCATCCGTTCCGGCCCGACGCGGACCATGTTCGCAAGGCTGCCCAAGGCCGGCGCGGCGTCGAGACGGCTGGCGGTCTATCCCGACGGATATCACATGCTGCTCCGCGATCTGCAGGCGGAAACGGTGTGGCGCGACATCGCGCACTGGCTGGACGCCCCGGAAAAGCCCCTGCCGTCGGGCGCCGATGTGGATGCGGGCGCCCGGCTGACGGCGGACCGATAAATTCTTCGTGTCCGTCTGAAAATCCGCTTGCGCGAAAACCGGACTTGCCCGATTGATATGCCGTTCCGGCCGCGTGCCGGTACCTCATGGAGAAACCGAAGATGTTTTCGCGTCAGCTGAGTTTTATCTTGGCAGGGGCGTTCCTGCTCGTCTCGACGGCGGCCCATGCCGTCGACGTCCGCAACGAAGGCGACAAGCCTGCGGAAATTCTGCTCAGCGTCTGGAAGGACGCCAGCAGCACCGACACCATCGATACCCTGATCAACCTGGCACCGGGCGAAAGCGCGTCCGGCGTCTGCGATGCGTGCATCGTGTCGCTGGGCAAGGGCGATGAAGCGGATTCCGTCTCGGCCGAAAAGACCGACGTCGTCGTCATCGAAAAGTCCGGCAAGATCCGCCTGAACTGATCGCCTGAACTGAGTACCTGAACCGATCGTCCGCTCAAAAGGGGCGGCGGTAGCGACGCCGCCCTCTTTATGTGAGCGAAACCCCGGCTTCAGTTCGACCCGGCGACCGCCAGCTTGCCGGTGACGCCGTGCTTGTCGATCAGTTCGGCAACGAAGCCGCTGGCGATAGCATCGGCGACGAAGCCGTTGACGAACGCGGCCAGGTGCTTGTTTTCGTGCTTGGTGCCGATGGCCTGCTGCACGGACGTGTAGCGGCCCGGGATCAGCCGCGATCCCGGCATTTCCTCGGCGTTTTCGCGCAGTGCCGGGACCAGTCCCGCCAGCGCATCCAGCTTTTCCGTCCTGAACAGTTCGAACGCACCCGGCAGCCCGACGCCGCGGTGCAGGGTCGCATGCTTCAGGGTGCGGCTCAGATACAGGTCGTACGCCGCGCGTTCGGATACGGCGATCCGGACACCCGGCTGGTCCACGTCCTCGATGGTCTTGAGCGACGAGCCTTCGGGCACCAGATAGGTCGCCTCGATCTCGACATACGGATCGCTGAAGAAAATCGTCTCGGCGCGCTTCGGCTCGATGGCGATCAGCGCGATGTCCCAGGCGTCCTCTTCCAGCGCATCAGCGAGATCGCCCGGCCGCGGCCGCGTCACGTAACGGACGTCGACGCCGAGCTTTTCGGCGATGGCCGCCGACATGTCCGGAGAAATGCCGACCGGGTCGCCGTTGGCGGCCTCGCCGGTCACCAGAAGGATGTTGCCGAGATTGACGCCGACGCGCAGCACGCCGGGTTCGCTGAGTTCCGCTAGTATTTCTTCGTACACCGTTAACTGCCTCCCATTGATGTTTCAGACATGGCACCCGGCTGTGCGCCGGGGCTGCCCGTTGGCGGACAGCATGGCCTGCTTTTCGCGGATCGGCAATCCGTGGCGCGGCTGCCCGGGGTAAACATTCGCTCAGGGCAGATTTTCGATTTCCACCCGTTCGCAGCCCCGGTTCGACGCCTTGACCACGTCCTTGGTCAGCTTGCGGAGATCGACCAGCGCCAGCCGCTTGATCTTCGCGCCCCTGGAGCGGCTGTTGATGTCCTTCTGGACCTCGCGTGCGACCTTGCCGATCAGGGCGTCGTCGGCATTCGTCCCCGCTTCGGCGGCCGCTCCCATGCGGATCAGCACGCCTTCGATGATCCACGGTTTGAGGGCGCAGACCGCGCTGATGTCGCCACCCTTTTCGATTTCGATCAGCGGGGCCATTGCCAGGCGCCGGCGCGAGCCGTCGGACAGCACATCGGCGAGGATCGGCTTGAGCGCGATGAATTCTTGCTGCTTCGGTTTCGGCGCCGGCCGGGGCGCGGCCGTCGGTTCCGTTTCGGCGGGTTTTTCCTCGGCTGTCTGGGTCTGGCTGTTCGCCTCTCCGGCTTTCTCGTCCTTGATGTCCGGCGGCAGCAGAACCAGCCCGACGACAAGCGCGATCAGCCCCAGCGACAGCGCGACGCTGCCGCCGAGCAAAAGCGGATTGCCGAGAAACGCCTCGAGCGGCCCTTCCCTGGTGCTGCTGCGTCGCTTTTCAATGCTTTGCGTGGTCGCCTTGTTCCTGGCGTGCAGGGCGGCCTTTTCGATACGCAGCGATTTTTCGGCGTTGAGAATGCCGAGCACCCGCTCACGGGCTGCTTCGAAGCCGTCGCTGTCCGCCTGTTCCAGCACCCGTTCGATGCGCGACAGGAATTCGGCGCGCGGCCCGGCATCGCGTTTCCGCTTGAACAGCAATTGCGCGATGTTGCCCATGACCGGGCGCAGTTGTTTCATGGATGTGGCGGCGGCGACGGCGGCAAGGACACCCTGCTGCGGATCCTCGAACACGACCGTCCAGTTGGTCGTGCCGTCCGGATTCAGCACGCGCTGCGTCGATCCGCTTTGCGGATCCTGCGTCTGCTCCTCGTTCATTCACACTCCAGACCTGCGTCTATGCTGACGCTTGCTTTGTCTATCGGCGCCAGCCAAGGAGTTGAGCAATGATGCCATTGCCACGCACGAGATGGCGGTAAAACGCTATCGTGCGTCATATATCGAGCAAGAAGCCCTGCACCAGCGAATGTATCCATAAAACACGTCGGCCAAATGCGCCCGTTCAAACAAGCCTGATGCGCCACACGCCGGCCACATCCAATCCTTGCGCCGCGCCCACCCGAAAGGGTATGGTCCGCGCGTCCTGAACAGGACACCATTTGGCCAAGGCACCCGTAGCTCAGCTGGATAGAGCGCTGCCCTCCGAAGGCAGAGGTCACAGGTTCGAATCCTGTCGGGTGCGCCAACAATATCAATGACTTATGCGTGATATTGGGCGCCACTAAAATTCTATGGCAACCATATGGCAACCACTCTGCCAAAGCCCGGCTTTCCATGCCCTATAACATCCGTATCATGGGCGAGCACGCGCCCCCCCACAAAACCAGAACAGATCGCCCATCAGGAATTGGCAAAGTGATCGCACTAATCACGAGCGCCGAGCAGTCTCAAATTCGGCTCGTATCGTACGATCACAAAAACTTCATCCGCACTTGCATCGTATCGCTCCTCGTGGAGATACGTGCCCCGGAGAACAGCTTGGGACCGGATCCTGATTTCCTCGCTCACTTTGGTAGCGATCTGATCCATAATTGAGCCATCCATTTCAAGCTCATTGACCTCAAGGCTTTGCGTTACGGTTTCGACCGTAGTCCGTGTTTCTACATTTGAATTGAGAAACTCCGATATCCTCTTGGTAGTATTGAGCCCTCACGTGAGATAGAACTGCAACGTCACATAACGAGCCGAAATTGCCGTTTGCCTGAAAATTTCCCCGGAAAACTGACCATTTCTCTCCTTAGCCACCTTCCCTTCTATAGATTTAATTCATAGTCTATGTTTGACGTCAGCGACCTTGGGACAGATTGAGGTCTTTGCATAAGGGAGGATT
>JAYNVG010000012.1:0-87606 GCA_038100295.1 Thalassospiraceae bacterium
ACCGTGTCGACCATGTGCTCGAGCACGCGGGGGCCGGCGATGGTGCCTTCCTTGGTGACGTGGCCGACCAGAAGCAAGGCGAAGCCGCGCCGCTTGGCGAGGCGGATCAGTTCCTGCGCCGAGGCGCGGACCTGCGAAACGGTACCGGGGGCGGATTCAAGGTTGTCCAGGAACATGGTCTGGATGGAATCGATGACCACGACGTCGATGTGTTCGGGGGTGTCCAGCGTGGATACGATGTCTCGGACGTTGGTGGCGGCGGCGAGCGCCACGGGCGCTTTGTCGAGGCCCAGACGGCGCGCCCTCAGGCGGAGCTGCGCGATCGCTTCCTCGCCGGAGATGTAGAGCGTCTTGCCGCTGCCGGCGAGGCTGGCGGTGACCTGCATCAGCAAGGTCGACTTGCCGATCCCGGGATCGCCGCCGACCAGCACGGCGGAGCCGGGTACGAGCCCGCCGCCCAGTACGCGGTCGAACTCGGCAATGCCGGCGACACGGCGCGGCGGATCCTTTTCATGGCCGTCGAGGCCGACGAATTCGATTTTCTTGCCGCGCTTGGCACCCAGGCCCTTGGGTGCGCTTTCGTTGCCGGCTTCCTCGGTCAGGCTGTTCCACGCGCCGCAGGCATCGCAACGGCCCATCCATTTCGGATGTGTGGCGCCGCATTCCTGGCAGACATAGACGGATTTTGCTTTGGCCAAGCCACGCTCCCTCAGCCCTTGGAGATTGAGGCTTAAGCCAAAGCGGGCGTTGCCGCAAGCGGCCTCGTTTATTGTGTGACCGATCTGTACACTCCGGCCCTGTCGGAGAGAGGGAGAACCGCCATGTACACGCTTTTCTGGTCTGAGAGAACCGCCGCAATCGCCCTGGATGCGGTACTCAGCGAGGCCGGGGCCGATTTTACCCGAAAACAGGTCAAAAGAACCGGCGGCCGGGTCGACGATCCCGAATTCGAGAAAATCTCGCCGATGAAGCAGATTCCGGCGCTGCTATTGCCCGACGGTACCGTGCTCTGCGAATCGCTGGCGATCTCGCTGGCGCTGGCGGAACGGCATCCGCAAGCGGGGCTGCTGCCCGCTCCGGGCAGTACCGAGCGGGCGCTGGTCTATCGCTGGCTGATGCACATCATCTGCAATATCTACGAGGTCGATCTCCGCCACAGCTATGCCGACCGCTACACCACAGACCCTGACGGCATTGCCGGGGTGCGGGCCGCCGCCGAGGCACGCTGGGACCGGGCCTTCGCCGTGCTCGAAGACGCGATCGGCGATGGAGCATGGATCGTCGGCGACGGCTACACCATGGCGGATCTCTATCTGGCGGTGACGGTGTGCTGGCATTACGACACGCCGGCGCTGCTGGCGCGCTCGCCGAACATTTGCCGCGTCGCGGCCAACGTGCGCCGACGCGAAAAGACCGGACCGCTGTTCGCGCTTTACAAAATGCCGGAGCTGGACGCGCTGGTGTGAGTTTTTTCCCGGCACGCGCCGGGGTGACGACGGCGGGGTTTTCTCTAGCTCCGGACCGCCATCTTGATCGGGCCGTCGGCGCGGCCGTGGATGAACTGATCGACGTATTCGTTGCCGGAATGCTCGATGGCGTCGGTCGGTCCGGCCCAGATGATGCGTCCGTCATACAGCATGGCGATACGGTCGCCGATCTTGCGCGCCGATGCCATGTCGTGGGTGATGGTCACGGCGGTGGCGCCGACGGTCTGGTTTACGTGCACGATCAGGTTGTTGATGACGTCGGCCATGATCGGGTCGAGACCGGTGGTCGGCTCGTCGAAAAAGATGATCTCGGGATTGGTGGCGATGGCGCGGGCAAGGCCGACGCGTTTCTGCATGCCGCCCGAAAGTTCCGCCGGCGACAGGTCCAGAACATCCGGCGACAGCCCGACGAGGCGCAGCTTCTCGGCTGCGATGTCGCGGGCATCGGCGCGTTTGCACTGCTTGCGCGCCAGCAGCCCGAAAGCGACGTTTTCCCAGATCGGCAGCGAGTCGAATAGCGCGGCGGCCTGGAACAGCATGCCGACCTGATGGTTGATGGTTTCGCGCTCGCCGGCCGTCATGGTGGTGACTTCATGTCCGTCGATGGTGATCGAGCCTGAGTCCGGCTTCAAAAGCCCCAACATGCATTTGATGGTCACCGATTTGCCGGTGCCGGACCCGCCGATGATGACGACGCTTTCGCCACGGCCGATATCCAGGTCGACATGATCCAGCACCACCTTGCGGCCGTTCGCAAATGTCTTGCGGACGCCGGAAAGACGGATCTTGGCGAGATTATCCTGTGACATCTTTGGAGAAGAACAGCAGCGTCAGGATATAGTTGAGGCACAAAATAAGGATCGACGCCGAAACCACGGCGTTGGTCGTCGCCTTGCCGACGCCTTGTGCGCCGCCGGCGGAATAAAAGCCGTGATAGCAGCCCATCAGCGTCGTGATGAAGCCGAACACGGAGGCTTTGACGAGACCGGAGATCACGTCCATGGGTTCCATGAACTCCCACGTATTCTGCAGGTAGTTCGACGGATTGAAGCCCAGCTTGTAAACCGACACCAGATAGCCGCCGAAGACACCGATGATGTCGGCGATGAAAATTACCAGCGGCAGCATCACCGTGCCGGCGATCAGGCGCGGCGCGACCAGGTATTTCATCGGGTTGGTGGACAGCGTGGTCAGCGCGTCGACCTGCTCGGTCACGCGCATGGTGCCGATCTCGGCGGCCATGGCGGCGCCGATACGTCCGGCGATCATCAGACCGCCCAGCACCGGACCAAGCTCGCGGGTAATCGAAAGGACGACGACGTTGGCGATCGCGCCTTCGGCGGAAAACCGCGCAAACCCGGTATAACTCTGCAGGGCCAGCACCATCCCGGCGAAGATCGCCGTCAGGCCGACCACGGGCAGCGTGAAGAAACCGATCTCGATAATCTGGCGCAGGAGTTGGCGGCCGTAGAACGGCGGCCGCACGCAATGCGATACCGAATTGACCGTGAACATGGCGAGCCGGCCCGTGGTGGCGAGGAACGCGAGGAAACCTCCACCGATCGGACGCAACGGATTGATCATGCACCAGCCCCTTTATACGTGCGGGCATAACGGCGCCCGAGACCGGTTAATACTTCATAGGAGATGGTCTGCCAATCCCGCGCGATATCGTCGGGGGTCCGCTGTTCGCTGATGAACTCGGCCATGGCGCCGGCCCGGGCCAGATGTTCGGGCACATCGGTGACGTCCAGCGTGATCAGATCCATGGAAACGCGTCCGGCAATCGGCGCCTTGTGGCCGTCGATGGTAGCGAAACCGGTGTTCGATCCGGCCCGGTGATAGCCGTCGGCATAGCCGACCGGGACGGTGGCGATTTTGCGTGGACCCTTGACCGGATGGGTCGCGCCGTAGCCCACGGTTTCGGGCGGCGCGACGTTGCGGACCTGCAGGATGCGCGCTTCGAGACGCACCGGGTTCTTCATCGGGTTGGCGGTATGCGGCGTCGGATTGCCTCCATAGAGCGCGACGCCGGGTCGCGCCACGGCGAAATGATAATTGGCGCCGAGGAAGATTCCCGACGAGTTACTGAGCGACGGTGTGCCGCGTCCAAGCGCCCTGTATGCATCCTTGAACAAAGCCAACTGCCGCGCGCTTTGATCGCTGTCGATGACGTCGGCGCTGGCGAGGTGGCTCATCACCAGACCGAGATCGATGCTGTCCAGCAGCGCATCGGCATCGGCCAGGAACGTCTTGGTTTCGCCGAGGTCGAGACCAAGGCGGCACATCCCGGTGTCGATGTGCACGTCGGCCTTGAGCGCCGTGCCGCGCGCCTTCGCGGCGTCGCGCCATAATGCGATGTCGCCGAGGGAATTGAGCACCGGCGTCAGACCGTAATGCAGATAATCGTCGACGGCGTCGGGCAGGGGGCCGTTGAGGACATGGATGCCGACGTCCGGCAGTTCTTCGCGAACGACGACGCCTTCGTGCGGATGCGCGACGAAGAAGTCCCGGCATCCGGCATTGGCCAGCGCGCGCACGACCGGACGCGCGCCCAGACCGTAGCCGTCGCCCTTGACCGCGGCGCCGGCCTTGGCGCCGGCGGCGTCAAGCCGGCCCTGCAAAAGGGTGTAATTGGCCGCTACGACATCGAGATCGATGGTCAGGCGCGCGGCATAAAGATCATCGGAGACCGCCATGCCGGCTATAATCAGTAGTCTTCGTGATGCGGGTCAAGATTTCCGAAGCGCGTGAACTCGCCGATGAAGGCCAGTTTCACGGACCCCACGGGGCCGTGGCGCTGCTTGGCGACGATCACTTCGGCCTTGCCGCGCGCGCGTTCCACCCGTTCTTCCCATCCCGCCTGACGCAGTGCGAACTTCTCGCCGCTCTCGTCGGCGCGCTGCATGGGTTCGGCTTTCTCGAGATAATATTCGTCGCGATAGATGAACATGACGACATCCGCGTCCTGTTCGATGGAACCCGATTCGCGAAGGTCGGCCAGTTGCGGGCGCTTGTCTTCGCGGTTTTCGACCTGGCGCGAAAGCTGCGACAGGGCCAGCACCGGCACGTTGAGTTCCTTGGCCAGCGTCTTCAAACCACGGGTGATTTCCGAGACTTCCTGCACGCGACCGTCGGCGCGGGATTTGGCGCTGCCGCTGATGAGCTGCAGATAGTCGACCACGATCATGCCGAGATTGTTCTGGCGCTTGAGCCGGCGCGCCCGGGTGCGCAGCGCGCTGACCGTCAGGGCCGGGGTGTCGTCGATGAAGATCGGTACTTCGTGAAGCGCGTTCGAGGCCTGGGCGAGACGCGAGAATTCCTCGTTGGTCAGTTCGCCCTTGCGCATCCGGTCGGACGAGACGTTGGACTGCTCGGACAGAATACGTGCGGCGAGCTGTTCCGCCGACATTTCCAGAGAAAAGAAACCGACCACGGCGCCTTCGTTGCCCTTGGTGTCCATGAAGTTCTTGGCTGCGTTGTAGGCGATGTTGGTCGCCAGCGCGGTTTTGCCCATGGCCGGGCGGCCGGCTAGGATCAGAAGGTCTGAGCGGTGCAGACCGCCGAGCAGCTTGTCGAGATCGATCAGGTCGGTGCCGACACCGGCCAGGCCACCCTGTCGGGCATGTGCTGCGTCGGCGACCTTGATCGCTTCCATGACCGCCGTCTTGAAGGGCTGGAAGCCGCCGTCGAAATCGCCGGTGGTGGCAAGATCGTAGAGCGCCTGTTCGGCTTCCTCGATCTGGTCGGTGGCTTCCTGATCGATGTCGTTGTCGTAGGCGTCGTTAACGACCCGTTCGCCGAGCGCGATCAGCTCGCGGCGCAGGTGCATGTCATAAATGATGCGGCCGTACTCGCGGGCGTTGATGACGTTGATGGCGCTGGCCGCCAGATGCGCCAGATACTGCGCGCCGCCGATTTCGTCGAGCGAGTTGTCGGCTTCGAAATACGGCCGCAACGTCGTCGGGTCGGCGATCTGGCCGCGGTCGATCAGCTTCATCATGGCTTCGAAGATGCGCGCGTGCGCGGTCAGTGCGAAATGCTCGGCCTGCAGGAACTCCGCGACCTGTTCGAGAGCCCGGTTATCGACGAAGATCGCGCCCAGCAGGCCGCGCTCGGCCTCGATGTTGCGCGGCAGTTGGCGGTACGTCGGGGCCTCGGTTTCGCCCGTTTCGCCGTCCGGGAGGTAATCCGGGGAGCTGCTTGAGGTGTTTGTTACCATGAGCGGAACATACTCGGCTCACGAAATTTGTGCGGGTTTTAATTCTGTGGATTGGTGTGGATAACGTGGAAAACCGGAAAATAATTCGGGCCATTGTGTGATATGAGCCGTTGACAACTTGTCTGCGTGAGCTGAATCCCGCGGTACTCGGTTTATCCTCAAGTTAATCAGAGTTTGCTTGAGCAGTCATTCCGGCGAAGGCCGGAATCCAGAGGGCTTTCGAAGAACTGGGCCCCGGCCGGAGCTTGCCCCGGGCGCTGACCCAGAGCCGGAGTGACGCGGACTGAACAAGGAAAAGGGGCGCTCCCATCGGAAGCACCCCCTTCGATGACGTTCCTTATGAAAGGCGATTAGGCGGGTTTGTCTTCGTCCCCGGCATCATCACCTGCATCATCACCTGCGTCGGCAGACGCTTCGGCCTCGGCCTCGGCGACGGCTTCCTCGGCAGCACCTTCCTCGAAGATCGCACCGGCCTGTTCGGCAACCGCAACGGCGGCTTCGGCGGCAGCTTCGGCTTCGGCTTCGATTTCAACCTGTTCCTGCTGCGCCAGGGAGAGAACGGCGGCGCCGGTCTTTTCCTGGGTTTCGGCTTCGTCCTGCGAGCGGGCGACGTTCGCCGTCACCTTCACGAAAACTTCGCCGTGAAGTTCGATGCGGACTTCGCGCAGGCCGATGGTCTTAATCGGCTTGTCGAGGACCACCTGCGAGCGGCGCACGGTGGCGCCGGCAGCGGTCACCGCATCGGCGATGTCGCGGCCGGAGACCGAGCCGTAAAGCTGACCGGCATCGCCGGCCTGACGGATCAGAACGACTTTCATGTCGCCCATTTTCGCCGCCACGGCTTCGGCTTCGCTTTTCCGTTTCAGGTTGTCGGCTTCGAGCTGCGCGCGCTGCGCGTCGAAGTGCGACTTGTTCTGATCGGTTGCCCTGAGGGCCTTTCCTTGGGGGAGCAGAAAATTACGGGCAAAGCCGGGCTTAACGGTAACGATATCGCCCATCTGACCGAGTTTTTCGATACGCTCCAACAGAATGACTTCCATTATTCACTCTCCTGGTCATTGACCGGCTGCATTCTGTTACGCAGACCGATCCATTGTTCCAAAACACCGGCGCCGGCGACCAGAAACGCAGTCCATCCCAGCACCATGAGAAGTACGTAAAACGCGACAAGCATCATCGTGCCGTTGGCGATCCTGCGTGCGAAGGTATGCACTACGGCAAGCCCCAGCAGGAAAAACGGCACCAGTGCCACGATCACAAGATTCCGCCCCAGATAGCTGCCGTCACCGGGAGCCACGAGGGCGATAACGCCTGCGCCGACGAGAAGCCACGAACACCAGTCCGGAAGCGTCAGATCGGCATAGGAAATTTTCGGCCGCAGATTGCGCCCCGATTTCACCAGTGCGGCCTGTCCGGCGGCGGCATTCACCAGATGCATGACGACCCAGCTGGCAACCGCCATGCCGGGGAAAAACGGTGCCAGACCGCCGGCAAGGCTGGCACGGGAATCGGCGGGGATCTGACTCCCCATCCGCTCCAGTGCCGTGCCGATCAGGCTGGCAACGGTGTCCTGCAGGGAAATGCCGCCCTCGTCCATGATGGCCATCATGGCGAAGAACGAGAGCCCGGTTGCCCCGACGACGGTCAGCGTACCGATCAGGTTCCCGACGGGATACCAGACCGGGGCGCCATCGGCGTCGGGCCGTGTCCGCATTGCCAGCTGGCAAAGCAGGACGGCCGGGATCGCATAGGCGACGGCGAACGGAAGGGCAGTAAACGCATTGCCGATCAGGCCCGCCGTGAACACGGCCGTGATTCCGGCCGTGATCGCCCCCTTCGATCCGATCCCGAGGCCAGCCAGATACAGCGGCAGCGGGGCCAGATAGAACAGCGGGAACGCCAGAATCGAGCCGAACACGATGGAGAACACCGCGACCGCGCTGCAAATTCCGGCGCTCAGCGCCATGATGGGGGTTAAGGGCATGATTTCCGTCCGCTGGGCGCGTCCGCGCCTACGCCTTACTTAAGGACGTAGGGAAGCAGACCCAGGAAGCGGGCGCGCTTGATGGCGCGGGCCAGTTCCCGTTGCTTCTTCGCAGAAACAGCCGTGATGCGGCTGGGGACGATCTTGCCGCGCTCGGACACGTAACGGCCGAGCAATTTCAGATCCTTGTAATCGATCTTCGGCGCATTGGTGCCGGAAAACGGGCAGGTCTTGCGGCGACGGAAGAATCCACGTCTCATGATTCATCTCCCTCTTTGCTGGAGGCTTCAGCGGCCGGCTTGTCGTCTTCGTCGAAACGGGACGGACGATCGCCGCGATCGCCGCGGCGCGGCCGGTCATCACGGTCCTTGTTGCGGAGCATGGCCGACGGGCCTTCTTCGAAACCGTCGACACGAATCGTCATGTAACGCAGCACGTCTTCGTGGATGCGCATCTGACGTTCCATTTCATGCAGCGCCGGCGCCGGAGCGTCGATGTTCATGAGGACGTAATGGCCTTTGCGGTTCTTCTTGATCCGGTAGGCGATCGAACGCAAACCCCAGCTTTCGCTGCTGACGACGTTGCCGCCGTTGTTCGAGATGATTTGCGAAAAAGTCTCTGTCAGGCCTTCGGCCTGGGACGCAGAGATATCTTGGCGTGCGATGAACACGCTTTCATAACAGGGCATATTTTAGCTCCCTTCGGCTTTTCTCAACCCGGACATCGACCGAGCATAGCCAGGACAATCCCGGCAAGGAGTAACGAAGCGGCGCAATATACAGAGTTTGCGGGGCTCTGCAAGGGTTTGCTTGGGGTCCGTGCCTGCCCCCGGGAAACACATTTCATTCGGCAGGAAATCGCATTATTAGAAAAGTATGAGCAAAACATCCAATCCCTTCGATCTCAGCGGCCGCCATGCCCTCGTCACCGGCGGGGTTCGCGGCATGGGGCTGGAAATCGCCCGAAGTCTGGGGCAAGCCGGGGCTTCGGTCACGATTACCGGCCGCGTTGCCGAGACGGTCGAGCAAAGCGTCTCGGCGCTCAGAGCCGAAGGTATCGATGCCGAGGGGTTCGCCTTCGACATGACCGACGATGCCGCGGTCTCGGCCTGGTTCGAAGGCTATACCCGGGATATCGATATTCTCGTCAACAACGTCGGTATGCGCGACAGGCGGCCGACGGCGGATCTGACGCCGGAAACCTTCGCACGGCTTTTGGATTTCGGCATCACCACGGCATATCGGATGTCGCGGCTGGTTCAGCCCGGCATGGCGGCGCGCGGCAAGGGCGTGATCGTGAATGTCGCTTCCATCGCCGGTCCGCTGGCCAGGCCCGGGGACCCCGGTTACACCGCAGCCAAGGGCGGCATGGATGCGCTGACCCGCTCGCATGCGGTCGAGTTCGCGCCCATGGGGATTCGCGTCAATGCCATCGCGCCCGGGTTTTTCGCCACCGAAGCCAATCAGGACAGCGTCAGAGACCCGTTCATAAACGATTTCATCCAGCGCCGCGTTCCGTTGCAACGCTGGGGCCGGCCAGACGAGGTTGCCGGTGCTGTCGTATTTCTGGCTTCCGATGCGGCGAGCTACATTATCGGCCATACGCTGACCATAGACGCCGGTCTTTCGGTCAGAATGTGATTATCCGGAAACGAATTTCACCAGATCGCGGCGGTGCAGGACGCCGGTGACACGCCCGCGTTCGGCGACGCCGATACGGTCCCAGCCCTGGTTACGCATTTCCTGCAGAATGACATAGGGGCTGTCGGTGATGCTGCAGACCGGGCGGTTGCGCTGCACCGCCTCGATGATCGGGTAATCCAGCGCGCGCACGCCGTCGCGTTTGATCAGGGCCATGACGTCCTCGTCGACGGCAACGCCCAGGAAGGCGTTGTTCGCGTCATAGACGGCAACCGATGCGCTGGGGCTGGCCGACAGATAATCGGCGATGTCGCCGATCGTCGCCGCTGCCTCGACGTCGCGAATCTCGATGCTGTAGGCGCGGAGAAAATCGCGGATCATGACCGGCGGCCAGGGACGCACCGTGCCGATATCGTTTACCGGCGTATGCGAACCGCTGAGTACCTCGTTGACGTCAATTCTGACGATATTTTCCCAGGCGTTTATATCCATCACTGCCCCCGATTTCAGGTATTTGCAGTGCCGAGGATAGGGCGGCAACGTAAGCGCAGTATGTCGGGAATGTAATAAAGTGTTACCGGGCGGACCGGGCCAAGCTTGACAGCCCTGAGGGCTGCGGCCAATTTGCGTTGAAACCAAGAACATCATCGCCAATGGGAGGGCACCGAATGTCCCGCGCTTTTGTTTTCCCCGGTCAGGGCTCGCAAGCCGTCGGTATGGGCAAGAAACTGGCTGACGCCTTTCCCGCCGCCCGTGAGGTATTCGAGGAAATCGACGACGCCCTGAACCAGAAGCTGTCGAAACTGATGTTCGAAGGCCCGGAAGACACGCTGACGCTGACCGAGAATGCGCAGCCTGCGCTGATGGCCGTCAGCCTGGCGGCGATGGCGGTGCTGAAATCCGAAGGTGGGATCGAGCTTCCCAAGGTCGCCGAGTTCGTGGCCGGGCATTCGCTGGGCGAATATTCGGCCCTGGCCGCGGCGGGCACGTTTTCCATCGCCGATACGGCGCGGTTGCTGAAAACCCGCGGTCAGGCCATGCAGCAGGCGGTTCCCGTCGGCGAAGGTGCCATGGCGGCGCTGCTGGGCCTTGATCTCGAGCAGGCCCGCGAGGTCGTCGATCTGGCCGCCGAGGGCGATGTTCTGGCGACGGCGAACGACAACGCGCCCGGCCAGGTGGTCATCAGCGGCAAGCGCGAAGCGGTCGAGCGTGCCGTCGAGGTGGCCAAGGAAAAGGGCGCCAAGCGTGCCATGCTGCTGCAGGTCAGCGCCCCATTCCATTGTCCAATGATGGCCCCGGCCGCCGACGTAATGGCCGATGCCCTGGCAGCGGTGGCGATCGAAGCGCCGGTAGTGCCGCTGATCGCCAACGTGACCGCTGCCCCGGTCGAGGATCCGGCGGACATCCGCCGGCTTCTGGTCGAGCAGGTCACCGGCATGGTGCGCTGGCGCGAAAGCTGCGTGACGCTGCGTGAAAAGGGCGTCGACATGCTGATCGAGGTCGGTTCCGGCAAGGTCCTGTCCGGACTGGCCAAGCGAATCGACCGCGATCTTGGCGCGGCGAATATCGGCACGCCTGCCGATATCGAGGCATTTCTGGGCACTCTCTGAGTCCGGACAAAAGAAAGGAAATCGGATGTTTGATCTGACAGGCAAGCGCGCACTGGTGACCGGAGCTTCCGGCGGCATCGGCGGCGCCATCGCCAAAGCCATGCATGCGCAGGGCGCCAGAGTCGCGCTGTCCGGCACCCGTGTCGAGGCGCTGCAGGCGGTTGCCGGCGAACTCGGCGAGCGGGCGCACGTGACGCCGGCCGATCTGTCGACCGCCGAAGGCGCCGCGAAGCTTATCGAGGACGCCGAAGCGGCCATGGGCGGCGTCGATATTCTGGTCAACAACGCCGGGCTGACGCGCGACCAACTGGCCATGCGGATGAAGGACGAAGATTGGCAGACAGTGCTGGATGTCAATCTGACAGCGGCTTTCCGGCTGTCCAGGGCGTGCCTGCGCGGGATGATGAAGGCGCGCACGGGGCGCATCATCGGCATCACCTCGGTGGTCGGCGCCACCGGCAATGCCGGACAGACCAACTATGCAGCCTCCAAGGCCGGCATGATCGGCATGTCGAAGTCGCTGGCTCAGGAAGTCGCGTCCCGGGGCATCACGGTCAACTGCGTGGCCCCCGGCTTCATCGAAACCGCGATGACCGACGTGCTGTCCGACGAGCTCAAGACCAAGCTGCTGGCAGGGATTCCCGCCGGGCGGCTGGGGAATGTGGACGATATCGCCGCCGCCTGCGTTTATTTGGCCAGCGACGAAGCGGCCTATGTCACCGGACAGACCTTGCATGTCAACGGCGGCATGGCGATGATATAGGGCTTGAGACGCCCGGATATTTTTCCGTGCCAACGTTCTGGTAATGGCGAAAAGAGTATGTTAGTTACCCCCACCTTTCGGGGGAAATAGGCGGGGAACCGTTGTTTCAAGTGGGCCTTTTGCCCGGGGAGCGATGCTCTCAAGTTTAACCGTAAAGATCGGGGAAAATCGACAATGAGTGATGTTGCAGATCGCGTTAAGAAGATCGTTCTTGAGCATCTCGGCGTGGACGAAGACAAAGTCGTTGAAGGCGCCAGCTTCATCGACGATCTGGGCGCAGACAGCCTTGATACCGTTGAGCTGGTAATGGCGTTCGAGGAAGAATTCGGGATCGAGATTCCGGACGATGCGGCCGAAAAAATCCTGACCATCAAGGACGCGGTCGACTTCATCGAGTCGCAGAGTAACTGACCTGATGCGTGGTCGTACCCACACCTAGTGGGTATGGCCGCTGTCATTTTAAGTTTTAAAGACGGGCGCTATCTATGAGACGTGTAGTCATCACCGGGATAGGTGCGGTTACGTCGCTTGGTGTCGGAGCCGAGCACAACTGGAAGAATCTTCTCGAATCCCGTTCGGGCATTCGTGCGATTGACAGATTCGACGTATCCGATCTGCCGGCCAAAATCGCCGGCAGCGTTCAGCCGGGTGACGGCAGCAACGGCTCATTCAACGCCGATGACTGGGTGCCGTCGAAGGACCGCCGCCGCATGGACGATTTCATCGTCTACGGGCTGTGTGCCGCCGAGCAGGCCATCAGGGATTCCGGATGGGAACCGAAGACCGAGGAAGACGCCTGCAAGACAGGCGTTCTGATCGGCTCGGGCATCGGCGGTCTGCCCGAGATCGCGCGTGGCGCCATCAAGGTCGATGCGGAAATGAACCCGCGCCGCCTCAGCCCGTTCTTCATTCCGGCCAGTCTGATCAACCTCGTTTCCGGGCATGTATCGATCATGCACGGCTACAAGGGACCGAACCACGCCGTGGTGACGGCGTGCTCGACCGGTGCTCATGCCATCGGCGATGCCGCCCGGCTCATCATGTGGGAAGACGCTGACGTCATGGTCGCCGGCGGTGCCGAAGCGGCGATCTGCCGTGTCGGGATCGCGGGTTTCTGTGCCGCCAGGGCGCTGTCGACCGGCTTCAACGACACCCCGGAAAAAGCATCGCGTCCCTATGACGTCGACCGTGACGGCTTTGTCATGGGCGAGGGTGCGGGCGTCGTGGTGCTGGAAGAATACGAACACGCCAAGGCCCGCGGCGCGAAAATTTATGCCGAAGTCGTCGGCTACGGCATGTCCGGCGACGCCTATCACATCACGGCGCCGGCGGAATCCGGCGACGGCGCGTATCGCTGCATGAAAGCCGCTCTCAAGCGGGCCGGCATGGACCCCAGCGACATCGATTACGTGAATGCGCACGGCACCTCGACGCCGCTCGGCGACGAGATCGAACTGCGCGCCGTGGAGCGTCTGTTCGACGGGCATACCAAGGGTATGTCGATGTCGTCGACGAAATCCGCCATCGGTCACCTGCTGGGTGCCGCAGGTGCGGTCGAAGCGATCTTCTCGATCCTGGCGATCCGCGACAATGTCGCGCCGCCGACGCTCAATCTCGACAATCCGTCGGTGGAAACGCCGATCGATCTGGTGCCCAAGCAACCGCGTGAGCGGCCGATCCGCGCTGCGCTTTCGAACTCCTTCGGGTTCGGCGGCACCAATGCGTCGCTGATTTTCCGCGAGGTCGATTGAAAGCCGACGGCATGATGCGCCGTCTTTCCATTCTGTTTACGGTTCTGGTCGTCCTTGCCGCGATGGCTGGCGGGGGCGGGGTCTTCTGGCTGAAATCGGCATATAACGCGCCGTCGCAGACAACCAACGAAAAGATCATCGTTATCGAACGCGGCAGCTCGGTGTCATCGATTGCCCGCCAGCTACAGGATCTGGGGCTGATCCGTTATGCCCGTGTGTTCCGTTTCGGCACCCGTTTTCTCGATGATGCCCGACCCCTGCAGGCCGGTGAATACCGCATCCCGGCGGCTGCCAGCGCGGCCGGCATCGCGGAAATCCTGAAGTCGGGCATCCAGGTCGTTCACAAGATGACCATCGCCGAAGGTCTGACCAGCATCGAAATCATCGACCTGCTGCGCGACGAGCCGCTGCTGAGCGGCGACATCAACGGCCTGCCGAAGGAAGGATCTCTGCTGCCCGAAACCTACCATTTCCATCGCGGCGAAACGCGCAGCGTGATCCTCAACCGAATGCAGAAGGCGCTCGAAGACGTTCTTGATGAACTTTGGGACAGCCGGGCCGACGGACTGCCTTTCACAACGCCGGAACAGGCGATGATCATCGCCTCCATCGTCGAGAAGGAAACCGCCGTCGAAAGCGAACGCAGGCTGGTTGCCGGGGTCTTCGTCAACCGCCTGAAAAAGGGTATGCGCCTGCAGTCCGACCCGACCGTGGTGTACGGCAACACCAACGGCGCCGGTCCGCTCGGCCGGCCGCTGACGCGTGGCGATCTGGACGGCAGGACGGCGTATAACACCTATCAGATCGACGGCCTGCCGCCGACACCGATCGCCAACCCGGGCCGGGCGTCGATTGCCGCGGTGCTGAATCCGTCGGACACCGATGCGCTGTATTTCGTCGCCGATGGCAGCGGTGGCCACGCCTTTGCAAAGACCCTGGACGAGCACAACCGCAACGTCCGCGCCTGGCGCAAGTTGCAGCGCGGGAACTGACAATCTTCAGGTGGTCTTTTTCGGCGCCCGTGCCAGCACTGCGTTATAGAGCGGTCGCGGCAACAGGGTCAGCAACCGCATCATCCAGACCATCGGCCACGGAAAGGCGATACTCTTTTTTCGGCGGGCCAGTCCCGCGACGATGATCGCGGCGGCTTTTTCCGCCGGCATGATGAACGGCATCGGAAAGTCGTTGGCATCCGTGATGCGGCTTTCGACGAACCCGGGATAGATCATGGAAAGGCTGATGCCGCCACGGGTCAGTTGCGGGCGGATCGCTTCGCCCCAGGCGCTCAGCGCAACCTTGCTCGCGGAATACGCCGGTGCCGTCGGCATGCCGCGAAAACCGGCGATGGAGCTGACAATGGCGATCTGGCCGGCATGGCGTGCCCGCATTGCCGTCAACGCCGGTAAAACGGTGTTGAGCACGCCGGCAAGGTTGATGGCGAACACGTCGCGGGTCTTTTCATCATCGCCGTCACCGGCGCCGGCGCTGCTGGAAATGCCGGCATTGGCGAATACCAGATCGAGCGGATGGCGGGCTTCGATATCGGTGATGAACGCCGACATGGCGGCGCGGTCGGTGACGTCGATTGTGCCGGTCATCGTTTCGGCGCCTTTGTTCCTGCAGGCATTGTCCGTTTCCTGCAAGCGCTCGGCGTTGCGGCCGGTCATGGCGATGAGCACGCCCGGCTTGGCCAGCTCAAGCGCCACGGCGGCGCCAATGCCGCTGCTGGCACCGGTAATCAGGACGGAACGGTATGTGGGATCGGTCATTGAGCGGTTATAGCCAACATCCATGGCGATGACCATGCGCCGCTTGTGCCGCTTGTCGGTGTTGAACCGGCCCGGTAAAGTCTCAGCAACCGATTGAAAGGAACCGCGTTGACGATCAATTCAATGACCGGATTTTCCCGTGCTGCCGGCGCTTATGCGATGTGGTCGTGGACATGGGAAATCAAAAGCGTCAACGCCAAGGGACTGGATATCCGCCTGCGCCTGCCGATGGGATTCGACAGCTTCGAACCGATGGCACGGACCCTGCTGTCGAAGATCTACGGACGTGGCAATATCACCGTCGGGCTGATTTTGAAACAGACCGATGCAGCGTCCGGTTACCGTATAAATGAAGAACACCTGCAGACGCTGGTTACCGCTGCCGAACGGTTGAAGGCACAGTTGCCGGGTGCCGAGGCGCCGAGCATCGACGGCCTGCTCGGGCTGCGTGGGGTCATCGAACCGATCGAGGAGGATGTCGACGAAGCGGCCCGCGAGGCGCTCGAAGCCTCGCTGTTGAGCACCCTGGAAACCGCGGCGCATGACATGGTCAAAGTCCGCAACGAGGAAGGAGCGCGCCTGGCAACCGTGCTGAACGAGCTGATCGGCGCGCTGGACAGTCTTTGTACCCAGGCACAGGAAGCCGCCTCGACGCAGGAGTCCGCCATCCGTGCGCGCATGGACGAACAACTTGCAGCGATCCTTGCCGATGCCTCGGCCCTCGATGCGGGCCGACTGGAGCAGGAAGTGGCGCTGCTGATGACCAAGGCCGACATCCGCGAGGAACTTGACCGGCTGGCGGCGCACACCGCCTCGGTCCGCGAACTTCTGGAAACCGGCGGCACGATCGGCCGACGTCTCGATTTCCTGTGCCAGGAGTTGAACCGTGAAGCGAATACAATATGCTCGAAGGCGCATGAAACGGCGCTGACGCGCATCGGCCTCGACATGAAGGCGACCATCGAACAGTTCCGCGAGCAGGTGCAGAATATTGAGTAACAGCGACAACAGCAAAATTCACATTTCCCGGCGCGGCCTGATGCTCGTGCTGTCTTCGCCTTCGGGTGCCGGGAAGTCGACGATTTCCCGTGCCCTGCTGGAGAAACATCCCGACCTGGCCATGTCGGTGTCGGCGACGACCCGTCCGATGCGCCCGGGCGAGACCGACGGCAAGGATTACTTCTTCATCGACACGGCGAAATTCGAGGAGATGGTCGAGCAGGGCGAGTTTCTCGAACACGCCAGGGTCTTCGACAATTATTACGGTACGCCGCGCGGCCCGGTCGAGGCGGCGCTGAAATCCGGCAAGGACGTGCTGTTCGACGTCGACTGGCAGGGCACGCAGCAACTGCGCCAGAACGCCCGCGACGATCTTGCCAGCATTTTCATACTGCCGCCGTCGGTCGATGAACTGGAACGCCGCCTGTATGCGCGTGCGCAGGACCCGGAAGACGTGGTCAAGCGCAGGATGGCCAAGGCGACGTCCGAAATGAGCCACTGGGCCGAATACGATTACATCATCATCAACGAAGATCTTCCGCAGAGCGTCGCCGAGGCGGAGGCGATCCTGGCGGCGGAACGGCTCAAGCGCGAACGGCGCGTCGGACTTGCCGAATGGCTGCGCGGCATGGGTGTCGGCCAGTAGATTAGGCAGGTTCTTCGAGCAGCCGCGCCAGGGCGCAAAATTCCTCGATCGTCAGTTGTTCGGCCCTCAACTCGGGATCGATCCCGACATCGGCGGGGTTAATGGCGAGCGACTTCAGCGAACTTCTCAACATCTTGCGGCGCTGACCGAACGCGGCTTGGGTGACGCGCTCCAGCTTCGGCAACTCGGCGTCGGCCATGGGCTTTTGCCGGGGGATGATCTCGATCACCGCGGACATGACCTTCGGCGGCGGTGTGAAGGCACGCTTGTCGACGTTGAACAGGATCCGTACCTCGCACAGCCATTGCGTCAGGATCGCGAGACGTCCGAATGCCCCTGTGCCCGGCTCGGCGGCGATACGTTCGGCGACTTCCTTCTGGAACATAAGCACCATCCGCTCGATGCCGTCGAGGTTGTTCAGCCATTTGATCAGCAGCGCCGTGCCGACATTGTACGGCAGGTTCGAAATGATGATCCCAGGTCTGGGCGAAAGCGATGCAAGCGCGGTCTTCATGGCATCCGCCTCGACGATTTTAAGCTGTGATGGATAGGCGGCCTGTAGTCCGGAAAGGGCGTCGATGCAGCGTTGATCGCGTTCGATGACGCACAGGCTTTCCGGTGCGCAGGCGAGGATGGAGCGTGTCAGGCCGCCAGGTCCGGGCCCGATCTCGAGTACATGTTTGCCGTGCAGCGGCCCCGCGGCGCGCGCGATCCTGTCGGTCAGGTTGGCGTCCAGCAGGAAGTGCTGGCCGAGGGATTTCCTCGCGCCCAGGCCGTACGTCTTGATGACGTCGCGGAGCGCGGGGAGTTCAGGACGGTCTGCCATGAATTCAGGTGGACCTGAAGGCCAATCGGCTGGCACTGATCTCCGATGCCAGTCTGATGGAACAGACAAGGCTCGACGGATCGGCAAGACCCTTGCCGGCGATATCCAGGGCCGTCCCGTGATCCGGGGAGGTGCGCACAATCGGCAGACCGAGGGTGACGTTGACCGCCTGGTCGAAGTCCAGCGCCTTGATCGGGATCAGTGCCTGATCGTGATACATGCAAAGTGCCGCATCGTATTTTTGCCGCGCCCGCGGCGTGAACAGCGCGTCGGGCGGGACCGGTCCGATGACTTCGACCCCCGGCGCTGCCAGCGCCTGGATCGCCGGCAGGATGATATCTCTGTCCTCGTCGCCGAGCTTGCCGTTTTCGCCGGCATGCGGGTTTAGACCGGCCACCGAGAGACGCGGCGAGGCGATGCCGAAATCCTGGCGCAGGGCGGTGATCACCAACTTACCCTGTTCGACGATGGCTTCCGTCGTCAGTTCATCCAGGGCCTTCCGCAAAGGTACATGCACGGTCAGCGGCACAACCCTGAGCGACGGCGAGGCCAGCATCATCACCGGGCGCATGCCGCCGCCGACGAGCTCGGCGAGATACTCGGTATGGCCCGGAAAGCCGAACCCGGCATCGTACAGCGTCTCCTTTTGAATGGGATTGGTGATCATGGCATGGGTCTGACCGCTGCGGGTGTATTCGACGGCCCGCTCGATGGATTCCAGAACCGCCCTTGCGGAAGCCGTGCCGGGCGCCCCGGAGATAGCGCGTGCATCTTCACGGAGCGGCATGACGGGCAGGGCATCGTTGAATATCCGTGACGCTTCGCACGGTTCGTCGATGACCGCGATCGGAATGTCCCAGTTCAGGGAATGGGCGATGGCGCGCAACCGTTCGGGATCGTCCAGCGTGAAAAACGCCGGGAGCTGGCCGCGAAAATCTGCCCATGCCTTCAGGGTAAGTTCGCCGCCGATACCGGCAGGCTCGCCCATTGTCAGTACGCTTGGCGTCATTTCAGGCATACCGCCGACTCAGAGCCTGATGTCGATAAAGGCCTCGCGGCGGAGTTTGTCTTCGTGCTGGGTTGCGAGACGATCCATCTGGCGGTTCAACAGGCGGCGTTCGATTTCCGTCCGGGCGGCAGCGACCGGGTCTTGCTCGCCTTGGCTTTCCAGGGAGCAGACCATCAAAACGATAACACCATCAGCGGTTCGGAACGGTTGGCTGGTCTCGTTTACCTTCAGGCTTTGAACCATGCTCTTCAGTTGCGGATTGAGCTGATCGAGTTGAAATTTACCGAGATAGCCGGATTTGGGGCTGCCTTCGCTTTCTGCCAGCTTTCCGAAGGAGGCGCAATTATCTGCACTTTTCGCAAGCTGGTCAGCCCTTATTGTCGTGTCATTCACGGTTTTCGGGTTTGCGTTCGGTGGAATTGACAGATGAAGCTGATGAATGCCGACGGTGACGTCAGCCGGAGAGGTATCGATCCCCTTGGCTTTTCGTTTGTCACGCAGCAGTAAAATATAAACGCCGTCGTCGGTCGAAATTGGCGAAGATATCTGTCCCGGTTCGAGCCTTGAGACAACGCCGCCGAGTACGCTTCCCAGGGTGGATTCCAGATTCCAGCCCAGATCGCCGCCATTAGCAGCGCTTGCGGATTCCGAAAAATTTTGCGCCATCTGCGGCCAGCTTGCGCCGGCACCGAGCTGGGCATGAATTCTTTGGGCAACCTGCTCTATCTCACTACGGGATTTCTCGTCGTAAGCGAGAAATATTTCGGAAACCAGATATTCCGGCTTGCCGGCATCCTCCTTCATTTTTGCAAGGATATCGTCGACCTCCTGATCCGAGACGGTGACCACACGACGAAACAGAGCCCTGACAATATTCACCCATGCAAGATCGGCTACCACTTGTTGTCTCAGTGTTTCCGGATCGATGCCGTTCCGTTCAAGGACAGTATTCATCTGCCCCGTGGGGATTTTGTTGCGTTGTTCGATGGCCGAGATCGCTTCCTTGATGTCCGGCTCCGGTACTTCGATTTCAAGCCGCTTCGCTTCCTGCATACGTATTTTTTCTATGATCAGTCTACGCAGGACTTCAGGCGCGATACGCTGCTGGTTCTGCTGTGTGTTGGGAATCTGCGAGAAAGTAATTACCAGAAGAATGCGCTGAGAAAGATCGTATATGGATATCACCTCGTCGTTGACGATGGCGGCGATATTCAGCGTTGATTGACTGCGTGCGGATGAAACGGGAACCAACTGGGCCACAGCCAACGTAATCATCAAAACGGTGGCCGTTATGAGCTTCCTGGATCGAGATATGTGTCGCAATAGCATCATAAATGGATTTCCCAGTTATTACTGCAATCGGGAGGCGCCCGAATGTACTTCGCCCAAGGTCTTAAGTACGAGAGTGAATGTTAGTGCATCCGATGGCTTCAAGTCTCTGTCTTGGAAGAAAGACCGAGTATACTCCGAAGTGAATTTCACACATTCATCCTCATAGACCAGACCGAAGCCGATGTTACGCAGATCGGATGATGAAAGATCATGCCTGGCCTGCGTGTACGCCGACCAGTTCCTCTTTATCTGAGATGCAATTCGGCCATTGATTTCTTCGCGTCCTGCAAACTCGCTGCCCTGACTCTGGTCAATAAAAATGTAATCCGCATTCACGTTCAAGGCAGCCCCGCCGACTTTAGCCGAAACTTCATTCCGCTGCGGCGATAGGTTGTCTGGGCTGAATTGCGTGCGATACAAGAGGTTCAGGTACTTGGCCGGGGCAATCTGTACACGACCGACGAAATCGGAGAAGTTGTCTTCGAGACCGGAGGATTGGCTGAATGAGCTATCGATCCGCGGGCGATACGACTGACCAAGAAAGACCGATGTGCTGCCGCCTTCGTTGCCAGTAAGTACCCAGTTTAGCCCATAATTGAACCGCGTACCGCTGTCTACGCGGTCAAACCCGTCGTAGCGGTTGTCCTGAAACAGGTTGGTCTCGTCGAACTCCAGTTCCTGGCTGTCTTCATTAGGCATTTTGTCGGGATTGCCGCCATTTGGGGCAACGGTAATGGATGCCAGCGGTTCGATCGTCTGGCTGTAATCCTTGCCGGGGCGTATCAGCGGCAACCGCCACGACAGCGAAGCCCGCGGGACCAGTCGACCGCTTGTTCCGGTGTAGCTGGTGCCGTCATCGCGGATGACATTCGATGCATGATACGCGTCGGCGGCAAGGGATACCGATGCATTATACAATTCCCCGAACGGGCCGTTGAAGGGACGGTCCCAACGCGGTCGGAATGAAAGCCGACGTGTATCGGTACCGGTATTGCGGACGATGTTCAGCGCGTTGAAATCGAACGAAGCGAAACCGCCGATCCTGTCCCGCCTGCCTGAGTAGTTGAAGTCGTACATCGGCAGAACGATCGGGGATTCGGATTCCTCGGAATCCGGCCGCAAATCGTTGAATGCGTAGGTGTTCAGTACCTGGTAGTTCTGGCCCCGGAACCCTTCCAGGTATCCTCTGGATACCAAAACGGGGTCCGTATTGAAGCCGTATCGGCGCGTATATGTGTCATCGGAAGCGTTTTCCAGGTTCAAGCCAGCGCGCCACGTGGGATTGATATGGTATTCGGTTTCCAGCTTCATGTACCCGCGCAGGTCTTTGTCGGGGTCATCGGCGACAAAACTTCCGTCAGCCTTCATGAATCCTTTCTTGAAATTGCGCCTGTACTGACCGATCGCGCCTTGGCCTCCGTCGGTCGACAGCATGGGGGTGAAGGTCGCATCCTGATAATCGTCGATCGCCCAGAAGTAAGGGGTCTGTATCCGGAAACCCAGATCCGAGGAACTGGAGAATGTCGGTGCCAGAAACCCCGAGCGGCGCTTGACGGTCGGATCCGGATGGCTGAGGTAAGGGGTGTAGGCGACCGGAATGCCATACAGTTCAAGCCAGACGTTGCGATACGAGACCTGCTTCTGCTCCGCGTCGTGGATGACCCGGACCGCCTTGAGCTGCCAGAGCGGCGCTGCGGACGGGTCGTCCTTGCAAAGGTTGCAGGGCGAGTAAACAGCCTTGCTGAATTCCGTGATGGTGCCGTTCGAACGCCTGGCGCCGGTGCCGGCGACGCGAGATTTATCTTCCAGGATGAGGCCGATGTTGTAGATGACGCCATCTTTCAGGTCGCCGGTGATTTCCATTTTATCGCCAAACAGAACCTTGCCGCTGTCATCGGTCATCGAAACATTGCCGTCGGCCGTGACGACATCGGTTTTCTGATTGTAGGTGACCTTGTCGGCGAGCAACGAGCGCGGCCCGTAGACGATTTCGACATTCCCGGTGGCTACGATCACGCCCAGGTCGCGGTCATAGGTCATTGAATCAGCATTGAGTTCGGCACGCTGCACGTCGGCGGACCGTGTCGATGACGGGGATGTCTGAGCACTATTCGGTGCCGCTTGCCGGACCGGTTGCGCCCTTTTGGTTGCGTCGTTCGCATCATCGGTGATCGTCGCCGGCAACGTGTCGGGCTGGCTGCCGAACAGGGTGCCGAGCGGCTTTGCCGTGCTCGCATCGCTGGACGGCTGGACATACACCTTGTGGGCGGGAAGTACGGGGCGGGCCTGAACCGGGCTGCTTTGGGTCCGCGATGTGGTCCGCTGTCCGTCGGTCGGTGTGGGGCCTGCATCGGGAATATTGATCAGGGTGCCGAGAGGGCGGCTCGTCGAAGCGGGGGCAGTGCCGGTGCCGGTAACGGCGGGGGCACTGCCGGACGGCGGGGTTGCCCAGTTTTGCGGGAGCACCGATCCCGCCTTTTGCGTCCCGGACTGCTGCGGATAAATCAGACTGCCCAGCGGGCGTTCGTTGCCGCTGGCAGGTGATACCTTTGAAGTGTTTCCGGCGGCGGCTTTGGAACTGCCGGCCCCGGATTGCGGGACCTGCGGCAAGGGGGAGCGCACCTGCGGAGCCGGCTGCGGTACACCTGGAAAAAGGATGCCGAGCGGGCGTTCCGCGTCCTGTGCCATGAGCGGAGCGGCGGACATCAGAACCGATAACACAACCGAAACCGCTGCCGCCGAAATGAGCATCGGCGTTTTACGGCGTGTCATCGATCGACCCAAACGGTGCACCTTATCCGTCCTCCAGGTGTAATAGCATGCCCAGACCGAGCAGTGTCGCGACACCTGACGGTGCCCAGGCTGCCAACGTCACCGGGATGCTGTCGGACAGACCCAGCGCAAAAACAACGTCCGAGAAGAAATAAAGCAAGAACCCGGTTAGCACACCCATGGAAATGATGAACGTCGTGCCGCCGCGGCGCGAACTCTGGCGCAGAGTAAATGTGGCGGCGATCAGCACCATCGCACACATCAGCAAAGGCGAAGCGAGCAGGGCATTCAGGTGCAACCGGTGGCGGATGGCCGAGAAACCGGACGCTTCCAGAGTCTCGATAAAATCCGACAGTGCCCAGAACGACATCGTTTCCGGCGGCGCGAAACTGTCCTGAATCTTGGTCAGGGTCAGATCGGTCTCGAGCCAGTACTCCGGATAGGTCGCAGTACCTTCTTCCGGTTTCTGGATGTGTGCGTTGCGCATGTACCAGAAACCGTCTTCCAGTCGCGCGTAGTCGGCATCGATACGTTCAAGGAACGTGTCGGTGCCTTCGTAAACGAAGACAACGACGTTGTTCAGTTCGACATCCAGCCCCTGCTGCAGGACCGTGTTCGAATGGATCACAGATTGTCCATGCTGGTTTGCCTGTCTGAGCCACAAGCCGGATTTGGAGACCGCGAGGAAATTTTCCTGACCGCGAAGCTGGGTGGCTTCAAGGCGCTCGAACCTGGTCAGCATCGTCGAGGCAAGCGGATTGAAGATGGTGATATGAAAGGCGCCCAATGCCGCCGCCAGCAGCAGAACCGGTAACAGAAACTGCCATGCTGAAACGCCGGCGGCCCGGGTGATCACCAACTCATGTGTCCGCGCCAGGCGCCAGAACGCCGACATGCCGCCGAACAGGACGGCAAACGGGAACGTTTCCTGCCCCATGTGCGGCAGCCGGAAAAATGCCATTTCCAGAACATCGGTGAAGGTGATCTCGGGAAAGGATGAGGCTCTGCGCAACAGCTCGATGCTGTCGAACAGCAGGACGATCAGCAGAAAAAGCGTAAAACAGGCCAGGAAGCTGAACAGAAAATGTCTGCCGATATAGATGGATAGGGTGGTGGATACGCGCATCTTTTTACGCCGTCCCGAGTTTCTGACGGGGTGGTTTTGACGCCTTGGGTGCTTTCGGGTGGCGCATCAGCATGATTGTTCCGGCCAGCATCGGCGCGAATGCCAGAACATAGAACAGCGGCAGCAGGCTGAGGTTCTTGGCGATAACGTTTTCAAGTCCCAGTTCCAGGCCCTGAAGGACGATCATGATGGTGACGGCGGTGACGATTCTGAGCGACTGGCTGCGTCTGGTGATCGGCCCGTACAGAAGGCATGCAAGGCCGACCATCGCATACCCGACACCCAGCAGCGGGGTAACGAACCGCTTGTGCAGCTCGACCTTGTATTTGCCCCAGTCATTGGCACTGACGCCCTTGGCGTCATCGAGATTGAAAAGTTCGCTCATCGATCGTTCGCGCGGTTCCCTGAAGCGATCGGAAATGCTTTGATTGCTGGTCGGCACATCGAAGACGTTGCGGTCGAAGTACAGGATCGACAGTTTGTCGTTGGTACCGACGGTTTGGCGGTTGCCGTTGTACATGACGACACGGGGGCCGTTCGCGGAGTCCACCAGCGCGCCCCGTTCCGCCATCCATGTGATGGGGGCCTTCGGGTTGCGTTCGTCATGTACCAGAATGCCGTGCAACTGGCCGTCGGGAGAACGTTCGCGGACGTAGACGGTGATGGAATCGGAAATCGAATTGAACGCCCCTTCCTTCAGGCCGACACCTGAATAGGTGTTGAGGATTTCCCACTGCAAAAGCCGGAACGCCCGATACGACTCCGGCAGTAAATACAGATTCAGCACATAGCCGAAGATCAGCGTCAGAAAGGTGATGATCAGGGCCGGCTTGGCGAGGCCGAACTGGCTGACACCGGCGGCGCGCATGACCACAAGTTCGCGGTCGGTGACCATTTTTGAATAGGTGAAGACGATGATCGTGAACAGGGCGATGGGCAGGATGACGGTGAGGAAATTCGGCAAAAGCAGCATTGTCATGTAGACGAAGGTGCCGGCGCTGACCCCCCGGTTGACGATCATTTCGACAAACCGGAGCGACTGTGAAAGCCAGATAATGCACGTCAGCCCTGCACTCACCAGAATCATTCCGGCGAAGAGCTGGCGCAGCACGTATCGTGTGTAGCTGTTCATGCGCTCAAACCTACCCTTGGGGACCGCCCAAATTGTGGTATCGGCGCCAAAAAATCAAGGAATCTCCGTAAATTAGCTCTTGCTATGGTTAATTTATCAGACGTTCTCCGGGGTCGTGTCGGCAATCACCGAACTTCCGTCCAGAACCGCATCCGCAAGACCGGAAGCCTGCGTGAGAATGTGCCGGGCATAGAAGCTGACGGAGGCCTGCCGGCGCTGGGCCAGACGGGGATTCTCATCGGCCTGTGCGCGCGCCGCTTCAAGCGTACGCACCATCAGCCAGCCGCCGATGGTGATCCCGGCAAGACGCAGGTACGGCACGGCACCGGCCAGCGCTGTTACCGGATTTTCCTGGAAATTCTGCACGATCCAGTCGGTGGCCCGCTGCAGTTCGTCGATGGCCCTGGAAAGCCGGGCATGCGGATGGCCCATGGCATCGATGGAGGCGCGCATTTCGGCGATCAGCGTGCGCATGGTTTCGCCGCCTTCGCGGGCGATCTTGCGTCCGGCGAGGTCGATCGCCTGGATACCGTTGGTGCCTTCATAGATCGGCGCGATGCGGGCATCGCGAAGGTGCTGTGCGGCACCGGTTTCCTCGATGAAGCCCATGCCGCCGTGTACCTGTACGCCTGTGTTCGCGACCTCGACACCGATGTCGGTGCTCCATGCCTTGACGATCGGCGTCAGCAGATCGACGTAGGCTTTGGCTTTGCGGGCCTCATCCGGGTCCGGGTGGCGGTGCGACAGGTCGAGTCTGGAGGCGACCCAGTAAGCCAGGGCGCGCACCGCTTCGGTCTGGCTCCGCATCGACAGCAGCATGCGCCGCACATCCGGGTGCTGGATGATCGCCACAGCCTCCTTGCCGCCGGTGGCGCTGTCACGGCCCTGTACGCGGTCCTCGGCGAAGGCGCGGGCCCGCTGATAGGCTCGCTCGGCAATGGCGACGCCTTCAAGGCCGACGGCCAGGCGGGCGTTGTTCATCATCGTGAACATGTATTCGATGCCGCGGTTTTCCTCGCCGACAAGATAACCGACGGCACCGTCGTTTTCGCCGAACAGCATCACCGCCGTGGGGCTGGCGTTGATGCCCAGCTTGTGTTCCAGCGAGCCGCAGCGCAGATCGTTGCGTTCGCCGAGCGACCCGTCGGCATTGACCAGGAACTTCGGCACCACGAACAGCGAGATGCCCTTGATACCCTCCGGCGCATCGGGAAGGCGCGCCAGTACCAGGTGGATGATGTTCTCGGTGAAATCGTGTTCGCCGTAGGTGATGAAGATTTTCTGGCCGGAAATGCGATAGGCGCCGCCGTCCCGGACCGCCTTGGTGCGAACCCGGGCCAGATCGGAGCCGGCCTGCGGCTCGGTCAGGTTCATGGTACCGGTCCAGATGCCGCTGATCATTTTCTCGAGGTAGGTCTTTTTCAGTTCATCGGAGCCGTGGATGGAAAGCAGTTCCGCCGCGCCGCCGGTCAGCAGCGGGCAAAGCCCGAACGACATGTTGGCGCCGTGCCAGATTTCCGAGACACCCGTCGAAATCAGCCACGGCAGGCCCTGGCCGCCGTATGCGGGATCGAAGGGCATGGAATTCCAGCCGGCTTCGATGAACTGCGCATAGGCTTCCTTGAACCCGGACGGGGTGCGTACGACGCCGTTCTCGAGGGTGCAGCCTTCCCGGTCGCCGCTGGCGTTGATCGGGTCGAGCACATCGGTCCCGAGTTTTCCGGCTTCGTCGAGAATGGCCGCGACAAGGTCAGGTGTCGCATCCTCGAACCCGGGCAGCGCGGCAATCGCGTCGAGATCGGCGATTTCCTTCATGACAAAGAGCATTTCTTCGACAGGGGCGCGATAAGCGGTCATCGGATTCTCCTAGTCTTCTTTCAGCATATCGCTGAGATCGATATCGGGGAGGGTGGCGCCGGTCTTTTCCGCGAGCGCCTTCAGATCAATGCGACGGGACGCCCGTTCCGTCGCTGTGATCAGCAACTGCGTTATTTCCGTGATTACACCGGCCGGCAGCACGCCTTCGGGCGCGGTGCCGATGTCCTTGATGCGGCTGTCCGGCAGCGGCACTTCGGTTTCGTTGCCGTCGAGGAAATCGGCGCGGAACAGCAGCGTGCCGTTCTGCATGACCACCTCGTCGATGATCAATCGTTGCCCGCTGGCGGCTTCCTCGTCCTCGTTCTCGGAGCGGGCGAGCCAGGCCCGGGTGCTGTCCTTGAGGCGGACCAGATTGGCGCGCCCGTCCTTGATTTCGAGTATGATCGTCGGTCTGTCGATGACCACCCGTCCGAGCGCGATCGCCTTGCCGGCGATACGGCTGGTGTCGACGCTGAGTTCGATGAGCGGGACCTGGATGGCTTCCGGCGCGGTGAAGCCTGGCGGGTTCTGAATCTTCAAGCCGACGATCTGTCCGGCGCCGGTTTTCAGCGACATCGTCGCTTCTGTAACCGTCACGGGTACCTTGTAAGCCTTCGATGCGGTGCTTTCGATGGTGTCCTTGATCAGCGCATCGATGTCGAAAAGCACGTAGGTGACTGAACCGAGCACGAGAACGAGTATCGCCGTCAAGGCCAAGCCACTAAATAGAAAGGCTTTTCTCATGCTTCGGTGTTTCCGCCACGTATTGATTTTTAAGACCCGGACGATATCCGCCGACAGGCATTGCCGCAAGGCATAGTGATCCCCGCCGGAATCCCCGGGGGTGCAGATATTCCTCGCTTTCCTGCGCCCGATTTGCTGCACTGGCCTCCGGACAGGGGGGCGATCATGCCATTGCATTTCGACCATTCGGAGTACGCAGCCCGCGTGAATAAAGCGCGAGCGGCAATGGCGGAAAACGATCTCGACGGTCTGCTGATGTTCGCCCCGGAAAGCCATTACTGGCTGTGCGGCTACGACACCTTTGGTTTTGCGATGTTCCAGTGTCTGGTGATGCGGGCCGACGGCGAGATCCATCTGCTGACGCGGGCCCCGGATTTGCGGCAGGCACGGCTGACGTCGACCCTTGACGATGCCCATATCCATATCTGGATCGATCGCGAAGGCATGCTGCCGGCCGAGGAACTGAAAGCGCTGCTGGCGGAGCTGGGACTGCTCGGCAAGCGGCTCGGCATCGAGAAGACCACCGTCGGGCTGACGGCGGCGAACTGGGACATGGTGCGGGGCGTGCTGGGTGAGGACTTCATCGATGCCTCGACGCTGATCCGCGATCTCAGGCGGGTGAAAAGTGCCGCCGAGATCGCCTGTCACCGCAGCGCAGCGGAATTGGCGGATGATGCTCTTGATGCCTGCATCGCGACGACCCGTGCCGGCGCCTTCGAGGGCGATATCCTCGCCGTCATGCAAGGCGCCGTGTTCAAGGGCGGCGGCGATTACGCAGGCAACGAGTTCATCCTCGGCTCGGGGCCGGGTGCTCTGTTGTGCCGGTATTATTCCGGTCGCCGTCACCTGGACGCGGTGGACCAGTTGACCATCGAATGGGCCGGCGCCTATGCCCGCTATCACGCGGCGATGATGCGGACCCTCGTCGTCGGCCCGCCGACGGATATCCAGAAAAGAATGCACGCAGCGTGCGTCGATGCACTCGATGCCTGCGAGGCGGCGATCATCCCCGGCGACCCTATGGGCAATGTGTTCGATGCCCATGCCCGCACCGTCGATGCGCACGGTTTCAAACATGCGCGGCTCAACGCCTGCGGCTACGGCATGGGCGCGGTGTATAACCCGATCTGGGTCGATTTTCCGATGTTCTATACCGGCAATCCGTTACCGATGCTGCCGGGGCAGGTTTTCTTCCTGCACATGATCCTGATGGATTCCGAAAGCGGCTACGCCATGTGCTGGGGGCATTCGGTGCTGGTCGGCGAGAGCGGTGTCGAACGGCTATCCAGATCGCCGCTCGACATGATCGTGTGCTGACATGACCGTGACCTCTAAAAAATATGATATCGATTTCGATACCGGCCGGCACCCGCTGGGCAAGCTCGGGTTTGTGCTGCTGGCGACCGAGCAGACGGTGCAGGACGATATGATCCGCATCTGCCCGCCCGGTGTCGGCGTGCACTTCGCCCGGGTCGACAATCCGGATTCGATCACCAACGAAAGCCTTGCCGCGATTGCCCCGGAACTGACACGCGCCGCACGGACGATCCTGCCGGACGGCTCGCTGGATGTGGTCAGCTATGCCTGCACCTCGGGCTCGCTGGTGCTGGGGCAGGAACGGGTCGAAGAACTGCTCAAGGAAGGCAATCCGAACGCAAGGCCGTCGTCGATCATCGCCGCCGTGATCCGTGCACTGAAAGCCGTCGGTGCGCGCAGGATCGTCGTCGCCACGCCGTATCTGGACGAGATCAACACGGCAGAGAAAGCATACCTTCAGGAGCGCGGCTTTGAGGTTCTTGATATGCAGGGGCTCAATCTGGAAAAAGACAGTGACATGGTCCGCGTCAGCCCGGCGTTCATTCTGGACATGGCGCTGCAGCTCGACCGCCCCGATGCCGATGCGATCTTCATTTCCTGCGGCGCCCTGCGCTCGGTCGATATCATCGAGGCACTGGAAGAGAAGACTGGAAAGCCGGTCATTACGTCTAATCAGGCGCTGGCGTGGGACGCGCTCAGGCTCGCCGGGATCGACAACAGGATCGACGGCTTCGGCAGGCTGCTGCGCGAATACTGATCAGGGTTGCGGGCGGGTGAAGACCCAGGTTTTGTCGTCGGACTGTTCGGGCCGGAATTCATAACCGCCGTCATTGAACGCTTTCAGCTTGTCCTCGCTCTCGATCCGCCTGGTGATCATGTAGCGCGCCATCATGCCGCGCGCACGTTTGGCGAACAGGCCAAGCACGCGGGCCTCGCCGTTCTTGATCTCCTTGAACACCGGCGTGACGATGCCGCCATCGAGCGCTTTCGGCTGTACGACCTTGGCGTATTCATTGGACGCCAGATTGATGACACGGCGATCCTTGTGGGATTTCGTTGCCGCATTCAACTGGTCCGTGACCCGGCGGTCCCAGAAATCGTACAGGTTTTCCTTCCCGTCGATAGGGAATTTGGTGCCCATCTCAAGCCGGTAGGGCTGGATCAGATCGAGCGGGCGCAGCACGCCGTAAAGACCGGACAGAATCCGCAGGTGTTCCTGCGCGTATTCCAGGTCCTTCTTTTTCAGCGATGGCGCATCCAGACCGACGTAGGTGTCGCCGGCAAAGCTGAGCGCGGCCTGACGCGCGTTGGCCAGATTGAACGGCGGCTTGAAGCTTTGAAAACGCTGATAGTTCAGATCGGCCAGCTTGTCGGAAAAGCCCATCATCGCCTTGAGGTCTGTGCGCTTCAGCTTACGGGCCTTTCTTGCGAGAACTTCGGCGTCTTTCAGAAGCACCGGCTGGGTGTGGGCATCCGTGATCGGATCGCTCTCGAAGTCGAGTTTTTTCGCGGGCGATATGATCGCAAGCATGAATGAATATCCTTTTTTGACCGCTTCTAATGTACCCCTTACATATAGAACCCGACCCGCAAACTTCAAACGTAAAGAGCTTTTCATGCTGACGATGTACGGTCTCAAGAACTGCGATACCTGCCGCAAGGCCCTGAAATGGCTGGACGCTGAGGGGATCGCCCACACATTCATCGATGTCCGCAAGGACGGCATCACCGAGGCCGATATCCAGGGCTGGGCCGATGCCGTCGGCATCGATTCGCTGCTCAACCGGCGCGGCACCACGTGGCGCGGGCTGTCCGACGCCGACAAGGAGAAAGGCGAAGGGGCGGGTGCCGTCGCCCTGATGGCGGCACACCCGGCGTTGATCAAGCGCCCGGTGTTCGCCAGCGGGACAAAGGTCCGGGTCGGCTTCACCGACGCCGTGAAGGATGCCTTGCGCGCCTGAGACGGATAGCCCCGGCGAATTCAAATGAATAAACATCGGGACTGAATTAGCATCGGCACATCTTCGTTTCTTTGGGAGGGAAACATGTGCCGTTGGCTTGCTTATATCGGCGCGCCGATATTTCTCGATGAGATCATTTTCGAACAGGAAAACTCGCTGATCAACCAGAGCCGGCGGGCAACCTATTCAAGCGTGACGACGAACGGCGACGATTTCGACGTCGGCTGGTACGGGTCGCGCGATACACCGGGTGTCTATCACGAGGTGATGCCGGCATGGAACGACAAGAACCTCCGCAACCTGACGCATCAATTGGCATCCGGTTTGTTCCTCGCGCATGTGCGGGCGTCGACCGGCACCGATACGTCGCGGACCAACTGTCATCCGTTCCGCTATGACAAATGGCTGTTCATGCATAACGGCGTGATCGGCGGTTACGCCGCCATCCGCCGCGACCTGGAGCGGATGATCCCGGACGACATCTATGCCAGCCGTCTCGGCACCACGGACAGCGAGGTTTTCTTCCAGCTGCTGTTTTCCGAAGGCGTCGCTGAAGATCCCGTCGGCGCGTTGTCACGCACGGTGGCCAAGGTGATGCAGGTAATGAAGAACCGGAATATTGCCGAGCCGTTCCGGATGACATCCCTGCTCACGGACGGCGCGCGGGTGTATGCACTCCGATACTCGACGGACCCGGAGCCGCCGTCGCTTTTCTGGCAGCCGCAAGCGCAACGCCTGCTGATCGTCTCCGAGCCGCTGGATTCGGATATCAGTCACTGGCAAGCGGTACCGGCGCAGCACGTACTGGTTTCCGATGGTCATGCCGATACCGTGGTCCTGCCGTTCGAAGCGGCGGCATAGGACCTCAGAGCAGCGTGGTGACGAGACCGAGGGCGGCGCCCAGTGCGACCAGCATGGGGATGCCGATCCTGTTCGTCACCAGCAGCGCCAGAGAAACAGCAGCGAGCGCGATGGCGACCCATTGAACCTCGCCCTGCTCAAAAAAAGCGGCACGTCCAAGGAAGATCGCCAAACTCAGGATCACGCCGACGACGGCGGCAGTGATCGCAGACAGGGCGTTCCTGGCCCAGGCGAAACGCTGGATGCTCTCGACATAGGGCGCGCCGGCGATGATCAGGTAGAACGACGGCAGGAACGTGACATACGTCGTCAATGCCGCCGAAAGGATACCGGTGCCGAGGCCGCCATTGTTCCACCCGGCGAAGAATCCGACATAGGTTGTCACCAGGATCAGCGGTCCGGGCGTGGTTTCAGCAAGTGCCAGACCGTTGATCATGTCGCCGCTCGACAGCCACCCATAGGTGTTGACGCCGGCGTCGGCGACGAACGGCAGCACCGCGTAGGCGCCGCCGAAGGTGACGAAGGCCGCTGTCGTGAAAAGCTTCACAACATCGGCGAATGGCTCGGTGCCGGCGACCGCGATGATCAGTGCCGGCGGCACGATCAGGGCGACCAGGAACACCACGGTGACGAGAGCGAACCGCCGCAGGCCGGAAGCGCCCATGCCGGTTGAAGGATGCGCGGGTTCTTCGGGGCCATGTGCGCCGTGCCCGAAGCTCAGGGCATTGGGCAGGATGCGGGCGATGACGATCCCCGCCAGGCCTGCTGCCAGCACGACGAGCGGAAACGGTGCGCCGGCGAACTGCAGGGCGGCAAACGCAGCTACCGCGAGGGTCAGGGGCACCGGCCCGTTGCAGGTCTTGCGGCCGATCCGGTAGACGGCGGCGATGACGATCGCCACCACCACCGGCTTGATACCGTTGAAGAGTGCGGCGACGGCCCCTTCACCGCCGTATGCCGCGGCAATCCAGGCCAGGAAAATCATCAGCAAGCATCCCGGCACGATAAACGCCGTACCGGCAAACAACGCGCCCTTGATGCCATGCAGGCGCCAGCCGATGTAGGCCGCGAGCTGCTGCGCCTCGGGTCCCGGCAGCAGCATCGAATAATTCAGCCCGCGCAGGAAAGCGCCCTGGCTAATCCAGCCGCGGCGGTCGACGCATTCGGTCTGCATCATGGCGATCTGACCGGCTGGGCCGCCGAAACTCATGAAGCCGAGTTTTATCCAGTAGTTCGCAGCCTCGCCGAACGACGGCGCGATCCTCGGTTCAGTCTCGGTGGGTTGGGTCATCTTTTCGTCCATGGTCCCTCACAATCGGGTTACCCCGAAATTCTATAGCGAGGGCAGTTCTTGGACGACAATTCGTCTTGGAAAGCCGGGCGACTGCCTTCAGCCCGATGCGCAGTTGATAAATCAATTCGCTCACGAGAGGAAGAAAAATCCTCACAAGATCGTGACACCGCGTTAGTCCAACGTGACACCACTTTTCGATTTGCATCGCTAGTATGCCCTTACCGGTAACGAGCCGGTTAGGGATTATTACTTCACTTCAGGAGAACTTTTTATGTCTATTCAAAAGAAAACCGTTGGCGCCACGCTCGCAACCGCTGCTGCCGCGATGTTCATCGCCGGTGCCGCGCTGACGGGTGCGCCGACCGCCGCCAAGGCCGACGTCAAATGCGCTGGTATCAATTCCTGCAATGGTCACGGCGCCTGCGCCGGCGCATCCAACGCCTGCAAAGGCCAGAACGCCTGCAAGGGCCAGGGCTGGGTCAGCACCTCGAGCGAGTCCAATTGCACCGGCAAGGGCGGCAAAGTCGTCAAAGGCTGACGCAAACCCTGTATTGCGTTATCTTGGAACGGAGGGGTGCATTTGTCGCCCCTCCTTTTCTTTTTGATGGGACGATGGCATGACGATTGAAGGTTTCGGCCTCGGCCTCAGGCCGCAGCATTTCCCGGATATTCTGGGCGATGATCCGCAGGTGACCGACGGTGTCGACTGGTTCGAAATCATCTCCGAGAATTTCATTGGCGCCGGCGGCCCGCCGCTGCGCAACATGATGGCGGTGCGCGAACGCTTTCCGATGGTGATGCACGGTGTGTCGATGTCCATCGGTTCGACCGATCCGCTCGACATGGAGTACCTGGCGGGCCTCAAGGGGCTGGCCGACCTGGTCGAGCCGTCGCTGATTTCCGATCATCTGTGCTGGACCGGGGTGCACGGTCTCAACATGCACGATCTGCTGCCGCTGCCGCTGACCGAGGAAAGCGTCGAACACGTGGCCGGGCGCGTCAGGCAGGTGCAGAATTTTCTTGGGCGCCGGCTGCTGCTCGAAAATACCTCGACCTATGTGACTTTCGAAGAAGACGAGATGAGCGAGTGGGAGTTCCTCGCACAGATATGCAATCGCGCCGACTGCGATATCCTGCTGGATGTGAATAACATCTATGTGTCCGCCTTCAACCATGGCTTTTCCATGGATGAATATCTGGCCGGCGTGCCTGCGGAACGTGTCCGGCAGATCCATCTGGCGGGCCATGAACACAACGGCGATTACATCGTCGATACCCATGACGAACAGGTCCCCGATTACGTGCTGGATCTGTATGCGAAGGCCGTCGCGCGTTTCGGACCGGTGCCGACGATGATCGAGCGAGACGCCAACATTCCGCCGTTCGCCGAGCTTGTCCGAGAACTGCAGGGTGTGCGGCGCATCGCCGGGGCAGGACAGGAAAGGGCATCGGCATGAGTTCGTCGCTGTCGGACCTGCAAGGTATGTTCCAGTCGCGGCTGCTGTCGGGCGGGCGTGATATCGATCCGCATCTCAATGCGGGTGGCCCGTTCATGAAAGCCTACGACCATGCCTACAGGGCGCGGCTGGTGGAAATCCTCACCGAGGACTTCGAGGTACTGCACACGCTGCTGGGCGATGAACAGTTCTTCCAGACGATGAAGGACTACGTCGATGCACATCCGTCGACGACCCGCTCCGTGCGCTGGCTTGGCCGCCACCTGCCCGAATGGCTGAAGGCATCCGAGGCCTGGTCGACGCACCCGGAAGTCGGTTCGATGGCAGCCCTGGAATGGATGATCGGGCTGGCCTTCGATGCCCCGGACGCCGCGCCGATTGCGGTCGCAGACATTGGCGCCGTGCCGCCGGAAGCCTGGCCGATGCTGACGTTTACGCTGCATCCGGCGCTGCACACGGCGGAGCTTGAGAGCGATGTCGTGCCGTTTTATCAGGCGGTAAAGGCGGAACAGGACCCCGAGGCCGCGCCGGTCCGCTACGAGACACCTGTCACCTGGGCGGCGTGGCGTGACCCGGAAAGCCTGATGGTCACCTACCGCGCCCTGGAGACGGACGAGTCGCTGGCGCTTCAGGCGGCGCTGGAAGGACAGACGTTCGATGCGATCTGCGAATTGATTGCCGACTGTACCGAAGCCGACGAGGCCGCCGTCCGCGCGGCAGGTCTGTTCAGGGTGTGGGTCGAAAGCGGCTGGCTGATCGGGCTCGATGCAGAAGGTATGAGCTGGTAGCGGCTTAAAGCACCTTGCCCGGATTCATGATCCCGCCCGGATCGATGACGGCCTTGATCTTGCGCATCAGTTCGATTTCGACCGGCGGGCTGTAGCGGACCAGTTCGTCGCGCTTCATGCGGCCGATACCGTGCTCTGCAGAGAAGCTGCCGTTCATTTCCTCGACCAGATCGTTGAGCGGGTCTGTCACGTCATGCCACTTGTCGAGGAACGCCTGACCGTCCATGTCCTTGGGCTGGGTCAGGTTGTAGTGCAGGTTGCCATCCCCGATGTGACCGAACGTCATCGGCCGAATGCCGGGCACGACACGCTCGCAGATCGCGTCCGCCTTGGCGATGAAATCGGTAACCTTGGAGATCGGGATAGACAGGTCGTTCTTGATCGACGCGCCTTCGCCTTTCTGCGCATCCGAGATCGCTTCGCGGATATGCCAGATGTCGTGACGTTGCTGACCGCTCTCGCTGATAACGGCGTCAACAACCTCGCCGGCCTCGAACGCATCTTCGAGAAGTTTTTCCAGCGCGTCGCGCAGGTCGGTGCCGGCGCGGGGCGAGGTGAGTTCCATAAGCACATAGGCGGGGTGTATGTCCTCGAACGGGTCGCGCACACCTTCCGTGTATTCGCACGACACCCACAGGCTGTTGCGGTTCATGTATTCGAACGCCGTCAAGGTGTCGCCGACCATACCGGTGGCACGGCCGAAAAGCTTCATCACCGCATCCGGGTTTTCCAGCGCGATCAGCGCCGTTTCGGTCTGGGTCGGTTTCGGGAAAAGTTTGAGCACGGCGGCGGTGATGATACCGAGCGTGCCTTCGGCGCCCATGAACAGGTGCTTCATATCGTAACCGGTGTTGTCTTTTCTGAGACCCCGGAGCCCGTTCATGATTTCGCCCGTCGGCAATACGACCTCGAGGCCCAGCACCAGTTCGCGCGCATTGCCGTAGCGCAGCACGTTGGTGCCGCCGGCGTTTGTCGAAAGATTGCCGCCGATGCGGCAGCTGCCCTCTGCGGCGAGGCTGAGCGGGAACAGCTTCCCGGCATCGTCGGCGGCGTTCTGGATATCGGCCAGAATGCAGCCCGCGCCGACGGTCATGGTGCCGTTCAGCGTGTCGATGTCGAATATCGTGTTCAGCCGTTCCGTGGAAACGATGATCTCTTCCTCGGCGATGCCGCCGCCGACCAGTCCGGTATGTCCGCCAAGCGGCACCATCGCAACGCCGGCGTCGGCGCACGTCTTGACGACGAAGGCGACTTCCTCGGTGTTGCCCGGGCGGGCGACGAAGGTGGCGTGGCCGCGGTAAAGGCCGCGCGCCTCGACGTTGTATTTGTCGAGCGCACCTGGGTCGTCGACGTAACCGTTCGGCCCGAGTTGTTGCTTGATCTTGTCGATGACGGTGTTTCTGTCGGTCATGGTCGGATATTGGCTTTCACGAGGGTCGGGTTCAAGGGCGAACGGCACGGCGCAAGCGGTCATTGATGGCCAGTCCCAGACCGGTTTCCGGGATCGGCGCAACGGCAATCGCCGCCACACCGCTGTCATCCAGCGCATGCAGAAGTTTGAACAGGTTGGCCGCCGCTTCGGTCAAGTCGCCGCCGGGGCTGAGGTTGGGCGCACCCGGCGCGTCGACGGCGCCGAAGCCGAGAAATGCCTCGCCGTCGCCGGCGCTTTCCGCGTTCATGCGCAGTTTCGCCCTGGGGGCGTAATGGCGGCTCATCATGCCGGGCGATTTCGGCGCGTGATCGTCGCTGCCGGCCAGGGCCATTGGTCCCAGCACTTGCTCGAGAAGTTCCCGCGAGACACCGCCCGGACGCAACAGTGTCGGCGTCGGTGTGGACAGATCGACAACGGTGGATTCCAGGCCGACCTCGCACGGGCCGTCGTCGAGGATCATTTCCGGCCCGCCGTCGCCGGGGCCGGGCAGGGAAGCCTGCACGTGTTCGGCCAGGGTCGGGCTGATGGCGCCGGACGCGTTGGCGCTGGGCGCGGCGACCGGGACGCCGCACGCTTCGAGGAAACGGCGTGCCGAGGGTCTTGCGGGAATGCGGACCGCCACCGTATCCAGCCCGGCGGTGGTCAGATCAGCGATGGGCGAGTTTGCCGATTTGTTGAGGACGATGGACAGCGGACCGGGCCAGAAGGCCTCGGCCAGCGCCCGGGCGCGGTCGTCCATGACGGCGATGGCGTCGACACTTTTCATGTCGGGTACGTGCGAAATCAGCGGATTGAAAGCCGGACGCTGCTTGGCGGCATAGATGCGGGCCACTGCCGTGCCGTTGGTTGCGTCCGCGCCCAGGCCGTACACGGTTTCGGTGGCGAATCCGACGATGCCGCCTCTGCGGATGATTGCGGCGGCTTCGTCGATCGCCGCGTCATCCATCCGGCGGATCGGCGCTTTTGCGCCCATGATGTCAGGCGGGGTCAGGGACGCCCGGTCCCCTGGCGATGAAGTTGGGATTGCGGAATTCGGGTTTGCCGTACAATAGCGGGCGGCCGTTCTCGGTGATGACCTCGCCGCCGGCATACATCAGCACCGCGTGCCCGGCCGCCGTGTCCCATTCCATGGTCGGGCCGAAGCGCGGATAGACATCGGCGCGGCCTTCGGCGACACGGCAGAATTTCAGGCTCGATCCGGCGTTGATGCATTCCTTTATCGGCAGGCCGGCGAGATAGGTTTCCGTTTCTTCCGTCATATGGTTTTTCGAGGCGACGGCGGACAACCCGTCCTTGGGCGGCGTGCGGCAGGAAATCTGGATCGCCTTGCCGGTGCCGCCATACTGCGCGAAGACCCCGGCGCGGGTCGCGATATAGGTATCGTCATAGGCCGGCAGGTGAACCACGCCCAGCACCGGAATGCCGTTTTCGATCAGCGCGATGTTGACGGTGAAGTCGCCGCTTCGCGATACGAATTCCTTGGTGCCGTCGAGCGGATCGATCAGCCAGAAAGGCTTTTCGGTAATTTTCGGCGCCTTGCCCATCGAGACCGCTTCCTCGCCGACGAGGGGAAATTCGCCGGTGATACCTTCACGGATCATCCGGAAGATAAGATCCTCTGCTTCCTTGTCGGCGCGGGTGACGGGCGAATTGTCATCCTTGGCCTCGACATCGAAATCGGTCTTGTACACATCCATGATGACGCGGCCGGCGCGGCGCGAAACTTCGCCGATCTGTTCGGCAAGCCCCAGAGTGACGTTGAGTACCATGTCGTGCGATCTCCGGCTGATGATGCGTAACGCGGACAATTGCCCCCGCCGGGCCGATAGTCAACGGGCCGGTGGCGGATCGGGTCAGGATTTTGCGTGAATTTCCTCGGCGATGAAGCGGTTGGCGCGGAAATCCGCCGACCAGTGATCGAGACCCATCCCAGCCTTGCGCTTGAGGTGCGCCAGAAACTGCTTCGGATCGGGAAGCTGTTCCCACACGGACGGCAGGAACAGTGCGCGGCGCGGGCCGTCGGCGATGACCAGTCCGTCGATACCGGGGCGCAACTGGCGCAGCAGATCGGCTTCGTCGGCGATCTGCATCGGCGCCTGCGGGCTGAGCACGGAGATCGACAGGCGCAAGTCCTTGTATTCCGCCGGGCTGACCGGCTTGAAGCGGGGATCGTTGAACGCCGCCTTGTAGGCATTCGCCGCCACGTCGCGGGCCAGCGGCTGATGTGCCACGGGCGAGCCGATGCAGCCGCGTAGCTGTTTCGCCTTTGTCTTCAGGGTCACAAAGCTGGCGCCGTTGGCCCGCAGGGCCGCGGGCTCGGCGGCAAGATCGAGCGACATGGGCTTCTTGTGCTCGAGGCCATGGCGGATCGACGTATCGGCCAGCTTTAGCAAATGCGGGCCGTGTTCGGCCAGAAGCTCCCTGGTCTGACGTTCGAAATCAGTGGCTGCGGTCACAGTCTCCGGTTCGGTGTCCTTGCGCTTGATGGTGATGTTGAGCGGCACTGTCCTTTTGGTCGTCGCCGGCTCGTAGAACGCCCAGGCCCCGTAACCGACGACCCGGTCCTTGGTGCCCGCGGTGTCGCCGGAGTTCTTCAGATCGATGGTTTCGACCTTCATGCCGCGTTGTTTGGCGAGCTGCAGAAGCCCGCCGACCGGAAACCTGCCGCAGGCGCCGTTGCGTTCGATTTTAGCCGGGTCGAACGACGTGATCGCCTCGCAGGTACGCTTGTCGATCTGCCGCGCGGCGTCGTAATCAAGGAAGTGGCTGAGGTCGGAGGATATGACGATCAGCGTTTCCGGCCCGCCCCAAAGCGCGGCCAGGACCTCGGCGACCTTGTCCGGCGGGGTTTCGCCGACGACCAGCGGCACCAGCTTGAAATCGCCCAGCAGCTCCTGCAGGAACGGCAGATGCACTTCCAGCGCGTGTTCCGCCTGATGCGTCGGCGGGAACACGCCGACCTGGCCGAAGCCCTTGATGGCATCCTCGGCCTGCTTGTCGATTTCGATCCGGCCCAGCGGGGTTTCGAAGTAATCGGCTCCGGACAGCGCCAGCCCCTGCACGGCGACACGGTGGCACGGCCCCAGCAGGACGACGCGGGTGATCTGGTCGGCGACGGGTTTCAGCAGGGCATAGGCCTTGGCGGCGATGGCGCCGGAATATTTATAGCCGGCGTGCGGCGCGATGATCGCCTTAGGCGCCGGCCCGGTGGGTGTGCCGGCGTGGCTCAGGAATCCCTGCACCTCGGCGCTGAGGCGGCGCGGGTCTTCGGGGTAGAACATCCCGGCGACGGCGGCTTTGCGGATGGCGGTCATCTGATACGTGTCCTTGAAATCATCCGACTATATTAACGCAATTTCCGAAGGAACGAAAATAACTCCAGGTTTCTCGGGCGCAGGAAGAGTTGTATACTCGACAGATGGCAGACGCCGCCCCCATCGTGGACGAAACATTCGCCGATGCCGTGCCCGGTCGATACTGGCACGCGCTAGACGACGGGCGCATCCAGTGCGACGTGTGCCCGCGTTTCTGCAAGCTGCGCGAAGGCCAGCGCGGGCTGTGTTTCGTGCGCGGCCGCCAGGACGATCAGGTGGTGCTGACCACCTACGGCCGGTCCTCGGGTTTCTGCGTCGATCCCATCGAAAAGAAACCGCTGAACCATTTCCTGCCCGGCACCCCGGTGCTCAGCTTCGGCACGGCGGGTTGCAACCTGACCTGCACGTTCTGCCAGAACCACGACATTTCCAAATCGCGCCAGTTCGACAAGCTGCAGTCGAAGGCAACACCGGAGATGATCGCCCGGGCCGCGCTCAAGACCGGATCGCGCTCGGTCGCCTATACCTACAACGATCCGGTGATCTTTCTGGAATATGCCGTCGACGTGGCCGAAGCCTGTCATGCCCATGACATCAAGAACGTCGCCGTGTCTGCGGGCTATATCTGCGACGCGCCGCGCGAGGAATTCTACCGCCACATGGACGCCGCCAACATCGACCTCAAGGCGTTCACCCAGGAATTCTACCGCAAGCTCTGCACGGCCGACCTGCAGCCGGTGCTGGAAACGCTGAAATACCTCAAACACGAAACCGATGTATGGTTCGAGATCACCGATCTTTTGATCCCCGGCGAGAACGACTCCGAGCATGAAATCGAGGAAATGACCCAGTGGATCATGGAAAACCTGGGCCCCGACGTGCCGCTGCATTTCACGGCCTTCCATCCGGACTGGAAGATGCTCGACAAGCCGCGCACGCCGCCGGAAAGCCTGCTTCGCGCCCGCGACATCGCGATCAAGAACGGCATCCGTTACGTCTACACCGGCAACATTCACCACAAACCGACGCAAAGCACCTACTGCCATAACTGCGGCGAACTGCTGATCGGTCGCGACTGGCATCTGTTGTCGGACTGGAACCTGGTTTTCGGCGGCAACCATATCTGCGACTGCAGGAAATGCGGCACACAGCTTGCCGGCGTGTTCGAGGAAAAACCCGGGGACTGGGGCCGCAAGCGCGTGCCGGTCCGCTTCGGCGCTTAAGCATTTCTTGTGTTTTTCTGCGCTATCGCTCACGGCGTGACTTTCCGGGTGCGACCTGTTAAACGCGCGCCCATATTCGAACATTTGGGCCGTGCCGTTACATGACCAAGAAACAGCTTCTGATCGTCCTCAAAGTGGTGGTGTCCGTCGGGCTGATGAGCATGCTCATCGGCGGCATCGATCTTGGCGCTGAAAAGGACCGCATTCTCTCGGCCGATTGGACGCTGATGGCGGCGGCGGCGGGCGTGATGATCTTCCAGATGGGGGTCGGCGGCGCGCGGTGGTGGGCGGTGATGCGGGCCATCGAAAGTCCGCTGCCGTGGCTGGAACTGACGCGGCTGTTCTGGATAGGCGGCTTTTTCTCGCAGGCCCTGCCATCGTCGGTGGGCGGCGATCCGGTCCGCATCTATATGGCGTACAAGGACGGACTGCCGCTCGGCAAGGCGATCAACGGCGTCATGCTGGAACGGGTGGTGACCATTGTCGGTCTTGTCGTTCTGGTCACCGCCGTACAGCCGGCATTCCTGCCGAAGCTCGACGAACAGGCCCGAATGTTGACGATCTGGGGTCTTTTCATGCTGGGTGCGGGGACCGTCACCGGGATTATCGTGCTGATGTGCCTCGACCGCCTGCCCGAAGCCCTGTCACGGTTTCGAATCGTCCGCGGTCTGCATGCCTTGGCGGGCGATACGCGGAAGCTATTTCTGCACCCAGGGCACGCCGCCCTGTCGATGCTGTTCGGCGTCGTAACCCATGTGAACATTTCGTTCTGTGTCTATCTGCTGGCCCAGGGACTTGCCGTCGACGTGACGTGGCTGGACTGCATGGTGCTGATGCCGCCGGTCATCCTGGTGACGACCCTGCCGATTTCCATCGCTGGATGGGGGGTCCGCGAGGGTGCGATGACCGTCGCCTTCGCGCTGGTCGGCGTGTCACAGGGCGGTGCCGTGGTGTTGTCGCTTTCCATGGGACTGCTGGCGATCGCCGTTACGCTGCCGGCCGGTGTCATTTGGCTGCTGGGCCGCAAGAAGGGTGAATCCATTTCCGCCGCCGAAGCTGAAGCCGCTGTCGAGGAAGAACTTGGCCATGCCGCCGACAATGTCCCGGAAATCGCCGCCTCGGACAAAGCCCAGCCTTGAACCACGGACGCTGAGCTATACACTCGCTGAAACCGTTCTTAACAGCGAGGTCATCCATGAAGGTTACGTTCGCCAATCCCGCCAACCCCGCCAAGGGGATCGCCGTCGTTTTCGCCGCCGAGGGCGGCAAGTGGACGCCGACGGCGGCCGAACTCGACAAGAAGCTCAAGGGCACCCTCAAGCGTGCCGCCAAGGCCGCGCGCTTCGAAGGCAAGAAGAAGCAGACGATGACCGTGCTGGCGCCGAGCGGCTCCAGCCTGGACCGTGTGCTCTGCGTCGGCGTCGGCAAACCCGCGGACATCACCGCCGAAAGCATGGCGGAAGTCGGCGGTACCATCTTCGCCGCGCTGAAGGGAGCGGGCAAGGATGCCACGATGCATGTCGACGACATCCCCAAATGCAAACTGAAGGCCGACGAATGCGCCGCGCACCTGGCCTATGGCGCCAACCTGCGCGCCTACACGTTCGAAAAATACAAGGGCAAGGAAAAGCAGGACAAGAACCCCGGCATCGATGCACTGTCCGTGCACTGCACCGGTTCGGCGTCGGCGCGCACGCTTTACGCCAAACTGTCGAAGGTTGCCGAGGGTGTGTATTACACCCGCGATCTGGTGTCCGAGCCGCCGAACATTTTGTACCCGGCCGAATTCGCCAAGCGCCTGAAACGCGACCTGACCAAGCTCGGCATCAAGGTCACGGTGCTGGGTGAGGCGCAGATGCGCAAACTCGGCATGGGCTCCTTGCTGTCCGTCGGGGACGGCAGCGCGCGCGAAAGCCAGATGGTGGTGATGGAATGGAACGGCCTGCCGGCATCCAAGAAGAAGGGCTCGAAGCCGATCTCCTTCATCGGCAAGGGCGTCTGCTTCGATACCGGCGGTATTTCGCTGAAACCGTCCGCCGGCATGGAAGACATGAAATGGGACATGGGCGGTGCCGGTGTCGTGTCGGGTCTGATGAAGGCGCTGGCCGGCCGCAAGGCCAAATGCCACGTGATCGGTGCCGTCGGCCTGGTCGAAAACATGCCGGACGGCAATGCCACGCGCCCCGGCGACATCGTCAGATCGATGTCGGGGCAGACTATTGAAATCCTCAACACCGACGCCGAAGGCCGTCTCGTGCTGTGCGACGTGCTGCATTACGTCAACACCAAGTACAAACCCGAGTTCATGGTCGACCTGGCGACGCTGACCGGCGCCATCATAATCTCGCTGGGCAGCGAGCGCGCCGGCATGTTCGCCAACGACGACAAGCTGGCGGACAGGATTTTCGCCGCCGGCGAGACCATCGGCGAGCGCGTCTGGCGGTTCCCGCTGGGCGAGGAATACGACAAGGATCTGGATACCGCGGCGGCCGACATGCGCAACATCGGCTCCGGGCGGGGCGCCGGTTCGATCACCGCGGCGCAGTTCCTCAAACGCTTCGTCGGCGACACGCCCTGGGCGCATCTGGATATCGCCGGTGTGACGTGGTCGAAAAAGGACACGCCCGTGGTGCCGAAGGGCGGCACGGCGTTCGGTGTCCGGCTTCTGGAACGCTTCGTCGCCGATCATTACGAGTAAACGGTCCTTCGAGACGCGGCCCAGGTCCCTGGGCCGCTCCTCAGGATGAGGACAGTGCGTTACACTCATGCTGAGGAGGCCCGTTCCGGCCGACTCGAAGCATGAGGGGGAGACTGTGACCGACATCGGCTTCTATCATCTGACCCGTTCGGGGCTGGATCGGGTGCTGCCGCAATTGCTGCAGAAGACCATGGAGGCCGGGAAGCGCGCGCTCGTCGTGCTGGGTTCCGAAGAGCGCGTGCGTTTCTACGACGATCACCTGTGGACCTTCGATTCCGCGTCATGGATGCCACACGGCTCGAGCCGTGACGGCGATCCGGAAATGCAGCCGGTGTGGCTCGATGTCACCGACGCCAATCCGAACAACGCCGAGTTTTTGTTCCTCGCCGACGGCGGGCGCTCGGACCGTGTCGGCGATTTTGAACGCTGCTTCGATCTGTTCGACGGCCACGATGACGATGCCGTCGCCGAGGCGCGGTCACGATGGAAAACGCTGAAGGACGCCGGGCACGAGTTGACCTACTGGCAGCAGGGCGAACGCGGCTGGGAAAAGAAAGCGTAAGCAAAATCAATATCAGGGGTGGGAGAAAGACATGACGAAACGCTGGGTGAATCGGCCCGAAGGATCGACCTGGGGCGACTGGGGCGATGACGATGAATGGGGCCGCAAGAATCTGCTGACACCGGAACGGGTCAAGGCGGGGGTCGCCGAAGTCACCGAGGGGCTGGCCTTCTGTCTGTCGATGCCGCTCGACATGCCGGGCGGCAATGGCGTCAACCCGAAGCGATTTCCACCGAAGTTCGGTCCCGTGTTTCATCCGCCGGGCGGCGATGCGTTCTATTACAACATGGAATGGCGCAAATGGCAGGACGGCAACATGGATGTGTCGTCCGATGAATGCACGACGATCTGGAACCAGTATTCGACCCAGTGGGACAGTTTTGCGCATGTCGGCGCCATGTTCGACGCCGACGGCGACGGCGAACCGGAACGGGTCTACTACAACGGTTTCCGCGCCGATGTCGAAGTGCTCGGCCCGGATCATCCCGACGGCATGGGCGCGCGTTCGCTGTCCGTGGCCGGCATGGCCGAAGCCTGCATGCAGGGCCGGGGCGTGATGCTGGATATCACCGCGCACCATGGACGCGAGCGGGTGGTGGTCGGTTATGACGAGCTGATGCGCATGTTCGAAGCCGACAACATCGTCGTCGAGGAAGGAGATTTCTTCCTGTTCCATACCGGTTGGGACGACATGATCATGGAAATGGGCGGCAAGCCCGACGCCGAAAAGCTGCACGCCAGCGGCGCCGTGCTCGACGGCTATGACGAAAAACTGCTGCAGTGGATCACCGACAGCGGCGTCGTGGCGCTGATTTCCGACAACATGGCGGTCGAGGATTCACATGGCTACGGCGAAACCCAGGGCGGCTGTTCGCGTCTGCCGCTGCATCGCCACTGCCTGTTCCGGCTCGGCGTGCACCTTGGCGAAATCTGGTATCTGTCGGCGCTGGCGAAGGCACTCAGGGAACGCGGCCGCTCGCGGTTTCTGCTGACCGCGCCGCCGTTGCGGCTGCCGGGTGCGGTCGGTTCGCCGGCAACGCCGGTCGCCACCATCTGATCCATGCAAAAGCGGGAGTTCAATCCGGACCAGACGCCGCCGCTGGACGGTGTGCGGGTGCTTGATCTGTGCCGGCTCGTGTCCGGCAACATGCTGACGCACCAGCTGGCGGATTTCGGGTGCGAGGTCATCAAGATCGAACCGGCCGGCAAGGGCGACCCACTTCGCGCCTGGACGCAGGGCGGCGTCGATACCTTCTGGAAGGCCTATTGCCGCAACAAGAAAAGCCTGGCGATGGATTTCCGCAAAGAGGGCGCCGCAGAAGTCATCCTGAAGCTGTGCGAAACGGCGCAGGTGCTGGTCGAGAATTTCCGTCCCGGCAGATTGGAGGAAATGGGTCTCGGCCCGGACGTCCTGCATGCGCGCAACCCGAAGCTGATCGTCGTCCGCATATCCGGCTTTGGGCAGACCGGGCCTTACCGCGAACGGCCGGGATTCGGTTCGCTGGTCGAGGGAATGTCGGGTTTCGCCTACCGCAACGGCTTTCCGGACCGTCCGCCGTTGCTGCCGCCGATCGCCATGGCCGACATGATCGCCGGGCTGCAGGGCGCCTATGCGACGATGGTGGCGCTCCGCGAAGTCGAGTTGAAAGGCGGCAGGGGACAGGTCATCGACATGTCTTTGCTGGAGCCGATCCTCTCGACGCTGGGGCCGTCGGCGATGGACTACGCTGTCACCGGCAAGGTCGCCGAGCGGGTCGGCAACCGTTCCAACACATCGGCGCCGCGCGATGTCTATACGACGCGGGACGGCGGTTACGTCTCGCTGTCGGCGTCGATCCAGCAGATGGCGGAGCGGGTGTTCCGCACCATCGGCCGTGCCGACATGATCGACGATCCGCGCTACAGGACCAACGCCGACCGAGTCGCCCGCCGCGACGAGGTGAACGACATCGTCGCCGCCTGGGTCGCCGAACGGGACATGGCCGAAGTGTTGCGCATTTTCGACGACGCCGGCGTCACTGCGGCGCCGATCTATAACGCCGCCGACATCATCGCCGATCCGCACGTCAATGAACGCGGTGTGCTGGTCGAACTGCCGGACGAGGATCTGGGCCGCGCACCGATGCACAACATCCACCCGTATCTGTCGGTAACACCTGGCGCATTCCGTGCCCGCGCGCCGAAGTTGGGTGAACATACGGATGCGGTGCTGGAGACTGGCGGCTTTTCGGATGATGAGATCGCTGCGCTGCGGGCCGCCGGGGTCGTTTCGTAAGCCGTTCAGCGTCGGCGTCGGATGCTCCATGCCAGCACCATGCCGATGCCGCCCAGGGCCGCCATGGCAAGATAGGCATCGCCCTTGTAGGCAGCGTACAGATGGCCCGACAGATAACTGGTCAGTCCGATGCCGAGACCGGAAACGACAATCGCATAGACGGTCTGCGCCGTTGCCGAGACATCTTCGGGCATGCGGTCGGCGATGAAATGGATCGCCCCCAGATGTGCCGCGCCAAAGGTGAAGGCGTGCAGTAACTGCAGCAGGACAATCATCGGCAGGTCGTCGGCATAAGTGGTCAGCGACCAGCGGATCAGGCATGCAAGCCCGCCGAGCGCGATCAGGCGCGCCGGGCCGATGCGACGAATGGCGTTCGCTGCAAACACGAACAGGATCACTTCGGCAATCACACCTTCGGCCCACAACAATCCGATGACGCCTTCGCCCAGTCCCATGCGTAGCCAGTTCAGGGTGCCGAAACCGTAATAAAGCGCGTGCGAGCCCTGGATGCAGGCGGTCGCGAAGACGAAAATCAGGAACGTCCTATCGCTCAGTACGCGGGTCAGCGGCGCCGTTTCCCTGCTCGCGGCGGCGGACCGGAAATCGGGCAGTACAAGGCTGCACAGCACGGCGATGCCGATGGCAACGGCAATGCTGGTCCAGATCATGTCCGCCGGTGCGCCCTTGAGAAAGAACCCGACGCCGGACGCGCCGACGATGAAACTGAGCGACCCCCAAAGCCGCACACGGCCGTAATCTATGCCGGATTTGCGCACGCCGATCATCGACAGGCTGTCGCTGAGCGGCATCAGCGGGCCGAGGATACCGGCGAAGCACGCCTGCAGCATCAGGATCGGGATAAAGTCGTCGAGAAGGGCGAACGGCAGGAACAACAGCAGGGCGATCAAGGACAATGCGACAATCGGCCGCTTGCGCTCGCCGAGACGGTCGCAGAAGCGGGCGATCAGCGGGCTCAGGAAGACCCGGACGACGCTCCCCGCAGCCAGCACCATGCCGATTTCGGATGCACTCAGCCCCTTGGCCGAAAGCCACACCGGCCAGAACGGCATCATGATGCCGATAACGATAAACATGCCGGCGTAATGGAACGAGAGACGGAAAGCCGGGCTCATGGCGCGATCTCTTCGGCGAACGTCTCGAGATAGCCGAGCCCCTGCACGGCGCGGGACCCGTACCATGACGTCATCTCGCCGTCGATCAGATGTGCTTTTTGTGCATGCGCCGGAAAGGCGTCTCGAAACGCGGCAATATCCGCTTTCTTGAAGCTGTAGGGCTCGGTCGAGAACAGCACCATGTCGACATCGCGCAACGACGAGTCGCTGAGATCGACAACCGGATAGCGTGCGGCATCGCCGGATCTTTCCGTTCCCGCCGCCGGCGCAACGACCTGCCAGTTCACCAGCCCCAGCATGTTGGCGATATAGGTCTCGCCGTCGATCGCCATCCACGGATCTTTCCAGATCAGGTAAAGCACGCGGCGCAACGGATGGTCTTCCGGACGCCCCAGCTTCCGGCGCGCCGCCTTGTAGGCTTCGCAAAGCGTTTCCGATTTCGCCCCGGCACCAAAGACGCCGCCGATCAGCCGGTACAGGTCGACATTGTTGTCCGGGTGCATCGGATGGGTGACGACGACCTGCACGCCGATGTCGCGGAGCGCGTCTGCCATGTCCTTCGGGTTCTCGTCGACATTGAGCAGGGCATGGGTCGGTGCCTGCGCGCGGACCTTGTCGAAATTGATTTTCTTGGTGCCGCCGACGGATGGAATGGCCTCGATGCGCTCTTTCGGATGGATGCAGTAATGTGTCCGTCCGACGAGATTGTTTTCGACATCAAGATCGAACAGCAGTTCCGTCAGGCTCGGCACCAGCGACAGGATACGCGCATCGGGCGCCGGGTCGAACGTCTGGCCCAGATAATCCGTGAGAGGGTGCTGCATCGCCAATCACTGAGCGCCCTCGAGCGCTTCCTGTGCCTCGAGCCAGGCTGCCTCGGCTTCGGCGATGGTTTCCTTGAGCTTGGCGTGCTTGAGCTGCAGGTCCATCAAATCGCGGGTCGAACCGTTGTAGACCTGAGGATCGGCGAGCCGTGCTTCGAGCGTGGATTTCTGTTGCTCCAGCTTGGCAATCTGCGATTCCGCATTCTTGATCGTCTTGCGCAACTCGGCCGTCGCCTGACGCTGTTCGGCGCGCTCCTTGCGTGCCTGTTTGCGATTGTCGCGGCTGTGTTCGCCGTCGGCGGCTTCCTTGTTGGTCTGGCGCCGCGCGCGACGTTCCGACTGCAGATCGGCGGCGTAATCGTCAAGCGTGCCGTCATATGGCTTGCATGCGCCGTCGGCCACCAGCCAAAGCCTGTCGGCGACAAGTTCGATCAGGTGCGCATCGTGGCTGACCAGGATAACCGCACCCTCGAAGGCATTGAGCGCCTGTACCAGAGCTTCGCGGGCGTCGACGTCAAGATGATTGGTCGGCTCGTCGAGCAGAAGGATATTCGGCTTGCCGCAGCTCATCAGCGAGAATAGCAGCCGTGCCTTCTCGCCACCGGACAGGTTCTCGACGCGGGTGTCGGCTTTATCCGACGAGAAACCGAAGCGGCCGAGGTGACCGCGCACCTGGCTTTCCTTCTTGTCGCCGAGCGCGCGGGCAACGTGATCGTAGGGCGTCTCGTCAAGATGCAACTCGTCCGCCTGGTGCTGGGCGAAGTAGCCGATCTCCAGCTTCGGCGCCTTGACGATGGAGCCGGATTGCGACTTCAGCCGGTTGCTCAGCAGTTTGACCAGCGTCGACTTGCCGTTACCGTTGGCGCCGATCAGGGCGATGCGGTCGTCTGGATCGATCCTGAGGTCGAGGTGGCGCAGCACGGGTTTGTTCGCCTCGTAACCGACGTCGACGTCCTGTATGGCGATCAGCGGCGGCGGCAGCGGATCGGTTTCCGGAAATGAAAAGGCGATGGATTTGTCTTCCATGGCCGCAGCGATGGGTTCCATCCTTGCCAGCATCTTGAGGCGGCTCTGTGCCTGGCGGGCCTTGGTCGCCTTGGCGCGGAACTTGTCGACGAAGCTTTGAATCCGCGCACGCTCGGCTTCCTGCTTCTCGCGCTGCTTGGATTCGTGCATCAGCCGTTCGCGGCGGGTTCTTTCGAAGCGGTCGTAGTTGCCGGCATATCGGGTCAGCTTCAGCTCCGCCAGGTGCACGATGCCGTCGACGATTTCATTCAGGAAGCGCCGGTCGTGAGAGATTACGAGCAAGGTGCCGTTCCAGGCCTTCAGGTATTGCTCGAGCCACAGTGCCGCTTCGAGATCGAGGTGGTTGGTCGGTTCGTCGAGCAACAGGAAGTCGGGACGCGCGAACAGGGCGGCGGCCAGGGCAACCCGCATCCGCCAGCCCCCGGAATAGTCGGAACAGGGGCGCTGCTGGGCTTCTTCGTTAAAGCCGAGGCCTGCCAGAATGCGTGCCGCCCGTGCGGGCGCGCGGTCGGCATCGATGTCCACGAGCCGGTTATGGATATCGGCGATCCGCATCGGATCGCTGGCGCGTTCGGCTTCGGCGAGCAGTTTCGAACGCTCGGTGTCGGCGGCCAGCACGGTGTCGATCAGGCTTCCGGCGCCGGCCGGGGCTTCCTGGGCGACCTCGCCGAGGCGGATGCCCTTTTGCATCTGTATCAACCCGCCGTCGGGATGCACGTCGCCGGTGATGAGGCGGAACAGGGTGGTTTTGCCGGTCCCGTTGCGGCCGACAAGGCCCAGCTTCTGGCCGCGTTCGACGCTGAGGGTCGCCGCTTCAAGAAGGGTGCGTCCGGCAATCCGGTAGGTGATGTCCTGTATGCTCAGCATGGCGCGGGTCTTAGCATGCGCCAGTTGTCTTCAAAAGGGGCTTTCCTCGGCATCGTCGCCGATTTAAGGCGCTGCGGTTGTCTTCATCCGCCAAAGCCACGATAGCGCATCGGCGATCCCTGCGCCGAACGCTGCATATAAAAGACCTGGTAACCGTAACTGTTTGATAAATATGAAAGAGTGCATCTAGGTAGTATACGCAACTTTTCCTGCTTGTTCGGCTGTGTTTATTGAGAAATACGCCGATGAAGTGCGCTGAAACACATTCAAGACGTTGAATGTACGCTATCACGGACTAAGCTGATTTTGTCCTCATAAATTGAATTTTACGGATGCCTTTGACCGACCATCATAATTCACGTTTCAAGATGATGTATGCGGCGCCGTTCCCGGTAATGGCTGCGCTGCTGTCGATGTTCTTTCTGACTGTCTCGATCGGGGCCGTCGCGTATTTCCTGAACGTGTCGGCAACCCGCGAGAATGAAGTCGCTTTCCGGGAATCCCAGCATATCGTCGAGACGGCATTTTCGTTGATGGAGCGGGATGTACGTAACTGGACCAAGGATTACGCCTGGTGGGACGACACCGTCCATTTCGCGAATGAAACAAAGGATAGCGCCTGGGCCGAAGACAACATCGGCACCTATATGCAGGATACGTTCGATATCTCAGGCTCGTTTGCCGTTACACCGGAACTCGAAACCTTTTTCTATTCCCCGAGAAATGAAAACGTGATCGACGATGCCCGCCGGTTTCTGGGCAAGGATGGCGAAGCGTTCCTGAAACAAATCCAGGCGACGAGCATGGAAAGCAGCATCCCCATGACTTCCTACGTGCGCCACGACAACGCACTGTATCTGGTTGCCGGGGCGGCGATTACGGAGGAACACCCGGCGGGCAAGAGCCTTGAGAGGCACGCAAGACCTGTGCTTTTGCTCTACAGGAAGCTTAACGACGATCTGATCAATGAAATGTCGCGGCAGTTCCTGCTGCGCGATCTGCGTGTCACATCCGTCGCCCCGGAGGGGGCTTCGGCCTGCATTCCGCTCAAGGATAATGGCGGCAATATCATTGCCTATATCAGTTGGTCGCCCGCCAAGCCCGGCGATCAACTTTATACCGAACTATTACCGAAAATCTCGCTGATTTCCCTGTTGCTGGTTGTGACGGCGTTGCTGGTTTTCTTTGCCTGGTGGCGCACGGCGTCGCAGGCAAACGCGGAAAAATCGCGCTTCCTCGCCAAGATGAGCCATGAACTCAGAACGCCGCTTAATCCGATTGTCGGGTTCTCGAGCCTGATGGCCAGCGAATCGCTGGGGCCGATACCCAGCGTATACAAAAGCTACGCCGAGGATATCCATCAGTGCGGCATCCATTTGTCGGCGATCATCGAGGATATCCTCGATGTGTCGCGGATCGAAGCGGGTGAGATGTCGCTGAGCGAGACTGAATTCGATGTCGCCGAAGTCATCAGGAACCTTCCCGCATTCACAACCCGTGTGCCGAACCCGGACGTACACGGGCCGCATAAGCTGTCTATCGAACGCGTGATCGAGGGGAACATCCCGAAACTGCGCGCCGATAAATTACGCGTCCAGCAGGTGCTGCTTAATCTGGTATCCAATGCGGTGAAGTTCTCGGACGGAAAGGACATTGTCATCCGTGCCCGGATGGACGGTGCGCATATTGTCATTCAGGTCGAGGATCAGGGCGTGGGGATTTCCGCGGCCGACATGAAGCTGCTATTCCAGCCGTTCGTGCAGGTCGGCAAGCAAATCATCGAAAACCGCTCACACGGCAGCGGTCTCGGGCTGATCGTGTCGCGGGAGCTGATGCGTCTGCATGACGGCGATGTGACGCTGGAAAGCGAACCCGGCAAGGGAACTGTCGCCATTATGCGTTTTCCCGCGTCGAGAACCGTTGCCGCCGCCTAGTTTCCTTTCACGGGGCGCCAGGCACGTATCTGAGATTTCGCCAGGGCCAGATCGTCCTCATTCAGTGTCGCCGTGATCCGGGCTTTCTCGCGAACCAGATCAGCCCGGCTGGCCGCGGGCCATGAGCGTTCCGCCAGCGATATCCACATGTAGGCGGCCACCGGGTCGCGCGGCAGGCCCTGTCCGTTGAAACTGATTGCCGCCAGGCGTCTTTGAGCCGGGGCATAGCCCCTGTCGGCAGCCGCGCCCAGCGATGCCAGACCGACGCTGCGCTGCTTGCTGTCGCCATCCAGTAAAAGCCGGGCCAGATCGTACATGGCCGGTGCGTGCCCCCGCGCAGCGGCCCGGCTGTACCAGGCCTCCGCCGTCGCCAGGTCACGGGGCACGGCGATGCCTTCCTGGTATAACTGCCCGAGATCATGCTCGGCCGGCGGATATCCGCCATCGGCGGCGAGAGTGAGCCATGCGATCGCCTGTCGGTAATCGCGCCGGACACCGTCGCCGAGCCGGTAGATCTTTCCGAGCGTGAAGGCGGCGATCAACGATCCCCTGTTGGCGGCGCGCCGATACCAGTCCAGCGCCTGCTCCATGTCCTTCGGTGTGCCGAGCCCAAGCCGATAGGCATTGCCGAGGTTATAGGCGGCTTCGGCATGTCCGGCATCGGCGGCACGGCGGAACCAGCCAGCGGCCATGGCGGGATTGCGCGTCACGCCGTCGCCGTTCAGATACAGGCTGGCGAGCGCATAAGCGGACTCGCTGTCGCCGGCGCGGGCATCGTTCTCGAGATACGGCAGTGCAGCGCCGACATCGCCGCTTCTATAGTACGCAAGGCCCTGCGAGAACTGCCGCGGCATGCCCAGATCGGCAAGCAGGAGGCCGATCGGCACCAGTGCCGCGAAGGCAATAACGGCGGCTTTGGTCAGCTTCGGATGCAGGCGGCGCGGCGCGACGGTTTCCGAGGCCAGCATCGGCTGTTCGGCATACATTCGTGCGGCATCGTGAATGGTGGTTTTTACATCATCGGCGCGGTGCGGCCAGATCATGCCGATATCGACGGCGATCGCCGCCTGCGGGGTGTCGCCGAACAGACGGCGCAGTTTCGATGACTGCCATTCGACGATCTGCGGGTTCTTGAAATGGATCAGCAGCCGGTCGTGAATGTCGCCGGTCGTGCCGCGCCGTGTGGTTGCCTGAATCTTCGCGATGTCGGGCCAGCGGATGCTCGAGGCCAGAAGTTTCGGCAACTCGATGCCGTCGGGCGAAATCCGCATCAGCGGTTCGGGATTGAACAGACGGATCGCGGCCAGCGCAAACCCGGCGGCGAGCACCGTCGCGGCGATGATCCAGGCCGGCTCGCCCATCCAGATCGCGGCGTCACGCCGGAGCGCCAGCAACCCCGCCAAGGGCAGCACCAGCAATGCCGACGCGGCGATGGCCGGCAGCTTGCGGGGGCGGATCAGCGTGAATGCTCGTCGGTTTCGGTCATGGCGCATGGTGGTGCACATCATATCATGCCATGCACCGCGCCAAAGCGGGGTGGCGGCCGGGGCAGGGCGGCCTTCGGAAAGAATCGCGGAAACACTTGCTCAGCGGAGGATTGAGCGGTCTGATATTTGCGCGCTAAGCTGTTGCGTTATGAAGTTCTTGGAGTGGCAGGCCCTATGATGATCCTGGTTGGACAACTCGATTCGCCGTTCGTGCGGCGTGTCGCGGCGACGCTCAGCCATTACGAGCTGCCGTTCGACCGTCACGTGCTGTCGGTTTTCGGCGACCGGGACGAGGTCATGCGCCTCAATCCGCTGGGCAAGGTCCCGGCGCTGATCATCGAAGAAGGCGAGACTTTGGTCGATAGTGCCGTGATCCTCGACTACTTGGACGAACTGGCTGACCCGGCCCGCTGCCTGACGCCGAAAACCGGTGCGGCACGCCGCCAGGTTCTGCGCTTGGCGACCATCGCCATGGGCCTCTCAGAACGCGCGGTGCAGTTGCGCATCGAAACCGTACGCCGCCCGGCACATCTGCAAAGCGAGGAGTTTGTCGAGACCTATCGCCGCTCAATACGCGACAGTCTGGATTTTCTGGAGCGCGAAGCCTCGGCGCCGTGGATCACGGGCGACACCCTGACGCAGGCCGATTTCTCGGCGACGTCGGCCCTGACCCACCTTTCGGCCAAGATCACCGAATTTTCCGATCTACAGGCCTGGCCGAAGCTCGCCGCGATCCGCGCCGCGGGCGAAGAATTGGGCGCCTTCAGGAACAATCCGTTCATGGAAGGCTGAAAAGCGGTTTCGAGACCGCTTCCTGTCGTGTAACGTCTCGTCCCATGTCAGAAGTCATCACCGATACGGAGACCCTCCGGGCATTTTGTGAATCCCTCGTCGACGAGTCCTATGTGACCGTCGATACGGAATTCATACGCGAAAGCACGTTCTGGCCCGAACTGTGCCTGGTGCAGGTCGGCGGCACCGAGCAGGCCAAGGCCATCGACACGCTGGCTCCGGGCATTGACCTGAAGCCGCTGTTCGAACTGATGGCCAACACGAAAGTGCTGAAGGTATTCCATGCCGCCAGGCAGGATCTGGAAATATTCCTGCATCTCGCCGGTGAACTGCCGAAGCCGATCTTCGATACCCAGGTCGCGGCCATGGTTTGCGGGTTCGGCGATTCCGTCGGCTACGAGAACCTGATCACCCGGCTGACCAACGGCAAGATCGACAAGGGCTCGCGCTTCACCGACTGGAAGCTGCGCCCGCTCAGCGACAAACAGATCAAATACGCGCTGGCCGACGTGACGCACCTGCGCCCGGCCTACGAGATTCTTGCCGGCAAGCTGGAACTTTCCGGCCGCCAGTCCTGGGTCAAGGCGGAGATGGAAATCCTCGAGGATCCGAAGACCTACCTGGTCGATCCGGACGAGGCGTACAAGCGCATCAAGACACGGGGCGCGCGGGGCAAGCAGCTTTCCGTGCTGCAGGCCGTCGCCGCCTGGCGCGAACGCGAAGCGCAGGGGCGCAACCTGCCCAGGAACCGCGTTCTGCGTGACGAGGCGTTGCTGGAGATTTCTCACCGCATGCCGAAAACCGTCGACGATCTTGCGAAGACACGTGGCCTTGGCCGACGGCTTGCCGAAGGATCCTCGGGCGATGCGCTTCTGAAAGCCATTCAAAAGGGCATGGATGCGCCGAAATCCGAATGGCCGACGCCGCCCGCCAAGCCGGACCTGCTACCGTGGACGGCCGCCGCCGCCGATCTGCTGAAGGTGCTTTTGAAAATGAAATGCGCGGATGCCGATGTCGCCACGAAGCTGGTGGCCAGCGCCGCCGACATCGAACTGATCGCGGTCTTCGGCGACAAGGCGGACGTCCCGGCGATCAAGGGCTGGCGGCGCAGCGTCTTCGGTGACGACGCCTTGCGGCTCAGGCGGGGCGAAATCTGTCTCGAACTCGACGGCGAGCGTGTCGCCATCGTCGAAAAGAAAATCCTCTCCGAAGCCTCCGACTAACGGCGCGAAATCGTGCCGTTGATGTTCAGGCTCTTGCACAGCCCCCGGAACCGGCGGTCGACGGTTTCCGACTGAAATACCCTGCTGTTGCCAGGCAGATGCAGGATCAGCTTGTTGTCCTTGCGCTCCAGGCTGGTTTGCGAGAGCAGTCCCGGCGCCGATCCCGACAGCGTATGCGCGAGCCGGATCGCACGGCCGATGCCGTCCACCTTGTTGAGTTGTTCCGGGTCGAGCAGGCTGCGCACATCGTTGACCACGGCGGCTTCCGAATTGCCGTTGTAGCGGACGAACACCGTGGCGGCGATGAACACCCTGTCGGCGTGCGATAGTCCGGCATAAGGCAGGCGGAGCGCGCGGAAAAAGGAGTGCTCGGCACGGTAATCCGGATGATCGTTCCAGCCGATATCCGACAGAAGGCACGCGGCAAGGATGCGCCTGCGGTCCTCCGCCCCGGTATCTGGGAACAGCGGGCTGACCCAGTCGGCGATTTCGCTGCCTTTCAGGGAAAACCGGCCGGTGCGCTCGGCCAGGGTTTCCGCGCCGGCAATCAATGGATCCTGGTGGCGCATGTTTTCCGGCAGGTGTTGCAGCATCTGGCCCTCGCGCATACCGAATCCCGAAAATACGATGTGCTTCGGCTTCGTGATCTCGATCAGGTTGCCGAGCACCTCGGTCGCGAACGGCACGCTTTTGACCCGGGACGGCGACAGCGAGGATATCTTCCGGAGCGTCCCGGCGCTCAGCCCCGCCATCAGCCGCGACAGCCCAAGTGCATCGTCGGCGCGGATCGTGTAGTTGTCGACGACGTGCAGCGGATAGTTGGTCTGTTCGATGAAGACGCGGGCAATCGCGCGCATGATGCCGCCGGTCAGATAAAGGCTCTTGCCCTTGGCCAGCTTCAGCCATTCAGTTTCGGAAAAGTGCTGTTTGATGATGGCGCGGGCCTGGGTGATGTTGTCCTTGGCCATTTCCTGCAAGCGCAGATGGCCCAGCGGCATGGTGCCGTAGGTCTTGCACGTGCCCATTTCGAGGTGCACCAGATCCAGCGAGCCGCCGCCGAGATCGCCGAGAATACCGTCGGCTTCCGGTACGCCGACGATCAGGCCGAGCGCGGACAGTTCCGCTTCCTCCGATCCGGTAAGAACGGCAACCGTGACGCCGAATTCGGTTTCGATCTTGTCGACGAAATCGGGGCCGTCGGATGCATCCCTGACGGCGGCGGTGGCGACGAGGTCGAGTTTTTCGACCCCCATGGCCACGGACAGCCGGACGAACCGGCGCAATGAATTCAGTGCTTTCTTGACGCCGACCGGCGACAGCTTTCCGGTCTTCGACATGCCTTCGACGAGACGGCATTCGGCCTTTTCGTTGAACATGGGGACCGGCATACGGTCCGGCACATCGTAAACCACCAGCCGAACGGTGTTCGAACCGATGTCGACGATACCGATACGGCCCTTAATGGTCGACCAATCAGGGTGCAGTCGAATAGCTTTCTCAGTCACAAAGCCGATCCTAAGTCCTGAGACATGGCCGTCAATATTTGCAGGATTTTTTTGCGAAGGTCAGGTCTGGGTAATGTCGTCGGGTTTTGGCGTTTCCTGGCCGACATTAAGCGCAGACCCACGCCCGGACAAGCTCGGGTTGGTCATGAAATATTCCTGAGCGGAAAGACCTTCGCCTTTCGCCACCCGCTGAAACGACCCATCAACCTGCATGATCCAGCTTTGAGCCTGATCGCGCATGTTGGCGACCATGATTTCCTCGAGAACCTGCTTGTGTACGGTCGGATTCTCAATGGGAACAAGGGTTTCAACCCTCCGGTTCAGGTTTCTGGGCATCAGGTCGGCGGAGGCGATGAAGACCTTGGCGGCGGACGACGGCAGTTTCTGGCCGTTGGCGAAGCAGTAGATTCGCGAATGTTCCAGAAAACGCCCGACGATGCTTTTGACGCGGATGTTCTCGCTCAGCCCCTTGATTCCCGGACGCAGGCAGCAAATACCGCGAATCACGAAATCGAGTTGCACACCTGCCTGCGAGGCTTCGTAGAATTTTTCGATCAGTTCCGGATCGACCAGCGAGTTCATCTTCATCCAGATTCCGGCAGGCTTGCCGGCCTTTGCGTTCGCGATCTCGATGTCGGTCAACCGATCCAGGGTCTGGCGTAGGGTCAGCGGCGAGAACGAGAGCTTTTCCATCTGCGCCGGCTGGGCGTAACCGGTCATGTAGTTCAAAAGCCGCGCGGCATCGCGGCACAACGCTGGATCGCAGGTAAAGAACGACAGGTCGGTATAGATCTTTGCCGTGATCGGGTGGTAGTTGCCGGTGCCGAAGTGAACGTAGGATTTCAGCGTCATGCCTTCGCGGCGCACGATCAGGTTGACCTTGGCATGGATTTTTTTGTCGACGAATCCATAGACGACCTGCGCGCCGGCGCGTTCGAGGTCGCGCGCCCAGCGGATGTTGGCTTCCTCGTCGAAGCGCGCTTTCAATTCGACCATGGCGGTGACGGATTTACCGGCCTCCGCGGCTTCGATCAGTGCGGCGACGATCGGCGAGTCGTTCGAGGTTCTGTAGAGCGTCTGCTTGATCGCCACCACGTCGGGATCGCGCGCCGCCTGGCGGACGAACTGCACGACGACATCGAAGCTTTCATAAGGATGGTGAACGATGATGTCCTTCTTGGAGATCGCCGCGAACACGTCGCCGCCGAAGTCGCGGATGCGCTCGGGAAAGCGGGCGTTGAACGGTGTGAACAGCAGGTCCGGCCGCTCGCTCAGGATCAGCTGCTTGGTGTCGGCAAGACCGAGCGGCCCGCGCATGGCCATCGCCACGCCGGATTCCGCCCCCATTTCGCCGATGATCAGGTCCTGCAACTGCTGCGGCATGTCGGCGTTGAACGTGAGGCGGATCACGGAACCGCGGCGGCGCCGTTTCAAGGCACTTTCGAAGGTCCGGACCAGGTCTTCGGCTTCTTCGTCGATTTCCATTTCACTGTCGCGGATGACACGGAATGAGCCGTTTTCGATCAGTGCGAAATCGGGGAACAGCTTGTCGATGAACAAAAGAACCCAGTCCTCGAGCGCCAGGAAACGGATCACCGGTCCCGGCAGGCGCACGTAACGTTCGAGCTGCGACGGGATCGGCAGCAGGGCGCGGAGATGCTCGTCGAAGTCCCGGTGTTCTAGCAGCATCACCAGCGAGAAGCCGAAATTCGGAATGAACGGGAAGGGATGCGCCGGATCGACGGCCAGCGGGGTCAGAACCGGGAACACGTGTTCCATGAACTGCTGTTCGAGCCAGACCAGGTCATCCTTGGAAACCTCGTCGCGGCCCAGAACGTAAATTTCCTTGGTACGCAGTTCCTTGCGCAGGCGGTCCCAGATTTCATGCTGCTGGTGCATCAGCGTCTGCGCTTGCTGCTGGATCGCCTCGATCTGCTGAGACGGCGTCAGGCCGTCGTCGCTGGCCTGGGTGACACCGGCGCGGATCTGGCCGCGGATGCCGGCCACGCGAACCATGAAGAACTCGTCCAGGTTGGCGGCGGAAATGGATAGGAAGCGCAGCCGTTCAAGTAGCGGGTCGGCGGCGTTCTCCGCTTCCTCGAGAACCCGGGTGTTGAACGACAGCCAGGACAGTTCGCGGTTCAACAGGTGCGGTTCGCCGGGCGCCAGGCCGGCGGATACGCTCTTCGTGTGCGAAGACCTGTCGCGCGGCGCATCGTCCTTATCGGCGGCGGTTGGCGATGTTTCGTCCATTACGGGCACCAGTTCAGCTTTTTCCTGGGGCAATGATACCAGTCCCCGTCGCTTAATGTCACTTAGCGGAATTATGACAGTTTTTTTAGACTTTTCTCTATGACAAGGATGGTGGTGACGTCTGGCAATATGTGCCACCGGCATGTTCTAATCCGTCAGATTATCGAATAAGGGAGCACGTGCCTTGAAACGCTGGTTCGGCGTGTTGATTTTCGTCTTTTTGCTGCTCGGTGTTACCGCGCCGGCGCAGGCCAATATCACGGTCGCCGATTACATGGCGCTCCGTGCCGAGGCCATGGCCGGCAACAAGGGCGCGGAAGCCCGCTGGCGGTATTACATCATCGGCCTGATGGACGGAATCCAGGCGGTTCAGGCGCCGGCATCGGCGGCCGGCACCAAGCTGCATTTCTGCATGCCTGACAGCCTGCCGATGTCGCCCCGGTTTCTCGATGCGTTCATTCAGGAAGCGATCAACCAGCTCAGTGCCAAGGGCACGCTCAAGGACCGCATCAAACAGCCGATGGCGGTCCTTGTCGCGCTGGAGTTGAAACGCGCTTTCCCCTGCGAATGACGGTTTAAAGCGTACCCGGATAGTTGCCGCCGTCGATCAGGCAGTTCTGGCCGGTTATGTAACCGGCCTGGGCGGAACACAGATACGCGCAGTATTCACCGAACTCGGCGGCATCCCCCAGACGCCCGGCGGGAATGCTGTCGGCCCGGCGCTGGGCCATTTCCTCGAGCGTGATCCCGGCCTTTTCGGCGCCGGATTTGAGCGTCGACTTCAGCCGGTCGGTATAGAACGCACCGGGCAAAAGGCCGTTGATGGTGACGTTGTGGCGCACGGTCTTGCGGGCCAGCCCGGCGACGAAGCCGGTCAGACCGGCGCGGGCGCCGTTCGACAGGCCGAGAATGTCGATTGGGGCTTTGACCGAGCTCGACGTGATGTTGACGATGCGGCCGAATTTGCGATCGATCATGCCGTCCACCGTCGCCTTGATCAGGAAGATCGGCGTCAGCATGTTGGCGTCGACCGCCTTGATCCAGTCGTCCCGGCCCCAGTCGCGGAAATCGCCCGGCGGCGGACCGCCGGCGTTGTTGACCAGAATGTCCGGCTCGGGGCAGGCGTCCAGCACCGCGGCGCGGCCTGCATCGGAAGTGATGTCGCAGGCGATGGCCTGAACGCTGCCGCCGCCAAGCGCGCGAATTTCATCCGCCGCCGCGTTCAGGGTTTCCTCGGTCCTTGCGCAGATCGTCACATCGACACCTTCGCGGGCCAGAGAGATGGCACAGGCCTTGCCAAGGCCCTTCGACGCTGCGCAGACGATGGCTTTCTTGCCGGCGATTCCCAAATCCATACGATCCTCCCGTAATTTAAAAATTCAACGACGCCTACTTTATGGACCCCGAAAGCCCGGTCAAGCTGGCCTTTCCGGCGTCATATTCTTGTCACTTGAGCTTGCATGTGGGGACGCGAAAGTCGTTTTGCATCAACTGTGAAGGCAAAAATGTGCTGATCGCGATCGCTACCGACGCTTGGTATCCGCAGCCGAATGGGGTGGTTAGTGTCGTCGGTACCGTGCGCGACCGTCTGGTCGAACGCGGACACGATGTGCGGGTGATGTCGCCCGACCAGTTTCGTACCGTCCCGTGTCCGACGTATTCCGAAATCCGCCTTGCGGTGATGCCGTCGCGCAAGGTCGCGCGCTGGCTGGACGAGATGCAGCCTGACTGCGTCCACATTGCCACCGAAGGTCCGATCGGCAGTGCGGCCCGGGCATATTGCATCAAGCATGGTTGGCCGTTTTCGACGGCCTTTCACACCAAGTTCCCGGAATACGTCAAAGCCCGAACAGGGCTGCCGCTGGACTGGCTGTACAAGGGGGCCAGACGGTTTCATGCCCCCTCAGGCGCGGTGATGATTCCGGCGCCCGCCGTGTACCGCGAGCTGGAAGGGCGCGGTTTCGACAACCTGCGCCTGTGGTCGCACGGCGTCGACACAGAGATATTCAAGCCGGGGCCGAAGGATTACCTTAATCTGCCGCGCCCGATCTTCATGTTCATCGGCCGTGTCACCGTGGACAAGAACCTGCCGGCGTTTCTCGATCTCGACCTGCCGGGATCAAAGGCTGTCGTCGGCAGCGGCCCGGCGCGCGATCAGTTGATCAAACGCTACCCGGAAACGCCGTTCTTTATCGCTGAAAACGATGTCGAACTGGCGCGGTACTATAACGCCGCCGATGCCTTCGTGTTTCCGTCGCTGACCGATACCTTCGGGCTGGTGATGCTGGAAGCATTGGCCTGCGGCGTGCCGGTCGCGGCGTTTCCGGTGACCGGGCCGCTCGACGTCATCGGTCCTGACGGGCCGGGCGTGCTGGATGAGGATCTGGCCAGTGCCGCCGTACGCGCGCTCGACATCGATCCCGGCAGATGCCGCGACTGGGCGCTCGGGTTTTCATGGGACCGGGTAGCCGATCAGTTCCTGGAATATCTGCAGCCGATCAATCCGCAAGCGGCAGTTCGTCCTGTGCATTCAGAACCTCGCGCGCAAGCGGCACGGTGATCCGGCGCTTGTTTTCCAGCGCCGTCTTGTCTGCCGCCGCGACGAAAGCCCGCGCCGCTTCGAAGGATCGTTCGATACGCGGCACCACGTAATCCAGCACCGCCTGCTCGATGCCGATCTGCCGGTCGGAAAACAGTTTCACCAGAACCGCCGCCAGTAGCGCCTCGTCCGGACCGGAAATCTGTGCCGACGGTGCGGCGCGCAAACGTGATGCCAGATCGGGCAGGGCAATGCCCCAGCGCGACGCCGGCGTGCGCGCCGTCAGCAGCATCGCGCGGCCGCTTTCGCGGGCCTGGTTATACAGATGGAATAACGCTTCCTCGGCGATCGGATCGCCGATGAGAGTGTCGCAATCCTCGACGACGAGCGTGCTGCAGTCGGGAAATGCCGGCGTGGAATCAGATTTCAGAAATGTATGCGAAAGTTCCTGCGCCGACGTCTTGGCCATGAAGACCCGGGCCAGATGCGTCTTGCCGGACCCGGCTTCGCCGTTCAGCACAAGGGCTGGTGCCGGCCAGTCCGGAAATCGGTCGATCCAGGCCACGGCCTCGGCATTGGGCGCGGCGACCAGGAAATCGTCTTCGCCGTGGGCCGGCCGGTGCTCAAGGTAGAAGGCAAGCTGCTTGGGGCTCACTTGCCCTCCGACGATTTCTTGCTCTCGCCGTGGAAAAGCTCGCTTTCGAGATATTGCTCAAGGCCGAAGCGGACCAGAACACCCGTGACCGCGGCGACCGGCAGCGCGATCAGCACGCCGGTCAGGCCGAACAGCGAGCCGCCGGCCAGCATCGCGAAGATGATCCAGATCGGCGACAGACCGACACGTCCGCCGACCAGTTTCGGGGTCAGGAAATAGCTTTCCAGGGTCTGCCCGGTGATGAATACCGCGGCGATGATCAGGATCGGCACCCAGTCCTGCTGGAACTGGGCGATGGCCAGACCGACACCGACGATGAAGCTCAGCCCGGCACCGATGTAGGGGATCACGGCCAGCGCACCGGCGGCGATGCCGATCAGCAGGCCCGCCTTCAGTCCGGCCACGCTGAGTCCGATCGCGTAAAACACCGCAAGCACCAGACAGACGCTGGCCTGACCGCGCACGAAGCCGGCCAGGGTTTCGTCGATCTTGCGGACCTGTTCGCGGATCGTGTCCGCCGACTGGCGCGGCAGCCAGCTATCGACCTTGGCGACGATGTCGTCCCAGTCGCGGAGCAGGTAAAATGCCACCAGCGGCGTGATCAGGATCAGCGACAGCAGGTTGAGCACCGCCAGTCCGCCGCTCCACACCTTGGCGATAAGCCCGGACAACCACTTGAAAACGGTGCCCGCGTAATTGCCGGCGGCTTCCTTCAGGTTGTTGACGGTCTCGGCGGTGAAATCGGCGCGCAGTTGCTCCATCAGCGGGTTCAGTAGCGCCTGCAGCTGATCGATCATGGCAGGCACCAGTTTCACGGCGGCGGCGATCTGTTTTTGCAGGGCCGGGAAGATCATCACGACAATCCCCGTCGCAGCGAGGAAGAAGCCGAGCAGAATCAGCGTCGTCGCAAAGGTCCGGGACAACCCCAGGCGTTCGAGACGGTCGGCCGCCGGATCGAAGAAGTAGGCGATGGTGATACCGATCACGAACGGCAACAGCACGTCGCTCAGCAGATGCAGCACGAACCCGGCGCTGAGCAGCGCGATCAGCCAGATTATCAAGCGTAGCTCACGGCTCACGATTGTTCCCTTCGGCCTTGGCGTCGGATTCCCGTTCGAATACGTGCGCCCTCACGGTCCAGATGTACACATAGGCGGCGCCTGAAACCAGCGTCGTCAACAGGACGGCGAAGCTGAGCAACGTTACGACGGGCTCGACGGGGGATGCAAATACGCTGGGCAGCAGCGCGGCAAGAACCAGCAGCAATTGAAACACCGTGTTCGTTTTGCTGATCGACAGGGGTTCCATGTTCAGATCGCCGGTCAGCTTTTCGAATACCAGCGCGCCGCCGACGATCAGGGCGTCTCGCGATACGACCGGGATGACGATCCACAAGGGCAGCAGGCCTTTGCTGCCAAGCACGATAAAGGCGGTCACGAGCAACGTTTTGTCGGCAATCGGATCGAGATAGGCACCGAGTTCGGTCTGCATGTCGAAGTGCTTGGCGATGATGCCGTCGACGGCATCACTGATGGCTGCGGCCAGAAACAGCCAGAAAGCGATGTCGGTCTCGTCGCTGAGGATAAGCCAGACGAAGAGAGGAACCGACAGCAGCCGGATCAGCGATATGACGTTTGCCGGGTTCATGCGCCGTTCCGCGAACGCGCGTCAGGTCTTGGGCGGCTGAAACACACCGATCGGCATGATGATCCATTCGCCGCTTTCCTGGAGCATCGACAGATTTGCCTGCTCGAGCGCGGTGATCAACTGCTCGGCGCCGCCGACGAAATGCACGTTCACGCGCACCTGATCGCGGGACATCAGAACGATTTCCGATTGCCGGATAATCCCGACCTTGGCCAGTTGATCGCGGATCGTCAGCCAGTCCTTAAGGCCGGTGATCGGCACGGTGACGGCGAGCACGCCGGTGCCGGTCTGGGAAATCAGGTTGCGCCGCTTCCAGAGGTTCTCGATCCGCCGTGCCGTGGCCTCGGTGACGCGCGCCATCATCGCATCCAGCGCCTCGGCCTCGTCCTGAACATAGCTTGCCGTGCGGTATTCGACCGGGATCGGATCGCTGGGTCGCAGCAGCGTTACCGTCATCATTTGCCGGCCGGTGGCATTGTCGACCGTCTGGTTGTTGTGGGCGACGACGGTCCCGGCGGCGGCATAGCGCTCGGCGATCAGGCCGAGCCGGTTGGTATCGCCGGCCATGGCTTCGCTCACGCCGATGGTTGAAATGTCCGACAGATCGCCGATGGGGACGATCAGCGGCACCAGTCCTTCGGGCATGTCGCGGCTCATCCAGGCCTGGCGCCAGGGATTGGGTTCGTCCCACAGGACGGCGCTGGCGCCGACCTCATAGACCGGCAGGACCGCCATAGGCTTGGACGGCGTTTCGGCGAACGGCACGTTGTATGAGCGTAAAAGGCCGCGAATCTCGTCCGGTTTGAAGCGGTAATTGAGCCGCGCGATGTAGCGCACGCTCGAGGCCTTTTCCCGGGCCACGGAAAAATCCCGCACATAGGGGGCGATTTCCGCATTTGAAAGTTCGGGGATGCGTTCCTGATCCTCGCTCAGCGTCATGCGCGAGAGCAGCACGTAGAAGGCCCGGCGTTCGGCCTGGGCCAGGGCCTGCTGGCGCGCCTCGGCGGCGGTGTCGGCTTTTACGTCGACACCGACGTTTTTGACCTCGAACACGTCGGCGTGCGCAAATTGCGCTGGCCAGCACAGCCACGCGGCGATAAACAGCCCTGCCAGAAGGCGAGGCGTCGGGGTAAAACGGGGTCGTGTCGAAAGCGCCATGAAGTTTCTTCTTTCCGGACGGGGTTGCTGCTCATTCTCCCTGATGGGCCTTGCTGGCAGACTGATATGCCTTGTTGGCACACTGTTATGCCTTGTTGGCACAGGGGACGGCGCTTAATTTAGCACACAAATACCAAGGAGAAAGACCATTACCGAGCCGACCGACAAGCCGAAGGGCGCCAGCGCTTCCGCTCTCAGCTACAAGGACGCGGGTGTCGACATCGATGCCGGCAACGAACTTGTTCGCCGCATCGGACCGATTGCGGCTAAAACCATGCGCTCCGGCGTGGTTTCGGGGCTCGGCGGATTCGGCGCTTTGTTCGATGTCGCCAAGGCCGGATACAAGGATCCGGTGCTGGTTTCCGGCACCGACGGCGTCGGGACCAAGCTGATGCTGGCGATCGAAAGCGGTGTCCACGACACCGTCGGTATCGATCTGGTGGCCATGTGCGCCAACGATCTGGTGGTGCAGGGCGCCGAACCGCTGTTCTTTCTGGATTACTTCGCGTCCGGCAAGCTCGACGTCGGCGTTGCCGAGAGCGTCATTTCCGGGATCGCGGAAGGTTGCAAACAGGCCGGCGCCGCGCTGATCGGCGGCGAGACGGCTGAAATGCCGGGCATGTACGACGACGGCCATTACGACCTTGCGGGATTCTGCGTCGGCGCCGTCGAACGCGATGCGGTGCTGCCGCGCCCCGACGTGGCCGCCGGTGACGTGATTCTCGGGCTCAGTTCCAGCGGCGTGCATTCGAACGGGTTTTCGCTGGTCCGCAAGGTGGTATCGCGCAGTGGTCTCGGCTGGGGCGATCCGTCGCCGTTCGCGGACGGCAAAACCCTCGCCGAATCGTTCCTGACGCCGACCAGGATGTACGTGAAGCCGTGCCTGGCGGCGATCAAGGCCGGCGGCGTCAAGGCGCTGGCGCATATCACCGGCGGCGGGCTGGTCGAAAACGTGCCGCGGGTCCTGCCCGAGGGTATGGGCGCCGACATCGACGCCACGACCTGGGACGCCCCCCCCGCATTTTCATGGCTCAAGGAAACCGGCAACATCGACAGCGCCGAAATGTACCGCGCCTTCAACGCGGGTATCGGCATGGTCGTGGTCTCGGCGCCCGAACATGCGGACGGAATCACCAAGGCGCTGCAGGACGCCGGCGAAACGGTCCAGCGCATCGGCCATATGGTCGACGCCCCAGGACGCGAGCCGGTGCTGGTCGAAAACGCGGACGCGTTATGGCGCGGATGAAGATCGCCATCCTGGTTTCGGGCCGAGGCTCGAACATGCAGGCGATCCTCGAAGCCTGCGCCGACAAGTCCTATCCGGCGGAAGTCGGCATCGTCATTTCGAACATTGCCGGTGCTGCTGCGCTGGACAAGGCCGCGTCCTTCGGCATCAAGACACTGACCATCGCGCACAAGGATTATCCGGACCGGGTCAGTTTCGATCAGCGCGTCACCGAGGAAATCAAGGCGACGGGCTGCGAACTGGTCGTGTTGGCCGGGTTCATGCGGCTGCTCAGCGAGGAATTCTGCGAAACCTGGCGCGACCGGCTGATTAATATTCACCCGTCATTGCTGCCGTCCTTCAAGGGGCTGGATGTGCATGCCCGGATGATCGCCGCCGGGGTTCGCTTCGGCGGCTGCACGGTGCATTACGTGCGTCCCGAAATGGATACCGGACCGATCATCGTGCAGGCGGCGGTACCGGTGCATCCCGGGGACGATGCCGATGCGCTGGCAGCCCGGATTCTCGCCCAGGAGCACATTATCTATCCCTTGGCCGTCAGGTGGATCGCCGAGGGCAGGGTCAGGATTGCCGGCGAGACGGTCCGGGTGTCCGGGGCCAAGTCTCCTGAGGCGGCGCTGATCAACTTTCAGCCAGAGGCATAAAAAAACCCGGCCGGAGCCGGGTTTTTTCATATTTGTGCCGAAAAGCGTCAGCCGACGATTTCGGTTTCCGCGAAGAAGAACGAAATCTCGATGGCGGCGTTTTCGGGCGAATCCGAACCGTGCACCGAGTTGGCCTCGACGTTTTCGGCGAAGTCCTTGCGGATCGTGCCTTCGTCGGCGTTGGCCGGGTTGGTTGCGCCCATGATCTCGCGGTTCTTCGTCACGGCGTTTTCGCCCTGGAGAACCTGGACCACGACCGGGCCGGAGGTCATGAAGTCGCACAGGTCGCCGAAGAACGAGCGTTCCTTGTGCACACCGTAAAAAGCCTCGGCCTGGGCGCGGGTAAGCTGAATGCGTTTTTGCGCGACGATGCGAAGTCCGTTTTCCTCGAACCGGGCATTGATCTTGCCCGTCAGGTTGCGGCGGGTGGCGTCCGGTTTAATGATCGAGAGGGTCCGTTCTGCGGCCATGTCTCGCTCCTAGTCTGTTGCAGTTACGTTTAAAAACAAAATCGCCTAGATTGATCAGGCTTCATAAAAAGAAAGCCCCTCAAGCAGGAGCGGGCGGGTTATAACGGTCCGCTGACGGGGTGGCAACCCCATATTCTAGAAACCCAGAACCCCCGGAACCGGAGACACGTCATGATTATCGACCACCGCACCTACACCATCGAACACGGCCGCAATAAGGAATATCTGGCGCTGTTCGAAGCCGAGGCGCTGCCCGTGCAAATGAAGCATATCGGCAATCTGATTGCCTATTTCACCACCGCCGTCGGTCCGGTGAACGAAGTTGTGCACCTGTGGGGATACGAGGATTTCGCCGACATGGAACGCCGCCGCAAGGCCCGTGACGCCGATCCGGCATGGACCGAATACAAACGCAAGTCGGCCGGCATGCTGATCGACCAGCGGAACAAGATTCTGACGCCCGTCAGTTTCTCCCCCATGAAGTAACCTGCTCAGCCGCGTAAACGCGTCATGTCATCGCCGTAGCCGGCGGGGTCGATGCGCACGTCAATCAGCCTTGGTCCCTTGAGCGCGAGTGCCGCCTTGAGTTCAGCCGGGTTGTCGGCGCGCGCCGCCTGCCAGCCGTAGGCCCGGGCAATGGCGGCGAAATCCTGTGCCGGATACCGGACGCCGAGGCTCGGGCGCTGCTGGCGCTGCTGCTTGATGTCGATCAGCGACAGTGCGCAGTCGTTCATAACGACCACGGTAATGTCGAGGTCCAGTTCCCTGGCCGTCGCCAACTCGCCGATGCACATGGCAATACCGCCGTCGCCACTGACCGCCATGACCGGGGTCGCCGGATCGGCCAGCGCCGAAGCGATGGCGGCGGGCAGAGCATAGCCCATGGACGAAAGCCCGTTCGATTTCAAAATCCCGAACGGCCGCATCGCCGGCCAGCGGCCGATGGTCGCGAACATGTGCGCACCGGCATCGACACAGACTCGGGTCCCATGATCCAGATTGTCGACAAGCACATCGACAGCGGCGGAGGTTGTGAATCCGGCGCGGGCAGGGGCGTAGATCGCGTCCTTGATCGCCCTCAGTTCCGCCAGCTTATCCTCGGTCCAGCCTGCGGCGGGGGTGCCCCTGCCCAATGCCGGCAAGACCTCCGCCAGCGGGCCCGTCAGTTCGCGGTCGAACGGCACGCGCGGATTTTTAGGCGATCCTTCGCCGATCTGCAGGAACGGCGGATAACCTTCCGGCCATTTGCCCGGAATGAACTCGATGGGATCGAATCCGACACCGATGATCAGGTCGGCCTGTTTCAGGATCGGCATTTCCCCGGCGGCGCCGGTGATCGGTCCGATGAAACCGAGGGCATCGGCAGGAACCACGCCGCCCGCCTTGTAGGTGGTCATCGAGGCCGCACCGAGGCGCTGGATGAAGGCATTGACGGTTTTGGCCTGCCGGCGCGTCTCAAGCCCGACGATGACGAACGGGCGTTCACTGGCGGCGATCATCGTTTCAGCGGCGGAGATGTCCGCGTCGGCCGGCGAAGGCGGCGCGGTGTCGTTCGGGGCCGCGAATGTGCCTGCTTCGGTGGCCGCATCGCCGGCCGTCAATTCGACCATGACGGGCCCCTCGGGGGATGTGATGGCGGTTTTCAGCAAGCCATCCAGCTCGGCGGCGCCGTTTTCCGGCAGCAGCCGCGCGGTCCCGCGGGTGATCGGCGCGAACAGGGCCTGCTGATCGAAATACTGATGCATGCTTGAGGCTGGGCCGTCGGCGAAAAGTATCATCGGCGAGCGTTCCAGGGATGCATAGGCGACACCGTTGGTGGCACTCGATGCCCCCGGGCCGACGCCGACGAGCATGGCACCCGGTGCGCCGCTCAACTCGCCGCTGACGGCGGCCATCACGCTTGCCGCCGCTTCGGTGCGGGTCAGGGTAAAGGGAATGCCGGCCCTGTCGGCGGAATCGATGAGATCGAGGCTGGAACCGCCGCCGGGGATGCCGAAGATGCGTGTCACGCCACGTGCTTTGAGCACCCGGGCAATTTCGTCTGCGAGTGTGGCCATTATATGTTTCCGAACTTTTTCATGGCTTCCGAGAACGTCAGACCGGCGCGAATCGCGTCCGCCGCCTTTGCGTCCTCACGGGTGAAGGTCTCAGCCAGGGCGATGACATCTTCGACGGCATGGGCAGGGATGCTGATGATTCCGGTGTCGTCGGCGACGATCCAGTCACCGGCATTCACGGTAACGCCGTCGACGACGATGGAACTGCCGATATCGGCAACGCGCAGGCGGCAGCGCCCTGTCGTCGGTATCAGATGGCGCGAGAACACCGAAAACCCGGCTTCGACCGTTTCGTCGGCATCGCGCGCGCCGCCGTCGATGGCGATCCCGGCAATGCCCTTCACCGAGGCCGCCAGAGACGCCATGCCGCCCCAGGTGGAATAGGGTACACCGTCCGCGGCGACGACGATCACCTCGCCCGCATCCGCGGCATCGATCATGGCGCCGACCCTGAAGTCGCTGGATTCGAAGGTGCCGAACGGACCGCTTTCTTCGCGTACCGTGACGGCAGGCCCGGCGAATCGCATACCCGGCGCGACCGGCTTCAGATTGACCATCGTGCAGCCGAAGCAGCCGGTGCGATCCAGTGCGTTGGCGATGGTCGACGTAGCAAGGGCTTTGAGTTTTTCGGTAAGCGCCGACTGTTGCTGGTTCATGTTATCCCCCGATGTTCCCGGCATGAATAGTAGCTGTCATTGGGTCGGCGGCAAGGGCCGTTGTACGGAAGTGCAAGGTAGGAACGTGGGGGGAATGTGCCATGCACATAAAGCATGGCAGCTTCGGGACTCTGGGGTTAGGCTCTTGCCGATCAAGGGGGAATCATGCGCCGTACTGTCGTGCCTTTGTGGCTTTCAGCCGCAGCCCAGCCTCGCGCAGGTGCGTTCATAATACTGTTTTCGATCGAGGCATGGTCGCGGGCAACGTTGATCACGCTCGTGCCGCTGCAGGCGCATAAACTCCTCGGCGATGCGCAGACGGTGAGCTTCATCTATTTTTTCGTATCCGTTTTCGGGATGCTTTCGACGCTACTTATTCCGACTGTGGTTCATTTGATCCGTCGGCGGTGGGCGTTCACCGTCGGCATCGTCCTCATGATCGCAGCACTCATAGGATACGCTGCTGCCGATCCGATGATTTTCCCGATTGCGCTGGGTTGCCAGGTGGTGGCGACGGCATTCCTCGAGATCGTGATGAATCTGTTCGTGCTCGATCATGTGCCGCGTTCGGAAATCACCAGGTTCGAACCGCGGCGGCTTCTATCGGTTGCTGCGCCGTTTACCTTCGGACCCTTTCTGGGGGTCTGGCTAGCGGAGACGGTCTCGCTCGAATTCACGATGCTGGCCGTGGGACTCTCCATTATCATGCTGCTCGGCTACTTCTGGTTTCTGCGCATAACCGATAACCCGGCGGTGACGATGCCGCTGAGAAAACCGCCAAATCCGATGAAGAATCTGCCCCGCTTCTTTGCGCAGCCCCGTTTGCGGCTCGCCTGGATACTGGCGACCGGGCGGTCGAGCTGGTGGGTGCTATTTTTTGTTTACGCACCGATCTACCTGACGAGCGCCGGGTATTCCGCAGAAACGGCCGGGCTGGTCGTGTCCGTCGGCTCGGCGTCGCTGTTCTTTTCCGTTGGCTGGGGCGCGCTCGGGCGCAAGGTCGGCATGCGCTTCATTCTGATCCTCGGCTATGCGGCCGCCGGCGTGATCACCATCATGATCGCGATGGTGCAGGACTGGCCGATGCTCGTCCTCACCTTGATCGTGCTGTCCGCTTGCGCGGCGGCAATCGTCGACGGTGCCGGCAACATCCCGTTCCTGCGCGCCGTGCATCCTTACGAGCGGGCCGAGATGACATCGGTGTTCGTGACCTACCGCCACACGGCGCAGTTGGTGACGCCGGGCGTGTTCTCGCTCGTTCTGGGGGTGTTTGCGTTGCCGGCTGTGTTCGTGGTCGGCGGCACGGGGTTTGTTGCCATGGCCTGGCTGGCGAGATATCTGCCGAAGAAGCTCTAGTTCAGTTCTTCGGATAGCGGCGCCGCGACCAGCGGAAATAGACGATCATGTAGACGAGCGCGAACGCGAACCAGATCAGCCCCCACCACAGCACAAACAGCGCCGTTGCAGCGACGATCAGCCACGTCGCCAGAATCGGCAGCACCAGCCAACCGATGAAGGCAAGCCAGCGGATCGGGTGCGGCGGTCCGGGATTCGGTTTCAGTTCAATCTCCGCCATGTTGCATTTCCGTTGCTGCGTGTTGAAATTGAACAGTCCACGGGACGTGTGTAGTCTTTAATCCGTTATACGCCAACTTTCGCCGGGAGCCAGCGATCATGCCGCAAAACGTCATCGGAACCGTCTTCAAGATATTGATCGCGTCGCTGGTGCTCGGGTTCATCCTCAAGTTTCTCGAGATCGATCCCAAGGACCTGCTCCTCAACTTCGGCGAAACCATCCAGTCGGCATTCGCCTGGGCCGGTGATTTCGTTGCCGGCAGCGTCGAATACGTCCTGATCGGCGCCGTCATCGTCGTGCCGATCTGGCTGATCGTCTTCCTGATCGGCAGACTCAAGGGCAAATAGGACTACTCACCCGCCAGCCGCTTCGCCGTCGTGTCATCCCCGGTGAAGGACGGCGCGATGGACTGCGCCACGCTTTCATCCAGCGCTTCGAAATCGTGATAGCCGATGACCTCGTAGCTTTCGGCGCGTGTCATCATGCGATCCTCGAAGCCGGCGGTGCCGTCGTTTTCGCGGATGTGCTTGTACAGATCGCGCATGGCAAAGCCCGCGACACGCATCGACGTCGCCGGCCAGATCACGATGCTGTAGCCGAAGTCCTGGAACTGCTGCCCGGTGAAATGCGGCGTGCGGCCGAATTCGGTCATGTTGGCCATGCGCCAGCCTGTGGTTTCCTGGGCAAAGCGGCGGAATTCCGCTTCCGAGGCGAGGCCATCCGGGAACACCACATCGGCGCCGGCCGCCTTGTAGGCGTTGGCCCGGGCGATGGCGCCGTCCAGTCCCTCGACCCCGGCGGCATCGGTGCGTGCGATGATCACCATATCGCGTGCGGCTTTTTTGGCGGCGGCGATTTTCGCGGCGGCTTCCTCGGTCGGGATCAGCCGCTTGTCGTTCAGATGGCCGCATTTCTTCGGCAGCAACTGGTCTTCGATGTGCACGGCGGCGGCGCCGGCCTGCTCCAGTTCACGCACCGTGCGCATGGCGTTCAGAGTGCCGCCGTAGCCGACGTCGCCGTCGACGATCAGCGGCAGGTCGGTGGCGCGCGACACCATGCGGGTAATGAAGCACAACTCGTCCAGCATCATCACGCCGAGGTCGGGCAAACCAAGGCTTGTCGTCACCGCACCGCCGGAGATGTACAGCGTCTCGAATCCCTCGCGCTGTGCGATCCGCGCCGCAAACGGGTTGTGGGTGCCGGGAACGCGGAGGATTTCATTGCGCTCCAGCAGTGCGCGGAGCCGCTTGCCCGCCGATACGTCGTTCCGGGTCGGTCCTTCAAGCCACGTCGTCATCTGATTTCTCCCAAAGCCTGATGTTGTTTTCAGATATATAGGGATTGCGGATCGCTGGCAAAACAAGGAGATGGCAAAAGGCCGGTGAAAATTCAGCGATCCGGTACAGACCAGTCGCTCGGCGGGGGCTTTTCCTTATAAAGCCGGAGCGCCAGACCGATCGACACGCCGACGCCGATGGCCACCGTTAGGTCGACCAGTACGGTCAGCGCCAATGTGACGAGCAAAAGCAGCCGGTCGCTGATCGGGGCGGAAAGATATTCCCGCTATTTGTGCGGCTCGCTCATGCGCCAGGCGGTGATCAACAACAGTCCGGCCAGCGCCGGCATGGCCAGATACCCGGCTGCCGAGGCGAACAGCATCATGGCTACCAGTATTCCCAGTGCGTGCACCAGACCCGCGACGGGGGTTCTGCCGCCGGCGTTGACGTTGGTCGCGGTGCGGGCGATGGCGCCGGTGGCCGGCATGCCGCCGAACAATGACGAAGCGATATTGGCGGCACCCTGCGCCAGCAATTCGGCATTGGGGCGATGCTGGCCCTGGATCATCCGATCCGCGACCATCGCCGACAGCAGCGATTCCACACCGGCAAGAAAGGCGATGACGATGGCCGACGGCAGCAGGTCGCGGAGCTTGGCGAGGCTGATTTCAGGCAACGCCGGCATCGACAAGTGATCGGGCAGGGCGCCGAAGCGGGACGCGATGGTGTCCACCGGCAGCGCGGCCAGAGCGACGACGGCGGAACCGATGCCGACGGCAACGATCAGGCCCGGCAGTTTCAGCGCCATGCGCCGGAACACGATGATCAGGACCACGGTCGCCAGACCGACCAAAAGCGCTGACAGGTTCAGCGTATCCCGGACCTGCCACAGGGCGGCGATCTTGTGCAGGAACTCCGCCGGCACCTTGTCCAGGGTGAAGCCGAAAAAATCCCGGAGTTGGCTGGTGGCGATGATGATGCCGATGCCGATGGTGAAGCCGTTCACGACCGCTTCGGGCACATAGGCGATCAGCCGGCCCATGCGGAAGAACCCGGCGATCAACAGAATGACACCGGCCATCAGCGTCGCCAGAACCAGTCCGTCATAGCCGAAATCGGCGATGACGCTGAACACGACGACGATGAAAGCGCCGGTCGGGCCGCCGATCTGGACCCGGCTGCCGCCCAGCAAGGATATGAAAAAACCGCCGATGATGGCAGTGATCAGACCTTTCTCGGGATCGGCGCCCGAGGCAATGGCAATGGCAAGGCTGAGGGGGATCGCCACCATGGCCACCGTGATGCCGGCCAGCGCGTCGGCGCGGAACAACGGCCAGCTAAAGGTCTGCATCGTCGTCAGAATCTTCGGATGTCTCATGGTGGCTTTATAACAAGATGATGTTGTGGAATTAACCGTTCATCGCTTATTTTCTGGTAAATGTCACGTTCAGAATGAAGTTTTGCCGTTATTCACGGCGTCGACGATCAGCGGTGCCGGTTCGAACCAGGGGCCGTGTTGGTGATGCAGCCGTGTCAGGGTTTCCAGCGCCCGTTCCAGGCCCATTTCTTCGGCCATGTGCATGGGGCCGGTCTTGTCCTGCGGAAAACCGAAGCCGTAACGCCAGATCGTGTCTACGTCCCGGGAACTGTCGACCATGCCGAGGCCGAGCAGCCTTGCGCCTTCGTTGATCAATGCGAACAGGCATCGTTCGCGGATTTCATCGGCGCTGATCGCACGCCGCGTGATGCCCAGTTCCGCCGAGACGGCGTCGATCATCGCATGGGTGTCGGGATTGGGTTTGCGCTCGCCGGCCTCGTACAGATACCAACCGCGCCCGGTCTTGCGCCCGAACCAGCCGTTTTCACACATCCGGTCGGCGATCACCGGATAGGGGGCGGCGGGGTCGATGAAGCCCGATGCGATCTGGCTTTTGCGGACATGCCAGGCCACGTCCTGGCCGGAGATGTCGCCGACGGCAAGGCACCCAAGCGGAAAGCCGAATTCCTGCATGGCCTGATCGACACCTTCCGGATAGACGCCTTCCTGCAGCAGGAAATACGCCTGCCAGGTGTAGCGGTGATACATGCGGTTGGCGACGAAGCCGGGGCCGTTGCCGACCGCAACGCCGACCTTTCCACAGCGTTCGGCGAGCGCCAGAAGGGTCGACATCGTTATCGGTGAGGTTGCCTTGCCGCGTACCAGTTCGAGCAGTTTCATCACCTGCGCCGGTGCGAAGAAATGCGCGCCAGCGACCCGGTCCGGGCGGGATGTGGCGGCGGCGATTTCGTCGATGTCGAGGCTTGATGTATTCGTCGTAAGGATCGCGTGCGGCGGGCAAATCCGGTCCAGTTCGGCGAAGATTGTTTTCTTGATGGCCATGTCTTCCAGCGCCGCCTCGATCACCAGATCGGCGTCGGAAAGCGCCGCCAGTTCCGTTGCGCCGCTGATACGACCCAGCTCGTCGTCCATCTGTTCGACGCTCATGCGGCCCCTTTTGACCCTGTCTTCGAGACCGTGACGCAGATTCTCCAGTCCGGCATCGAGCCTGGCCGGATTGACCTCGACGGCGATGACCTCGATACCGACGCGCGCCAGCACTAGGGCGATCCCCTGGCCCATGGTGCCAAGGCCGATGACCCCGGCAGTGGCGATTTCGGTGGCTTGACTGACGGTTTTATCGCCGGCGTTTGGATATTCGACCTTGATTGAAGGGGCCTCGGACATAATCTCTCCTGTAACAGCATCACGCGAAGAAAGTATGGGGGAGGCGAATGGCACTCAAGCTTGCAATTCTGGACGACTATCAAAATGCGGCACTCGGTTCGGCGGATTGGTCGGTGCTGGGCGATACGGAAATCACCGTGTTCGACAAGCATCTGGGCTGGGATGAGGACGCCATAGCCGACGCATTGCAGCCATTCGACGTGCTTGTCTGCATGCGCGAGCGGACCCGTTTCCCGGCGACACAGATCGACAAGCTTCCGAAACTCAAGTGTCTTGTGACGACAGGGATGCGCAATCTCGCCATCGACATGGATCACGCCAAAACCAAGGGCATCGTGATTTCTGGGACCGACATGCTGCCGTATCCGGCGGCGGAGCATGCGGTGGCGCTGATCTGCGATCTCTACAAAAAGGTGTCGAAGGAAAGCCGCGTCATGAAGGATGGCGGCTGGCAGGCTTACGTGTCGGAAAGCCTGAACGGCCGCACGCTCGGCATCATCGGGCTCGGCAAGCTGGGTGCGCGGGTCGCGAAGTTCGGTCTGGCGATGGAAATGAACGTCATCGCCTGGAGCCAGAACCTGACGCAGGAACGCTGCGACGAGGTCGGCGTGAAACTGGTCGATCGCGATACCCTGTTCGAAACGTCGGACGTGATTTCCATCCATTTGATCCTGAGCGAGCGCACCACCGGGCTGGTCGGGGCCAAGGAATTCAAGCAGATGAAACCGACGAGCTACATCGTCAACACGTCGCGCGGCCCGATCATCGACGAAGCGGCCCTGGTCGCGGCGCTGTCATCGGGGGAAATCGCCGGTGCCGGGATCGACGTTTACGACGTCGAGCCGCTGCCTGCCGATCATGCGCTGCGCGGCCTTGATAATGCGGTGCTGACCGGGCACACAGGATACGTGGTCAAGGAACTGTACGAGCTTGTCTATGCGCAGGCCGTCGAAAACGTGAAAACCTGGATGGACGGTGCGCCGACGCGCGTACTGAATGACAAATGAGTGATGATCCCGTACTGGTCGAGCGCAAGGGCGATATCGCCATCGTCACGCTCAACAACCCCGCGAAACGCAATGCGCTGAGCCTCGCCGCGTGGCACTGGCTGTCGGAAACGATCAAGACGCTCGACGCCGACGAAACGCTACGCTGCATTGTCTATCGCGGTGCCGGCGACAAGGCCTTCGCCGCCGGCGCCGACATATCCGAGTTCCCGGACAAGCGCGACAACGCCGAACAGGCGTACCTGTACGGTGAGGCAACCGACAAGGCGCTGGAATTGCTGCTCGCCTGCCGTCATCCCTCCATCGCCATGATCCGCGGTGCCTGCACCGGCGGCGGGCTGGAAATCGCGGCTTGCTGCGACATGCGCATCGCTTCGGAAACGGCGCGCTTCGGTGTGCCGATCAAGCGCATCGGCCATGCCTTCGCGGCGGTCGAAATGAAGCCGCTGCTGTATCTGGTCGGCAAGGCTTTGGTCCTCGAGTTCCTGCTCGAAGGACAGGTCATCGATGCCGCCGAGGCGCTGCGCCATCGGCTGGTAAACCGTGTCGTCGCAGATGACGCGCTGGAAACCGAAGTTATGGAAACCGCCCAGCGGATCGCAACTGGCGCACCGCTGGCGGCGCGCATGACGAAGAAGGTGCTGAACCGGCTTCTCGACGATCCGTCGCCGATATCAGAAGCCGAGACCCGGGAGAGCTACGCGCCCTGCGACAGCGATGATTACCGCGAAGGGGTTCGCGCGTTTCTTGAAAAACGCCCGCCCGTCTTCAAGGGAAGATAGAACAGAAAAGATCAATCAGGAGAAAACAGCCATGACCGCCGCCGCCAAACTGCAGGCCCTTTTGGACAAGCCGGGGATCATCACCGCCCCCGGTGTGTTCGATGCCATTTCGACACGTCTTTGCGAGCAAGCCGGTTTCAGTGCCGCCTTCATGAGCGGCTTCATGGTCTCGGCGGTGCGCATCGGCATGCCGGACACCGGGTTGATTAGCTATGCGGAGATGGTCGATCAGGGCCGTAACCTGTGCAACGCCGTCGACATTCCGGTGATCGGCGACGGCGATACCGGCTTCGGCAACCCGATTAACGTCAAGCGCACCGTGCAGGGGTATGCGCAGGCCGGTTTCGCCTGCGTGATGATCGAGGATCAGGTGTCGCCGAAACGCTGCGGCCACACCATCGGCAAGCGCGTGGTGCCGTTCAACGAGGCGAAGCAGCACCTGCAGGCCGCCGTCGATGCCCGCGAGGAACTGCGCGACAAGGGCGGCGACATCCTGATCATGGCGCGTACCGATGCCAACGGCCCGGAAGGCATGGACGAAGCGATCCGCCGCTGCGAGATGTTCCGCAAGGTCGGTGTCGACATCACGTTCCTGGAAGCACCCAAGAACGAAGAGGAAATGCGCCGTTACGGTGCCGAGGTCGACGGCCCGAAAATGGCCAACATGGTCGAGCAGGGCACGACGCCGTACCTGTCGCCGAAAGAACTCGAAGAAATCGGTTACAAGGTCGCGATCTATCCCGCCGCGATGCTGATGACGGCGATCAAGGCGATGCAGGAAACCCTGGCGATGATCAAGTCGGGCGAACAGGATCTTTCGAACCGCATCACGTTCCAGGAACTGCAGGCGATCGTCGGCTTCCCCGAATACTACGCCGACGAAAAGCATTACGCGGCGGAATAGGCTTCAGGCCGAGTGCACCCACCCGGAAACGAACTCCGGCAATACGTCGGCGACGGCGCGTGCCGCCGGTGACGGGTTGTGGCCGCGGGCCATCAGAATGCCCATGCGGCGTTTCATTTCCGGCTCCGCCAATGGGATGACGGCGTAGGATCCGTCGCGGGCCGGCGGCACAGCCGTTTCCGGCAGCACGGCGACACCCAGGCCGGCATCGGCCATGCTGATCAGCGTCTGGTGGTGCAGCATTTCGTACTTGGGTTCCAGGACCCGACCGTGTTTCTCAAAAGCTTTTTCCAGCATATCACGCGTCGCCGAGCGTCGAGGCATGGCGAGGATCGGCATGTCCATGATATCGGTGAACTTCACGGTTCTTTTCTGTGCCAATGGATGGGCACCGTTGATCACCGCGACGAAGCCATCCGACAACAGGTGCGTGAAGACGATGTCCTTGTCGTCACGGTCCAGCGGACCGATGCCGAAGTCGACGCTGTCGGTCCTGAGTGCCTCGATGATTTCGCTGCCGTAGGCTTCGCGCACCTGAATGAAGATTTCCGGATGACGGGACTGAAATGCCGCCAGGGCTGGCGGCAGGATCGACGAAGCGAAGCTCGGCGCGCAGGCGACGAGAACGCGGCCCCGTGTCATGGCGGCTTCGTCGCGGAATGCCCGGATCGTGTCCTCCAGCCCGGTGACGGTGCGGCTGGCCCGGTCCAGTAGTTCCTCGCCCGCCTCCGTCAACCGCACCGAGCGCGTCGTACGGTGGAAAAGCGGCACCCCGAGCGTTTCCTCGAGCTGTTGTACATGCGCGGTGACGGCGGATTGCGACAGGTTGAGACGTTCCGAGGCACGCCGAAAACCGCGCGCATCGGCAACGGCAAGAAAGGTCTCGAGTTGTTTCAGGGTCACCGGCAGCACGGCAATCTCCATTGATCAGAAAAGAAGAAATATAGTGCATATATTTCTATTTGTTCAATCGAATGTTGTATGATGGAATATTCCCCAACAGCCGAGTCCCTCGGCGAAAATCAACATTGTGGGAGATATCCGATGACCGGTACCAGCCGCCGTCTGGCGGAATTTGCAGTCAATCTGGGTTATGAAGACCTGCCGTCCGACGTGATCGAGCGGACCAAGCTTTTGATACTCGATATCGCCGGCAACATGGTGCGCGCCCGCAACGATGCGGAATCCACCCCGGCGATGGTCCGCGCCATCGAGGTGCTGGGTCTGGCGACCGGCGCCTGTGCCGTGCCGGGCGACGTCAAAACCTACGCCCCATCGGCGGCTGCGCTGCTGAACGGCACGCTGGCCCATTCGCTGGATTTCGATGACACGCATGCCGAAGCCTCGCTTCATTCCTCGGCCCCGATTGTACCGGCCGCACTCGCGGCGGCGGAGATGACCGGCGCGTCGGGCAAGGACCTGATCGCCGCCTGCGTCGCCGGTTACGAGGTGCAGATCCGTCTGGCGCTGGCCCTCGGGCCGTCGGATCACTACGACCGTGGCTATCACCCGACCGCGACCTGCGGCATCTTTGGCGCCGTGGCGGCGGCGGGCAAGCTGCTGGGTATGGACGCCGATCAGATCGAAAGCGCGTTCGGTATCGCGCTGAGCCAGTCGGCGGGTTCCATGCAGTTCCTCGCCGACGGAGCGTGGACCAAGCGCTCGCATGTCGGCCAGGCTGCACAGAACGGGCTGATGTGCGCGGTGCTCGCGAAAGAAGGTTTCAAGGGGCCGAAGGAAGCATTCGAGGGCAAGTGGGGTTTCCTGCATGCCTATGCGCCGAACGCCGATCCGGCGAAAGCCGACGCCGATCTGAACGAGCGCTGGGAAACCATGCGCCTTGCCGTCAAACCGTTCCCGAGTTGCCGCTATACCCATGCCGCCATGGATGCGCTGAAGCAGATCATGCGCGACGAAGGCGTGACGGCGGACGAGGTCGAGGCGGTCGAGATCGGCCTGCCGATGACCGGCATGAAGATCGTCAGCCTGCCCGAAGACGCCAAGCACAACCCAAAAAGCGTCGTCGACGGCCAGTTCTCGATGCCGTTCTGCGCCGCCGTGGTGTTGCGCGAGGGCACGCTGCTGTGGGATCACTACGCGACACACCTGACGGACCCGGAAACGCTGGCACTGACCAAAAAAATCACCTGCGTCAACGATCCCGACGTCGAAGCCCTGTTCCCGGCCAACATGGCCGGCAAGGCGACGGTGAAGACGCCGCGCGGCACGTTCTCGGTGCTGATCGACGTACCCAAGGGCGAACCCAGTAATTTCATGAGCGTCGAGGAATTCCGGGGCAAGTTCGCGGGCCTTGCCGAGCCGTATCTGGGCGCGGACGGCGCCGGGCGTTTCGCGGACGCGATCCTCGGCCTCGAGGCGCAGAACTCCGTCACCGCCGTGCTGGCGGCGGGCAAGCCGCAGATGCAGGCAGCGGAATAATGGTCGCGGAAGCAAAGGAAGTCGGTCCGAACCGGTATCGCGAGTCCTACGGACGGTATCTCGAGGACTTCAAGGTCGGCGATGTCTATGAACATCGCCCGGGCAGGACGATTTCGGAAGCGGACAATACCTGGTTCACGCTGTTGACGATGAACCAGCATCCGCTGCACTTCGACAAGGAATACGCCAAGCATTCCGAATTCGGTCAGCCGCTGGTGAACTCGTGTCTGACGCTGGCCATCGTCGCCGGGATGAGCGTGTCCGACGTCAGTCAGAAGACCATCGCCAATCTGGGCTGGGACAAGGTCAAGATGCCGGCGCCCGTCTTCAACGGCGATACGTTGTATGCGGAAAGCGAGGTGCTGGCGGTGCGCGAAAGCAAGTCGCGCCCGACTCAGGGCATCGTCACCATCAAGACCACCGGCTTCAAGCAGGGGGGCGTCGAAGTGATCTCGTTCGAACGCAACATGCTGATCCCGAAACGCGGCCATGCTGTCGACGACAAGCTTGATTACTGAGGAAGAAAATATGCCCGACGCACTGAACGACAGCGACAACACGCTGATCCTCGACGCCATCGACAAGTTCCTTGAAAAGGACGTGGCGCCGTATGTGAAGGAATTCGAATCCCAGGACAAATACCCGCAGGAAATCGCCGACAAGCTTGCCGATCTGGGCATGTACGGGGCGACGATCTCGGCCGAGTACGGCGGGCTGGGACTGGATATCCGGACCTATTCGCAGATCGTCGAGCGTGTCGCCGCGGTCTGGATGTCGGTGTCGGGACTGTTCAATTCGCACCTGATCATGGCCCAGGCGGTCGAACGTCATGGCTCCGAGGAAATGAAGCGCAAATACCTGCCGAAGTTCGCCAGCGGTGAAATTCGGGGCGGCATCGCCCTGACCGAACCCGATGCGGGGACCGACCTGCAGGGTATCCGCACCAAGGCCCTCAAGGACGGCGACGATTACGTCATCGACGGCACCAAGACCTGGATCACCAATTCCGTCCAGGGCGAAATGCTGGCGGTCCTGGTCAAGACCGATCCGGATGCGGAACCGGCACACAGGGGCATGAGCCTTCTGCTGGTACCCAAATCGGCGGGCTTCAAGGCCAGCAAGCTCAAGAAGCTCGGCTACAGGGGGATCGACACCGGCGAGGTGCAGTTCCAGAACGTGCGTGTGCCCAAATCCATGCTGATCGGCGATGCCGAAGGCCGGGGCCTGCAACAGATTCTGTCGGGCCTTGAACTCGGCCGCATCAACGTCGCCGCGCGTGGTGTCGGCGTGGCCCGTGCCGCGCTCGAGGACTCGCTGGCCTACGCCAAGGAACGTAAGACCTTCGGCAAGCCGATTGCCCAGCATCAGGCGATCCAGATCAAGCTCGCCGACATGGCGACCCGCGTGCAGGCGGCGCGCAAGCTGGTCGAGGATGCCGCCATTGCCTACGACACCGGGGAACGCTGCGACATGGAAGCCGGGATGGCCAAGCTGTTCGCCACCGAAGCGGCCATGGAAAACGCCGCCGAGGCGATGCGCATTCACGGTGCCTACGGCTATTCGCCGGAATACAATATCGAGCGTTATTACCGCGACGCGCCGTTGCTGTGCATCGGCGAGGGCACCAACGAGCTGCAGCGGATCATCATCGCCCGGCAACTGGTGGAGCGTAGCAGTTGAGCGCACTCCCCCTTGCCGGTGTCCGCGTCCTTGCCGTCGAGCAATACGGCGCCGGGCCGTTCGGCACCATGTTCCTCGCCGATCAGGGCGCCGAAGTGGTCAAGATCGAGAACCCCGCCGGTGGCGACTTCGCCCGCGATATCGGCCCGTACTGGTTCGGTGACGGCTCATCGCAGTTCTTTCATGCCTATAACCGCAACAAGCGCAGCGTCACGCTGGACCTGACCGGCGAGGAGGGGCGCGCCGTGTTCCTCGATCTCGTCCGCAACGCCGATGCGGTGTCGTCGAACCTGCGCGGCGACGTGCCGGACAAGCTGGGCCTGAATTATGCCGATCTGAAGGACGTCAATCCGAGGATCGTCTGCGCGCACCTGTCGGCCTATGGCCGCACCGGCCCCCGCAAGACGTGGCCCGGCTTCGATTATCTGATGCAGGCGGAAGCCGGCTGGTTTTCGCTGACCGGCGAGCCGGAACATCCGCCGACCCGTTTCGGGCTGTCGGTGGTCGATCAGATGACCGGGTTGGCGCTGGCCTATGCGGTGCTGGCCGGGATCACCGGGGCACGGGCGACGGGCATCGGCCGCGACATGGATGTCAGCCTGTTCGATATTGCGCTTAGCAATCTCGGCTATCCGGGGATCTGGTATCTCAACGAGGGCCATGTGCAGGGCCGCCTGCCGCGTTCGGCACACCCAGCGCTGACGCCCTGTGCGCTGTACAAGACCAGGGACGGCTGGATCTATCTGATGTGCAACAAGGAAAAGTTCTGGCCGGTGCTGTGCGAAAAGCTGGGCCGCCCGGAATGGGGCGACGACCCACGCTTCAAGACCTTCAAGGACCGCTACGAAAACCGCCCGCTGGTTGAGGAAATCCTCGACTTTGCCCTGTCCGCGAAAACCACGGCTGAGTGGCTGGAAGTTTTCGCCGGCACCGTGCCGTCGGCCGCCATCAACGACGTGAAGCAGGCGCTCGACAATCCGTTCGTCACCGACGAGGGCCGGATCCAGGAGATCGCGCTGGAAGGTCACGGCACTTATAAATACATGGCGCCGGCGGTGCGCTCGGGTGGTGCCCCGGCACCCGCGAACCCGGCGCCGAAGCTGGGCGCGGATACCGACGATCTGCTCCGCGATGCCGGATACGACGACGCGCGGATCGCCGCGTTACGCGATAAGAAAATTATCTGACGGAAGGAAAACACATATGGCGCAAACACTGGCCGAGAAGATCATCGCCAAGGCCGCCGGGGTGAAATCCGTATCCCCCGGCGAGATCGTCACCTGCAAGGTCGACCTAGCGATGATCCACGACAGCGCCGGGCCGCGTCAGGCGGGGCTGAAGCTGGACGAACTGGGCGTACCGATCTGGGATCTCGACAAGCTGGTGGTCATCACCGATCACTACATCAACGACGACAATCCCGACCATCGCGATATCCAGAAACACGCGCACGACTGGGTCAAAAGTCACGGCGTGAAGAACTTCATCAACGAGCAGGGCATCTGCCACATCGTTCTGCCGGAAGGCGGACACGTTAAGCCGGGCATGTTCATCGTCGGCGGCGACAGTCATTCGGTGACCGGCGGCGCCTTCGGGACCGTCATGGTCGGTATCGGCGCGACGGAAATGACCGGGGTCATGGCGACCGGCGAAATCTGGGTGCGGGTGCCGGAAACCGTGAAGATCGACGTCACCGGTACACTGAAGCCCGGCGTCGCGGCGAAGGACGTGATCCTGAAATTGTGCGGCGAACACGGCATCATGGGCTTCAACTATCAGGCGCTGGAATACGCGGGCACAGCGGTGTCGGCGATGTCGGTCGAGGAACGCATGACACTGGCCAACATGGCGGCCGAGCTGGGCGCCAAAGCGGGCTATTGCGCGCCCGATCAAAAGACCAAAACTGTGCTGGAGTCATGGGGCGCCAAGGGTGTCGAGATCGATGCCTGGCAGTCCGACGCAGACGCCGTGTTCGCGAAGACGGTCACCGTCGACGGCGATGCGCTGTCGCCGCAGGTCGCGGCGCCGTCGAGCCCGGAAAACGCCGCCCCGGTTACCGATCATGCCGGCACCAAGCTGGATCAGGCATATCTGGGGGCGTGCACCGGCGCCAAGCTCGACGATCTCCGCATGGCGGCGCAGGTTCTAAAGGGTCGGAAGATCCAGAGCGGGTTTAAGTTCATGGTGTCGCCGTCGTCGCTGTCGATGCAGGAAAAGGCCAGGGCCGAAGGTACGCTGGCGATCATCGAGGACGCGGGCGGCGTGATCCTACCGATGGGCTGCAGCGGCTGCATCGGTATCGGACCGTCGCGGCTGGAGGAAAATGCCGTCGGGATATCCTCGACCAACCGCAACTTCGTCGGCCGCGCCGGACCGAAATCATCGAAACTGTTTCTGGCGTCGCCCTATACCGTGGCGGCGTCGGCCATCAAGGGCGCCATCACCGATCCGAGGGAATTCCTATGAACATCATCACCGGTAACGCCTGGACCTACGGCGCCAACATCGACACCGACGCACTGTCGCCGATCGGATCGTACCAGGGGATGGGCAATCTGGCGGCGGGCGCGGTGCACTGCATGCGCGATGTCGACCCTGCTTTCGCGAAGAGCGTCAAGGAGGGCGATATCTTCGTCGCCACCGACAATCTCGGCATCGGCTCGTCCAGGGAAACCGCACCGTTGTTCCTGCGCACGCTCGGCATCCGTGCCGTGGTCGCCCGATCGTTCGCGCGCATCTTCTATCGCAATTGCTTCAACATCGGCCTGCCGGCGCTGGTCTGTCCCGACGCCGAAGCGATCAACATGGGGGACGAACTGAGCGTCGATCCCGCCAGCGGGGAAATCGTCAATGAAACCCAGGGCACGACATACCGCTGCCAGCCGATCCCGGAACATCTGCTGGCCATCGTCGATGCCGGCGGGTTGATGCCGTACTTGCAGAAGAAGCTCGCTAAAACCGGCTAGGGCCTCACGGCATTGTGCATTTCTACGTGCCGCTGCAGGCGGTATCGTGCCGTTCGCTATGGTCGAAATGGGAGGTGCGTCATGCTGAAGTCCCTGGTTATTGCCATCGCGGTCGTCGCTTGCCTGACCTCCGTCCCGGCTTTGGCTGCTGGCTCCGACAGCAGCAGCAGTTCAAACACCGAACCCGGTGAGGTCAAACAGTCGCGAACACTCCTCAAGGACGGCAATTACGCCAAGGCCGAGGGGCTTCTGCGCCAGGCGCTTGCCGCGGATGCGGACAACGCCGATGCCTGGAACCTTCTGGGGTACGCGACCCGCATGCAGGGCGATAACCCTGAGGCCGAGGAATATTACGGCAAGGCGCTGGCGCTCAACCGAAAACATGTCGGCGCGCTCCAGTACCTCGGCATGCTGTACGTGCAGACCGGGCGTATCGACGAAGCGAAAAAGCTGCTGGCACGGATCGACGACGCGTGCCTGTTCACTTGCGATGAGTATACCGATCTGAAACGTGCCATCGAAACCGGGAAGACGGACAAAAGCCCGAACTGGTAACGGTTAGCGGACGGTGTTGATCCGTTCCGCGGATTGGCGCATCCGTTCGCGGTATTCCAGTTCCCTGGCGCTACGCCAGTCATGCTCGTCGATTTTCAACGCCCAGGTATTCTTGAAGCCCTGCGACGAGGCCGACCTGCGGGCCGATATGTAATCGTTCTTGGTCATCGGACCGACGATGACATGGTACATCACGCGACGCCCGCCGGCGGGCATGGTGAAAACCTGCGGTGCCATCGACTGGTTGACGGCTCTGAACGTCCGCGCCGTCATGATGTCGCGCGAACTGGCCAGGACCATGTAGATACCGGGGATGGGGTCGCCGATGGACCCAAGATGCGTGATTGCGACATTGCCCGCGGGCGTCGCCACGGTCTGCGGTGCCGGTGCCGGGTCGATGGCCTTGATGGCGGCGCTGGCGATGACGATATCGCCGTCATCGTCGCGGCAGACGATGCCTTCCGTCAGCAGGCGGTGCATGGCGCAATCCTGCTTCGACAGTGCCGACAGTCCGTGATCGGCCAGCGATTTCTCGGTCGCGGCATACGACACGCCGTCGGCGAGCAGGGAGGCGACTGTGATCGGCAGGGGCGCACACCCAGCACACAGGGTGACACACAGCATGGCGCCGGCGATTGATTTCATCTCACACACTCACGGGGTCTGATTATTATTTGGGGCTGACATAGATAAGGAATTTTCTTTATGAGTGTCAGATGGTTAGCAGA
>JAYNVG010000013.1:0-87190 GCA_038100295.1 Thalassospiraceae bacterium
ACGCACCGGTTTTTGGTACCGGCATTCCTAGGTTCGAATCCTAGCACCCCAGCCATTTTAAAAAGGCTCGAAAACTTTGGTTTTCGGGCTTTTTTCATACGTACTATGGTACGTGAAACCGCAGAATACTGCGAAAAACCCAAAAACAGCGTTTTTAGTTTCTTTCTTTCAATGGTTTAGAAGGCACTTGCCGGAGGCCAAAGTTACAAGATCTTGTAACTCTGTTTTCCCAAAAAGTTACAAGACGAAAAAAGTTACAAGAAATCTCTCAAAGCCTTTCTGTGCCTAGGTTTTGAGGCCTCTGGCTTGTCGCCAAATTACATTTCCTTGTGACCTAGAACTGTTGCGCTTCGGTCGGAGTTACAAGATACAACTTGGCGATTTATCAACCAGACCAACACACTTTTAGTTGATCAAACTTCTTACCAATTTCTCTCAGGCTGGCATCCATAAACAATGCACGAGTGAGGAATATACACGGCGAGGGATAGTGTATATTTTTCTAGATAAACAACTCTAACTTAAGAGGATTGCATATGAAGTTTGAGCAAATAGAGATCCATGAAGTCTATCTTTATAAGACGATGGAACTAGAGGATGAGGCCGTCATTGAAAAATTTGGCACGAAGGAGCGATTCAATGAAATCTTGTCCCATCTGAATGAAATGCCCGATGCGGAGCCCTTTGGCGAAGAGCCTAGCGATGAAGAAGAAGAAAGTTTCTACGAATTAGCGAATGAAGCCGACGTAGATGACTCTAGGGAAGACTGGGTCACTGATCGAGACGGCGGCTACTCCACGATCTTCCGCCCTTCGGAAGAAGATTAGAGAGGCTCGCAGGCTCCTACATTATCTAATATATGGACGTTTGAACGCGCCAAGGCGAAGCACATCAAACTGATGAACCTGTTAGTCTCTAGCAGATGATCAAATAGCTTTATGCTCTCTCAGTTGACTTTCGTTTTCGATCAGCTGCCGCCTTCTTAATATGAGGGTCGAACTCACCAGCGTGGACGGCCTCAAGAACTGCTTTGACGGTTTTGGGCAGTTCCGAATCCTTGCCGACGAGCACATCTGTCTTGCCTGCTTCGAACTCAATTCGCTTGTTAAAGACACGGACGCAGAACCGGACGTTGCCGGTCTTATCCCGCCAGTACCAGTGGCGCGGGGCGTGGTTGATGTTAACGGTTTTCTTGGTTCCGTCGTCCTGAGTGATAGTCTTCGTTCCCGGAACCGTGTAGCTCTCACCCTTCACCATTGCCTCAGCGCATTTAAGCTGGGTCTCCAGGTTTTGGATCAGGCGCGTCTTAGCGGATGCGAAGGGATCGGCTTCGCCTGTCTCAGGCTCAACGAACTTCAACGACTTGGAAAATAACATTTATAGCTCCTGTGGTTTGTTGCCTTACCGCAAAAGCTTAATGTCGTTGGCATCGTTCTCAAGGAATGAAAGGGGAAATTTGTTTCTATTTCAGGTAGTTATACGTATGATCTTCAAAATGGCAGATCACAAATAGAATCATAGGGTAGATCGCGATGAGTCTCACAATTAACGATCTTTGGAGAGGTCTACTTACGGCACGTCACCAAAAATTGCTTTCGGACGTTCTATTGAATGAGGCGATTTCGGTCCTGCAGACTGGCAATGACAATGGCGTACTCGATCTACAACATGATTTTGAAGATATATTGAGACACCGCGCACGCGAGCTAGCTGAAGCAACGAAGCTGTGGACACTCCCCATACGTGAAGTCCAAAACTACGAGCCAGTTCGCCTGTATAACGTTGGTCACGACTTGATAAAAAAATGGTCTGGAAACTCCGCTAAGATCGCCAAGGCAAGTTCAATTGATAGCAAATGCCAAGATTTAACCGGCATATCTCGTATTCTCAGAACGCTTAGAAACCGTAACGCACATACGCATGAGGAGCTTGAAGACCACGGGAATGCCTCACTGCTGGCTGGTGCTATCCTTCGGCTGCTAGAGATCTCAGAGATAAAGGAGGCTTGGGTAGAGGATTGCTCCAGTCTCAGAAACGAAGCCTATGCCGTACTTCGGTCGGTCGCAGAAGGGATTGATACGGAAACCGACCCTGGTTCTCAAACAGACAGAATCATTGAAGAAATACACTCGGTGATCATGGAAACAAAAGATCGCCAAAACACAATTAGCAACTCAATCGACACAGACTCAGAGGACAATCCAAAGTCAGGAAGGACGCTTACCAAAAATGATCTGTCTCCAGAATACTGGACTTTAAAAATTCAGCATTCCCTGGACGGAATCAGCGAGCAACATTCATTAGAGCTTGGCATTTTGACGGATTTGATATCCAACGTGTCTAAACTTGATAGGGGATTAAATGCGAAAGAGAAGCGGGTCGAATATAAGATAAATGAGCTGGAGAGGCTGCTGACGGAGATTTTATCTAAAGAGAGATATACTGAGACACGTGACCCCATTCATTCCGAGAATTCCAGCGATGATAAGCCTCAAGACTCCCGTGACGAAGAATTAGATGATGAAGAATTTGACGACGAGATTGAGGAGCTCCTTGGGGAGGAGCGACCCAAACTAATACTTACACCGGAGCAAGCTCGCCAGCGTTTCTTGGGGCTTCGCAAGCTAATCAAAAATTCGAACGACTTCTCTGAATACGTAGAGAACTGGGAAAACATCTTCATGGGCCCGATCGTGGACATCATTTTGTCCGACCGCGTCATGGATGCTGACGAATTTCGCAAGAACAAGAAAATCTCAAAACGCTACAAGGAGCACCAGGAGATCATGGACGAGCAGCTCGACTTGTTTGGAGAAAGCATTTGGAAAATAATGCGGGAGGTTGATTGGCCTTCAGAATAGCTACTCATTGCGAAACATATTTAGGCGGGCTTCAATACCCGAAATTTTTCTGGGCCACCCCCTTCAATCCGGCTCTTTGGGAGCCTCTTGATGCATTTATGCACTAAATAGCCCCGAAACGACCCTAGAGCGATCCCCTCGAATCTCTGGCAATCTTCTCTAGCCATAGTCGGCACCAGGTTAGATAGAGAATACAAAACCTGCCAACCTCGTCTATACACATGGCGAGACTTTAACTTACTGTTCTCTGTTAAATGAATTGAAAATCGATTTTCAATTTTTTCAAAAGTCTCACCAACGTAAAGGCCCCAAGGACAAGGTGTTTCACGATCTTCAGTCAGGAGAACAAAGTATACCTTACAGTTTTTTGCCTTGGGCTTTTGGGTCTTAAATCTATTGACTAAATTTAAGACCCTGTGGCGCGCTCCTTTCAACCAATCAATCTCGCTGGCACCAACTTCCAAAAGTCTGCCCCGCAGATCCTCAACATTCTCTCCTCTGGACTTAATCTCATTGATGACAAGTGTAGAGATTTCAAGGTTCATCTCGGGCTGCGATAAAGCACTTTCAAAACAATTTAGGAGCTCGGATTTGGGCCAATCTTCAAAAGGGCGCTCCAGCGAATAGTTGATCAACAACTTCCCAAATGCGTCAAGACGGCCTGGCGATGCTTTCTTGCATCGTATTTTGGCTAAAGGGGGCATATTGCTCAATCCTCTAGCTCCTGAAGCATCTGAGAACGCAATGTGCCATCAAGGAATTCAAGATCACTTTCCCACTTCTCTATCGCCTGAACTGAGGGGTTACTGCGACCTTTCTGGTTTCCAAGCGCGACATTAATCGTGTTACGCATTTTGGCGAAACGCTCCTCAGTATTCGGAACACCCCACTGGGCCTGAACGGATCCAGACATCCAATCAGGGATATGCACTCGACCATGAAGAATATCGGCGAGAATAGCTTGACGTTCCTCTGCTACTGGACCGTCCTTCCTAACCGTATACCCTGCCTCCGCAAGCAGCCCTGTTCCCGCGGCCTGATCAGACCAACCAGATCCGTCTCCACCCTCCCCATCAGCGATGCTTGTATTGGCCTCACGTTCTGCAGCCAGACGAATTTCCTTGAGGTGCCGGATCCATTCGATGCGGTCCTCCTTCGACATATCTCTGTTTGAGTACTGATCCAGAAATTGCTTTTTCGCCGTATCCGCCGGCTTGCTGAGTGCCGGTGCAATTACCTCGATCTTTTCTTCAAGTTCCTCTTCACCACCAAAGATCTCAGCCAAGAAAGGTGATGGAGCGCCACCTCGATCATCTCTTTCAGCAACGTCCGTCAACATAAGAAAATTCTTTGCTCGTGTGATCCCTACGTAGGCGATGCGGCGCTCTTCCTCATAAGCTCTCAAACTGCCGCTTTGCCGCTGGGGAAGCATTCCATCTTCCCACCCCATAACGACCACAGAGTCCCACTCGAGCCCTTTGGCGCTATGTATTGTCCCTACGAAAACACGGTCGGACTCATCACTACTATCCAACACCGCTTTCAATACCCCGAACAACGCGGGAGCGTCATCAAACTCCAAGATGTAATCGCGGTATTGATCCAACGTTTCTTCGCGAGCCTCGATCTCGTCGGGCGTCATGCCTTGGGGCGGGCGTTTTTGGATATAGGTTGTCAGAGCTTTGACCCGTCGGCCCCATTCTTCGCCAACCAATTTTTGAGAAAACCCATACAGCGCGGGTTGCATACGAAGTGCCCAAATATTTTCGAGTTTCAGCTCTGAGGATGACGCCACTGCAGTCAGCAATAAACGAGCCTCGTACTCCGAGAATGCAGCGACGCCTCCTTTTAGATTTAGGGGTATGCCACGGCGGATGAGTAAGTTCACCGTGTCGATTGGTAGTTTATTCGTCCTCGCAAGAATGGCGATTTCACTATGGGGAACCCCTTTGCGTAGCCGTTCCTCCACTTCTTCCGCAATCGCAAGTGCTTCATTGTTCTCATCAGCGAGGTGCTCGTAGACGATTTCGCCTTCCTCTTTGCGAGTTGGCTTCAGCTCCTTATCAAACTTCTCCTTGATATTCTCCGACAGATTATTTGCTGCCTCGACTATCATTGTCCCCGATCGATAGTTCTGAGGGAGTGTTATGACCTTTGCACCTGGATATTGCTTAGGGAACCCTAGGAGATAGCGAACATCACTACCTCGCCAGCCGTAAATCGCCTGGAAGTCATCACCAACGGCCCATAGCTGCGCACCTTCTGACACGAGAAGGTCAATCAACGTCTTTTGAGCAAAGTTGATATCTTGGTACTCGTCCACGAGGACGTGAGAAAATTGCTTTGCGAAACGTCCGCCCTCGCTGGCATTTTTAGTCAGTGCTTTACAGGCCCATTGGACCATTCGAGGGAAGTCAATTTTGTTTTCTGTGTTTAGATAGTCCTCGTACAGGCGATAAAGATCTGAATGCGCGACACCGGCGGCATCACCTTTCTCGGACGCTTTAACGGAAGCATCCTCGGGGTCTAATAGCGCTTCCCTGCAATCATCAATAAATTGGAGAGCGGCTTCAGAGTTTGCATCGTCCTGATCGACGTCCTCGTATATCCCTTCATCGATCAGCTCTTTTAGAAAGCCTTCAACGACTTTCCTTCTCTCCCAGTCTTTCGCCCAGATATCAAAGTTTTTTGGAACGCCAATAGGCTCCCCAATCGACCGCAGGATCCGAACTGACAACGCATGGAACGTCCCGATGGGCAGCTGCCGGGTGTGTATTTCTGTTGCAGCGCCGATCCTAGACTTAAGCTCATCCGCAGCCTTCTTGGAAAAGGTGCAGCTCAGGATCTTCTCTGCCGGAACACCCTTCGTCAAAAGATGCTGATATCGTCCAACAAGCGTAGTCGTCTTTCCTGTTCCAGGCCCTGCTAGCACCAGTGCAGGACCGTCCATGTATTCTGCGGCAATCTGCTGCTCTGAATTCAAACCCATAATTTCCTCCCCAGTCTTAATGCAAGATCGCCAAGCGATCTGATTCTTTTAGTTCGTTAAATGCGCAGATTGTTTCATCGACATCTGCTGAAAACATGAATTTCCAAGTGTCGGGAGCATTCTCCCGCTCCTTACGGAAATCCTGAACAAAGCTGAAGAAACGCTCCATGGGCGTCTCTTCTTTCTGAACAAGCATGTCGTCCAGGTCATCCGACAACAGGTTTCGGATGGCGCGCAACTCGAACCACAAATCAATGACTTCGCTCACCAATTCGGACCGGGACGCATCGGGCTCCTGATCCACTATGGCTTCAGGTGATGTGACATTGAGGCGTACTTTGTTGGCGCGTGCAGGATGAGACCAAGTTTCATCACAGCGGCCGCTTTCAAACTCCCGCATTTCCAGGAGTTCAAACCCTGTCGCAGCTAAGCAGTGCCTAACATTTTCGAGAGATGCATCATCAACATCGAGTTCACGGAAGTCGGTGCTGGTGGAAAAAGTATCTTGGATAGTCATCTCTATCTCCTTGTTTCTCGATAGATTTTTTCTGGGCTCTCGCAAGTCCACGAGCCCAAAAAAATCTGAGAAACAAGGAGATAGAGATGGCTTTATATGAAAAAAGGCCAGACGCAAATCTGACCGATTAGCTGGAACCGTATCAAATAATGCTGTTTTGCGCAACCCGTACGCTCCGTTTGAGTTCATTCAAGCCAGCCCTGCATTTGCATTCTTTAATTCATCAAGCAGAACTTTGACGTTCTCGGGTCTATTTGATGGGTCTTCATCGATACACCGCTCCAGGATTTCACCAATAACAGAGGGTATTTCGGGCTTTACCTCATTCTCTAAAGCGTTGCGAACCTCTGTCTTTGTCGTCAAAACCTCGTCCGAGAGCGATTCAATAGCAATCATTCCCCATGAATAGACATCTCTCGTGCCAGGATGATTGTCTTCGTCATCGGATGCAGGCATGTACATTTCGGTTCCAATATACCGAACAGTCGCCGCTCCATCCTCTCCATCAGGTTTTGAGGAAATTCCAAAGTCACATAGTTTGATTGTGAGCTCATCGTTATCGTCATCGACAGCGCACAGTATGTTTCCGGGCTTCAAATCCCGATGGTATACGCCCGCTTCTAACGCGTGGCATAGACCCTCAAGTATGTCTCCCAGAATGCCAAACTCCTCCATCCACCGTTCAGCCGGCGATTGATTTTCTCTTTCTTTCCGTTCCTCTTCTAGAACGTCTGCTATATCGACCTCTTCGCCGAGCATTCCGAGCGTCCCCGACTGCATCGAACTAAAGAACTCTCCCAATGAAAAAGGGTGATATTCAGTTACTGCGAAAAAGGTTCGGTCGACCGTGTCAAAACCATAATCGACAAAAGATACGATGTTGGGATGATCGCTTAATTTTTTCAGCGTGGAAACTTCCCTCTCAAACATTGTGAAGTCGAGAGAATCATCATCAATAAAGAAATTTTTGATGGCTACTGTCGGGATATTATCTTCTTCAATTTCGTCCGTTTCCGGATCAACACGCCAGCCGAAAAAGACCCGCGCCGTTCCTCCGGTTTTTTGATAGTCCTCCGAAAACATAAATCCATAACGACCACCAAGCTGGCCATCAACGAAATGCCATTCAGGCTCTTCATCTTCCTCTGATGATAACGAAACACGTTCCTTTACCCACTCAGGCCACCATTCCTCGAAATCATCAAAATCTTTTCCTGACGGAACAAACCACTTTTTGAGGGCCTTGTCCCATTTAGCTCCACGCCCGCGAGCTTCATCCTTTTCTTCATAAGGGCAATCGAGGTATGCCCACCATTCCCGAAGCTCTGCGGGATCAACGCCCTGGGGAACGAACCAGCATTTCACTTCGGCATCCCATCGCGCACCGAGAGCTTTCGCCTGGTCCTTTTCTGCAAATGGCACTCGAATGTATCTTGCGTGGTCACTTCCCACAGGTGGCATTGGAAACTCCGATTCGATTCTTAGGGTTCCTTAAGCCTATGTTATTTATGGTTATTTGTCTAATTAGGGCGCAGGCAGAAGTTGCGTGAATTGATGCTGCGAGGAAAGGTTCAACAATACCCCTTTGAAATGCTCCGCAAGCGTCCACACACCAATGCCGATAAAGCTAATTCCTGAAATGAGCTTCAGCAGAAGTGCTTCTAGATACCAAGCACCATCCTGACGCCATTCCTACACGTTACCAGCGTCTATACTCAGAAACCGTCTTGGAGATGTCTTGATCGGGATCGTTAATGAGTTCTGAAGCAGCATTCCGAAAAGCGTCCTCTATTTCATATCCTACAAACTTCCGGTGAAGCATCTTTGCCGCCTTGGCTGTTGTTCCAATGCCCATAAATGGGTCAAGAATGACATCACCTTTGACAGAGAACAATTCGATCAACCGATAGGGAAGCTCAATAGGAAAAGGACACGGATGCTTTCTGTCTCGGGCCTGATTGCGCGGGGGGATATTCCAAATGTTGTTTGCAGTTTCACGAGCGAAAAAACCGTCTACTTCGAATTCAATTTCGCCAGGTTCTCCATCCTGAGAGACTGAAAACGGAACGCTTGGATCCTTTCGCAGGACCAAAATGTACTCAGTTCGGATATTCGGTCGATACTTTCCAGGTTTTGGATGCCGTATAAAGTTTCTAGCTGATTGGCGCCCACCAGAAACCTTGTTCCAGATAATTTCATACTCAAATTGAAAACCGATGTTCTGGAATATTTGAAGTGCATCAAATGGAATAGGATACGTTTTCCCGTCCCGTTCCAAAGTCCCTAAGACGGATATGCAATAGCGTCCAGACCGTAAAACACGAAAACATTCCCGGTACCACTCCTCCAATTTGAGAAGATACTGGGCATAGGTGTCTGTGCCTTCCCATAAATGAGGGCGACCTTCAGCAAAGGCATGATAATCAATTGCTGTCCAGTAGGGAGGACTTGAGATGATGAGATCAACTTCCCCATCAGGTAGTTCCTCCATATTGGCACAATCTCCAGCATGAATAACGTCGGTTTCAATTTCTTTTGTTGAGGTCTCCAACCCCGTCTCCTCAGGCCGCGGCAACTTTTATAACATCGCCGAAACCAAAGTCTGTCGCACCTTGGTCTGGAACCACCCAAAGACAGGGAAACATCGGCGGATTTAAGGGCGACGGTCCATATCCATCCGTCATATAAATCAAGGCGTCGGGAACAGGATTACCTTCATTGACGTGATTGGCCACCCAATCGAATGGGGGTATCAGCGAAGTACCACCCCGCCCGCGCATTCTCATGCGCTCAAAGGTGGCATTACTTAACTCCCACGCCTCAAGCGTCTCAACTTTTTTTATACTCGCGTCACACTGGATGACTGTTAGTTTGCAATCAGCGATCTGTCGTGCAGCATCAATTTCGGTCAATATCTTGCCGAGAAGCTCGGCGTCCATCGACCCAGAGGTATCGATGGCAACGACAATATGATCAGGCCCGGGACTCCCAAATGATGGCAGGTATATTCCTCTCCAAAGATGTTTTTTGTTGGCAGGAAAAATTCGGTAATCATCCCTTCGAAGCCCCGTCATAAATCGGGACAAGAATGCTCTCCAATCGATTTCCTGAGTTCCCGCTTTCTGAATTTCACTGGCATGGTCTCCAGAAATTTTGCCTGGCAATTTGGAACGAAGCTCGTCTTGCCAACCCTTTCTCAATCTTCGGCGTTCGGCTTCGGTCGGATGATCCTCGGTGCGCGCCCATTGACCACGCACATCAGTTGGCACCAAGTGTGTATCACTTAGCTCTATGCCTTCCCTCTCCGAGATCAATCGTTCAACCTGCTCATCGCTCATATTTCTGAGCGCTTTGTATATATCTTCCGCAGTCATACCCTTGTACGACCAGTCAAGCAGTCCGTCTTTGGGCAGTGACACTCCAGCGTCCGACAAAATGAGATTGGTCGCGTAATCGATCGCGATGTTCCACAAATCAGGATTCCGATCACCGCGCCGATCAGCATGTCCCAAAATACAATGCATAACCTCATGCGCCATGACCCCAATGGTCTCTTCTTCGGTAATTTTCTCTACAAAATTTGGGTTTATAAAAACGTTAAACCCATCGGTTGCCATGGTCGGGCACCAGGACTCCTCAACAACTCTAAACTTCAACCGAGCTGTCGCGGAAGCCAGGTAAGCATGGCGTAACATCAACTGTATTCGCCCCCTGGAAACTTTTGATGGCAGCGCCTGATTCATTGAAGGAACTCTTGATGCTCTGCCGCAAATTTCAGATAGGCGGGATCAACAGCAAACTTGGCATTACCTCTGATCATATCCCTTGCTAGTAAGACCCCGAGCTCTGGCGCAAACCTGCTTAGGAGTACTCCTGCTGCCTTCCGCACCTTGGCGTCTTTTGCCTGGTGGGCAAGATAGGAAATGAGCGCATATTGATCACCGACATCTTCTGGAAGCTCACAGCTGTCAGGATTGGCGATGATAGCTTTGATTGCCTCCTCACTCATCGCTTGGTCTGTATACCCCAAAAACTCCATTGCTGCGCCTTCACCAACGACACCAATCATCACGTCCAGCGCATCAGATACTTTTCCAAACCCCTTCAAAGCGTCAGACAACATGTGCCAGCTTCTAGGCGTTGGAAACGCCCGTTCAATATTCGCCATATCAAACAACAGGTCCGGGCGAGTTCCCAAAAAACCGACAACAAGGGGGTTGATACTGTTTGCGATCGCCCAGCCACGCCAATCATCGATACTGACCTCAAAATCGAGATGAACAAATCTGTTGGATAAGGCAGCAGGCATACGATGCACAATGGACGCATCTTGGGCTCTGTTTCCGGCCGCCACGATCCGCCAACCATCGGGAAGACGATACTCCCCAACCGCTCGATCAAGGGTCAGTTGGTAAAGACTTGCTTGTACGAGTGGAGGAGCGGCATTTAGCTCATCAAAGAACAATAGCCCTTCACCTTTAGTTGGAAGGAACGAGGGCGGAGACCATACTGCTTTGCCCTTGGATACTGAAGGAACGCCCCGAATATCGGTTGGGTCTAGAAGAGGTGCTCGAACATCAATGACAGGCAACTTCTTGTCCTGTGCCACTTCGCGCACCAGAGAGCTTTTACCCACTCCCGGCGCACCCCAAATAAACACGGGCCATACTTCACCCAGCAATTTTTCCAATACCTCTTTGATCCGAGATGGTGTCATATGCCCCCCTCAATAAGTCGCTCTGTCCACTCCGCGTGAGGCAAGGCCCATTCAGAGATCTTTTTAATGTCTTCATTCTCGATATCAGGTGCGCCAAATCCGGTCACATCCATCCACTGAAGGGCAAAAAGGTCCTGCGCAACGACAAGACAATCTGCCTCTCCATTGCCGGTCTTTGGCATCTGAATTACAAATTCGTAGTTCCCAACCCCTTTCAGGGTTATTCGGCTTCCTTGAACAATGTAGGCGCTGAGGCGAATCAGACTTTCCGGGCTCTTGGACCCTATAACTATGCCCTGATCGCCCGCTTGAATACTCAGCCCCAAATCTCCAAGCGGAACATTTTGGTCTCCTAGAACAGAATCCGACGTCAGCCCCCTAGCCAGAGCTTTGAATTCATTTTCCACTGGCTCTGATATCCAGTCCAAATTTTCAAATGAGATGCTGTCAAGAAATATGAAAACGCCTTCTTCAGTCGCTTCCATTCGAGCTGGAGAAATTTTCCCACTTTCGGTTCGTTTAGGCGGTTCCACCTTCATGCCTGGAGCGAAAAATTTAATGTAAGAGGCGTGTAGTTTGTTTCTGCCGTGGACATAACGCTCCGAATAGAAGCTCTTGCCATTCCTAGTAAAGACAGCGCCGCCTTCATTCCCGATGGTTTCCTCCCCGACAATCCGAAAACGAGAAGCGTCGACGTCTTCCGATAGCGCAAGCCGGAGAAGAAAAGCTGCCAACTTTTGATCAGCGCCGGAAACTGAGAACGGTTCGATAAAAGTTCCTTTCTGTTTACTCACAAGAGACATAGCTTTTAGCTCGTTGAAGCGCGGCGATTTTGTCTCCAACCAAGCATCGAGAACTGACCAAAGCTTCTGTCTAAAATCACCGTCTGGATGCTCACGTGCGGCCAGTAGAATTAATGGTAGAGGCCCTTGCGTCATGAGAGCCTCCGATTTGCTTCTTTCACGCACTCGTCGTCAATATCCCAGCCGACACCAACCCGGCGGTTTTTTTGGGCAACTTCTAAGACCGTTCCGTAACCGGCAAAAGGGTCAACAACCAGGTCACCCTCTTCAGTAAGAAGGTGTAATAGCTGCTCAACTACGGGCCTCGGACTGACAAAATGATGGTCGTCCTTGCGACGACGAAAAGGCATTCGCCACAAGGGGCGCGCCAGCTCACGCAATTCCATTTTAGTTCCAACGATATTGCCTCTCTTCTCCAAGCCACCACTCTGGGCAAGGACGAGGAATACTTCGGAATCATATGCTCGAAATTGCCCCACCTTCTTTGACTTGAGAAATGTGGGCAACCTCTTTGCGTCAAATTTTGAAGGTGACCAGATCACCCTGGTCACTAAATGAAACCCGCATGAAGTTGCGACTGAAAGGTGCGCGTCAGACAAAGGAATTAGGAAATCACCATATCGGATATCTTTAGTCTGAATGACTAAAGCGCGCCCTTTCTTAAGAACCCGTGCGGCCTCTTCAAAAACGGGTCTCAGCGTGCGTGCGAAGGAGAGAATCTGGTTTTCGACTCCTGCGATGTCATTTTGTTCACTTTTTGAAACAGCCAATTTTTCGAAAACCGCTTCGGAAAAGTACGGGGGACTCGTAAACACAATGTCGGCCTGCCCGTCAGCCAAAATGTCCATACGAGCGCCACTTCCATGAATGACTGAATTCTCAAAACCTAGTGCTTCCAATCGTCGAGAGCCTCCAGCTTTGCTAACAGCGGTTTCGCATGCTCTGGCGATAACATGAACAAGTATGCGAGATATCCTTTCAGGACTTGATCACTCATGGCTTGACCATGCCATTCAGGCGCGCCGCCAATGACCCTACGATGGACCGCAGCGCGCAGCTTCTTTCGAAGCGGTCTTGCTAACGTAACCTTTTCATTGACTACGGCCCCCGTTACCGATTGCCGGCGACCTTTTCTGAATATGTTCGTTTTTTTGGGATCAAGCTCGTAGCCAAGCTTCTCTAGATGAGACGTCAATGGTTTGAGCATCCATACTGCCGCGCTATCACCGGAAAAAGTGACATCATCAGCGTAGCGGGAGTAGGAAACTCCAAGCTTTGTGGAAATTTTCAAAAGCGCTTCGTCGAGAGTTTTCAGTATTAGATTCGAGGCGGCCGGGCTTGTGGGGGCACCTGTCGCCAAATGTCCATCATGACAGCAGATTTCAGAAAACAGCCTTGCCGCCATAGGCGACAGTTTCTCACCAGCTAGCCGCCGGGATAAGCCGTAAACCTGTTTATAGGTTGTCGACGGGAAAAACCCTTTGATGTCAGCATTAACAACAATGCCTTGGCCGATGTGATGACGGGCATTATCGCGAATGCTCTTTCCTGGAACGAACCCAACTGCCGCTTTGGACAGCTTTTCCCTATAGAGAAGTTGAAGAAGAGCTCTCTGAGCCATCTTGAGATGGGGCGCAGGAGCCGAGATAGTTCGGGTGCCCCCCGATTTCTTTGGCAATTCGTAAGTTGTATATAAATCATCAAAGCGACGACCGAGATCTTTTTGTTTAAACGGCGGCGCCAATCGCTTTACGAGTTCAAGAAATACCGGCAAGGCAGTCAAGTCGGATAGGACAGCTAGTTCAAGTGCTGCTGCCACCCGCGTTCGCCCTTCGAGCACGGCTAACGCTTTAGGAAGGGCCCTTCGCCGCTGTGATGTGGAATAACTATCGGCTACCTCCCCAGTAAGGGATGGTGTAAACACTAAGGAACTAAGAAGTTCCGCCAATGTCGCTTTCTTCTTCGAAATCCGGGGGGCGGTGTATCGCACAAGGTACCGCCTGATAGGCCGAATGTCCTCTAACCTATCGAAGAGCTCGTCGGAGATCTCTTTTCGCTTGAGTGCAGACTGAAAGGCATTCTTACCTGCTGGAGTTTGAAACTCAAAGATACCCTGCTGAACACTTGCATCCAGTGTCGAAAATCCTGAGTTGTCAGTCATCGAAACAAATTGTCGTATGGTTACGCCTCGTTTCTTGAAAACTGAAGGCGCTATTTTAAGAGCTCGCTCCGACACTTTATCGAGCATTTCCGAAACCGTCATAACGGGGGTCATCTTGTCGGCGCGCGACAACAAAAGCTCTACGAGTTCAGCGCCAACATCCCCAAGGCTTTGATAGGTTTCAAAGGCCGGATCGGAAAGGACATATTTCGGAAACTTGTTCCGCTTAATTTGTGACGCGAAGTAGTCCTGAAAGTCTTCCGAATACCTCAGAAGTCTAAGCCCAACAGCTGGATCAGAAATCGCAATTGAGTAGGCCTTTTTCCTGGATTTATCATCAGCATCCCCAAGAACCTCTAAGAGCATCTCGGCATCGGTGTTCCTGTCTATGTGTCCAGCAAGAATAAGCGCTGCTAAATCCCGTGGATCTAACTCAGGACGGCCTATTCGAGAAACAAGGCCATAGAGATCACGCTGTATAACTCCACGGCTTGATCTCACAGCCAGTTTTAGGACTTCTAAAGTCGCGACCCTTACAAATTTCGACAGCGACTTAGGAGCTTTATACGGGGGAGACGCAGGATGGGAATGACTTGCCCACACCAACAATAATAGGCCGATATTCGCTGCAGAAGGGTTTGATTTTGAGACCTTAATCCGATCAAGCAAGCTCGCGGGTTTCCGACTTGAAGTCCCCTCGTAATGACCGATCAAAAGGTTTCCAGAAAAACGCCAGTCCAATGCCGTATCTGATCTTTTAAGAAACCCTTCCGTGAAAAGGCATTCTTTCAAGGTCGAAATATTGACCTTTCTCTCCTTTAACTCCGAGCAGAGCCGATCTCTCAACTCTGCTTCTGCAATCGCTTCTCTCGTTTCGCTCACCAGGAATGGCTGCTTAGCCAGCCGTTCACAAACTTTAGGCTCCAAAAATGCTTTTGCTCGGCGTTTATCGGCAAGAATGTGTATTCGCCAGTCTTTTGGAAGCTTCTGTAAGACAGGTAACGAGAGGTCCGCCGATATTTTCTCGGACTTTACGAGTCCCTCCAAGACGACAAATAGCCGATTTACGTCTAATTCCTTTACGACCTTATGCCGAAGCAAATTCGATAAAAGGGACGAAGTTGTACTAAGGGCACTACCCGAACTAAAGATGAGACACTTGAGACAATTCGATTCGGCCGCAGTGTCTTTGGCTTCCTTTAACAACTCTGAAAAAGCCGCCTGCGTAGGCTGGAACTTCCCCTTAAGATAATGAGACAGAAAATTCACTATAGGGTTTGGTTTAGGAAGATCAGAGAGCCAGTCTGATGCTTTGCCAGAAAGCTGCCCCTCATAAAGCATCCTTACTAATACCAAACGAGCGAGCCCAAGTTTCTCATCCGAGGCGAATGCAATTGAATTTCTAGTAACAATATCGAGTTTGCGCGAGAAACGGTCCGCTAATGATTGCAGATCTTCTGATTTCTTATCAAAAACGCGCACTAAAGATTGCGATTCGGCCCCATTCTCCTGCCAATCATCCCATGACACAGAGGCGGCAGATTTCGCGATGCTTTTCCAGCCAACCGAATTCTTCCCAAATACTCTCTTGAGCTCCGCTTCCAAACCCAAATCGCTCGCTCCCTACCAAATACAAAAAGACGAACGGCCTACTCGGCTCCGGTTTTCCGAAGCCACTAGGCGGGGGTACGCGAAAGCGTCCATTGCCTTGAGAGCCCGCCGAACCAGGCGCTGGACGCTTTCGCGTACCGACGTCTCGGGGCGACTGGCCCAAAAATAAACGTGCGTGGCGAAACACCACGCTCAGCCTAGACCGTTCGTCTTTCGGAAAGGATAAACTGAAGCGGCAAAAATGAGAACCGTTAACACCCACAGATATCCAAAAATCATTAGATTTTAGTGAGTTGAGATGGGTGGTTCACTTGATACCGCTTATCCACGTACGCGGCGCAGAAGCACCGCGGGTGGTCGGCGAACAGGGAGCCAGCCGAGATGTTCGACGGCCGGCAGCGGTGCTTCTGTGCCCGCGAAGGGCTCACAAGACCTTTTGCAACTCCGGCGAAACACCGGATTGATCCTAAACCACCCATCTCTTGAGGGCATAATAGCTCGAATCTTGCCCAGCATAAACCTTTGTAAGGCCAACTCTATCAATCTCGTGTAAGCAATCACAAGCAAATAGAACTCGTCGATTTCTACTCTGAAATCGTGACATATGGAGCGTGACCCTAAATCAATTACCTATAGTCTTTACCTTACTTTTGCCTCTGGTTTGGAGATTGCTAAGCACAACTCAAAAAATTTCAAGACACAACTAAGGCGAAAATTGCTTGCCCGAGCACGCCAATACGGTTACTATACAACCATCATCAAGAGAGGGCTAACGCGCCCCGCCAACCTGCAACTCGAGCAAGGTGGTTTTCCCGAAAGGGAGATGAGGCCTAACCGGCAACATCGAGCGTTAGCCCTCCACGGATAACCGTCAGAGGGTTTTATTATGCGTAATCAGATCAAATTGATCGCTGTTGAAACACTGAATTTGAGGCAGGTGGCACGATCAAATCTCTTCACCGCTTTCTCAACGAGCATTTCAAACGAGGAGGGGTGAGATGACTTCTGATTCTTATGATGAAAGTGGTATCCAAGAGGTCTATGTCGGTCAGGAAGTAAACGGCAGCGTACTTGTCTGCAGAGGTGATGATTGGCCTGACGAGTTCGTTTCCTGGCTGGAGCCACTTGCAACCGAATTCAATCGCATATTGATGCAAGCCGAAGAGTTTGGGATCACCCTGAAGGCTCCGAAGTCAAGAAACCAGCTCGTCTCTATCACTGACTTTTGCTCGGAGATCTCCATCGATTTCGATTCCGAGTTCTGGGAGGGCGATCATATCAGCGGCATCTACAAAATGGGCTGGCTTGGAAGTTCTCAGCAAGAGAATGCCGAGCGTAAAGGTGAGCAGCTGGTCGACACACTCTCAAAAAAGCTAGAGAAAGAGATTCGTAGTGAGATTCTCAGCACGTTGAAGGACGCGGAGGATCTCGATGAATTTCTTTCTCTATCTGCAAATTATCGTCTCGGACTTACAAACCAGATCAAATCCCTGCAGAGCCAGCTGGGGGAGAAGGAACAGCGGATCAGCTTCCTTGAAAACAGCATTGGCGATCTGAATATCCAGCTTGAAAGAAACAGTTCACAGATTGAAAGTGCCTGCGTTGAACTGGCCTCAGCCGTCTTGGAAGGAAAAGTAACGCGGATTGTCGCAGGCCCGCTGGTGTTGTGGGATGACGGAAATGTCTACGCGATTACTTCAAGGGGAAAAGTCGATTTACCCGAAGGCTCCGCTCCGAAGCTGCTCATCGAATCCCTTAAAAAATCCGGAACAACCGTTGTCGAAGTAGAGGAGATGACGGTCATCGGTGGTTGGATCACGGGCCCCAAATACGCAAGAGGTGACAGTCATGTTAGTGGCTGGAAATCTGTATGGAGCGAAGATCTGAGGAAGGAACGAAATTTTATCGTGGAGCCAAAGGAATTCGAACAGAAGGTCTTTGAAATATGTGAGCAACTTACCCAGGGAGAGAAATCATGAAAAATGGCAATGATCTCTCGCGCAGAGAATTCATGTTTGGCATGGCCACAACACTGCTCGCTTCACATGCGATAAACAAGATTGGGCTCGGCATTCCTGATGCCTCTGTCAGCCAGGTAGATTGGGAAGAGGTATTGAATAAAGTCATTGGAGATCGAAACGCGGCGCTCTCAGGTTTTTCGTCGGGACCAGTTTCATATGCCGTAGGCTCTCCTGAGTGGTGCATGGAGGAAGTGCTTGCAGCAGATGGCTTTCTATCAAATGGAGGAACAATCCATGTCTGAGGATGGCTTCAATTATGACTTTAGGCCGATCTATTTTGGCCCAAAGGATCTCGAAAAGCATTTTGGCTCTTCTGTCAAAGGCGAGTTGCGGCGCCGAACAGCCAAAGAGATGGCTTCGTCAGGAGAGTTCGATGATGAGGTCATGTCACACTCTCTCAATGAGCGACAACGAAGCGCAGTTGCGGCAATTCACCCTCACCTAATGGGAGGTGAATACTTGCCGGATTTTCTTGAAGGTGAAATCGAAATAGCCAGAGTGACCCTGGCCTCCACCTTGATGGATGTCACATCGATCCGAGTTCAAAGACATGAAGGGCAATACAGATATCGGGTGGTAGATGAGCACGAATCAGAGTTCGCGGCGCGACCAGAAACTTCCCAAGAACCTCTTACGTTTAAAGAGCTCATTAACCTCATTGAGTTTTGCGACTTGGTCGACGGTCCCAGAAATATGAACCTTGAAGGTGGGGCGTCACCAGAGGAAGTATTCAATTTCGCTAAAGTGACATCAGAATTCTATCCTGAACTCCATGAACACTATGTGATCGCTGGAGAGGAGTGGCTTGACAATATCCAACGCGAACAAGAAGAGGAAGAAGAGCAATGGGAGCGTGAATATGAGCTCGAGCAACAGCGTCGACAGAGGATATTGGCCCCATTTCAGGACCGGATCGACAAGTATGTTCTCAAATTTGGCGATCAAATGATCCGTAACCCAAGATGGAAGGGTTATCTGAGGCTACAAGATGTCGCCAAGCGTTTTGTAGAGGATTACCTGGTCGCTAATGGGGAGCTTCCAACCGGCGTCCATTCTGTTACCAAGACGACTGCCTCTGATTCAAAGTGCGATTTCAGTGATTTGTAGTGACTTGGGGTGTCACAGGATCGCTTTTGGTAACGAATGGAGCGAAGTCTGAAAGTCTGCAGCTACAAGGGTAGCCCCTGGGGATCAACTCGCACCAAACGCGCTCAAAATCGATCCCTTTACTGCCCCTACAGCGAAACCAGGCGGGTAAGACGTGAATATCTTGTTTTATGAAAGTGCAGAAAGATGACCACCAGCATTTCGCAAGCCATGATTGAGGCGTATTCAAACACCGACTTCCGGGTCGAGGATACAGTTTCGTTTGTTCTTAAGGTGGGCATCCAAAGCGATGATCTGATGAGCCTGTACAAGGAGACTGGCAATAACTGCTCAGCATACATTACGGCATGGAATCCCTATAGCCAGGAACAGTCACTTGAGGAAAACAAGGCATGCCAAGCAGCTCTCTTAAAGCAGCTTTCAGGTGCAAACTTCAGATTTTTTGCTGGGGTGGGACAAGATCCTTTAGGGCAATGGCCTGGAGAGCCCAGTGTGCTTGTGTTGGGTATGGACAAGAACCAGGGAATTTCTGTTGGGAAGAAATATAAGCAAAACGCCATCGTATGGATGGGTGCGGATGCAATTCCGGAATTGATTTTGCTCCGTTAAGAACTTCGGCAGTTACCAACCGAACGGATCAGTCACAGCAACTTGAAGATATTAAAATAGGGAATTGGGACATATATGAGCGTACTCGTTGAAGCCATAACCGTGATTTTCCGAAACGACACGGCTGAAGCACTGATCCAAGGCGGTGTAGAAACCATCCGCAGAAACCCGCCAAACGCGACATTCCGAACTGACGGTAAAATATCTGCTGTCGGCTTTATGACGCCAAATGATGTTGGGGAATTTGTTCAGACATTAGAACAAGCAGGCTTTGTTTTTGTTGAAAACGAAAACAGCAAGGATATCGCTGTCTGCGACCAGCAACGTGGCTTCACCGCGCATAACGAGTGGCTTGGAACAGATACCGATGAACGAGGCGTAAGATATTGTTGGCTGCTCGGTCATGAACCTGGCGACATGATAACCCAAGAAAATTGGACTTATGACTCTTCCTTGTACACTACCGGGAATTTCACGGCTAATGACGAACCTGCCGATCATCTGAAGCACCTTCGAACAGAAGGAAATATGGAGGTGTATTGGGATGAGAAGAGGGAACAAGAGGTATACGTAGGGCGAACCGCGAGCGATGCTGAAGACATCCACACAGAAAGGAAAAAGTCGCTTCTCTTCGCTACCGCTGTAAAAGTTGCATATGACGGTTTGTTGGCGGATGGGTGGCTATCTATCAAAACCAACATGTATGCGGACGATTTTCCGCACCTCATTATGCGGTACCGAAATCAATTGGCCGTGATTTTTATCGATGTTGACTGGGATCAAGAGCCAATATCAGAACTCGATCAGCGCAAAGAAAAGCAGATGATCGATATCGCAGGCCAATTGACCGGAACCCCTATAGTCGTTGGCATCGAAATCAGCGGAGATACCAAGCAGCCATTAAAAACTATCTCAGATGTAGAAGGTTGCTCGGAAATCGAGTTCTCCCTCAGTCGCCCATATCTCGCCCATGAGCTATTGGAAAATAGGGAGTGGCTCCCCCAAAACCACGACCTGGAGGCAGAAGTCGAGCTATCAAATTGGGAGGTACATGATTTTGGCATACAGGTGGCACGGCAGGCGCTTCAACATGACGGTCATCAAATCCAGCATTATGACTCTGGCTTTAGTGCGTTAATTCAGATCGAGGCGGTCATCGATAGCGAGCTGACCTTCATTCTCTGCAGAACTGTGCGTTATCCTAAAATGACGGCAAATTTTGAACCTGAGCTGGTTCAAAAGGCTGCAGAGCATGCGGCACGTAATAATGCAGTCCTGAAAACGGCTTCTGTTCGTCTTGTTAATTCTGACGATGCGCTTGACCCAGGTAGTAACTTTGCTTTGCCATTGTTTAGAGGGAAAGAAGTGAGCGCTGGATTTGATGGATTAGAAACCCCCATGCTTACTTCCGACGCTTAAGACGGCGTCTAAACGCTAAAGAAGTTCAGACGAAGGAAGTTCGGCCACGAACGACAAATCAGTTTTTTGGCATAGCTCTTAGCTCAGCGTTAATTCGGGTAATTGGTTCTTGAAAGGCCCGCTCCATCCGAACCATTGCGTCCGTCATAAATTCAATCATGCTTGGCCACAGTTCTGCATCAAAGATGTTCCCCTCGGTTTCGGCCTTAATACGACATGCCCTTTTTGTCTCAAGAGGTTCCCATACGAGCGAGCCACCAAATGCAGTCTCTATGTCATGCTGTTGTTCGCGTAATTGATCGAAAATGCGTTTGTTTTCTTCAGCATCACCACGATCAATGTAGATTTCGGCCCGTCCATACGATTTAGCGGCAGAAAAATTAAACCCGACATTTCTCATTCCAGACCCTGCGCCGATCCAGGCTGCGGTTCCTGCAGAAATATTGTCGAAAAGAGATGACTTGGTTTGCATCGATTTTAGAACCTCTGTCCAAAACGCCCGCCTAATTTTATGCCTGTGTTGCTCCTGCTTTGTATTAGTTGCTTCGCTCCGGGCCTTATCGGCAAGACCGATCACAAAGTCTTCGGTATCCTGGGCGGGAATAATCTGTTCCAAATTAAGGAACAAGTCGTCACCTCGAGAAAATGGTGTGGCCTTGAAGCACTGAATATTCATTTGAAAATTCAGAAGCCACATAACGGTTGAGGTCACTTCTTTTCTGAAGTTTGCAGCAACCAGGATGATGCGTTGCGACATGCCTTTATTCAAAGAAAGTTCGCTGAACTCATCTACTTCGAGGAATTCAGATATTCGATCTTCGGCAATATCACTGCTTCCTGATTTCAGGAGATATTCTTGATAAATTTTGGCAATGCCATCGTTTGAAAGGCTTGCGCAATACGAAGCATATTTCAGAGCCTGCCATGTAACGTCCTTGCCGGTATCATCAAGCTTGTTCTCAATGAGGACCAGATGACCTTCTTTATCCAATGCAAGTAGATCAAGGCGCTCGTTGGTATCGGAGAACCCTGAGAATTCTTTCTGGATGATAAGCAGCTCTTCTCCTAGACAAGCCGGCAGCTTAGCAATCCACTCTTGCAAGTGAGTTCGTTCTTTGAAGCCCAACTCCGAAAAGCTCCGCCCCTTTAAGGGCTCAATTTCATTTGCATTCTTATCAATCCGGAACATAGTTTTCTACCAATCGTATCACTTACAAATTACCTACGATGATGATTATTCTGATGGGGTTCCAATTACACAACAGGCGAGAATATCCTCACCAATAAATCCAGCTCTGTGGTGCTCACGCCTCGGATCATTGATTGGAAGAGCGTGCGCTGCAGCATGATCGAGCGCTTCCCGGTCACTGGAGAATGGCCCGACATGAGCACATCCAGTACTAGGGTCTGCAAAATAGGTAACCCAGTACCAACCTGGATTGTCTGGCTTGAATTTTTGTGAAGTCTCGTCTTCTAAAACCTCAATCACCTGAAACAGGTCGTAGAAACTAAGCTCCTTACTGATAACGGCTCTCTGGTCGAGGGGAGGAAGTCCGTTCTGATCAACGCATGAATATGAATCAGGGAGTTGTTTCGCTACTTCTGAAAACGGCAAAAAATCGCCATTCTCGTCAGAAAGGCCGAGCTGAAAGTCCTTGTCTCCTGTCATTGCACTCCTTTCCAGAGTTTTATCTAGTAAGTATCACGCGCCTGCGGCCCTAGCCGCGAGTGAATACGATCCTAACACAAGACAGCTATTTGGGTAGCAAATGCCTTCCCAATAACGCCAAACACACTCAAAATCGAACCGGTATTTCGGGAAAAAAATGCTCTGCCTACGGCCCTGAAATCCCAGGCGGCCTTCATATTATAGCATACTATATCTGCCAGATTTGGCATAGGACTCAATGGGATTTCCGGGATAGAGCGAGCCGGTAAAACTCGGTCCAGACCTTCTGTGTTAGTGGAAACAACCAGTCTGCTCTCTGGCGGATCTCGCCGTACCGGCTTTCCCGACATGTATCAGTGTGGTGCTTGAGATTGGCTGCAAGCCTTGCCATGGCATCAATGGATGGCCTTCTGCCTGATGCCCTGATCATGGACATATAACGCGGGCTCTTGTTCAGCCAGTTGATCGAAAATTCATTATGGCTGTCCGTCAGTCCATGCCTGTTTAGTTCCTGGAATGTCTCTTCAAGTATCTTCACCAAGTTCCTCCTTGGGCTACGCCATATGCTGCTGTGATGTTGCAGCTATTTAGCCCCTTGAAATTTGGTGATTATTTTTCTCGTTTTCGCAGCTGATAGGAGTAGGCACCCGATCAGATATTTCGGCTCTTCGATCAGTCTTCGACCACCCTTAAATGTGGAGCCTTGGTAGCTCTGGTTTTGATCTGTGGGTCTTCAGCGAGACGCTTTTCGAACTCCGCCCTTGGGAATAGCCCACCCGATATACCGTTGTTCAGATCTTCTTCTATCTTCTCAAACCGAACCCCGTCACCGGAGAGCTGGCGATCAACCATGTAGAGGATGGTTTCTGTCTGCTCATTCATACAGCCGACAACACGGCGGGAGGATGATTTGCATAACGTATAGGGCTCAGGCCGAAGCGGTATTGCCTGTTCGGTTATCTCTGCAAGGCGTTGCTGAAACACCAAGGTGATCTGATCGATACTCTCTCGTCGGTCAAAAGGATGAACCAAGGAATAGAGAGTGGCTGCGTTGGTGAACAACAAAGCATCCAAAGGAAGGTTCAGCGGAATATCCCGAACATACCAGTTGTCGAGCCAATCAAGACGGGCTTCATCCGGAGAAGGTGCGAGCTTCGTCTTCATGGTCCTGGCTAATTTTGCGGTACAGTTCAGATAAAGCATTGTTCCCCGGAGCAGATTTATGTGAGACCGGGAACCATTAGACGAAACCTCGGACCAAAACCCTCAATGAATTACTTCGTCCAATTAGGCCATAATAAATCAGCAATTACCATTAGACCTGTATCTCATCATAAAATCGCCCTCCCAGATTCTCTGTGGACCTGCTAACCGGTTAGTGCACCTAGGTGTGAAGACCAATAAGAAATACCTCTTGGATCTCAGAGGTTAATTGAACCCAAAATTTGTGTTTACCAAGCCCATGAGATAGGTAAATCAATTCGATATCTAGATAGCTCAGGGATTTCCAAACGGAATCTCCTAAAAACATATGCCATTAAGTTATGTGGGCTAATAGACACCGAAAAAAGCAAACGAAAACTGCGTTTGTTGCTGTATATAAGCCCAAACCGTTTGGTCTTTTTTGATTATTTTCAATGACTTAGTGATGCCTTTGGTTTAAAATTTTCTGAGTAAGATCTTTGGGGGTCTGGCTCAGAGAACTTCCCGCCCTGACGGCAAAACCTAGGTGCGATCTGATGGTCGCAGATGGTTATGTCAGGCCTGAACGGCAAATTTAAGAGCTCGAACCTGAGATCCAAATAGCCCTCGTTCCTTGCGCATAAATAACAGGCAAGGAGCAAAACAGTAGCTGGCCGCACTGTTGGGTTTAAGCACCGACCCTGCTCCTTGCGAACAGCTCAGGTGCAGACAAGGAAGGTGCTATGATTGAATTAACCTATATAGAAAACACATACGCGGCATTCGCCAACAAGAAGAAGGGGCAGGACCTCGCTGCCCTTGGTGACACAGATGCCGCCATGAGGTGTTTCTTTCCCATCCGCAAAAAGATGGAATGGTCAGAGTTCTGTCTTTGGGTGGCGGAATTGGCTGACACCCCTGAAGATCCAAAAAACAAAGATGGCTTCACCCCGGCCATATTCCCGAGCATCTATCAGGCCGATGCGGAAACCAGAGAAGCTGCCTTCGTTGATTACAACAGCAACTGGATGGCTTTCGATATCGACGACACTGTCGGCTTCGATGAAATGCTCTCATTCCTGAAGTCCCTTGATTGCCCTTACTTCCTCCACACCACAACCAAGCATTCAATAAAGAAGCCAAGGCTCAGGGTCATTATCCATACAGATAGTGAAGTGGAACCCGATGACTGGCCCAAGGTATGGGCGAACATGGATGCCATGTTCCGGGCTCAGTTCGACGACCTTCCTGCTGTTACCGATCCAAAGACCCGCAACATCAACCGGATCTTTTATGTGCCGAGAAACTGGAATGGCACACCTGCTCGCTATGAGTATCGAACAGATGGAACGCCTTTAGACATCTGGAACATTGTCGAGACCTTCGGCATCGAGCCCGCCGTTGACCTCAAAGTTATCCCTTATCAGCCTGACCGGATGAGCAAGATCCGCCATGACCTTTTTCTCTCCAGCGGCAACGAGCTTATCCCTCATCATATTGTCGAGCGCGCCTATGCGCCGCGAAAGACCGGACGGTTCTTCAGTCTTCTGGTTCGGGCAGCGCGCCGGTTGATCTTTAGAGGCTACCGCGTTGAAGCAGCAGAACTTGAACAAGCCGCCCTCCAAATCGATCAGCTGAAGACTGGAAAGAAGAGAGTTCGCAGTCTGCAGGAAGCGCAGAAGGCCATAGATCTCGCCTTCTCTTCATGGATCGCAGAGAACCCCGTTCAGTCGCTTGTGACGGCTGAGAAGAAAAGTGGCCTTCGTATCGATTATATCGATGCTGAATGCGGAGCGGGAAAGAGCTATCAGACCTTGCAGCGGATCGCCAAAGAGGGCGGTTGCTATGTATATGCCTGTGACAAGGTTCTGAACATCGACCAGCGCAGAGATGAGTTAATCCAGATCCTTGGCAAGGATGTCGCCGACTGGAACATCGTTGATGTTTACTTCAACAAAAAGACAGAGACCGGCAATGACCTTCAGATGAGCGTAATCGTTCAGCTGAACCAGACATGGCAGTCACTCAGCGATACCGGGCACAAAAACAAAACGGTCGTCTTCATCAGCCATGTCGCCCTCAAACGGTATCAGTTGTGGCAAGACTGGACTGACTTCGAGCTCATCATCGATGAGGTGCCAGAGATCACCTATACCTATAGCAAGAACTTCAAAGACACTTTTGATGTTTTTCGTCGTTATGTCTGTATTGGCGAGGAAGACGGTTCTGCTTATGAGCTCGATCTGACCTCCGCCGGCATTGATGCCGTGAATACAAATAGCCAGGATACTCTGGTTCAGACCTTCATGCCGATCCTGCAGCAGATCTATTACAAGAACACCAAAGTCTGGGTTAAAAAGAACGACTGGTCTGAGGAAGCGCCGGGAAAAATCCACTTCTTCACCGTGTTCACGCCCAACAATCTGGAAGGCTTCAAGAGGGTCTTATTGCTCGGCGATCAATGCGCCGAGATGACCATCACCCATACCTGGAAAAACATCTGGAATGTTGAGTTCGTTCGACAAGAGTTTACGCCGACCCGCAAGCCACGGATCAAGTCTGTAAAGGACCGCTGCAAGGTCTTCTATTTTGACAGGAACCGGCCTTCCATCAAACGCGCTGGGGCCGCGTCTCAACCGGCCAACCGGATTGCGGAATATCTCAAAAGCAAGGAACCGGAAGATGTTCTTTGGACGCTCAATGAAAAAGCCCGGTCCAACGCCAAGAGACTTGATGAGCTATTGGGCGAAGACAATTCCATGAGCCCCAAGGCTCACGGGATAAATGACAAGCAGCATTACAAGGCTGCACTCTGGCTTGCTGCCATGAACCCCCGTGAAGATCAGGCCAAGCAGTATGCCGAATACGCAGGCATGAGCCGGGAAGACATCATCAAGGACCGGGAGCTCAATGCCATTTACCAGTTTGTCATGCGCACCAATCTCAGGGACTGGGACAGCTCAGAGTTTGTGAACCTCTACGTCTGGTCGGAAGATCAAGCGGCATACTTGAAAGAGCGTCTGGATTGCCCCATAGAGAAAATCAACGATGTGATTGATGAGGTCGTGAACAAGGGGGGGCGCAAGAAGTCAGGGAATGCTTTGACCAGCGCCCAGCGCGGCAAAAAGAAGCGCTTCATCGACAAACATGGCCCTGACATCGGTGGTGAAATGTTCGAAGCCTGGATCGCAGATCAAAAGGCTGGATAACCTTAGCCCTCTCCCTTTCTAATCGCGTTAAGGGCCATATCACGGATATGGTCCTTTTCTTTTTGCTCAATCTTCGCCGCGTCAATCTGGTCGGAGATGTCGTTCTCTAACTCCTCCATCTGCTGTAAGCGTTCGCCTGAATACATGACGGGGAGAAGAGCGCGTTTACGTTCGTGCTCAATCTTGTTACGGCGGCGGATGTGTTTGAGCCGGTTTAGATGACGCAGGGTAATTTGGGGTTTGCGTGGGGTGTCTTCGTATAGTTCGTATGCTCTCATGCTAAATGCCTCCGTATAGGTATTTAGCTTTAAACCTCTCCACCAACTCCTTTGAACTTTTCGACAAATGCAGCGATCTTCTCAAACACGCTCTTTTTCTTTGTCAGATACTGAGGATTTAACGGGCTCATTTTCGGCAGTATGGCGTTGAGCTCGGTGCCGTTTTCACTCGCAAATTCACGCTTGATCGATGTTGTGATATAACGCTTCGCTGCGTCCTTGTTCAGATCCTCAGCCGCAATCAGCTCGTCCAGCTCGCGCTTTTGCTCTTCCTGAGCGAAAGCAAAAAACGCATCGATCACAGTGGCCTTATCACCAATCTGATCCAGATTGGTTTGATTTATGAAGTCAACGATGAGGCTTTCTTTTGCCCTATTGCCGAGGCTGGCACGGATAACCCTCCGAACATCTTCAATGAGAACAGACTTGTCCTTGACGTTTTTATTCTTCTCAAAGATCAATTCCAGAATGTAATCCAGGTTGATCTCTTGAGACTTCAGGAGGTCCACTTCGAATACGATATCATCCCAATCAATAGTGGATTTCTCCTGATCGTCGGCAGAATTTTGACGCCGCTGCCAATCCCGAATGTCATTATAGGCTGACCGATAATCTTGAACCTTTCTGTCCGTTGGTATCTTGACCTCTTTGAGTGCGGCCAAATCGTCATCATTCAGGTAGTGAGTTTCTTTAAAGGCCTCGACAGCCTCAGTGTCATCCGGATCAATTTCCTGATAGGCCTTCAGGTTGGCGAACTCATCATAGTTCTGGAGTACGTTTTCAACGCGCAGATACTCGCCAAACAGTTTCGCGAATTCTTTTTTGTCTGCCTCTTTTTCTATCTCGTCGGGGCTAGGGAAGCGTTCTTCCAACTCTTTCACAACATCAACAAAACCGCGTTTTGCCTCTCCAGTGGCTATATCCGTGAACCCCTCCATGTACTCCTTGTAGCTTTTCTCAAGTACGACATTTTTTGTGTTGCTGTCACCAAACAGGGTAATGGCATCGATTGTCGCCATTTCCAGATCCCGAAACGTCACGATATTTCCGAAGGTCTTGGTCGCGTCGTATATACGATTGGTTCGAGAGTAGGCTTGGATCAAGCCGTGGTAGCGAAGGTTCTTATCGACAAATAGAGTGTTCAGCGACGGGGCATCAAAGCCCGTAAGGAACATGCCGACCACAATCAACAAGTCAATTTCCTGGGACTTAACGCGCTTGGCCAGGTCACGGTAGTAGTTCTGAAAGCCGTTGCTGTCGACGCTGTAGTTGGTCTTGAAGAAACCATTGTAATCTTCGATAGCCGCGCTCAGAAATTCCTTCGCACTGCTATTCATAGCCGACACATTGAAGCTCTCATCCAGAATGTCACCGATGGCATCCTGCTCTTCGTTGGCTGCGAACGAAAAGATGGTCGCTATTTTCAGCGGCTTATCAGAGTTCTTTTGAAGATTGTTGAGTGTTTCGTAATACAGCTTGGCGGCATCAACGCTGCTCACAGCGAACATGGCGTTAAAGCCGGTATTTCCAGCCTGAAGGCGATGCGTTTTTTGGCGAAAGTTATTCAGGATGTACTGGGAGATTTCCCGAATACGCTCCGGGTGAAGCAAGGCTTGTTTGTTTTCTGCAGCGCTTAGTTTCTTTTCATCCTGCTCAGATTCAATCGCCTTAAACTTCGTTCGAACATCGTTGTAGTCGACCTTGAACTTGAGGACTTTCTCGTCGCGGATGGCATCTGTAATCACATAGGAATGCAGTTCGCGACCGAACACGCCTGCCGTTGTTTCAGAGCCCAATGCATTTTGGGGAAAGATTGGCGTCCCCGTAAACCCGAACTGGTAGAAGCGTTTGAACCTTTTTCTGAGATTCCTCTGTGCTTCGCCGAATTGGCTACGGTGGCATTCATCAAAGATAAATACGACCTGCTTGCTGTAGATAGCGAGGTCTGTATCGCTCTTCATTAAGTTATTAAGTTTTTGGATGGTGGTGACGATGATCTTGTTGTCATCTTTATCCAGATTGCGTTTGAGGCCGGCGGTGCTATCAGAACCGTTCACGCTATCGGGCGAGAAGCGCTGGTATTCCTTCATGGTTTGGTAGTCGAGATCCTTGCGATCCACGACGAAGAACACTTTGTCGACAAACTCCAATTCTGTTGCTAACCGCGCAGCTTTGAAACTCGTGAGTGTTTTGCCTGAGCCCGTTGTATGCCAGATAAATCCACCACTCTCCGGCTTGCTCCAGCTTTTGGCTTGGTGAGAACTTTCGACCTTCCACAGAATGCGTTCAGTTGCTGCAATCTGGTATGGACGCATTACCAGCAGCGTGTCACTGACATCAAAAACTGAATAATGAAGCAGGACATTGAGCAGCGTGTTTTTCTGAAAAAACGTAGCCGTGAAATCTTTAATGTCTTTGATCGGGCTGTTATCAGCGTTCGCCCAATTCATCGTGAAATCAAAGCTATGTTTGTTTCGCTGCGTGGTGTTTGCGAAATATCGAGTGTCAGTACCGTTGGAGATCACGAAGAGCTGAAGATATTTATAGAGTGAGTGTTCGCTATTAAAGCTCTCCTTGCTGTAGCGATGTATTTGATTGAACGCCTCGCGAATGGCAATGCCACGTTTCTTCAGCTCGATTTGCACCAAAGGCAGGCCGTTTACCAGGATAGTGACGTCGTACCGATTGGCCTGAGTGCCCGTTTGTTCAAATTGCTTGATGACCTGAACTTTGTTCCGAGCGATGTTCTTCTTATCAAGAAGATAGATGTTTTGAATGCGTCCATCATCAAACACAAAATCATGAATGTAGTCATCATGGATTTTGCGCGTCTTATCGACGATGTTGTCACTTGGCTTATCCAGATAGGTCTCAACGAACCGGAGCCATTCTCCGTCACCGAACTGAACCTTATTTAATTCCTGTAGCTGCTCGCGGACATTCGCGAGTAGCGCCTCTGGATTATCTAGCGTGGGCAGAAATTCGTAGCCTTGATTTTGAAGGTCCTGAATCAGCTCACGTTCTAGGTCGTCTTCGCTTTGGTATCCCTCTGCAGCTTCCGATTCCTTCGTATATTTGTCTAATACGATGAAGCGATTTGATTCCGCGATAGCCTTGGTGTGGTCAACCATAGTGGTACTCCCGCTCCGAGAAACCATAGACGCTCACGAAAAGGCTTGATGACGGTTTGTCATAGCTTTTTAGGCATTGTGTGATTCTCAAAAGTACATCCGTCATCAATCCGCCACCGCATCGGGTTTAGGAAAGCGCAATAACAGATCTCTATAATAGTAGTATTGCTTGTTACGAGCAGTGAGTTCAGCTGAAAGTTCAGCTGTAATCTCTGTGAAAGTATCTAATATACGGACGATTTCTTCCTGTATTTTCATAGATTTGTCGAGATCGTCTGGACAAGGGATTGGAACTGGGATCAAAGTCATTTGCCCCTTGGTGAGCTTGGCCCGACCGCCTCCAGTCAAATACGGCACAAAATTGAAAGTGCATAAATAGTGATAAAGGAATCTGTTGCTGACTCCTCTTTTTCCGCGAACAACGTGAACATGATTGTTGGCCCAGAATCTCCCAATTGCGTACTGAATAGAGTAATCTTCAAGGCTTGCTGAGCCATCTTCTGCGATTAATACATATTCGCCTTCGTGAGTATATCCCTCGACATAGTCTTGAATGTTGTTCGCACCATAGTAGGGTGTTTCGCCGGCCACACGTAAAGAGGCTTTCACAGGCTTTCTTTCTCGATTGGCTATGTCGAAAAATTTTTCATTTCCTAGCGTCTTCCACTCAACATGAGCCCCACCCAACAATTTCTCTAGAAAGTCTATGTGGCTCATTGCTGAATCTCCGCGACGATCGCGTCAATGCTTGAACGTAATTTATTAACCCTATCCACGGTCGCTTCGAGTTCCGCATTGAGTGCTGTAATGTTTATGGTTTCTCTTGTCTTTTTCGGCTCGACATAAGAACTGACGGATAAATTGTAGCCATTCTCTACAACAGCTTCATGTTTCACAGACAGTGAGACATGACTGATATCTTGTTTGCTGTCGAAAGTATCCAGAATTTTTTTAATATGCTCATCAAGCATAACGTTATTATTAGATTCTTTTTTGAAGAAATCGGCACCACTTGCATCAATAAATTGGACGTCGGTGTTTGGCTTGTTTTTTGCGAGAACTAGGATATTTACGTCAATAGTAGTGCCAAAAAACAGGTTTGGAGCAAGCGATATCACGGTTTCAACAAAATTATTATCAACAAGATATTTGCGGATTTTTTGCTCAGGCCCACTACGGTAAAAAATTCCAGGAAAGCAGACAATCGCCGCACGTCCTTTGCTAGAGAGGTAATTCAAGGCGTGAAGTACGAAAGCAAAATCTGCTTTAGAGTTTGGCGCAAGAACCCCTGCAGGTGCAAAACGTTCATCATTGATCAGCGTTGGGTCACCTGAGCCGATCCAATCAATAGAATAAGGCGGGTTTGATACGATGGCGTCGAAAGGCTTGTTGTTTCTGAAATGGGGTTCAAGGAGTGTGTCGCCTAACTGGATATTAAATTTATCATAATTGACGTTGTGCAGGAACATGTTCATCCGCGCCAAGTTATAGGTTGTATGGTTGATTTCCTGGCCGAAAAACCCTTCCTGTACTATATGGTCTTCGAAATGCTTTTTTGCTTGTAGAAGCAAGGAGCCAGACCCGCACGCCGGATCATAAATCTTATTTACGCTTGTTTGTTTATGCATCGCGAGTTGGGCTATCAACTTAGATACATGCTGAGGAGTAAAAAATTCCCCGCCCGATTTTCCGGCGTTAGCAGCGTAGTTTGAAATGAGAAACTCGTAAGCATCACCAAATAAGTCGATTTTGCTACCCTGAAAATCTCCAAAATCTAGGCCTGCCACGCCTTTAAGAACTGCGGACAGACGTTTGTTCTTATCATTTACGGTGTTTCCAAGCCGATTGCTTGTAGTGTCAAAATCGGCGAACAATCCTTTGATATCGCCTTCTGATTCGTATCCATTAGCAGAGGCTTCAATTTTACCAAAGATATCAGCCAGATCGGTATTCAGGCTGTCATTAGCATTTGCCGTTTTTGCGACATTCGCGAAAAGTTGGCTCGGGTAGATGAAATAGCCCTTAGTTTTGATAGCGTCGTCTTTGATCTCAGGCGTAATGATGCTGTCAGGCATCTCTGCGTAATTGACACTTTCGTCTCCAGCCTCGATATAGCTGGAGAAGTTTTCGCTGATGAATCGATAAAAAAGGGTGCCTAAGACGTATTGTTTAAAATCCCACCCATCAACGGCGCCTCTTACCTCGTTAGCGATTTGCCAGATCTGTTTTTGTAAGGCTGCTCGCTGCTGGGTCCCTGTCATTGTGAGAATCCTCTTTCAATATTTTCCGTCGTATCGATAACGGCTATCCGCCCTGCTCGTCCTTTTGACGATCAATCCAAACCTCCAGGTCGCTTCGCTTAAACCGCCATGCCCCTCCGACCTTGAAGCCAGGCAATCTGCCTTCGGCAACAAGTCGATAAGCTGTCTTCTCCTTGATTTTGAGAAAATCAGCCACTTCTCGAATAGTCATTATTTCGTCTGACATGGTCTGCCCGCGAAATCTCCCTCGTGAGAAATTAAAGGAAAATTGGGCAGATGACAATCGCACAGGTAGATTCATTGACGGCGATATCGCTGACCGCAGATAGAAGGTGACAGCCAAAACCCCACAAAATAAGTATTTCCTTAGGTTCTGCCCCAAACCCGCAGTTTTCTGCGGTTTCTTTCTGGCCTTGAGTTGGGACTCACCTGAAAACATAATAATAAGTGTTTATTTGCAATCACTTATGAGGTTTTCAGATGAAGCAAGCCAAAGTTATCAATGATGCAGAGATGAAGCGTCTTCTGGCTGTCGTAAAAGCTGGTCAGCACGGGAAACGCAACCGTTGTGCGCTGATGCTGTCCTATTTAGCAGGTATGAGGGTCGGAGAGATTGCTGCTTTGACGATAGGTGACGTTTTTGACGGGGATGGCAACATCCGTGATCAAATCCAGTTGAAGGCGGCTTACACCAAAGGCAACCATGCCCGTACTGTCTTCGTCGGCAAGAAGCTCATGAAGGAGCTTACACTATATAAAGGTGCACTTGGTGAGATCCCCGCAGCAGATAAACCGTTCCTGATGACGCAGAAGCGAACCGCGTTTTCTCCGAATACACTTTGCCAGCTATTTGGAGAACTGTATCGACGCGCCGGGATTGATGGAGCAAGCAGTCATTCCGGTCGCAGAAGCTTTATCACTAAAATGGCGCACAGTGGCGTTTCCGCAAAAGTGATAATGACCCTGGCAGGGCATAAGCATCTGAGCACAACACAACGCTACATAGATGTGAATGATGAGATGCTCAAAGCCGCCGTAGAAATTATCTGACACTGGGGGTTAGATTTGTAACCCCCAGTGTCTGCATACGTCAGGCGACTGCTTTAAATAGCCATCTGTTAGGCGCTAATTGTCACCGCTCTCGCAGCTATAGAGGCGTTTGGAAGTAGGTGTAACTTTTCTCGATGGGCACTGTCCGCCGGGGAGATAGTGACGGTAACAGAGAACACTATCTCGCCCGACAACAGAGCCGAGGCGGCTTACGCGGCTTTCAGGGGTTTTCCACCCTGAGAGCTCATCGAGACATCGACGTTCATGACCCCAAGTAGAAAGAGGGTGATCAATGCCCTATGGAGAGCAAAAACCACCTCATCATCTCTAAAGTTCAAAAGGGTTAAGCCAATGGAAGAGGCCTGGCAGACGATATCAACGCTTCTCTGGAAAAGCGCATCAATGTCATCATCTCCAGACAAAGTCGAAGAGACTTCCTCTATAATGGCCTTATTAAAATTGAACGGTTGATAAGTATACGCCGCGTGCCCCAGTTTCACACGAATGTGCCCAAGACTGTCTGGCGTCACGGGGATCCCCATCGCATTGAACTGCTCCACTTGTTCCGCTAGCTCATTGGAATACTCATTCTCAGCGGGTTCTGCCATGCAAGAAGCAATCTTCTTAAACACCCAGTCCATGACCCCCTTCTCAGAAATCATAGGGCTATCCTCAGCCGTACCGATAACGCTCTCTCCATAGGGCGTCGTCAATGTGAGGTCACACCAGTATCCGGAGGCCTCATTGCCATATATATCAATAAACTTGATGTTTTCGACCCTGTGGTGCCGAAGTGAATTCGCCCCTCGGATGGACGTCGGGCTAACTGGCTCACACTTTAACACGCCTCTCTTTACCAACCGCTTCGCTTCGCGGATCAGGTTTTTCGTACTGCGCTTCCGATGCTTCTGATGGTCAGTATCAGAGGATATTAAGTCGTGGATTACTCGGGTTTGAATAGACATGATTTGGTTTCCTTTCATAGGAGCCGAGACAAAGTCCGCCCGTTCTTCGCCTAGCCCCTCTTCAAAAAAGGCAGACGGAAGCTGTTTCGGCTTGTGATGAGTGAGGGACGTTAGAGGTCGCAGATACGACCGTTATTTAGGCTCTACGCGGCCCGCTTAAGCGTTGCGTCGATGGCTTCGATAACGCTCAAGCCTTCGTTTGTTGTACTCGACAGATAGAACTCACTGCCCTCGTACTCGACCTCACGCAGAGTGGGACTTGCCAATTGTATGTCGGCAAATCTGAAGCGATTTTGCTGCAGTAGAATTGGCAATATTTCGACCGGCACTGGCGTTGGCTCCCAGCGTGCCGTAAACGTTGCCGCTAGTTGCGTCGATACCTTCTTCTTGTGCAGGACCAATTTAAACTGGGCCTCGTTTCCAAAGTACGTGAAGCCGACGCCATTCAATACGTCGAGCAATAACTCAAGCGCATCCTTTTCCCCTCGCACAAACAAATCCATGCCTTCGGTTTCGACTGTGTCTAAGTTTCCCATTGAAGTTCTCCTTTCTGTTCCGGTTGTAGTTTTCTGTTAGCGCTACGCAGCCAATCCGAGTATTGGGCCGTTCTGCAGCAATGCTTTGGCGTCAGGCTTGGCGATTTGATACAGGTCCTTCTCAGGCTCCCTCGCGCGGCCATTTGCGTGGAGCCACCAGCCATTTAGCTCGTAAGCGAAGACCAGATAGGCCTTAAGCGGAATAACGGAACGGTTGCGCACGAAAACTGGCTCATCGGCTTCATGTACGATTTCAGTGTGTCCAGTGATGCCGGCTTGAATGCAGTAGCGTTCCAACCAGGCCAGGTAGTCCCGGCGGCTGAATTTTTGCAGGCCCAAACGGCCGCGTGCAGCATTAACACTTGCAATGTCGAACGGATCAAAGTTGGTGTTTTGCATAGTTCAATTTCCTTGTTTCTGAAGTTTCAACCTTTGACTACAACCAGTGTCTCATATGTCTTTTATACGCATATGGTTTCGCAGAAATAATATTTATGATTTATTTTTTTCTTTAATAACAATATCTTATAATAATTTTGCATAAAGGGTATTATCCCGTTAACTCAGGTTTGTCTGGCAATTAAAAACACCATGACGTAGAGTTTCCGTCATGCCTAAACGCTACCCAATCGGATACTTCCCATGTCGATATCCAAACGAACGAGTTTGCGCGCGAAAACTGTTCAAAGAGCGCTGGCCGAACGGTTTTGTTTGCCCAAGGTGCGCAGGTAAAAAGGCTTATCAGCTAAAGACCCGCGCTAGCATTTTCGAATGCAAAAAGTGTGGGCACCAGACATCTGTGACGGCGGGAACCATCATGCACCGCTCCAAGGTGCCGTTATCAAAGTGGCTTCTTGCCTCTCTTCTTATCTACCGCCACGGACACGAAATTACTGTGCAGGAGCTGATGGAGAACGTTGGAATACGTTCGTATAAATCGGCTTGGCTGCTCTCTAAAAAGATTCGAGCTGCCCAAGCCAATCGAACGGAATTCGGCAACGTGGAGCCGCTTACTGTTGAGAGAGAACCGCTACATTATAAGGCGCTGATAAGGTCAAAATGAGCACCTTCCCAAAGCACCTTGGCCAACGCCAATAGTTCGCGCTGGCCCAGGTGGAGTTACAATATGCAACTTGATTAGTCGATACCGAGCTCAGCCATCATCGCCTTCATGTGGTCTCTGTACATGTGACGCTCTTGCCTTGTCTCTAAACGCACGCCGTGGCGTATCAACAGACGAGTTATAAATTCAGCATTATAAATCTGTACCGGCCTCACCGTGTCGCCCTCCAATACTCCCATACACATGACGACATCGCCGACACTTTGCTCACGTAGTTCATCTGCACCGACTGCGGGCATCGCCGTTATGTTTTCGGTAGCGACCTGAACTAAATCATCGGCTGACAAACTCCCGTGGTAACCTTCAACTGCTGGATCAAAGGGGTCATCCTTTTTTGCGTCATCTTTGGGCTTTGGGCGCAAGAGACCATCGATACCACCTTCACTGATAATGACCTCAATTGCCCGGTCTTCTTTATCAAAGTCGATGTCATCGGGTGCCTGCTTTGCCAAGCTGGCTATCGCTCTGCTTAATCGTGACACGTGGGCCTTATAAGATTTGTAAGCCTTCTCATCCTTGGGCGGCGTTCCCACTAGATATTTGGCAAGGGGCGTTAGCTTGCTGCCATGGTGAGCAGGCTCCAAACCTAATTCCTTAGTCGCTGTCTGATAACGCGTAGACTTGGCCCCACCCAGCTGTTTCACCCAAATACAGGCGATTGCGATGCTGCGATACAATTGGAGGCGAGAACTTAGATAGCATTTTCTGGCTTCCTTAATCTTAGCCGCCATAAGCTCAGCCTTTTGCTTGCGGGCCTTGCGCTCTTCTTGTTCGGTTAGGGCTGCTGTTTTCTCTCTCATAACAGCCTCCTTACGCCGACAGTTTTGTTTGCTGATAAGCAGCAGGCAGTAGCGGAAACTCGATATCCATAAAAAGACAACCTAGATGGGGCATCGCTTCTGAATACGTATTCAGTCCAAGAGCAATATCGGTGTGCCCCATATCTGCAGCTATCTGCGCCGGAACGGCATCTGTGCAGGCGTAACGCATGGAAGCAAAGAGCTTGCGGAATGCGTACCAGCGAAGTGGACGAACATTGGCTGCGTCTTTGGCGCGACAGTATTCGCGGTCAAAGTTTTGGCGCTGATTGAATGGCTTCCCTCGTTGGCTTACGAAAACGTAATCATGCTCGTGGCTAGCAAGCATCTCTGCCAAGTGACGTGCCAAAACCGGGTGCATATCAATCGCGCGGATACCGGAACGGGTCTTAGGCGACTTACGAACGCCATCAGACATGGAAGCGCGAACGTGGAGTTTGTTCTGCTGAAAGTCCACATCTTCACGTGTAAGCGCGATAACCTCTCCAGTTCGTAACCCGGCAAACAGTGAACAAAGCATCATAGTCCGAAGCCTTGTTCCCATTACGTAGTAGAGCTTGGAGGCTTCTTCCAACGTAAAAATCTGGTTGCTGTCTTTCCCCTCTACTTCGTATGAGCGAAGAGCTTTTACGCGCCCTAATCTGGCGTTGAAGTCATAGTCGGCTTCAGCGTCATAGATGATGGATTTAAGTCTACGCAGACATTCGTTTGCGTAGGTCCGCGTCATATGGGTGATGAGTTGGGAGAGCCATTTCTCAACGACGGGCTTCGTAATCTCATTAACCGGCATATCGCCAAAGTAAGGAATCAAATGCTTCTTAATTAGCGCCGCATATGTGCGCTGCGTCGCGTTCGCTAACACCTTCTTCTTGTCTAGCCAGATGTCAGAGTATTCGTTGAAGGTGGGGTGCTTGGTTTTGACCTTTCGGCCATGGTGATTTTTGAGCACGGGGTAATCGCTAGGGTCAAATGTCCCCGTGTGCATGGCGCCGTTAATCTGGTCTGCAATGTACTTTGCTGTTTTACGATTGGCATTGCTGTCCACAAGCTCGAACGCGCCTGTGTATCTGACACCCTTAAATTGCTTATTGAAATATAGCCGCCCATCTTGGACGAACACGTTTTTAGGTAGTGGTACTTTTTTTAACATAACTGCCTCCTTCGGCACTGAAAGAGGCCACACGCAAGGGCGCTGCGCTTACGCTTAAATAAGCGCAAACTTAAACGTCCAGCGGCTAGTGAAACATACGTGCAGCCGAGCCGATCTCGTGCAAATGCGAAGGCTGCAGAGCGATTAACGCATGTATTAAATATACCAAATTTTGGGCAAAATAGCGAAATTAAAATGCTGGGAATGAGGTCGAAAGCGTAGGTTTTATGCGCTTTTGGGGAATATCTACAGTTCGTCTTGCTCAAGCCTTTCCTCGCCATCTGTAACACTAAACATAGCGTCACAGATAGGAACGAACAACGAACGAAAACTTACAAGAAAAGTTACAAGACACTAGAAAACGTCAATGAAATCAGCGATGTTGTTAAACCCAGCCAACCGAAAAGCCCCCGAAAGGGGGCTTTTTAGCGGCTTGCAGGGGGCAGGAAAATTTGTTCTGTACTGATCCGCCTGAGCGGACTATTTTCCGGCCCGTCACCATGATGGGGTGTGGCGAAGCGGTCTAACGCACCGGATTCTGATTCCGGCATTTCCTAGGTTCGAATCCTAGCACCCCAGCCAACGGAAAAGCCCCCGAAAGGGGGCTTTTTTGTTGCTGTCAGAAGCCTCCGAAGAGCTCTTTCTGGCACAAATAATAGAGCCCATTTTTATTTAACTTGTTAAATAATTGAATTTATTGTATAAAATAATCTGAAAATTATATATCTGTTTACTACGCGGCTTTTTCTTTTCGCCGCGGCTAATTCTTTCTCAGATCTCGTAATTTTTCGGCCGCCATCCAAGCGGCCCAGACCATGCTGCCGATGCAACCTGGCCTCTGTGCGCGCCGTGCATCTTCCATTCAAGTCGCACCGTTTTTAGACAGGATTATTTATGCAACTCCCCAACAACACCATTCCCGTAGCCATCGGTGCCGCCATCGGTGCCGTCGCCATGACCATCATCAGCCTTTCCAACGGATGGGTGGTGACATCGTCGCGGATGAACACGGAAATGGAAGAAATGACCGTCTCGATCCAGGCATCGATTTGCGCCGCGCGTGCCGAGGTCTTTTTGAAGGATTCCAACAGCACAGCCGACCTTCAGGGTTATCAGGCAGCCGCCAGTGACAAGCGCCAGGAGCTGGCCCTTTCGTATGCAACGCCCCTGCTCGGAGACGATGCCCCGAATTCTTCCGTCGTCGACGCCTGCGCCCGGCTTCTGAACAAATCGCATTCCTGATCGCGGGCAAGCATAAGTATGAGAAAATCGACCAAACTTACCGCTGAGGAGCAGTTCCAGGCGGCGCAGAAGAAAAACCAGAAGGTGCTCGAGGAAAAGGAGCAGGCCGCCGAACAGCGCGCCCAGCAGATTTCCTCGCTGCGCCAGCGCCGCCTTATAAAGGAGGCTGCGGACAAGAAAGCCGCCGACGCAAAACCTGCCAAGACCAAGGCCGGGAAGAAAAAGTCCTGAGCCCGCTTCTACAAAGGATACAGTCAGCGTGAGATACCAGACCCTAATGACGGCCCTGGTGGTGCTTTCAGTCATCGCCGCGGCCAGCACGGCCCTGGCCGGCGACATTCCCGCCGATGCCTACGCATCCACCGATGGTTACGGCAAGAAGTGGAAATGCAGCTACGGCTTCATCGAAAACGGTGACGCCTGCCTTGCCATTCATGTACCGCCGAACGCCCACCTGCGTGCCTCCGGCGAACGCTGGCAGTGTGACCGAGGATACCGCAAGACTGCCGATAGCTGTACCGCCATCGCCGTGCCGGCGCACGGCCATCTGTCCGATTCATCGTATACCGACGGCTGGGTCTGCGAACGCGGCTACCGCGCCGTCAACGACGCCTGTGTTGAAATCGTGGTGCCGGCGAACGGCTACCTGTCGGATTCCGATTACGGCAGCGGCTGGGTATGCAAGCGCGGCTACTTCGCCGACGGGAACGCCTGCGTCGCCATCAAGGTGCCGGAACATGCCTATCTCGACGATGCCGGACGCAGTACCGGCTGGGTGTGCGAGCGCGGCTACAAGCTCAAGGACAATACATGCATTGCCATCGATGTGCCGAAAAACGCGCATCTGGATTATTCCGGCAACGGCTGGGAATGCAATCAGCCCTACCTTCAGACAGTCGAAGGCTGTGCGCTAAGATAACGACGCCGACATCAGCGCCGCGCATCCTCGCGGATCATGTCGGCGCCCTTTTCAGCGATCATGATCGTCGGTGAATTGGTATTGCCGCTGGTGATCGTCGGCATCACCGAGGCGTCGATGACGCGCAGCCCGCCGATCCCCCTGACCCGCAAGCGGTCGTCCACCACCGCCATGTTGTCCGAACCCATCTTGCAGGTGCCGACGGGATGGAAGATCGTCGTGCCGATATCCCCCGCCGCACAGGCCAAGGACTCGTCATCCATGTAATCGGGGCCGGGCTTGAATTCCTCGGGCGCGAACTTCTGCAACGCCGGCTGGGCAATGATTTTCCGCGTCAGGCGGATGCTGTCCGCCGCCACCTTGCGGTCGGTCTGCGCCGTCAGGTAGTTGAGCCGAATCGACGGCTTGGCCATCGGATCCGGGCTTTTGATATGGATCGAACCACGGCTTTCCGGGCGCAGGTTGCAGACGCTGGCGGTGAACGCCGGGAACGGATGTAGCGGCTCGCCGAACTTGTCGAGCGACAGCGGCTGTACGTGATATTGAATGTTCGGCGTCTCGTATTCGTCGGAGCTTTTGGCGAACGCGCCCAACTGCGACGGCGCCATGGTCATCGGCCCCTTGCGAAACAATGCGTATTGCAGGCCAATTTTCGCCTTACCGATCAAAGAGTTATATTGTTCATTCAAGGTGCTGACGCCGGTCACCTTATAGATGCAGCGGATCTGCAAATGGTCCTGCAGGTTTTCGCCGACACCGTCGAGGGCGTGGCGGACCTCGATACCGTGTTCCTTGAGCACGTCCGGACGGCCAATCCCCGAAACCTCCATGATCTGCGGCGAGCCCACCGACCCGGCGCACAGGATCAACTCTCCCCTCGCTTCAATCTTGGCATCCTCGTCACCCTGTCGTAATTCGGCGCCGGTGACGCGGCCGTCGGCAATCGTCAGTTGCTTGACCTGGGCATGGGTGAAGATCGTCAGATTCGACCGGTTCTGAGCCGGGCGCAGAAACCCCTTCGACGTGCTCCAGCGCCAACCGGCCTTCTGGTTCACCTGGAAATAACCGACGCCTTCGTTGTTGCCGCGGTTGAAGTCGTTGGTCAGCGGCAGCCCCGCCTGATGCGCCGCATCACGGAAGGCATCGAGAACATCCCAGCTCAGGCGTTGCTTCTCGACCCGCCACTCACCGCCTTCACCGTGAAATTCGTCGGGCGGCATGGCCAGCTGATCTTCGGATTTCTTGAAATAGCCGAGTACATCGTCCCAGCCCCAGCCCGTGTTGCCGAGCTGGCGCCACTGGTCGTAGTCGCGGGCCTGGCCGCGCATGTAGATCATGCCATTGATCGACGAACAGCCACCGAGCACGCGACCGCGGGGATAGTTGAGCGCCCGCCCGTTAAGGCCCTTGTCCGGTTCCGTCTGGAAACCCCAGTCTGTGCGCGGATTGCCCATGCAATACAGATAGCCGACCGGAATATGGATCCAGAAGTAATCGTCCTTGCCGCCGGCTTCGAGCAGGGCAACGCGGACGGCGGGGTCTTCGCTGAGTCGGTTGGCCAGCACGCATCCCGCCGTGCCCGCGCCGACAATGACGTAATCGAATGATCCCAGTTGTTTCATTTGACCCCTGCGTCAAGACGTCCCGATTTCCTGGCCATAGCGTCCCACAGTCGGCGAAATGTGGCAATTCCCGGCAGTATAAAAACTGTCCCCGCCCGGAAGGGCGTTTGCCTCTTGGATTCGCTACCGGATTGGCGCTACGCTATCCGTATAATAAATGGATGAAGTGCCCGAAGGGCCGCACCATTCATATAAAAAGCCGACCTGCACATAAGCGGTCCCTCTCGGGCCTGGATGAAACGTCCGGGGAGGAACCGTAATATGACCAGAAATCACCCAATGTCTCCGCGCGCGGCCCTGATCGCGGGCCCCTATTCGTCGGGCAAGACCTCGCTGCTTGAAGCGCTGCTCGTCGAAGCGGGCGCGCTCAACCGGCGCGGCGCCGTCGCCGACGGCACAAGTCTCGGCGATGCATGGCCCGAGGCGCGCGCCCACGCCATGTCGACGGAAATGAACATCGCCACTGCGGATTATCTCGAGGAGCGTTGGACGTTCATCGACGTGCCGGGGTCCGTGGAACTGCATCAGGAACTGCGAAGTGCCATGGATGTCGCGGATATCGCCGTCATTGTCTGCGAACCCGAGCCTGAAAAAGCCGTCACCATGGCACCGATGCTGCGCGCCATGGACGAAGCCGGGCTGCCGCACATCGTATTCATCAACAAGATGGACCAGGTTCGCGCCAGCGTGCGTGAAACTTTGGACGCGCTGCAGTCGGCCTCGACGCGGCCGCTGGTGCTGCGCGAGATTCCGATCCGAGACGGCGACGCCGTCAGCGGACATGTTGATCTGGTTTCGGAGCGCGCATTCAGATGGCAGGAAGGAAAGCCGTCGAACCTGATTTCCCTGCCAGAAACCGTGCAGGACCGTGAAGCCGAGGCGCGCACCGAATTGCTGGAGAGTCTGGCCGATTTCGATGATGGGCTCCTGGAAAAGCTGCTCGAGGACGCGGTGCCGTCAACCGACGAGGTGTATGCCAATCTGACCCGAGACCTGGCGGAAAACCTGATCGTGCCGGTGTTCTTCGGCTCGGCGTCGCACGGCAACGGTGTCCGGAGGCTGATGAAGGCGCTGCGCCACGAAGCACCGAGCGCGACGGATACCGCCGACCGTCTGGGGCTTGAGGCCGCCGATGCGGCACGGGTGCGTATATTCAAGACCGTGCACGCCGGCCATGCCGGGAAGCTGTCCTACGGGCGGTTGCTGCGCGGGCGTATCGCTGACGGCGATCATTTGGGCGGCACGCGGCCGGCCGGGCTGAACCGGGTATCGGGTCAGAACCTGGAACGCGTCACCGCCGCTGAGACCGGCGACGTGATCGGGTTCGGTAAGATGGAGGACGTGCAGACCGGCGATCTGCTGAGCACCGACGCTATCCTTGACCGACCGGGGGCCGACGCACGCATGACGCCGCTCTATGGGCTGGCGATCCGAGCCGAAAGCCGATCCGATGACGTCAAGCTTCCGGCCAACCTGCAGAAGATCATCGACGAGGACCCGTCGCTTACGACGCAGCATGATGACACCACCGGAGAATACGTGCTGCTCGGTCAGGGCGAGATGCACCTCAAACTGGCGCTGGAAAAGCTCGAAAATCGCAGCGGCCTGAAAGTCGTCGCGACGATCCCCCGGGTTGCCTACCGCGAGACCATCCGCAAACCGGTCAGCAAGCACGCCCGCCACAAGAAACAGTCCGGCGGGCACGGCGAATTTGCCGATGTCCATATCGACATCAAGCCGCTCGGACGCGGAGACGGATTCAGCTTCTCCGACACCATCCACGGCGGCGCGGTGCCGAAGCAATATATCCCCGCCGTCGAGGCCGGCGCGAAAGAAGCACTGCAGACCGGGCCGCTCGGCTTTCCCGTGGTCGATGTCGCGGTGACGTTGACGGACGGGCAGTTCCACACCGTGGATTCATCGGAAATGGCATTTCGCAAGGCGGGTGCGCAGGCGCTCCGTGAAGGCCTGCCGGAAGCCGGTCCGGTGCTGCTGGAGCCGATCAACAGCGTCACCATCTCGGTGCCGAACACCTATACCGCACGTATCCAGCGCATCATCACCTCGCACCGCGGACAGATCCTCGGCTATGACGCGAAAAGCGGGTGGGACGGCTGGGACGAGGTTGCGTGCCAGATGCCGGCCGCCGAGATGCATAACCTGATCGTCGAAATCCGCTCGGCAACGCAGGGTGCCGGTACTTTCGAAGCGTCTTTCGATCACCTGCAGGAACTGACCGGCAAGGACGCCGACAAGGTGGTGGAAGGCCATGCCCAGGCGGCGGATTGACCTCCTTCACTGTCAACGAAAACGCCCGGCAGTCACCTGCCGGGCGTTTTGTCGTTCATACCGAGATCATCACCCGCCGAGGAATAGGCGACCGACCTCCGGGTTTTCGAGAAGTTCGTCCCCGCTACCCGCGATAGCCAGCTCGCCCGACACCAACACGTAGCCGATATCCGCGAACTCGAGACCCTTCTTGGCGTTCTGTTCGACCATGATTATGGTCTTGCCTTCGCCATGCTGCAGATCGTCGAGAATATCGAACACCATGTCGATGAAGCGCGGCTCCAGACCGATCGACGGTTCGTCGACGAGCAGCACTTCCGGATCCATGACCAGGGCGCGCGAGATTTCCAGCAAGCGGCGTTCACCGCCCGACAGCACTCGAGCCTTGTGGGTGCGGCGCTGCGCCAGGCGGTCGTACTTGGCGAACACCCGCTCGGCAGCCTCCTTGGCCATCGCCGGGGTATCCATCAGGAACCCGCCCATCCACAGGTTTTCCTCGACCGTCATGTCGGGGAAGATCGATTTATCCTGCAGGATGTAGGCAATGCCGGCTTTTTTCAGTTTCTCGTTCGGCGACAGGTGCGTGACATCCTGCTTGTGCCCTGTTTCACCGGCTTCGATGGTGCCGGAGAAAATGTTGGTGAAGCCGTAGATAGAATGCAGGATGGTCGACTTGCCGGCGCCGTTCGGACCGATCAGGCACAGCGACTGCCCCTTTGCGACCTGCAGGTTGAGATCATGCAGGATCTGCATCTTGCCGTACCCGGCGCGCAGGTCCTTGATCTGCAGATAGGGATCATTCTTGGCAAGGGCAGCCAGTTGCTCGGAAGTCACTTCCTGGGCGATCGCCTTGGTCTGCGCGACCACCTGTTCGACGGAGATCACCGCATCGACGCTGCCCATATGGTAACCGGCGGCTTTGCGCTTTTCCGCCTCGGTTTGTGGTTTTTCTTCGCTCATTAGTGCGCTCCCAGATAGGCGTCGATCACGCGCTGGTCGTTCTGAATGTCATCCGGCGCGCCGTGCGCCAGCATTTCGCCGTGCGCCAGGCAATAGATGCTTTCGGCCATGTTCATGATCACGCGCATGTTATGCTCGATCACGAACAGGGTGATGCCGAATTCCTCGTTGGCACGACGCAGGCGGTCGATCAGACCGTTGATCAGGGTCGGGTTGATGCCTGCGGTCGGCTCGTCGAGCAGCAGCACTTCCGGTTTGTTCATCAGCGCCATGGCGAACTCGAGCAGCTTCTGCTGGCCGAACGACAGATCGCCCGAACGCAGCTTGCGCTTTTCATAAAGACCGACGAAGTCGAGCAGATGATCGACCTCCTCCATGGTTTCCTTCGCCTCGCGCTCGCCGAACATGTCGGTGAAGCCCATCTTGCGATGCGGCACGGAGATCAGCATGTTGTCGATGCAGTTCATGTTGCCGTAGATACGCGTCTGCTGGAACGTCCTGAGCAGCCCGAGCCGGGCAATCTGCGGCACCCGAAGATTGGAAATCTCATGGCCCTTGAACTTGATCGATCCTTCGTCGATCGGATGATATCCGACGATGGAATTGAACAGGGTCGTCTTGCCCGACCCGTTCGGCCCGATCAGGCCGGTGATTTTGCCTTCCGGTACCCGCAGCGACACTTCCTTGTTGGCGACAACGCCGCCATAGGACTTGGAAACGCCTTCGACCTCGATCACGTAATTGGTCATTTCGGCGCTCCCTTGTCTTCGACAACGATCCCGAATTTCTCGGGATACTTTTCCATCAGCCAGCCCATGATGCCTTGCTGGAAGAACACCACGTTGATGATGATCAGCATGCCGAGCGCAACCCACTGCCAACCCAGGAAATAAGTCCAGGTGGCTTCCTTGATGACGTGGAACAGGATCGCGCCGAGCACCGGCCCCCACAGGGTGCCCTTGCCGCCCAGCAGCGTCATGGCGACCATGAAAATACCGAAGGTAACGGTCGGGAAGGCAACTTCGAGCGGCTCGACAAAACCGGTGATGTTGCCGAACAACGCACCCGAGATCCCCAAGAAGAAAGCCGAGATCGCCCACGCGACGCTTTTATAGCGGAGCGTGTGGATGCCCATGGCTTCGGCTTTTTCCTCATCATCGCGGATTGCGTTGATGGCCAGACCGAAGCGCGTCTTGTAGACCCACTGCAGGGTAATGAATGTCAGGACCGCCGCCGCAAAAGTGAGGAAATAGAACGTCAGGCCCTTGGCTTCGGCAGAACCGGGATACACCGGCATGGCAATCCCGCTGCCGCCGCCGACCCACTCCCAAGTGCCCATCAGTTCGCCGGCTGCCAGCGCCATGCCGAGCGTGCCGATCGCAAAGTACGGGCCGCGCAGACCGAACACGGTCCAGCCCAGCGCGAACGCCGTCGCGGCCGCAACAAAGCCCGAACACAGAATGCCCAGCACCAGGCCCTGGAAGTACTGTGCATCGGTGTATTCAATCACCACCGCGCCGCGTGCGGCTGTGAAAGCCCCAACATCGGCGAACTGGGCGATCTGGATCACCGCCGACGCATACATGCCGACACCGAAGAAGAAAATGTTGCCGAGCGAGTTGTACCCCATCTGACCGCCCATGACGTCCCACGTCAGGGCAAACAAAACCATGACCCAGAGCGTCGCAATCTGATACTGCAAACCCGGAAAGATAAACGGTGCCACAAGGCCGAACACGAGGAGCGGCAGATGCACCTTCATAGAGAAATTACTGTTCATTGCTGTTTTCCAGGCTTAGCTGACGTATTGACGGAGTTTGCGCTGCTGGACCTGTCGCCACACGAGAACCACCAGCAGAAGACCGACAACGACGGCCTGCTGGAATTCCGCGCCTAGGACAAAGCCGCCGAAATTCTCCAGAACACCCAGCCCAAGCCCGGCCATTATCACTCCTGGCAGATTTCCGAAACCGGCAGCGGTAACGATGACGAACGAGCGGATCGAGTGAGAGATGCCGTAGAACGGCTGGATCACCCAGATCATCGAGATCATGGCACCGGCAGCGCCACAGATCGCTGCGTTCAGGGAATACGTGAAGGCATATACCTTGTCGGTATCGATCCCCATGACTCGCGCGGCGCGGGCATCCTGGGCGGTGGCGCGGATCGCCTGTCCCATGCGGCTGCGCTTCATGAACAGCACCACCACCAGCGCGAGGAGGCCGCACAATATGAAGGCGAGCACCTTGATTTCGGCGATTGTCAGATTGTTGTCCCACATGGAACGGATGGCAAAATCGCTTTCCGCCGTCTGCACTTCCGGACCGAACATCAGGTTCAGCCCCTGCGCCATGACGATGGCAAGGCCGAATGTCGCCAGCAGCGACGTGAACAGATCCTTGTCGATAACACGGCGGATGATCGTCACGTAAATGAACCAGCCGAACGCGAACATGATGATGATGGCGGCCGGTAGCCCCCACAGCGGGTGAATACCCTGTTTGCCGAGCCACCAGGCGATGTAACCGCCGGCAATGACAAAATCACCCTGGGCCAGGTTCTTGACGTTCATCACGCCCCACACCAGCGCCAGCCCATAGGCAGCGAGAGCGAAGGTGGCGCCGATGAACAGGCCATCAAGCAAAAGTTGAACGGAAAAGACCGGCGCTGCGACCAGCACCATTATGTTGTCCCACATGGCGACTTCGTTCCCTTGTTTATTATGTTTGTTGTTTTTTTTATTGTTTTTAAAATCGCGGAATCAAACTGATAAAGCTGACATGCCCGCCCCGGCAGTAACCGGGACGGGCGTGTTTTTAGCTATTCACCGAAAAATCAATTCATCGGTGCTTTACGCGGCCAGTTGACCGGGTGCGAGGCCCACTTCGACGGCGCGACAACATTGTAGCTACCGTTCTGAATTTGACGCAGCACCATCGGCTTGGCGATGTTATTGCCGGCTTCGGAGAATTTCACCCCACCGTAGAAGGTTTCCATATCGGTCGCGGCAATAGCATCACGGACTTTTTCCGGATCCGTGCTGCCGGCCCGCTCGAATGCATCGGCCCAGACCAAGACGGCCGCAGTTGCCTGCGCCGATTGATACGGGACGTTTTTGTAACCTTCGTAGGTTGCCTTGAACAGCTTGTCATAATCGCCAGCGGAACCGAACCACTTGTCCTTGTAGGTCAGGGTTTCAGACCACTGTGTCGGGCACAGGAAGTCGTTGACCGCATCCCCGAAGTTGGTGGTGATTTTCGCCGCTTCACAGTGCGTCATGGCGATCATCGGCACGTCAACCTTCAGTTCCTTAATCTGACGTGCGCCGGTAGCGGCACCTTTCGAGTGGCCGGACAGCAAGAGCAGGTCCGGCTTCAGGGCTTTGACCTTGGTCAGAGTCGCCGAGATGTCGTTAAGGTCGCGCGGCATCTTGTCGTCGATGACGGCCTTCATACCGTATTTTTTCATGTCCTCAAGCACACCGGCACGGACATCGAGCGAAAACGGATCGTTTTCGAAAGCCATCGCGACTTTGACGTCGGAAGCCTTCTTACCGTTCTTTTCGGCGATTTCAGCGGCCAGGGCGATTGAGCTCGCGAGATACTGCTCGGACGTCGACAGCACAGCGAACAGATAACGGTAGCCCTTGTTGAACAGCGAGCGCGAGGCACCTTCGGCTTCGACCATCGGCACCTTGTACTTTTCGACGATCGGCGCCGCCGCCGTCGTCGTTGCCGACGAATACGGGCCGAGGAAATACTTCACGCCATCCTGGTTGATCAGACGCTCCAACAGCTGCGCGGTACGCAGCGGTGTGGATTCATCGTCGTAGTACTCTACTTTAAGTTTGTACTTCTTGCCGCCAATGTTGACGCCACCCATTTCGTTGACTTTTTTGACGCCGAGCTCATAGCCGTTTTTGGCATGGATCCCGTTCGTCGAATACTTACCTGTGAATGAAATGGCGGAACCGAGAATGATCGTATCACCCTCTACCTTGGCACTCGCCGGCGTTGCCAGCGTGACCCCCAAGGCAAAGGCCGAAGCCAATACCGCCGTCGTCAGACGTGCTTTCATTTTGTGAGCCCTCCCAGACTGCATATCAGCGTGAACTTCAAGTTCACGATGGATTTCGCTTCTGCCACATCCGCCTTTTACTTGCCGACATGGCTTCTTCGTCGGCGGATTGTATCAGTGTTCTACGTTCTGACAAGTGAGCGTAGCAATTTTACTTTTCAATCAATTTCTTCATATTATCGGACAACCTTGAAAAACCTTGACCCATTCCTGCTTGGATTTGACCGGCCCGTTCGCCGGCAGCCCCTCCTAACCCCGCCCGGCGAACGGCATCTGCGTTGCCATCACGGTCATGGTGAAAACATTGGTTTCCAGCGGGAAGCTGGCCATGTGCACGACCGCCTTGCCGACGTCGTTCACATCCATCATCGGTTCCGGCTTGATTTCGCCATTCGCCTGTTTGACGCCCTTGGCCATGCGGTTGGCCATATCCGACTGGGCATTGCCGATATCGAGCTGACCAACGGCGATGTTGTATTTGCGCCCGTCCAGCGAGGCGGTCTTGGTCATCCCGCTGACGGCGTGTTTGGTGGCCGTGTAGGGAATGGAATCCGGCCGCGGCGCATGTGCCGAGATCGAGCCGTTGTTGATGATCCGCCCACCCTGCGGGTCCTGATCCTTCATCACCCGGAACGCCGCCTGCAGGCACAGGAACGAGCCGGTCAGGTTGACGTCGACGACGGTCTTCCACTGTTCGAACGACAAATCCTCGAGCAGGACCCCCGGCGCGTTGGCGCCGGCGTTGTTGAACAGCAGATCGAGCCTGCCGTAGGTATCGACCACCGTTTTGAACAAAGCCGCCACCTGATCGGGATCGGAGACGTCCGTCGGCACGGCGCGCGCGCGGTCCGGTGCGGAACACATCGCAACCGTTTCTTCCAGCGCATCGGCGCGACGGCCGGCCAGCGTCACCGTCCAGCCGTCATCGACCAGTGCCTTCGTCGTCGCTCGTCCGATCCCCGATCCGGCCCCCGTGACGATGGCGATTTTCGATCCGTTGCCCATGATGTCCCCCATTAGTATCCGTCGTTATCGCATTACAAAACGTGCTTTGATGCGCCGCGTGATGCGTCCTATCAAGAGATATTGGCAACTGCAGCCTGGGCGGCAAGGAGAAGTTGATGTTGACGTTGCTGGACGACCCGATTTCGGGAAACGGATACAAGATCCGCCTGTTGCTGGCGTTTCTGGATACACCGTACACATACAAGACCTACAGCGTGCTCAAGGCCGAGACACGCACACCTGAATTTCTGGCGATCAGCCCGAACGGCAAGATCCCGGTTGTTGTCCTGGAAGACGGGACGGTGTTACCGGAATCCAACGCGATCCTGAACTATCTGGCCGCCGGCACGCCCTTTCTGCCGAACGACCGGCTGCACCATGCCCAGGTTTTGCAGTGGATGTTCTGGGAGCAGTATTCGCACGAGCCGAATATCGCCACGCTCCGTTTCTGGAATCACCTGCCGAGCCTCGACGATGTGCAAAAAGCGCAGGTGCCGGGCAAACGCGCCAACGGTCTGGCCGCGCTGAAACTGATGAACGATCACCTGAGCAAGCATGACTGGTTCGTCGCCGGCGTGCCGACCATCGCCGACATCGCACTGTTCGCCTACACCCACGTGGCGGAGGAAGGCGATTTCAGCTTGTCGGATTACCCGGCTGTCCAGGCATGGATCGCGCGGATCGAAGGACTGCCCGGCTTCGTTGCGATGGACGTGACGGTTTAGCCTTCCGGCTTGAACTTCAACGATACGCCGTTGATGCAGTAACGCTGGCCGGTCGGTTGCGGGCCGTCCGGGAATACGTGCCCGAGATGCCCGTCGCATTTCGCGCAGTGCACTTCGGTACGGGTCATGAAGAAGCCCTTGTCGATTTCCTCGCCGATGGCCTCGTCGCTGACCGGCTGATAGAAGCTGGGCCAACCGGTGCCGGATTCGAACTTGGTGTCGGACGCGAACAGCGGCTCCCCACAACCGGCGCAGACGAACATGCCCTTGCGTTTTTCGTGGTTGAGAGGGCTAGTCCCGGCACGTTCGGTCGACTTCATCCGCAGGACCTTGAAGGCTTCATAGCCCAGTTGGTCCATCCATTCCTGTTCAGATTTAACGACTTTGTCCGACATGTGTGCTCTCCCGTTGCGCTACCGAAGTAGTCGGGAACGGCCCGGACTTCCAGCCTTTTCCGGTAAACGCACGCAAATGTGAAAACCGTACGCTATGGCTCAGAACCTGCCGTCGTAGGCCTTTCTGCCGATCGGGCATGCGACCAACGTGAAGGTATCGGCATCAAGTCCGTCGGTAATGGCTGCCTGCAATGTATCACGGTCCGTCGCCGTGACGCCGATCCCGCCCATGACTTCGGCCAGTTTGGCGAAATCCGTGCCGCCGAAATCGACACCCAGATTGTCCTGCGCATTGGCGCGCTGCTTCAGTTCGATCAGGGCCAGACTTTCATCGACGAAAACCACGACAACCACCGCAAGCCGCATGTCGCGGAGCGTCGCCAGTTCGCCCATGATCATTTCCATGCCGCCATCGCCGGTGAAGGCAATCACCGGCGTGTCGGGATTGGCCAGCTTATGGCCCATGGCGATCGGCAACGCGCAGCCCATCGTGCACAGCCCGGTCGACTGCGCCAGCGTGCGCGGCGCGTAACATTCCCATTGCTGGCTCAGCAGGATGCGGTGCGCGCCGGTATCGACGGCGGCGAACCCCTGTTTCGGGAACGCGCTGCGTGCCGCGTCGATGACCGCCGCCGGACCCCATGTCTCGTCACGGGGGAAGGCATCACGTAGCGTGGTGCGTATTTTTTCAACGGCACCATCGGTCCAGGTATCCTTGCCGTTGATCCCGGCGCTCAGCGCACGCAGACCTTCGCCGACATCGCAGACGAAACTGAGGTCCGCCTGATGCACGTAATGGGTATTCGGATGACCCACGATCTCGATCACGGTCTTGCCGGCGACGCCGGTCGGCCAGGCGTTACGCCAGTCGATACGCATTTCGATGGGATCGTATCCGCACAGCAAGATGACGTCAGCGTCGTCGATCATCGGCTTCAGCGCTTTATAGGATTTTGGCGACAGTCCGTGCCCGCCAAGGCACAGCGGATCGTCCTCGGCGACAACGCCCTTGGCCTTGTATGACGTGAGAACCGGGATGTTAAGCCGGTGCACGGCCTCGTCGACGATATCCGCCGCGTCGTGGTGCAGCACGTCGACACCGCAGATCATCAGCGGACGCTCTGCCTGGGCAATGGCGTCCCGTGCCCGGTCCAGATCGGGTCCCGGCGCGGGCGCGGTTTTCGACATGGCGGCGCGGCCCGGGTAACCGGTGACTTTCGCTTCCTTGCCGGCGATGTTGATCGGCACGTCCAGATGCACCGGTCCCGGCGGATCCTGCATGGCGACGGCGACGGCCTTGTCGATCATCACGTCGACGGCACCGTCGGCGGCGACCATCGACGCCTTGCAGATCGGTGCGATGACCTTGGTGTGGTCGAACACCTGATGGGTATAGGTTTCCGCCTCGGCGGCGTCGACGCAGCCGGTCAGGAAGATCATCGGCACCTGATCCTGCCAGGCGTTGGCGACGACGTTGACGGCGTTGACCACGCCCGGCCCGACGGTCGCAAGCAATATGCCCGGCGCACCGGAGGCGTGATACGTACCTTCGGCCATGAAGCCACCGGCATTTTCGTGCTTCACCAAGTGAAACGCGATGCCCGCTTTTTCCAGTCCGTCCATCAGCGACAGCACCTCGCCGCCCGGAATGCCGAAGGCATGGCGGCAGCCTGCGTCATAAAGCCGCTTGCCGATGATGTCGGAAGTGGTGGTCATGGGTTTGTCTTCCCTATTCCGCGGCGCGGGGGCGCTCAGCGAGTTTCATATAGCCGTCGCGGGTCTGCGGCAGTTTGCGGTCGAGAATCTTGCCGGCTACCAGATTGCGCAGCACCTGTGCGGTCCCGCCGCCAATGGTGAACATGCGCGCATCACGGTACATGCGTTCCATCGGCAGATTGCGCGAATACCCGGCGGCGCCGAAGACCTGCAGTGCATCCGACGTCACCTTGATCGCGGTTTCGGAGGCGAGAATTTTCGCCTGTGCCGCCATCAGCATGTCGGGGAACCCGCCTTCCATGGTTTGAGCCGAAGCCGCCGCCTTGTAGATCAGCGCCTGCGCCGCGGCGATGCCGACAGACATGTCGGCCAGCATCCACTGCAGCCCCTGGAACTCGGCGATCGGCCGACCGAACTGTTCGCGTTCACCGGCGTAGGCAAGCGCCTTTTCATATGCCCCCTCGGCAATACCGAGCGCCACCGTACCGGCTCCGACACGCTGCGAGTTATAGGCGTTCATCAGACCGGCGAAGCCGCGCTTGATGCCTTCCGGCGGAATCAACGCCATGGTTTCGGGGACCACCAGGTCCTCGAAGATCATTTCGCATTCCGGGATACCGCGCAGCCCCATCGCCGGTTCGCGGGTACCGACCTTAAGCCCGTCGGCCTCGCCCCGGACCGCGATGAACCCGCCGATCCCCAGATCGTTCCCGTCCTCGATGACGCGCGCGAAGATCAGATGCAGCTTCGACACGCCGCCGCCGGTGATCCAGTGCTTGCGGCCGTTGATGACGTATTCGTTACCGCGCTTGACGGCCTTTGTCGTCATTTCCGTCGCCGCCGATCCGGCGCCCGGTTCGGTGATGCAGATCGCCGGCTTGTCGCCGGCCAGCACCAGCGATGCGGCGAGCTTTTTCTGTTCTTCCGAGCCGTAACGCATGACGGCGCTGACTGCGCCCATGTTGGCTTCGACCACGATCCGCGCGGTGACACCGCATACCTTGGCCATCTGTTCGACGACCAGCACCGCATCCAGAAAGGTCAGTCCCTGGCCGCCGTGTTCGGTGGGAATGGTCATCCCCATGAAACCGGCCTTGGTCAGTTCCTCGACGTTGTGCCAGGGATACTCTTCGCTGCGGTCGACATCGGCGGCTCGTCCGGCAATCACACCGTCGGCCAGCTTGCGGGCGGCTTCCTGAATCTGCAGTTGCGTATCGGTCAGATGAAACATGGGTCGGCTCCTTTATAAAATGCCGTCTTCTCTCATTTTGTCGCGCGCCGCCTCATCCAATCCCAGAAGCTCTTCCAGAATCTCGTCGGTGTGCTCGCCGGTCATCGGCGGCGGACGGCGGTAGGTCACGGGCGTTTCGGAATACTTGATGGGATTGCCGATCAGCCGGCACTTGCCGTCGGCGGCGATCGGATGATCCATTTCGATGCGCATGCCCCGGTGCAGTATCTGCGGATCCTCGAACGCCATCGGCACGGTGTTGACCGGCGCCGACGGCACGCCCAGCGGCGCCAGCCCGTCAACCCATTCGGCGGTCGTTTTCATGACCGTGATCTGGCGCATCAGCGGTGTGATCACGTCGCGATTGCGCACCCGCATGTCATTCGTCAAAAACCGTTCATCCGTGGCCATTTCCGGTTTGCCGACGAAGTCACAGAATTTCCGGAATTGGCCGTCGTTGCCGATGGCAAGGATCACGAAGCCGTCCGCCGTCGGATACACGTCATAGGGCACGATGTTGGAATGCGCATTGCCGCGGCGCACGTTCGGATGGCCGTGCGTCAGGTAATTGACGCCTTCGTTGATCAGCCATGCCACCGAAGTGTCGAGCAGGGCCAGATCGATCAGCTGTCCCTCGCCGGTCCGGTCACGATGCCTGAGCGCCGCCAGCAAGGCCGTCGTCGCGTACATGCCGCACATCACGTCGGAGATACCGACACCGACCTTGTGCGGATCACCGTCCACCGGGCCGGTCAGGCTCATCACGCCCCCCATGCCCTGCGCCAGCATGTCGTAACCGGCGCGCTTGGCGTAAGGCCCGGTGCGCCCGAAGCCGGAAATATGGAGATACACCTTGTCCGGAAATTCGGCGTGGATGTCGTCATAGCCGAGACCGTACTTGTCGAGCCCGCCGACCTTGAAGTTATGGCACAGCGCATCGCAATGCTTCAGCAGGTCCTTCACCAGTTGCACGCCTTCGGGCTTGGCGATGTCGATCGTGACCGAGCGTTTGTTGCGGTTCGACGCCATGTAATAGGCGCTTTCGCGGGTGTCGTTGCCGTCCTTGTCCTTCAGATACGGCGGCCCCCAGCCGCGCGTGTCGTCACCGTCGACGGGCTTTTCGACCTTGATGATGTCGGCGCCGAGATCGCCCAGAAGCTGGGTGCAGGTCGGCCCGGCAAGAATGCGGGTCAGGTCGAGAATGCGGATGCCCTCAAGCGGGCCGGTCACAGTCGTCATCTGTCTTCCTCTGTCGGGTGGTGCATGGCACCTGTGTGTTTTAGCCGATGGCTTTACTTGATAAAAACGAATTATTATTTCGAATAACTTGATTAATTTTCATATTTCAGCCGCTTCGGCCGTTTGTCGCCGGCCAGCCCGCTGAGTATCTCGACCAGGGCGCGGATCAGATGCGCTTTTGGATTGTCGCGCCTTTCGACAACACCGATGACGCGGTTAAGCAGCGGATCGCCGAAGGGTATCTTCACGATGCCGTCCGGCAGCGACGCCCCGGCCCGGTCCGGCACCACGGAAACGCCGAGCCCATGCACGACCATTGACGCAATGGCCTCCAGCGAGTCGATCTCCATCCCGGTGTTGACGCGGATTCCCCGGTCCTTGAGATTGGTGTCGATCAGCCGCCCGGCCCAGGCGAAACGCTGAAAGCGGATAAACGGGCCGGCGTCGAGCAGTTCGCGGTCGGTCGATCCCCTGGTCCCCTTGGGCGCGATCACCATCAACGGTTCCTCGGCGAACATGTGCCAACTCAATCCGGTCTGCAACTGGGACGGTTCGGTAACGACGGCGGCATCCAGTTCACCCTTGTGCACGCGCCCGACCAAATCGGCGGACAGACCGCTCGATACCCGGATGCGCAGATCTGGGTGCGTGGCACGGATCGCGCTCAGCGCCGGCGGCAGGATGCCCGACAGCAGCGTCGGCACCGAGCCGATGTCGAGGCTGCCTGAAAGCGCTTCGCCGGTAACGATGTCGGAAAGGCTTTCGCATTGCTCGATGATGTCGCGCGCTCGGTCGACCAGATTGCGGCCGCGCGTGTTCAGGCGCGGTGGGCGCGTGGTCCTGTCAAACAGCTTGGTTTCAAGATCGTCTTCCAGTGACTTGACGTGCAGGCTGACCGCCGACTGGGTCAGGCCAATGGCCTCGCCGGCGGCGGCGAACGAGCCGTGCTCTGCGATCGCGATCAGTGTCTTGAGATGGCGAAGGTCCATGGGCGCAGGTTAATGGCTTCGCACGAGCGGCAAAAGGCTCTTGGTGTACGCCGGTGAAACTATTTGTCACGTTTGCGGCGTTGACCACGACATCGGCACGTCGGAAGCTTGCGGTGTTATCAATTTTCGGAGCAGGAGCGATGTCCGAGGAACAAAGACGCCGAGCTTACGACGACACCATCGTCAGGGACATCAAGGGCGTGAACGAGGACTTCGTCCTGCACGTGCCGGTCGGCAGGCCGCTGCGTGAAGCCGTCGACTTTCTGTCCGAACACAAGATCGGGCTGACCCTGGTGATTGCATCGGACGGGGCTCTGGCCGGTGTAATTTCCGAACGCGACGTCATCCGTGCACTGTACGAACACGGCAACCATGCCCTGAACATGCCGGTCGACGCCTACATGGCGCGCGACGTGCTGACCTGTTCGGATCAGGACAAGGTCGCCGACGTCGCCAAATTGATGTCGGAGAAACACATCCGCCATCTGCCGATCGTCGAGGACGGCTATCTGGCGGGTATGGTCAGCGCCACGGATATCGTTCGGCACTTCGCCTCGAAGGCCTGAAGCCTCCCGTTGATTTGCAGATTATTTACGGCGCCGATCCGGCGCTCAGCGAAGCCGTTCGTCAAGCCAACTGTCGATTTTCGACCGGCCCGGCGATGCCGTTTCCTTACCCGTGCCGAGGCCGCTGGCACCGGGACCGAATTCCCACGGCAGCGGCGGCGGTTAGCCTTCACGCCCTTCCCAGGGAAGTTCCGGTGGCGCCGCCTTTTCACGTTTACGCGTCATCGCCTTGTCGACATGGCGCAGGTTCTTTTCGGCAACGCCGGCAAGCCGCTCAGCCCCCTTGTCGATATAGATCGCGCGTGCCGTCTGGAAAGCATCCCGCGCCCCCTGCAGGGCGCTGGTGTCGCCGGCGACACGGCCATAGAGGAACAGCGCCGAGCCGAGGTTGTTCTGTGCCGATGCCCAGTGCAGCGGCATGTGCTTGCGATCGCGCGCCGTAACCACGGCATTGCAGGCATCGACCGCCTGCAGGAGCATCGCCGCGTCACGGTTTTCGCGGCCGATCACCAACGCCACCTGACCGAAATGGCCCATCGCCTCGGCCCACTCGCTCGGCGTCTTCTTCTTGTCGAAGATGGTCAGCGTGTTCTCGAACGCGATCAGGGCGCGTTCCAGGGTTTCCGCATCCCCGTTGTCGAAGTCGAGACGATACAACGCCAACCCGAGACGGTTGTTCATGGCGGCCCAGTCATAGGGAAAGAGATTGGGACCGATAACACTAAGCGCGGCTTCGAGATCGACGATGGAATTCTCGAGCGCGGACGTGTCGTTGGTCCGCTCGGCAAGGAATTGCCCGAGGAAGGCGCGGTCACGATGCGCCAAGGCCCACTCGAGCGGCGTCCTGTCTGCGCTGAAGGCTTCGAGCGCGGTATCCAGAAGCCCCATCGCTGCCTGTGCGTCACCCGCGCGGCGCTTGAAGCGTGTCGCACTGGCGAAGGTGCGGGCCACCGTGGCCCTTTCCTCGGCACGCGAAATCGGGTCGAGCTTGGGGATTTCCTGCAATAGCTGTTCACGGGCGTCCACCAGCAGCACGTCGAGATCGCGCCGAACCGTCAGGAGCTTGCCCGCCTGTTTGGTGCGGACCGAGGCCAGAAGCGCCGCATGCAGGCGGTGCGCCGCCGCGGCATCGAGCGGCAGCGGTACGATCAGCAAGGTCCAGCCGTCGCCCATGCGGAACTGATCGACCAGCATTTCCTCGCGCACGAAGAAGCGGAGATGAAGCAATGCGCCGCCGGGCGCGACCGCCCCCCAGATGACGATATCGCCGCCGTTGTCGAGCAGCCAGCGTTCCGAGCTGCGCTTCAATTCGCGCATGGCACCGACAGGATCGGTTTCGAATTCGAGCGTTACCTTGGCATTCATCGCCCGGGCGCGAAGACCGCGCCGTTTCGACAGTTCGGAAATGAGATGTGCCGCCGCCTGTTCACCGCCCTCGCCCTCGAGTACCGAAACGCGGACATCGAGACGGTCGTAAACATCGGCGAACTCCGGTTTGAGGATGCGCCGGAGCAAGCCGGGCTTGAGCACGCTGGATGCCGTATCCTCTTCGAGGGGTTCAGCCGCGATCGGCGCGGACAATGCCACCAGCGCTCGCGATGTGGATTTCTCCGGCCTTGCCGCCGGGCGGGCCTTGGCGGGTTTTTCCTGCTTTTTCGAAGGCTGCCAGCCGAGCAGGCGGGCAGCCTGTTCCTTGCTGACAGGCTCGGCGACGATCGCACCGAGCGCCTGCGCCGAATCTTCCATGGCACGTCCGTCAAGCAGTTCCTCGGCACCGATCAGCGCACCTCGGTCGAGTACCGCCGTCGGCGTCGACATACCGTCGACGTCACGGATCATCTCGACCGATCCCTGCAGGATTCGGTACGCTGTTTCAGGCACGCTGCCTTCGGCGAGCAAAATGTCGCCTGATTTGAACTCTCTGGTTGCCACCCGTCTCTCCTATACGCATACGCGTACGTCTATGCGCCCAGGCGCCCCTACGGTGGCCTTCAAAGTGTGAATATGGTGTTAACGGAAGCCCCTGCGAGGTGTCTCAGCGGTCGACGATTTCGTCCCTGAGCGCGCGGCGGATATCCCCGAATACGCCAGCCCACGCACCGTGCCGTTTCTGGCGGAAAAGCCGCATGCTAGGATACCATGGCGAGCTGTCCGTCCCCCGCATCCAGCGCCAGTCCGGAGAGAACGGCACCGCGACCCAGACCGCCTTGCCCATGGCCCCGGCAAGATGCGCCAGCGCGGTGTCGACGGTGATCACAAGGTCGAGTTGGCTGACCACCGCGGCGGTATCGGAGAAATCGCGCAGCCGCTCGCCAAGGTCGGTGACCAGGGCATCGCAGCCGAATTCCTTGATGTCGGCGGCGGCCGGCCCCTTCTGCAGGGAATAGACCGACATCCCGGGCAGGCCCATGATTTCGATGAAATGCTTGAAGCCCGCGGAACGGTTGGCATCGTTACGATGCGTCGGTCGTCCGGCCCAGGAAATGCCGACACGTTTGATCCGCCCCAGCGAGGACGGCAGTTGTACCGCGCCGGGATCGAGCGGCCCGACATAGGGCACCTCAGCGGGAATGCTGTCGAGAGAGGTGGCGAAGATGTGCTGCAGCGACATCATGGGAATCCAGAAATCGAACTTGGGCGGCGTCTGGCCCCGGTTGAAAACCTTGCTGACGCCTTCGACGGAGCCCATCAGACGGGCCAGTTCCGGTTGCACCTCGACCACCACCTGGCCGCCACGAGCCTTGATCATCGGCAGGTAGCGGGCGAATTGGATCATGTCGCCGAAGCCCTGTTCGTGATGCACCAGCACCGTCTTGCCCTTGAGGTCGGCGCCGTCCCAGCGCGGCTGATCGAAGGTGCGCGGCGGGCTGCGATCAAGCAGTCAGCGGCTTTCATAGGCTTCAAAACCTTCTTCAAGACGGCCCATTTCCAAAAGCGTCAGGGCCCGGTCCCACTGGCAGTCGACGTGGTTTTCATTCAGCGCCAATGCCTTGTCCAGGCAGCTCAGCGCGGCCTCGGTCTGGCCCAGATCGCGCAACACCAGGCCCAGGTTGTAATAAGCCTCGGTCGAACGCGGCGCGAGACGCACCGCCTGCTGATGCGAGGCCATAGAGACCTCGAGCCGGCCCAGTTCGCGGAGCGCGTTGCCCATGTTGGAATAGACACCGGAATTGTTCGGTTTCAGCACCAGCGAGCGGCGATAGCACGCAACCGCGGCCTCGAGTTTTCCCTGCGAGCGCAGGGCCACGCCCATGTTGTTGTAAACGTCGGGCTGTTTGGGATTGAGCAAAAGCGACTTGCCGTAGGCTTCGATGGCATCGTCGAGCTTGCCTTCGCGGTGCAGACCGGCGGCGTTGTTGAACATCCGCGCGGCTTCGCGTTCGCGCAAAGCGATGCGCTGATCCTCGGGCAGAGAACGCCAAAGCTCCAGCTTTTCCGGATCAACCGTATGCGGCCGTGATTGCACCGGTTCGGCAGGCGCTTTCTTTTCACGCGGACGAAGGACCGCCTTGGCGCGCTTCTTCGGCGCCGCACTGGCTTTCCCGGACTGTTTCGCCATCTTGGCCGCCCCCCGTTGGCATTTCCTTGCGGGCATATTGCAAGGGGTTTTGCCCGACCGCAAGCGTGCTGCGCGTTGATGCGCAAGGGCCTGCGCTTATTTGCCCTGAATTTTAATCAAATTATGGAAAGTACGTTCTCCGGCGGGCGGCCCATAACCGCCTTGTCGCCGGCAACGACGATCGGCCGCTCGATGATGATCGGCGTCGCCACCATGGCATCGATCAGTGCCGCATCGCTCATTTCGGCTATATCCAGCCCGGCATCCCTGGCTTCCTTGATACGGACGATATCCGCCGGCTTGACTCCAAGCAGGCCGAGAATGCGTTTCAACTCGGCTTTCGACGGCGGCGCCGTCAGGTATTCGACGACATCGTGATCAACGCCCTTGTCCTGCAGGATCGCCAGGGTCTGGCGCGATTTCGAACAGCGTGGATTGTGATAGATGGTGACCGGCATCTTGAACCTCTCGATATCCTTGAGCTTAGTCCTGTTTTTCCCCGGCCGGCGGGATGAACGTCTCGGGACGGTCCATCGCCGGCAGGCTTTCGACATACAGCGACGTCGACGGGAACGCGAAGCCCGCCTTGGCGCCGTGCACGACATCCATGATTTTGTAGGCGAGCCGTTCCTTCACTTTTAAATATCCGTCGAGCAGTTTTTCGTGGGTGAAGCAGTAGACGATGATATCGATCGAGGAATCGCTGAAACGGTCGACGCGGACCAGTGCGTGGGCCTTGTCCGGATTGATGAAATCATCATCTTTGACGATGAAGTCGAGAATGCCGTTGCAGATCTCGCGCAGTTGTTCGCTCGTGGTGCGGTATTCGACACCGATATGCCAGTAGATACGCCTGTACGTCATGTCGGAGAAGTTGATGACCGCGGTATCCGACAGCTGTGCATTCGGCACCATTACCGGTGCCTGGTCGAAACGCCGGATCATCGTCGAGCGGAAACCGATTGTCTCGACCACGCCCTCGATGACGCCTTCGACTTGTATCCAGTCGCCCTTGCGGAATCGTTTCTCGCCTAGGATCAGGATGCCGGCGATCAGGTTCTTGAACAGGTCCTGCGCACCGAGCGCCACGGCGACACCGAACAGGCCGGCGCCGGCGATAATCGGTCCGATCTGAATTCCCCAAACCTGCAGGATCGTCGCCGCGCCGACGAGGATCACCGCGACCTTGAGGGCCTTGATGATCCAATCGATCAGTTCGCGGCTCAGCACTTCCTCGAGCTTGTTGAAAGCCCGTGACAACGGTCCCAATGCGCGCAGCATGGCCCAGAAGATGACGCCGGCGATCAGACTCCGAGTCACGTTCTCGGCGATCACGTTGACGACGCCTTCGAAGCGCATGTAGTTGGTGGCGACGAAAATACCGAAGACTACCGGGATCGCGCGCAGCGGCGGTGCGATAGCATCGACGATGGCGTCGTCGATCTTCCATTCCGTGCTCTTCGCCATGCGTCTGAGCCAGCCGATGAGAAACTTGGCGATCAGCCCCCTGAGCACGAAGAAGGCAAACAGGATAAGCAGCGCATTTATGGTCTGACCGATATCGATGCCGCCGACGCCGTTCTGCCAGACGTCGGAAACAAGCGACCAGAATTTTTTCAGATCATCGGTGTTCAATCACAATCTCCGAGGGCCGGACAGGTATCAGGGATAGCCGAGAAACCGTCCCTGTTCAAATCAACAGGTAAAATGCCGTTTACAACCATTTGAGACGGCGGAAAATCAATACCTGCAAGGCCACGACCGCGCCAAGCAAAAGCAGGATGACGAGAAACCCATCCTTGTTTTCGGACAACGGCACGCCGCCGACGTTCATGCCGAGCATCCCGGTAATCACCCCAAGCGGCAGCATCAGCGCGGCAACGACGCTCAGCGTATACATGTTACGGTTCATATGCTCGGCGGTCCGGTTTGCCAGTTCATCCTGTATGACCGCGGCGCGTTCGCGCATGGCGTCGAGATCCTCGACAATGCGCGCTACCTGATCGGCGCTTTCACGAATCGCCATACGGTGATCGGGCAACATCCAGGTGATGTTTTCGGCATGTACACGGACGAGTGCTTCGCGCTGCGGCGCCAGATAACGTCTGAGTGCGATCGCCACACGTCGGTGCACCTTGAGACGATGGCGGATATTGGCGGTCTGATTATCCACCATGTCGTCTTCAAGCGAATCGATCTCGTCGTTCATGTCTTCAATCACCGGCGACATCCGCTGCACCAGTCCCTGCGCCAGCAACCTCAGGGTATCACCGGTGCTGACCGGCCCCGTGCCGGCGGCGATTTTTTCGCGGACATCGTTGACGGCCATCAGTTTGCGCAGCCGGACGGTGATAATGCGGTCCTGGTCGACCCAGATTCGCAGGCTGACCATATCCTCGGGATCTGCGCCGGGGTTGAGATTGACGCCCCGCAACGTCATCAGGATGCCGTCGTCCATGAAGGCGACGCGAGGCCGGGTTTCGCCGGCCAGCAGCGCATCGACATGCAATTGCCTGAGGCCGCTTTTCTCGCGCAGCCATGTTTCGGTACCGGTGCCGTTTCGGTCCATGTGGAGCCAGACCGGACCGTCCTTGGGCGTTCCCTGTTCCAGGTCCTGCCAGCCGAGTGTCCGTCCGCCACCTTTGCCGTCCAGCACATAGGCGCCAACCAGTCCGTCCTGTTCACTCATCATACTCTCCACAGGTTTTTCGCCGCCACGGGTGGCGCCTACCCTTTAAAACACTAGAATAGCCGACACCGGTAGATAAGGGGAGCATGACTTGAATTCCGTCCGCGAGCAGATCGTTTCCATTTCATCGCTGCTGATCGGCATGTCGATGCTGCTGATCGGCAACAGCCTGCAGGGCACGCTGATTGCGATCCGCGCCGTCGGCGAGGACTTCACCCCGAATTCCATCGGTATCATGGCCTCCGGAAATTTTCTGGGGTTCGTCATCGGCACACTTGTCACCGCGTATCTGATCGAGCGCGCCGGGCATATCCGCGGCTTCACTGCCCTGGCCTCCCTAGCATCGGCTTCGGCGCTCGGTCATATCATCATCATCGATCCGATCGCATGGACCGTGTTTCGCGGCATTTCCGGGTTCTGTTTCGCCGGCATCTACATGGTCATCGAAAGCTGGCTTAATGAACGCGCCACCAATGAAACCCGCGGCCAGGTGCTGGCGTCGTACATGATCGTCAATCTGCTGTCGCTGACCGTCGGCCAGTTCCTGATCGCCGCCGCCAATCCGTTCGGCTATGTGCTGTTCTGCGTCGTTTCGATCCTGGTATCGATCGCCATCATCCCGGTGTCGATCACCCGCACCGAAGCGCCGGTGCCGCAGAAACCCCGCCCGCTGCCGATCCGCAGACTGTTCTCGATCTCGCCGCTGGGTTTCGTCGGCTGCCTTGCCTACGGGCTGGCGATGGGCGCTTTCTGGGGGCTGGCACCGGTGTTTGCCGGGCAGGTCGGCCTCGACACCGACGGCATCGCCATCTTCATGTCGCTGTGCATTCTCGGCGGCGGGCTGATGCAGTGGCCGATGGGCTGGCTGTCGGATCATTTCGACCGCCGTGTGGTGCTCGCCGTCGCCTGCTTCGCCGGCGGCGCGCTGTCGATCATGGTTGCCACCGGTGGCATGATCAAACCGGGTCTGTTGCTCTATATGTCGATCATTTTCGGCGCATCGACGTTTCCGATCTATGCCGTCACGGTGTCACATGCCAACGACTATGTCGACGCCGACGAACGGGTGCTGGTCAGCGGCACACTGTTACTGACCTACGGCGCCGGTGCCATCGTCGGCCCGCTGCTGGCCGGACCGATCATGGACAGGCTCGGCGCGCAGGGGCTGTTCTTTTACATCGGCGGCGTATTCATTCTGGTCGGCCTGTATGCGATCTGGCGCATGACACGCCGCGCCGCGCCGCTGGCGGAGGACAAGACGAATTTCGTTCCGACTCCGGGGGCAACGCCGATCGCCGGCAACCTCGACCCGCATGCCGATCCCATGGAAGAAGCTTCCGACAGTCCGCGGGAAGCCGCCGATTTCCTGAAAAACGAAACCGGCGCCTGAGCCGAACTAATCCGCGGCCACCGCCAGTTCCAGTTCTTCCGCGCTGTTGGCGTCAAGCACCTGACACACAACGTCATAGGAGAAGCCGGCCCGGGCCAGCACCGCCATGTCCTTCTCTCGCCGTGCGTCACGGACATCGCGGTCGTCGGAAAGGTACGGACCCAGGCGACGGCGGCGTGCCAGCCTGAGAGCGGCGGACAGATCGAGGTCGCGGACTTCGGCCTCGTCGGCAAGGGCCGCGAGCGCGGCATCGATATTGTCTTCGGACAGGCCCTTCTGCTGCAGTTTGTAGCGGATACCGCGCACCGGTGTGCCCTTGGCATGCAGCGAGCGGGCGCGCATTTCACCGTATGCCTGGTCGTCGAGGAAGCCCAGCCGCTCGAATTTGGCGATGATGGTGTCGACGAAGCCTTTTCCCTCGGCCGGGTCGGTGCCGTGATGTGCCACCGAGCGTTGCACCTTCTGCATCATCAGTTGACGCAGATGCGCGCTCGACGTGGCGAACCGGCCGAGATAATGGGCCGCCGAATTTTCCAGATAACTGGCGGTCGCTTTCCGGGGGCCGCGACGGCGTTTCTTCGGCTTGTTTTCGTCGTCGTCGCTCATCGCCCGATCTGACCCATGATGCGCAGCACTGGTTTCCGTCTCCGTCACTCTTTATATAGACATGCAAGGATAACAAACGAAACACCGGATCATCCAAGCCGAGACGCCCCGAATGCAACAACCGCCTACTTCTAATGCCATCGGTCTGTGGACGCTGTACATGCGTGAAGTTCGCCGCTTCATGAAGGTGTATACCCAGACCATGCTGGCGCCTGTCGTCACGACCCTGCTGTTTCTGGCCGTCTTTACGCTGGCGCTGGGCAAGTTCCGCCCCGCCGTGCACGGCGTACCGTTTTCGGAATTTCTGGCGCCGGGCCTGATCATGATGGCGATTGCCCAGAACGCCTTCGCCAATACATCGAGCTCGATCATGATCGCCAAGGTGCAGGGCAATATCGTCGACACCCTGATGCCGCCGTTTTCGCCGCTGGAACTGGTGATGGGAATCGCGTTCGGCGGGGTCACCAGGGGAATCCTTGTCGGCCTCGCCGTGACGTTGGCGATGGCGGTGGTCGTCGGCCTTTCGATCAGCAACGTCGGCCTGATCGCCTATCACGCGCTGATGGCATCGCTGATGCTGTCTCTGCTCGGCATGATCGCCGGTATCTGGGCCGACAAGTTCGATCACATGGCGGCAGTGACGAATTTCGTCATTACGCCGTTGGCCTTTCTGTCGGGAACTTTCTATTCCATCGAACGTCTGCCCGAGATCGGCCAGACGGTAGCGCACCTGAACCCGTTCTTTTACATGATCGACGGGTTCCGCTCCGGCTTCATCGGTCATGCCGATGCCCAGCCTTGGCTCGGCATCACGGTGATGGCGGCCGTCAATGCGGTGCTTTGGACAATCTGTATGTGGATGTTCAGAAGCGGCTACAAACTTAAACCGTGACCCGGCCCAACCTTGCGGGCGATTATCGTCCGTTGACGGCGAGCTTGCGTTTCGCTGTCTGCCTTTTTTCTTCTTCCGCCTTTTCGAGGGCGATCAGCAACGGCTCTATCTGATCGCGTATGGCGTTGATCTCGCGTGTCTGCGCCATTTCGGTGTCTTCCAGTGTCTTCGCGGTTCGGGCCAGCATGCTGGTGGCACCGGCAATTGCCCGGTCCTGTTTCACGGCTTTCTCCGCAAGCGCGGCCTCGGCCTCGTTCAGGCGTTCTTCGATCAAAAGCTGGCAACGCTTGGAAATTTCCGTCGAGAACACGATCCCGGCGATACCGAAGAACAGCGCAAAAACGCTTACAAGGTGAAAGAATGCATCCAAAAGTTGATCCTTGGGTCAATTATAACCCCAAATTTAGTTGCAAACCGTTCGCGTTTAAATGACGCAAATCACACCCGGCATCGAAATAACGGCATCAGGCCGTCGATGACGCGCAAAAAACTGTACCCGACCGCCTTGAACCCGCTACAAATCAAGGCTCAATCGCACTCAACCGGACTATGCCATCATGCCCCACCTTGCCCGCCGCGTCTGGACCCCCGAGGCCTCGGAAACCTACACCCAGCGAATCGCCGCCGAAACCGCAGACGCCGATGCCGATCAGGTCGACGCCCGGATTCATGCCCTGATGGCTGAGAACAGAAAGATTCACGAATCCGACTGCATCAATCTCAACCCAGCCACCAACATCATGAATCCGAAAGCCGAAGCGGCGCTTTCGTCCGGCCTCGGTTCGCGTCCGTCGCTCGGCTATCCCGGCGACAAGTACGAAATGGGGCTGGAGGCGATCGAGAAGATCGAGGTCATCTGTGCCGAGCTGGCGGCGGAAATCTTCCAGGCCAAATACGCGGAAATCCGTGTCGGCTCCGGCGCGCTGGCCAATCTGTATGCCTTCATGGCGACAACAAAGCCGGGCGATGCGATCATCGCGCCGCCGTCCAGCATCGGCGGGCATGTGACACACCATGAAGCCGGCGCGGCCGGTCTGTACGGCGTCGATATCCACGATGCCCCCGTTCAGGCCGACGGCTACAGCGTCGATGTCGCCGCGCTTGCCGAGCTTGCACGCACTGTCAAACCGGCACTGATCACCATCGGCGGCAGTCTCAATCTGTTCGCCCATCCGGTCGCCGAAATCCGCGCCATTGCCGACGAAGTCGGCGCCAAGCTGCTGTTCGATGCCGCGCACCTGTGCGGCATGATCGCCGGCAAGGCATGGGATAACCCGCTCACACTCGGCGCCGACCTGATGACCATGAGTACCTATAAAAGCCTCGGCGGTCCCGCCGGCGGCCTGATCGTCAGCAACAACGCGGAAATCGCCGAAAAGCTGGACCGCATCGCCTTCCCCGGCCTGACCGCCAACTTCGATGCCGCCAAATCGGCGGCGCTGGCGTTCACGCTGCTCGACTGGCGACTTTACGGCGAAGCCTATGCGGCACGCATGTGTGAATTGTCGTCCAGGCTGGCGGCGGAGTTGGATACACTCGGGCTCAGGCTGTTTGCCAGGTCCCGAGGGTTTACCACATCGCACCAGTTCGCCATCGAGGCCCAGCCCTTCGGCGGCGGCCAGCAGGCGGCGAAGCGGCTTCGCGACGCCAACATCCTGACCTGCGGCATCGGTCTGCCGATTGCCGAGGTCGCGGGGGACATGAACGGGCTGCGCATCGGCACGCCGGAAATCGCCCGCGTCGGTTTCGAGGCCGATGACATGGCGGAACTGGCATCACTGATCCACCGCGCATTGACCGGCAACGACGCCGCCGCCGTCGCCGGCGAGGTCAGCGCCATGCGCCGGCGCTTCCGGGACATGCACTTCATCCGCACATGACGTTCCTGTTGCATTCGCAACAGCTTATTGACAGCGGCAGGCGGCCTCACGATACTCCTCCGCTTTCCTTGGAGGGAGGCACCCCCTGAACATTTTGCAGGAGCAATGGTCATGATTCCGGCAGTTATGCCCACATACGCCCGTTACGATCTTGCCTTCGACCACGGCGAAGGCGCGTATCTGTGGGATACCGAGGGCCGACGCTATCTCGACTTTGGCGCCGGGATCGCGGTCGCGTCCATCGGCCATTGCCATCCGCATCTTGTCGACGCGATCCGCGAACAGGCCGGCAAGCTGATGCATACGTCGAACCTGTATCACATTCCGGGCCAGGAACGCCTTGCCGACCGGCTGGTCGCGCACACCTTCGCCGATGCCGTGTTCTTCAACAACTCCGGCAACGAAGCGGTTGAGATGGGCGTCAAGATGATGCGCAAGTATCACCATGCCAATGGCCACCCGGAACGCTACCGGGTGATCACCGTGAAGGGCGCGTTCCATGGCCGTTCGCTGGCCATGTTGTCGGCCGGCAAGCAGGAAAAGCACCTCAAGGGCTTCGGGCCAGAAGTCGACGGATTCGATCAGGTGGCTTTCGACAACCTGAACGAACTGAAGGCCGCGATCGGACCGGAAACGGCGGGCATCCTCGTCGAGCCGGTACAGGGCGAAGGCGGCATCCGCCCGATGAGCAAGGAATATTTACAGAGCCTCCGCAAAATCGCCGACGAATTCGGTCTCTTGCTGATGTTCGACGAGGTGCAGTGCGGCGTCGGTCGTACCGGCAAGCTGTTTGCCTATGAATGGAGCGGCATCCACCCGGATATCCTGGCGTCGGCCAAGGGCATCGGTGGCGGCTTCCCGCTCGGCGCGACGATGGCCACCGAAAAGGTTGCCGAAGCGATGACCGCCGGCTCGCACGGCTCGACCTACGGCGGCAACCCGCTTGCCATGGCTGCCGGCAACGCCGTGCTGGACGTTGTGCTGGCACCGGGTTTCCTCGACGGCGTGCAAAAGATCGCCGAGGCCCTCAAGGCCGGACTCCAAGACATCGCCAAGCGCCATGCTTCTCTTTATGAAGACGCACGCGGAACCGGCCTGATGCTGGGGCTGAAGTGCAAGGACCCGGTCGTCAACGGCGACGTGGTCAAGAAGCTGATGCAGCACGGTCTTCTGTCCGTGCCGGCCGGCGACAACGTGGTGCGTTTCGTGCCGCCGCTGGTGATCACCGCCGACGATGTCAAGGAAGCGCTCTCGATCATCGACGCCGCCAGTGCCGATCTGGAAAAAGACGCAGCCTGATCATGCCGGCGCCGAAGCACTTCATCGATATCGACCGGCTCGACACGAACACGCTGCAGGGCATTCTCAAGCTCGGCCACGATCTGAAAAGCGCGCGCGGCAGCGGCGCGCCGAAGCCGCTCGACGGCAAGACCCTGGTTATGATCTTCGAGAAACCGTCGACCCGCACCTGGGTCTCGTTTCAGGTCGGTATGCAGGAACTGGGCGGCTTCACGGTATTGCTGACCGACGAACAGTCGCAGCTCGGCCGGGGCGAGACCGTCGCCGACACGGCCCGCGTGCTGTCGCGATATGCCGACGCGATCATGATCCGCACCGACGACCCGGCGAAACTGACCGAGCTTGAGACCTATGCCACCGTGCCGGTGATCAACGGGCTGACGGATTCCTCACACCCCTGCCAGATCATGGCCGACATCATGACGTTCGAGGAACATCGCGGCACCATCAAGGATCGCACCGTGGCCTGGACCGGCGACGGCAACAACGTGGTTGCGAGCTGGATTCAAGCCGCCGCACGGTTCGGCTTCGAAATGCGCATCGCCACACCGGACGAATTGAAGCCTTCGCAAAAGCTGATCGACTGGGCAGCCAATGAAGGTGCCAAGGTCGTGCTCACCGAAGACCCGGCCGCCGCCGTCAGCGGCGCCGATCTGGTGGTCACCGACACTTGGGTGTCGATGGGCGACAAGGATGCCGGAACCCGTCACAACATGTTGACGCCTTACCGTGTCGACGATGCATTGATGTCGAAGGCCGACAAGGACGCGCTGTTCATGCACTGCCTGCCGGCGCACCGGGGCGAAGAGGTGACGGATTCCGTCATGGACGGCCCGCAGTCGGTGATCTGGGACGAAGCCGAAAACCGGCTCCATGTACAGAAAGCCATTCTTGCATGGTGTCTGAGCTGACCCCGGGTCTTACGGGGCCGGACAAAACCGTTTTCAGCCACCCATCGCTGTCTCGGACGCTTCCATTCGAGGACGTCCTGGCACTCGACCGCCTTGCAGCCGCGGCATGGGCGGCGCCGGAAACCGAGGAATACGCAGGCTGGCTGTTACGGCATGCCGCCGGCGTCAGCCGCCGTGCCAATTCCGCCGCGCCGTTTCCGCCCAGCAGCGGGGTCACGCTGGACGACCTGCTGGCAAGGACCGAAGCCTTTTACCACGCCCGCGATCTACTACCCCGGGTACAGGTTTCCCCCGCCGCGCGCCCCGAAGGTCTTGATGATTTGTTGGCCGGGCGCGGCTATGAACGGGAATCCGGTGTCAGCATCATGATCGCCGATGCCGCCGAACTTGCAGGCCCATCCGAAAACATTTCCGTGACGATTTCAGATGCCGCACCCGCGGGTTGGTGGGAAGCGTACATCGAAGCCTACAGCCGAGATGCACGCGGGATTGTCAGCGCTGCACGCGAACGGCCCGTCTTCGCTTCCGTGACCGGCGATGGCGGCGCCATGCAGGCCATCGGCCTCGGCGTTGTTGGCGGAAAATGGCTCGCCGTGTTCGGCATGTATACCCGTCCCGACTGCAGACGACAGGGCCTTGGCACCGGGATAATCCGCGCCCTTGCGGCGTTTGCGGTTGATTGCGGTGGCGTCGGGCTCTATCTGCAGGTGGAAGACGACAATCCCGTCGCGCATCGGCTGTATGAGCAGCTCGGCTTTCGGCGCGTTTACGGTTATCATTACCGCACACTTTGGACAGCATCTTGAACAACATTCCTGATACCGGCGATTTCGGCGACTTCGTGCAGACCTTTCAGATCGAGGATCTGAACATTCGCGGCCGACTGGTGCGTATGGACAGCGCCTATAACGACGCCATCAGACAGCATGGTTATCCACCCGCCATCAAGCGTCTGGTCGGCGAGACCATGGTGCTGGCGTCGATCCTGGCGAGTGCACTGAAATACGACGGCGTCTTTACCTTGCAGGTTCAAGGCGACGGCCCGGTCAGCCTGATCATGGCCGACATCACCACCGATGGTGCCATGCGTGCCTATGCCAAACTGCGCGAAGGCGTCGATGCGGCGGAGATCGGCAACGGCTCGATCCCGCAGACACTCGGCGCCGGTCACATGGCGTTCACCGTCGATCAGGGGCCGGATACGGAGCGCTACCAGGGGATCACCGAACTGACCGGCGCCACGCTGGCGGAATGCGCACACAATTATTTCCGCCAGTCCGAACAGCTTGAAACAGCCATCGCCATCACCGCCGATGCCGGCGAGGGCGACACGCCGGCGCTGGCCGCGGGTCTGATGGTACAACGCCTGCCGACGTCCCGCGACGGCGAGCAGGAAGAAGAAAACTGGCGCCGGGCCGTGGTGCTGATGAGCTCGATCACGTCCGAAGAACTTCTCGACCCGGCGCTGAGCGCCTCGCAGATTCTCTATCGCCTGTACCACGAAGACGGTATCCGGCTGTATCCGCAACGCGCATTACGAAATGAATGCCGTTGCTCGGAAGAACGCGTCAGCCGGACGCTGCGCGCCTTTCCGCGTGCCGAAATCGACGACATGGCAGACGACGGACTCATTACCGTCACTTGCGAGTTCTGCAGAACCGACTACGTTTATGATGCGGCGCGCCTCGACGATCTGTACGCAGACCGGGCGGACAGTGCCGCGAACGACGACTAAGACGACGCCACCGTGTCAATCAAACCGGAGATTTTTCCCATGCAACCGATCCGCCGGCTCCGCAAAACCGTCCTCGCCTGTGTTGCGCTGTTGTCGCTCGGCGTCCTTAACGCCTGTGCGACGCCGCCCGCACCGCAGTTTCCCGAGTTGACGTTTACGCACCTGCCGGAAATCATGCTGGGTGTCGCACGGATCGAGATCATCGACAATTTCTCACCGCCCGCCGATGCGAACCACATCGAAAACCGCATGCCGGTGTCGCTGGAAGGGACGCTCCGGAACTGGGCCCGTGACCGGTTGCGCGCCAACGGTGTCTCAGGTGTCGCCAAGTTCATTATTCAGAACGCATCCGTGACGGAAACCGAACTGGCGCGGTCCAAGGGGCTGAAAGGCGTGTTCACCACCGAGCAGTCGCAGCGTTTTGACATCGGCGTCAATGTCGAGGTCCGCCTGGAAGGGGTGCCACGCGTCACCCAAGCCTTTGCAGACGCCATTGTCACCCGTTCACAGACCGTGCCCGAAGACGCAACAATCAACGTCCGCGAGGAAGCCCTGTTTGCGCTGACAGAACAGGTGATGAAGGATTTCGATCCGCAGATGTCGGCGTCGATCCGCAAGCATCTGGCCGACTTCGTCCGCTAACGCGGCTTAGTCCGGCTCGGCGAATTCCGACGGCACTTCGCCGGCCATCGTGATATCGAGTTCGAATACGGTCTCCTTGGCCAACAGCTTGCGTGCCTTCGCAACATGCGGGCGACCGCGCCCGAGCTCACGCCAAAGTTCGATCCCCAGGCCGTAAAGCCCCCTGTCCGCCACCGCGCGCAGCGAGTGCACCCATATCTGCAGACCGAGGGAATCATGTTGGCGCTTATTGCGCGTCAGCACGTTGACGGCCTTCGCCAGCTCGTGCTGGTACATCGGCTGCGCGCGCGCCAGTGCCGTCAAGTCGCGCATTTCCGTACCCTCTTTCTGCAGGGCATTGCGATGGTGCGTGGCAATCGCCAGGACCAGCCCGATGCTTTCGTCGTCGAGCGTACGGAGGTGCTCGATCAACCGCTGCGCCTCCTTGCGATAACGCTTCTGCGCCCAGCCGCGCATCATGCCTGCAAAAGGGTTCATCGGATCACGGCCGCCAGAAACTGCGGCTGAACAGCACGATCACAGTGAACAGTTCGAGCCGGCCCAGCAGCATGCCGAGCGACATGATCCACTTGGCGGCATCGGGAAACGTCGAGAAATTGCCCGCCGGGCCGGCGATCGGCCCCAGGGCCGGACCGACGTTGGCGATCGACGTCGCGGCGCTCGAAAACGCCGTCATGAAATCCAGTCCGAGCAGACTGAGCCCCAGCGTCAGCAGGGCGAACGTGAAGAACCACATGAAGAAGAACGACAGCACGGAGATGATGATCTCCTCCGAGATCGGGCGCCGGTTAAAGTACGGGATAAACACGCCATGCGGCTGCAACAGATGATGGATCTGTGTACGCGCAGCCGCGTACAGCACCTGAAAACGGAATACCTTGATGCCGCAGGTGGTGGAGCCGGCACAGCCCCCGATGAACATGATGAAAAAGAACATGACCGGCGAAAACGCGCCCCACAGACCGTAATCGTCGGTCGCATAACCGGTCCCGGTAATCACCGAAACGATGTTGAAGGCCGCGAGCCGCAGCGCTTCGAGGGGTTGCTCGCCGATTTCCATCACCAGCCAGCCGGTCGTCACCACGATGACACCGGTGACGAAGACGATGAACCACTGCACCTGGCTGTCGTTGAACAGAACCAGCATGTTTCCTTGCAAAGTGCGCAGATAAAGGATGAACGGCAACGCGCCGATCAGCATGCCGGCGGTAGCGATGTAGTCGATGGTGGCGGATTCAAAATATGCGATGGAGGCATCATGTGACGAGAACCCGCCCGTGGCGATGGTCGTCATGGCATGCACCACGGCATCGAAACCGCTCATCCCGGCGAGCCAGTAAAATCCGGTCCACAGCATCGTCAGGGCAAAATAGATGACACCGATGGCCGACGCGATCTGTGCCGCGCGCGGTAGCGCCTTGTCGGACTGATCCGAGCTTTCCATGCGGAAAAGCTGCATACCACCGACCTGCAGTAACGGCAGCACAGCAATGCCCATGACGATAATGCCGATGCCGCCGAGCCACTGCAGCAGCGAGCGCCACAGCAATATTCCCGGTGGCGCATTGTCGAGGCCGACGATCACCGTCGAACCCGTCGTGGTGATACCGGACATCGCCTCGAACAGGGCGTCGGTAAAATTCATGTCCAGTTCCGAGAACACGAACGGCAGCGCCGCGAACAGGGTCATCGTCGCCCAGCTTGCGGTGGTGATCATGAAGGCGTGGCGGATGGTCAGCTTGAGGCCGCGCACCTTCGACGTCAGCGCCATCGTGACGCCGACGAAGAACGTCGTACAGGCGGCTGCGGCGAAGACCTGCCAGTCGGGATGGCCATAGGCGAAGTCGGCAATGGCCGGCAGACACATCACAACCGCGAGCGTCGCCAGCAACAAGCCGACGATGAATACTGCCGGTCTGAAATCCATGGATGATCGGGTCCCCGTCCGCCTGTTTCAGGCCTTCAAGATACAAAAGCGCGCGGCGCAGTGCTGGTCAAGCCCCGGCATGGTACCGGGTTCCCGGACAAACCGCGCCTGAAGCCGGCCGGTCAGGCGAAATTGCCGCCGTCGTGATTGACCATGGACAGGAACTCGCGCCGGGTCGTGGCATCGTCCCTGAAGGCACCGAGCATGCGGCTGGTTACCAGAGATACTCCCGGCTTGTGTACACCCCGCATGGTCATGCACTGGTGCACCGCTTCGACGATCACCGCGACACCGCGCGGTTCCAGGACCTCGTCGATGGTGTTGGCGATCTGCGCCGTCAGCTTTTCCTGTATCTGCAACCGCTTGCCGTAGGCCTCGACAACCCGCGCCAGCTTGGAAATGCCGACGACACGGCGGTCCGGCAGGTAAGCGACATGCGCCTTGCCGATGAACGGCACCATGTGGTGTTCGCAGTGGCTTTCGAGCCGGATGTCCTTGAGCAGCACGATCTCATCGTAACCTTCGGTTTCCTCGAAGGTTTTCTCAAGATAGCTGCGCGGACAGACATCGTAGCCGCTAAAAAATTCCTCGTAGGCACGGACCACCCGATCCGGCGTTTCCAGCAGCCCTTCGCGTTCCGGGTCGTCGCCGGCCCAGCGGATCAGGGTACGCACGGCGGCTTCAGCCTCGTCGCGGCTGGGGCGCTCGACGTCGGGCCCCTTGTCGAGTTCCAGCTTTGCATGTTTGTGCGGGTTGCCGGCGATGACGCTCAGCGGTTTATGGTCTGTCACGGTATATCCTAACTTCTCTGCCCGAAGGGTCAGCTTAGCAGATTTGACCCCAGCGGCTACTCCCATTTTTTTTGGGGTTATTTAGGTAATCCTTACAGACTTTCCAGCCGGAAAATAGCCGGTCGGGCACGACTCAATGCAGCGCGCGCGGCGGCTCCGGCCCATCCAGGGAAAAAGCCGGCACCTGGACCGCGAAGCGCCGCCCGGATGCATCGATCATCTGAAAGATGCCAGTCATGAAACCGCTTTCGGTCGCGAGCGGCGTGCCGCTGGAATATTCATACTGATCGCCGGGCTGCAGCACCGGTTTCTCGCCAACGACTCCGTCGCCGATGACCTCGTGGGCATGTCCGTTTCCGTCGGTGATGCGCCAGCGGCGGGTCAGCAGTTGCACGGTTTCCGTGCCCAGGTTCTCGAGACGCACCTGATATGCCCAGACGTGGCGATTTTCATCCGGATCCGACTGCTGCTCCAGATACGCCGCAGCGACCATGACGCGTATTCCGTCGGTGGTCTGTTCGAAAGTCTGAAGCTCGTTCATGCGTCACCATTTATAAGGAAACCGGCCGAACCCCGACGCGGCACGGGCCGGCGCCCGCGGCTGCATTTAGCCGCAGCGCGCGGGCCTTGTCCAGACATCGCCGGGGGCTGCATATCCCCGCGCCGGGATTTGACGTCACAGCAGTTTGTCCGGTCCGATGACGATTTCGACACGGCGGTTTTTGTCGCTGCGCTGGCCGTCCGGCGTGATCACGCGGGGATAGGTTTCGCCGAAACCGATGGTACTGATCTGCTCCGCCGGCACACCCCGTGCCTTGAGCATCGCAGCGATACACTCGGCACGGGCCTGCGACAGGTAGCGGTTACGCTTCGCGGATCCCGACTTGTCGGCGTGACCGCCGAGAACGATGCGCAGGTTTTTCGACGACTTCGCATAGTCGGCCGCCGCGTCCAGTACCCGGTCGGCACCGACACCGGGCATGGTCGAACCGAGCGGGAACGTCACGTTGAAGGACCTGAGCGCGGCGACCTGTGCCGCGACGGGGCGCCCGGCGGCGCGCAGTACTTCGGCGGTTTCCGATGCGTAATCGATGAAACCGTCGCGGCAGAACCCGATATCCAACGGCTGATCGCCTTCCTGTGCCTGTTCGGCCCAGCAATCGAGACGCGCTATTGCCTGTCCGGTGGCCTTCGGCGCAACACGGTCGGCACCGAGTGCACGCATGTGATTGAGGTACCTGTAGGCTGCGGCAATTTCAGCATTGGTGTGCCCGTTGCCCGTGATGGTCTCTAGCTCACCGTGCGCCGCGGCGATGGCCTTTTCAGAAAAGGCGATCGCCGACGCCTTGTCCCACATCTGCCGGTCTTCGTAGTGTGCCAGACGCTTGTATTCGCGCGCCGCTTCGGCGTTGACACCGTGCCCGTCGATATCGAGGTGCTTCGCTGCCTCGATTTCAGGATTGGCGCAGGCTGCCACCGCCAAAAGGCCGCCCAGCGCGGTCATTCTGATCCGTTTTGCATTGATGTACATGTCGGTCTCCTGTGTCGGTCATGTTGGACACAGTCATACGAACCGCTTCAGGCGAAACGATGGCCGATTATGGCGTAGGGATGATGTTTTAAGGGCACATAAGGGCGCGCGCCTATTCGGCGGCAGCGGTCACAGGAGCCGGCCAAAGCACCGCGCCGGCAGTGATCGGTTGCCCGGCCATGGCGCGTTCACCCGCGGGCATCACGTCCATGTTCGGCCACAGACCGCTCTCAAGGCAAGCCGCATAGCCCTCGGGCAGGCCCTTGTCGCGCATCGCCCGTGCGGCAGCGGCGTGATCGTAATCAAGCACTCGTATCTCGATACGAATCCCGGCATCGGTTTCATGGAGCAGCGAATACCAGACCCGGGGCGTGGCATCATTGGCCGGCATGCCGATGACGCCGGCATTGTGCCACAACCGGCCGTCGAGCAACTGCGTGAACGGCACGCCGGAATGGCCCCCAATAATGGCGTCGACGCCAAGAGCATCTAGGTCGGTGCGTTTAACGCCGTCGTCCGTGGCCCGGAATACGAACTCGTTGATGCTGGCGGCGCTGCCGTGCACGACGGCGAAGCGGCGCCCGGCGAACGTGAACCGCAATCCGCGCGGCAATGCCCGCATCCAGGCTCGTTGGACGGGGCTGAGGCAGGCGTTGGCGTAAGCGTACCACTGGCGTGACATGACGTCGCAGGCGGTCCCTTCCTCGAAACCGCAGCCGCAGTCGTCGGCCTCGGCGCCGAAGCTTTCCTCGCAGTTTCCCATCACCGTGTGCACGCCCCATTTCATGACGGCATCGGTGGTGGCGGCGGGATCGGCTGCATAGGCGACGACATCGCCGGTGCAGATGATGTTTTCGGTGCTGATGCCGAGGCGAGCGGCTTCATTGATCATCGCCTGCATTGCCTGCAGGTTGGAATACGGCCCGCCGAACAGCAGGACCGGACCGCGCAACGTGCCGAGATCGCGGATGGATGAGGAATCTGTCATGAGCCGATCAGTCAGGGCTGCACGATGCACCGCCCAGCACGCAGAACTTGGCGCAGTGGGGATGATTGAGCTGCACCGATGTGCCGGAATCGGATAGCCGGCTGCCCAGTTCGAATGCGGTGTCGTAGGGTAAAAGCGTGCACGGCATGACGACGGGAGCTTCCTCACCCTTGCGTTTGACCACCATCCGCGACGATGCGCACATCATGGTTTCCGGTGCGATCCCGAGAATATCCCAGCAGTGCACGGTGATCTCGGGAACATCGGCTTCGGCGTCCATTTCCGGGAACAGCACAAGGCGCGCCTTGTTATCGGCGTCGACGGGAATGCTCTCGTCAGCGAACAGTTTTGCGTAACCGGCGCGTCCTTCGTCCTCGCTCTCGTCCCAGCAGGTCCGACCGGCAACGGCCAGGTTGAACCCGTTTTCGGAAAGCCAGCGCAGCCCCTGCACCATCGCCGGCCAGGTATCCTTGCCACGGATGGCCTCGTGACCTTCGCGGGTATGGTGATCGACGGACACCCGAACCGCGAGCGCATCGCCATGTTGCCGTTTCAGGGCGAGAAGTTTGTCCCGCTTGTTGAGCAAGGGCTTCATCGCATTGGTCAATACCAGGACCCGGAAACCCCGCGCCAGCGCCTCGCCGATCATCGGGATGATATCCGGGTTCATGAACGGCTCGCCGCCGGTGAAGGCGATTTCCTCGACCTGCATGCCTTCGTCCGCGATCTCGTCCAGATAGGCACGCATCTCATCAAGGGTGATATAAGCCAGTGCGTCGTTTTTGGGCGACGAATCCATGTAGCAATTGACGCAGGTAATGTTGCAGAGCGAGCCGGTGTTGAACCACAGCGTCGTCAGATGCGTCAGCGCCACGACCGCACGCTGCTGCCCGTCGGCGGTGATGAGCGGGTCGCGAAACTTCCGCGGATCGAGCGCACGGCTGGAATCGGGCATTTGCTGAACGGTCTCCTGTCTAACCTCAGGATGGCTTAGACGAGAGTATTGCTCAACTCAAATAAACCTATCGTGAGCGGGGTTATCGCGGGCATTGCGGGCGCCGTCAGAAATTCCATAATGGCGCACGGAGGATACATACATGGATTTCAACGTACGGCCGCTGTCGACCCATCTCGGCGCGGAAATTACCGGCCTCGACCTGAACGACGGCCCTGGCGACAACGTGATCGGGGCCCTGAAACGAATCTGGGGCGAGCATGGCGGTCTGATGGTCATACGTGACCAAAAAAACCTGACGACCGAGGCGCACATTGCTTTCGGGGCGGCCATGGGACCTTTGTTCGGCGCCCCCGGTGAGCAGCCGCTTCAGGATACCGTCAGCCGATACATTCATCCGGATCATCCGGAAATCTATCGTGTGTCCAACAAGCTGGATGGCAAGGGCCAGCCGCTCGGGCGCAAGGGCGCCGGCACCTACTGGCATTCCGATGTCAGCTTTCGCGAGACCCCGGCAGGCGCTTCTGTGCTGCACGGCGTTGAGATTCCGGCAATCGGCGGTGACACCATTTTCGCCAACATGACCAAGGCCTTCGAGGAACTATCCGTCGCCATGAAGGACATGCTGCGCCCGCTCGAGGCGTGGCACGATTTCGAAGTCGCGGCACGGACCCAATATGCCAAGCCGATCGTTGTCGAAAACGACATGGCCGGCGCCAACAAGGCGCTGCATCCGGTGGTCCGCACCCATGCCGATACCGGCAAGGAAAGTCTCTATGTGAACCCGGGCTTCACCTCGCATCTGGACGGATTCGATGCCGATGAAAGTCGCTGGATTTTGGAGCCCCTGTATCGCCACGCGACGCGTCCGGAGAATCTCTACCGTCACACCTGGCAGCCGCACGACGTGATCGTCTGGGACAACCGCTGTCTGATGCATTACGCGGTCATGGATTACGGCGACCAGCCGCGCTATATGGAGCGCACCACCTGCATCGGTGAACGTCCGGTCTGAATCAGCGCTGCTGGAAGCGGCGGCCGACAAGGGCGGCTGCGATGTTGACCTTCTGGATATCGATGGTACCGCCGGCGATCCCCCAACCCCAGCCGTCGCGCATTTTCTGCTCAATCGGGTATTCGGTGGAATAGCCGTAACCGCCCATCAACTGCATCGCCTTGCCGGTCACGTCGCGGACCATTTCGTTGGCGAAGCACTTGGCGATGGAACTGTCGGCAACCGACGGCAGACCGTTCTGCGCGTTGACGACGGCGCGGTACAGCAGAAGCCTGGAGGCATCGACCTTCATCTTCATTTCCGCGATGTGCAGTTGCACCGCCTGAAAGTCGACCACCGGCTTGCCGAACTGTTCGCGCTCCTGCACGTAGTCCAGCACGTAATCCAGCGCCGACTGGGCAATCGCCAGTGACATGGTGGTGTTGCCGCAACGTTCCAGATCGAAAGCTTCCATCAGTTTTCTGAAACCGCCCGCAGGAACGACGATGTTGTCCGCCGGCACCGTGACGTTATCCAGGAAGATGTCGGCGCTCGGGATGCCGCGAAAGCCCATGTGGTATTCCGGCTTGCCGAAGCTGAGACCGGCACGATCCTTTTCCACCAGCACCGCGCCGACGCCCTTGGCGCCCGGCTCATCCGACATCCGGCAGTAAACGACATAGGCGTCCGCGTGACCGGCCCCGGAACACCAGCGCTTGGTGCCGTTCAGCGTCACCGTGTCGCCGGTGACGACCGCCTTGGTGGTCAGATCGGTAAGCGCCGTGCCGGCGCCCGGCTCCGACATGGAAACGGCGACGATCATCTCGCCGGCGCAGACCTTCGGCACGATGCGTTCGCGCAACGGGTCGGGCGCAAAGTGCGCCAGCGCCAGTGTCGGCCCGAACGAGCTTTCGAACACCGGAAAGGCGACGGATGGGGAGATTTTGGCGATTTCCTCCAGGACCAGCACCGCATCCAGATGCGTCAGGCCGAGCCCGCCCAGCTCGGTCGGCAGGTTGACGCCGAGGAAACCCATTTCCGCATAGCGCTTCACCAGATCGTGGCTGGGCGGCGTCGCCGATTTTTCGATCTCGTGTGCGATTTCGGGCAGTTCGCTCTCGGCGAACCTGCGCACCGATTCCTGCAGGGCTTTCTGGTCGTCGTTCAGGCTGAAATCCATGGTGTCCTCCGTCTAGGCGGCGACACGTTAATCCGCGTCCGCGCGGTTGTCACGATTGTCGGGATTGGGCTTGCCAGACCGCACCACAGACCCTTATTAGAAGGGCACGGTCGCACCTGAGCGCGGGTGTAGTTCAATGGTAGAACGAAAGCTTCCCAAGCTTTAGACGAGGGTTCGATTCCCTTCACCCGCTCCATTTCCAGCCACTTCACGCATCCGGCACGCAGCCCAGCACCTGCTGTCGCAGCCATTTGTGCATCGGGTCGCGATCCACGCGCTTCGGCCAGAGCTGCACGATTTGATGCGGCGCCGCCTTGAACGGCAGCGGATAGGTTCTGAGGCCATCGTCCTTGCCGAGCCGGTCGGCGATCCGGCCCGGCAGCGTCGAGATCATCGTCGAGTCCCGCAGGATCGACGGCACCGCCAGAAAATGCGGCACAATATGCTGCACGGTCCTGGTCAGGCCCATATCGGCAAGGTGATCGTCGATCCAGTTCCGCTCGGCACCGTCTGGCGCCATGATGACGTGCGGACAGGCACAGTAGATTTTCAGTGTCAGCCGGTCACGGATCAGCGGATTGGCGGTATCGGCGACGACCCGCGCGTCCTCGCGAAACAGAATGCAGCTATTGGCCCAGCCGGGGCGGTCCCCGGCGACGGAAATCGACAGATCGATGGCGCCGGACCTGAGATCGTCGAACTGGGTACCGTGCGCGTAATGCCGGGTCTTCAGCCGCACCCCCGGTGCAGCGGCCGCAATGCGGCGGATCAGTTCCGGCAGGATGATCGTCGCACCGTAATCGTTCATACCCAGCACGAACGTCCGCTCCAGCGTTTCCGGACGGAACGGCCCCGTGGCGGCGAGGCTTTCCTGCAATTCCCTGAGACCCGGACGGATGCGCGCATACAGATCTTCGGCCAACACCGTCGGCACCATGCCGCCACGTCCGCGCACGAACAGCTCGTCGGCGAAAATGGCGCGCAGCCTGGACAGGACATGACTCAACCCGGGTTGGGTGATGCCCAGCTGATCCGCCGCGGCAGTGATCTGGCGTTCCTCGTAGATCGCCACCAGTGCCTTCAGAAGGTTCAGGTCAAAGGCTTCGGGCTTCGCACTAATATTCATTTTATTATTATAATTATATTTTTTATTCATTGGTAAATTTTATCAAGCGCCGCGATCTTGCCTGAGACAGCACTTCATGGAGGATGCGATGCGCCCGTTTTCAAGAATTTGCCGGCTTTTTTCCCTGTTTACGACTCTGGCGTGGCTGACCGCCTGCGCCGCCACGCCGCAGCAGAGCGGCATCCTGGCCCACGAAATCGCCGGCACGGGCACGGAAAAGGTCATCGTCCTGCATGACTGGCTCGGCGACCGGCGTAACTACGACGACGCGCGGCCGTATCTGGACATGAAGACCTTTACCTATGCCTTTGCCGATCTGCGCGGTTACGGCGGCTCCATCGGCATGCGCGGAAAGTTCACCGCCGCCGAAGCCGCTGCCGATACGCTTAAGCTCGCCGATCATCTGGGCTGGCAAAAATTCCATATCATCGGCCATTCGATGACCGGCATGGTCGTTCAGCGCATCGCCGCCGATGCGCCGGACCGCGTCATTTCGATGATTGCGACGACGCCGGTTGCCGCCAACGGCATGCACACCGACAAGGATACGCGCGGGTTCCTCGAAGCCGCCGCCAAGGACCCGACGGTGACGCCCGCCGCGATCCACGCGCTGACCGGCAAGCGGCTGTCCGATACCTGGGCCGCGTTCAAGACCGAGCGGGCCATGTCATCGAGCACCGAAGCCGCCCGGCTCGGTTATCTCGACATGTTCGATCTCGAGGATTTTCACGGCGACGTCGATGGGCTCAAGATGCCGGTGACGGTGATCCTGGGCGAGAACGACCTGCCGTTCTTCCAGCCCGACTATATCAAAGGCAGCTTCGGCAAGTGGTACGCGAACCTGAAGATCGTCGTCAGCGCCAACGCAGGCCATTACGTGATGCAGGAAACCCCGGCTTTCTATGCCACCGCCGTGGATGCGCACCTGAAAGCGAATATGATAAAGTAAACCTTATGATCTGCAGCAGACGGCAATTTCTGAGGTTGATGAGCGCGGGCCTGCTGACGGCAACCGGTGTACCGCTTGCCGCGCGGGCCGGTGGTCTGCCGCTCGGCAGTGTCCGCGACAGTGTCGTCGCCATGGTCGAGGACGCCGCCGCCGCGGTTTCTGAATACGGTTTTCCGCGCGCGCTCAACCGCACCGATATCAAGCTCTGGAAACGCCCCGACCTGGGTCTCTATGTTTTCGTGCTCGACCCGCACGGCAACCTGCTGTTGCACCCGGACCGGCGCGGCGAAGGCCAGAACGTCTTCGCCAGTCACGACACCCTGGGCACGCCGTTCATCCGCAACATGATCAAGGCCGCCGAAGGCGCCACCGGCAGCGGTGTGTGGACGCGCTATCAGTGGACGGATGCCCGCAGCGGCGAGGCGGGCACCAAGCATACTTATTCCAAAGCCGTGGGTGGGGTCATCGTCTCGGTCGGTTACGTCGCCACCGTCAGTTGACGGCAACGGTTCAACAGCGCGTTTCGTCCTCGGGGTCGTCAACGCTGCCGTCCGTGCTTTCCGGATACATTTCATAAGCCACCGGCGAGGTCCGTTGCAGGGTCTGGTAATCACCCTGATCGGCGAGCGGTGGGCTCGAACGCTGCGTGATACGCCAGATGATGAACACCATCAGCAAAAGCGCGACACCGCCGATGAAAATAAACAGACCACGCGCACCGAGCAGGTCCATCAGCACCGAGCCGAGCGTCGGGCCGAACGATGCGCCGATGCCGTAGGAAATCATCAACCCGCCGGAGGCCGGGACCCGGTCCTCGGCATCGATGTAGTCATTGGCGTAGGCTACGGCGAGCGGATAGATCGTGAACGACAGGCCGCCGAACAGCGCGCCCAGCGACAAGAGCGCGGTGCCGTTGTGGACATCCTTGTTCATGATCGCAAAACAGACGACGGCGGTCGCCAGCGAGACGCCGACCATGACCTGACGACGGTCGAACATGTCCGACAGTTTGCCGATCGGCCATTGCAAAACCAGTCCGCCGATGATGACCGCGCCCATGAACTGCGACGTCTGCTGAGTCGCCAGACCGGCCTGCTGCGCGAACAGCGCCCCCAAACCGTAAAACGCACCCATCACCGCACCTGACGCCATCGACGCCGTCATTCCGGTCGGCGAGATGCCCCACAGCCGGCCGAGCCTGAACCGCACCGGCTTCGGCAACTCCGGCGCGCTGACCCGCGTAATCGCCACTGGCAGAATCGCCAGCGACATCAGGATCGAGGTCAGGATATACAGCAGCATGCCGTGTTCGTCGGGGACGTTGATCAGAAACTGCCCGGCGCCCTGCCCCAGGTAGAGAACCACCTGATACAGCGAGAAAACCTGGCCGCGGATTTCGTTCGACGATTTTTCGTTGAGCCAGCTTTCGGTGCACATGTACATGCCGACCGTTGTAAAGCCGACGATCAGGCGCAGCACACCCCAAAGCCACGGATCGAGCGTCAGGGCATGTGCCAGCGTCGCCGCCGACATCACCGAGCCCAGCGCGGCGAAGGCGCGGATGTGGCCGACCGTGGTGATCAGCCTGTGGCAATACCCGGTGCCGAGCACGAGGCCGACGAAGTACATCGACGTCACGATCCCGACCACGGTCGACGGCAGCCCCGCGACCCCCATGCGGAACGCGAGAATCGTCGACAGGCCGCCGGCGCCGACCATCAGGAAGGCAACACCTAAAAGCAGCGAGGAGACGAGGCGAAGCGTCGAAAACATAAGCACGGTCCACGGGTTCGGGTGTCAATTCCCGGCGCGTGTACGCTTCATGGATTTTCGGTGCAAGCGATTTATTTGAAAAGATGCCGGCGGTGATTTTAATCGCCGAGCGCGGCCGCGTGATGACGCAGGTGATCCTCGATGAATGTGGCGATGAAGAAATAGGAATGGTCGTATCCGGGCTGCATCCTGAGCTTCAGCGCCTGTCCGACATCGGCGCAGGCTTCGGCGAAAAGTTCCGGCTTGAGCTGCCCGTCGAGAAAGTTATCGGCCTCGCCTTGATCTATCAGGATAGTGCCGTCAAACCGTTTTCCGGACCGGATCAGTGACGTCGCGTCATAGTCTGCCCACGCCGCCTTGTCGTCGCCGAGATAACGCGAGAACGCCTTTTCGCCCCAAGGCACCTGCATTGGCGCAACGATCGGTGAAAACGCAGACACGCTGGCATAGGTGCCCTGGTTTTTCAGCGCGATGGTCAGCGCCCCGTGTCCGCCCATGGAATGGCCCATGATCCCCTGCCGATCGGCGCGCGCCGGGAAGTGCTTGAAGATTAGCGCCGGCAGTTCGCCGGTGATGTAGCTGTACATCTTGTAATTCTTCGACCACGGCTGGCGTGTGGCATCCAGATAGAACCCGGCGCCCTTTCCGAAGTCGTATGACTCCGCATCGTCCGGCACATCGTCGCCGCGCGGGCTGGTATCCGGCGCGACGATGACCAGGCCCAATTCGGCGGCAACCCGCTGCGCCCCAGCTTTGACGGTAAAATTCTCTTCCGTACAGGTCAGACCCGACAGCCAGAATACCACCGGGCGAGGTTCATGCTGGGCCTGCGGCGGCGTGAACACGGCGAAACGCATTTCGCAGTCCAGTTGCTGCGAAGTATGGCTGTAGACGCCCTGCGTGCCGCCAAAGCAGACCTGCTCGGATACGGTTTCGTATGTCATGCACTTACCCCTCTGGCATGAAAGATGTAGCCGAGGAAGCTCAGCAGCAGTTGTGCGGCGAGAAACGCCGTGGTGCCGTCACGGTCGTAATCGGGCGCGACCTCGACCAGGTCGATCCCGGCGACCTCGCCCAAAGCTGTCAGCCCCTTGAGGATTTCCAGCACCTCGTAATACAAGAACCCGCCGTGGCTCGGCGTGCCCGTGCCGGGCGCGATCGACGGGTCGAAACCATCGATGTCGATGGTACAGTAATAGCGTTTGCCCTTGGGCACGCGGGCCAGCACACCCTCGGTGCCCAGTTTGCGCACATCGCGCACCGAAAGTATGTCGGAGCCGGCTTTGCGGGCGGCTTCGTAATCGGCACGGTTGGACGAAGACACGAAACGGATGCCCAACTGCGTGAAACCGGTGACGTGCTTCATTTCCGAGGCCCGGCGCAGCGGGTTGCCGTGGCCGTAGCGCACCCCGTGACGTTCGTCGACGAAATCCAGATGCGCATCTATATGGATGATGTGAACCGGCTCCTGATCGTCGAACGCCCGGATGCAGGGGATATGCACCGAATGATCGCCGCCCAGCGTCACCGGCATGGCGCCCGCCGCGAGGATCTTGCGAACCGCGAATTCGATGTTGTCGTGGGACTTGATGGTATCGGTGTGCACCATGTCGGCATCGCCGATATCGACGATTTTAACACCGCCCTGCGGCAGGTACGTAATGTCGTGCTCGAAGTCGTACATGCCGGCATGGCCGAACGAGAACAGGGTCGAGGCCTCGCGGATCGCCCTGGGGCCGAAGCGCGCGCCTGCACGATACTGCGTACCCATGTCGAACGGCGCGCCGAGAACGCAGACGTCGGCGTCCGCCAGCACGTCCCAGTCGAGCACAGCAGGCTGCTTAGCGAACGTGCAGTGACCGACGAACGGCAGGTTCAGGCGGCCGGAGTCGTAGGTGTTATCGGCCACCCCGCCGCCTCAAAACTCGACCACGGCGCGAATGCTCTCGCCTCGGTGCATCAGATCGAAGCCGTCATTGATATCTTCGAGTGCAAGCTTGTGCGTGATCAGGTCGTCGATATTGATCTTGCCGTCCATATACCAGTCGACGATCTTCGGCACATCGGTGCGGCCCTTGGCGCCACCGAACGCGGTGCCGCGCCAGACCCGGCCGGTGACCAGCTGGAACGGCCGCGTCGAGATTTCCTGACCGGCACCGGCGACGCCGATGATGGTGCTTTCGCCCCAGCCCTTGTGACAGCATTCCAGAG
>JAYNVG010000043.1:0-26726 GCA_038100295.1 Thalassospiraceae bacterium
GGGGCCGTAGCTCAGTTGGGAGAGCGTCGCGTTCGCAATGCGAAGGTCAGGGGTTCGATTCCCCTCGGCTCCACCAAATTTTCCTCAGTTTTCTCAGTTTCTTAGCCCGCGTCGCTGCGCATTGCGGAGCGTTTGCAGATCACGCTGGTCACATTCTGGTCACAGCGAGGGTCGAGTTATGGCTTCAATTCGGAAACACAGAGGAAAATGGCAGGTTCAAATTCGGCGTGTCGGTCATGCGCCTGTATCAAGATCATTCATTCAGAAGTCGGATGCCCAAGCTTGGGCGCGTCAAATTGAGCAACAGATCGACCGTGGCGATCTTGTAGGTGATCTCCGATCTTTAAGTTCAACGACCCTGCGGGTTTTATTAGAACGCTATCGCCGTGAGATGCTGCCGCTTAAACGCGGTCGGCGGATGGAAAGTTATAAGCTCGATATCGTGCTACGCCATGGGATAGCAGACATAAGCCTTAGGCGGCTGACACCCTCCGCAATAGCCGCTTACCGGGATGATAGACATGAGAGCGTTAAACCCGGCACGGTGCGCCGAGAGCTGGCAATCCTATCGCATTGCTTTGAGGTCGCCCGCCGTGAATGGGATATCCCGCTGCCAAACAATCCTGTGGCGCAGATCAAAATGCCCGAGGCCGGTCGGCCCAGAGAACGGCGTATAACTGCCGAGGAACTAGAGGCGATGCTGGAGGGCACTGCCAAGAGCCTAACACCTTTACTTGCCCCGATCATCAAGTTTGCGATTGAGACAGGCATGCGCCGAGGTGAAATCGTCGCCGCCCGCTGGGCAGACGTAAACTTGACCAATAAAACTTTACATATTCCGCAAGCAAAAAACGGTCATGCGCGAACGATACCACTGACGCCGGGTGCCTTATCAGTCCTGCATAGTTTGCCACAATATGATGAGCGAGTGTTTCCGATATCTGGCAATGCGGTGCGCCTCGCATGGGAAAGGCTTAAGAAGCGCGTCGGGATATCAGACCTAAGGTTCCACGATCTGCGCCATGAGGCTGTGAGCCGTTTCTTTGAGATAGGCCTTTCTGTGCCTGAGGTGGCGCTAATTAGTGGTCACAGGGACGCCCGTATGCTGTTCCGATACACTCATCTTCGGGCTGAGGATATTGCGATGAAGTTGTCTTAATCGGAAGGGAGCTTGAGGGGGGGGCGGGCGGACTGGCGATCACCCCCTCGGGGGAGTGATAGTGGTTGCTATTTCATCAAGGTTCGCCAAACGAATGTGTAAAGTTATTACTGTTTTTGCGCAAAGAGGTTTCCGATATAGTTGTATTCTGACGACCATATTATGAGGGAACCGGGAACAAATGGCGGCACCAAAAGCAGTGGTCGACCTGGTCGATAGGTTCGACTTCAACAAAAATGATTATAAAGATCCCAGCTATAAAGAGAGTAACCTACGATCAGAGTTCCTTGACCCATTTCTCCAAGAATTGGGATGGGATGTGACAAATAGCCAAGGGTTCTCTGAAAAGTTTAAGGAGGTCCGTGTCGAACCATCGGTTGAGGTCGGAGGAAGTAAAAAAGCGCCAGACTACGAATTTCGAATTGGCGGCGAACGCATTTTCTTTGCAGAGGCGAAGAAACCATCCGTCGATTTATTAAACGATAAGTCTGCAGCGCTGCAAATACGACGGTATGGTTGGTCGGCGAAGTTACCTGTTTGCATCCTGACTGATTTCGAGGAGTTAAGTTTCTACGACACCTCCTTCGCTCCGAAGCCTTCCGATGGGGCCAGGATCGGACGTATCCGCTATTTTTCCTACGAAGACTATAAGGATAGTTGGGATGATATTTATGGGTTGATTTCCAGAGAAGCTGTTCTCAAAGGGTACTTTGAAAAATTCTCAAAAGACAAATCAAAAAAATACGATAAAAGCGAGCTTGATGTTGACTTTCTTAAGTGGCTTGAGGGCACGCGCCTCAAAATTGCTTCACATATATTCGAGAACAACAAATCACTAGAGCTATTAGATGTTCAACACGTTACGCAATTGCTGATCGATAGACTTCTGTTTTGCCGAATATGTGAAGATCGAAAAATCCTTGGCGATGATCAACTGCTGAAAATCAGCAAAGTCAAAGCCCCTTATAAGGGGTTTCTAAAGTATTGCGAAGACCTGCAAGTAAAATTCAACTCATCACTTTTCTCGTTGCGGCCTGAAAAAAACAGCCCGCATATGATCAAATTTCATCATCTATATGTATTGCCGATGGTTTTTTTAAAAACCTATTGGCTGAATTTTATTATCCGAACTCGCCTTATGTATTCTCAGTAGTCAGCTCCGACTTCCTAGGTGCTGTTTATGAAAAGTTTCTCGAGTCTGAGGTCAGAATAACTAGCGGAAAAATAGTCTCTGAAAAGAAGCCTGAATTAAGAAAGAAAACCGGAGTGTTCTACACTCCGACAAAGATCACAGACTACCTCGTAAAGAACGCTCTAAATTTAAAGCTTCAGAAAACAAAGACCCGACCAAAGATATGAATACTTCGAGCTTATCTATGTCAGCCCCTAGAATTATTTAAATATGCTGATAAGCTAATATCATTAATTGGCATATAATATGCTCAATAATGAGATTTCGCCGCGTTGCCGGAAGTTCAAGGCTTTAGGTCGATCCGTGGTGTCGTCTGCCTCGCCGTTTCGTGAAGCGATGTTAATCGTCACAGCCATTGCCCGGCCCTATTGTGCATCATGTCCAATGTCCTGATCATCGAAGACGACGAAGATCTGCGCCCGATGCTGGCCGCCGTGTTGCGTTCGGAAGGTTTCAGCGTCTCGGAAGCGGTGGACGGCGCCGCGGGTCTTGCGACCGCCACGATGAGCGCACCGGATATCGTGATAACCGATATCGTCATGGAGGGCATGGAGGGAATTGCCGCGATCATGGCATTGCGCAGGAAATTGCCGGGTGTGCCGATCCTTGCCATCTCTGGTAACGCCTTGTATCTCGACAACAGCAGGAAGCTCGGTGCCGACACGACGTTGTTGAAACCGTTTACGCGAGGCGCGCTCCTCGATGCCGTGGCCCGGCTTCTGGCGTCTGGCTCGCCGTTGCTTCCCGCTTGACGCCGCCCGGCATCGTCCCCACCCTCGACGGATGATGGCAGGGAGGATGACATGGCGGAAAAATTGAACGCCGAGACCCGTGCACAGGCTATGGCGGAATTGCAGGGCTGGTCAGAAGTCGAAGGACGCGACGCGATCCAGCGCAGCTTCAAGTTCAAGAATTTCAATCAGGCATTCGGGTTCATGAGCCGCGTTGCGATGCAGGCGGAGAAAATGGATCACCATCCGGAGTGGTTCAATGTCTATGCCACCGTCGATGTGACACTCTCGACGCATGACGCCGGCGGCGTCACCGAACTGGATGTGGCGCTCGCCAAGTTCATGAACCGGGCGGCCATCGTCTCTTAATTCGTGGCGTGTTTCTTCGAGAGTTTTTCAAGTTCCTTCATTAATGACACGCTCGGCACGGCAAAACCCTTGCCGCCGATGCGGTTCTTGGTATGTGCGGCATGTACCGCGGCGAGGCGGTATTCCTTGCCGTCGGAGAAAATAATCGGCGAGCCGCTGTCGCCCGGCACCGCCTGACAACCATGCTCGGCGACGGCAAGGCCCTTGGTGAAGCCCCACATGCTGCAATTCGGGTGGGCCGTCAGCACCTCTCCGCGGTCACCGCTGTAGCCGGCCTGGGTAAACACCGTCTTCGCCTTGCGCAGTTCCCAGAAGATCTTTTCCGTGTACATCGTCGGGCGAATGAGCCCGGTCACCGGCACCGGGTCCTTTTCCAGAACGATCAGTGCCCAGTCGTAAACCACCGCCTTCAGTGTTGCCGGGCGCAGCGGGTCATGCCCGGGGGCGGGGTGGATTTCCCTGGCCGTTGCATGAAACAGGTATTCGCCCCGATCCCAGCCAGCGACGAAATGCAGATCTTCGGGCGCCATGTACCCGCCCTTGTAGCGGTCGACCACGCAGTGCGCCGAGGTGACGATGATCCACGGCGCAACCACCGTCGCCGTGCAGTGGCCGCGCCCGGCCTTGTTGAAGCGGCCGACGGCGGTCCAGGGGTAAACGGTGGAATCCGCCTTGACCCGGACATCGCCGCTGCCGAACACGCTGTTGGGTTTGTATTTGTAATCGGTGTCCTGCGCGTAGGTTCCACCCGGCAGACAGGCCATGCCGGCGAGAATCGACAGCAGCAATGTCAGTGTGCGCAGGTGGCCGTTCATTGCGGCGCCATGCGCAATGCCCCGTCGAGACGTACCACTTCACCGTTCAGCATCACGTTGGAGATCATGTGCAGCGCCAACGCCGCGTATTCGGCCGGGTCGCCCAGTCTGGACGGGAATGGCACGCTATCGCCGAGCGCCTTTTGCACGTCTTCAGGCAGGCCGAACAGCATCGGCGTGCCGAAGATACCCGGCGCGATGGCCAGTACCCGGATGCCGCTTCTTGCCAGCTCGCGCGCCGCCGGCAGGGTCATCGAGGCGACGCCGCCCTTGGAGGCGGCATAGGCAGCCTGGCCGATCTGGCCATCGAAGGCGGCCACGGACGCGGTATTGATGATGACCCCGCGCTCGCCCGTGTCCAGTGCGTCCAGCGACGACATGTCGGCGGCGGCCAGGCGCATGATGTTGAAGGTGCCGATCAGGTTGACCTTGATCACGCCGGCAAAGGCGTCGAGCGGCTGCGCACCGTCGCGGCCGACGATCCGTTTCGGCGGTGCAATGCCGGCACAACTGACGAGGATACGCGCCGGGCCGTGTTTTTCGCGGGCCGCGGCCACGGCTTCCTCGGCGCTTTCGGCGGACGTGACGTCGCAACCGATGGCCATGCCGCCGATCTCATCTGCCAGTTGGCCGGCCGCTTCGGCATTGAGATCCAGCAGTGCGACCTTGGCGCCTTCCGCCGCCAGCGCGCGCGCCGTCGCCGCGCCAAGTCCGGAAGCCGCCCCCGTGACGATCGCCGCGTGACCTTTGACGTCCATGTTCGTATCCTCCTGATGGTCGAGATGCTAACTGTTTATCAAGAGAATGGGGGCGCGACAACGTGGCCCGGACCCCGGAAGAAAACGAAAAGATCGTCACCGAAGGCTTCGTTGAAAAGGCGCGCCGCACATTGGGGCGTGTTCCGTTTTCGGACGAGGCCATTGCCGCCTATTTCTGCGCCACCGATCCGGCGACACCGAACCGGGTGCGGATCACGCTGATGGCGGCGCTTGCCTATTTCGTTGTGCCTTTGGATATGGTACCCGATTTAATTGCCGGTCTCGGCTTCACCGACGATGCCGCAGTGTTCTGGGCAGTGTGGCGGGCGGTATCGGGGCACGTCACGGATCGGCACCGCACCCGTGCCCGGGAATTTCTGGGGCAGACAAACGAAAAGAATGATGATGAAGCGCCGGTTTGAACCAAGGCGCACGGTTGGGAGGAAACTTTGAGCACACCACTTTGGCAGCCGAGCCAGGCACAGATCGACGACGCGGAAATCACACGCTTCAGAAAACGCGTCGAAAAGGACTGGGGCGTTTCCCTTGCAGACACGCGCGAGCTTTGGCGGTTCTCTGTCACCGAGTTGGAAAAATTCTGGACCTCGGTCTGGGACGACGCCGATCTCATCGCCGAGACGCGTGGCGAGCGTGTCCTGATCGATGCAGACAAGATGCCCGGCGCAAAGTGGTTTCCCGATGCCCGGCTCAGTTTTGCCGAAAACCTGCTGCGCCATCGCGGCGCCGGTGAGGCAATGGTCTTCAACGGCGAAAACAGGGTTTCGCGCCGTCTCAGCTTCGATGACGTCTACGCGCAGACGTCGGTCATGGTGCAGGTGTTGCAGAAATACGGCGTCGGCGAGGGTGATCGTGTTTGCGGTTATCTGCCGAACATGCCGGAAACCATCATCGCCATGCTTGCGGTCAATGCCCTGGGCGCTGTGTGGTCGTCGTGCTCACCCGATTTCGGCGAGCGCGGCGTGCTCGATCGTTTCGGGCAGATCGAACCCAAGGTCATGTTCTGCACCGACGGCTACTGGTACAACGGCAAGCGTCACGATGTGCGCGAAAAGTCCGCGGCCATCGCCGCGCAACTGCCAAGCCTCAAGAAAGTCATTCTCATTCCCTATGGTGACGAGGATGCGGACACCGGCCCGATCGAGAACGCCGTAACCCTGTCCGACGAGGCCCATGGACTGACCCCCAAGGACATCGCGTTCCGCCAGTTGCCGTTCGATCATCCGCTTTACATCATGTTTTCCAGCGGCACTACCGGCGCGCCCAAATGCATCGTGCACAGCCAGGGGGGCACGCTGCTGAAGCATGCCTCCGAACAGCCGCTGCATTGCGATGTCCGCAAGGGAGACCGGGTGTTCTTCTTCACCACCTGCGGCTGGATGATGTGGAACTGGCTGGCCACCAACATTGCCTGGGGCGCGACGCTGCTGCTTTATGACGGCTCGCCGTTCCATCCCTCGGGCAATGTGCTGTTCGACTTTGCCGATGCCGAAAAAATGACCCTGTTCGGGACCTCGGCGAAATTCATCGACGCGCTCAACAAGGCCGGTCTGCGGCCCCGCGACACGCACGACCTGTCATCGGTCCGCATGCTGTGTTCGACCGGCTCGCCCCTGGCACCGGAAGGTTTCGACTATGTCTATGCGGCGGTGAAACCGGACGTGCAGCTCGTATCGTTCTCGGGTGGCACCGATATCATGGGCTGCTTTTGCGGCGGCGACCCGACCGCGCCGGTGTGGCGCGGTGAAATCCAGATTCGGTTCCTTGGCATGGACGTGGACGTCTTCGACGAGGAAGGCCGTTCGATCCGGGGCGAGAAAGGCGAACTGGTCTGCAAGCGACCGTTTCCGACGGTGCCGCTGTGCTTCCTGAACGATCCCGGCGATGCCCGCTTCAAGGCGGCGTATTTCGAGATGTTTGCGAACATCTGGACGCACGGCGACTACATCATGCTGACGGAACACGACGGTATCGTGATTTACGGACGTTCCGACGCGACGCTCAATCCGGGCGGGGTGCGGATCGGCACGGCAGAGATTTACCGCCAGGTCGAAAAGCTCGACGAAATTCAGGAAAGCATCGTCATCGGCCAGGAATGGGATAACGACGTCCGCGTCGTGCTTTTCGTGGTGCTCAAGAACCCCGGCAGCCTCGATGCGGAACTGGAGCAGAAAATCCGCCTGCAGATCCGCAACAACTGCACGCCGCGCCACGTGCCGGCTAAAATCGTCGAGGTTGCGGATATCCCGCGCACCAAGTCCGGCAAGATCACCGAACTTGCGGTCCGCGACATCGTCCATGGGCGGGGCGTGAAGAACAAGGAGGCGCTGGCCAACCCCGAAGCGCTGGACCTGTTTAGGGATCTCGAGGTTTTGAAAAGCTAGATCTCGACGTTGGCCAGTGCGCGGTAAAGCGCCTGCAGTGCGCCTGGCGCGGCGCCGTCACCCGCCTTGGCACGCTTTTCCATCTGCTGGACGCACGCTTCGGTGATGGCCTTGAGCTCGGATGTCTCCAGTTCTCCCAGGAACTGGTCCGGATTCTGTCGGATGGCCATGATGAACGGGTTGCTCATGTGATTCTCTCCTCGAGGCGCTGGTGCCTGGGCAGCCTGGATGCGGTCTTTTTGGCTTCACGCATCAGCCAGTCCCTGAACACACGCACCTTCGGACGGTCATAATTTCTCTCGGTGCAGGCGACGTAATAACGGTACTCAGCCGTCAGCGCCAGATCAAACGGCGCCACCAGCTTGCCGGCTTCGATCGGGTCGGCGACCAGCAGGCCGCGCCCCAGTGCCACCCCTTCGCCGTTGATGGCGGCCTGGATGACCAGATTGGAATGCGTGTACCCGGTGCCGCGCGTCGGATCGATATCGCGCAGCCCGGCAGCGTTCAGCCACATGTTCCAGTCTTCCGTCATGTCGTCGTGGATCAGCGGATAATGCCTGAGATCGCCCGGACTGCTGAGGCCGGGGCCGCACTGCATCAGGTCCGGCGCACAGACCGGAAAAATATCTTCCTGCATCAGTTCCTCGGCGATCAGGCCGGGCCAGTTGCCGCGCCCGTATCGGATGCCGATGTCGATGCCGTCGCGGTCGTAGTCGGCGGCGACATCGGACGTCGCCAGACGGATGTCGATGTCCGGGTTTTCGTCGCGAAACAGACCGAGCCTGGGCATCAGCCAGGTAGCAGCCAGACTGTCCATGGTGGCGATGGTCAGAATACCCGACTGGTCGCGCCGCTTGACCCGCACCAAGGCGCTGTCCATGACATCTAACGCGGCCGTCATGTCCGGCAACAGGGTCTGTCCGGCGTCGGTCAGGATCAGTTCCCGGTTGCGGCGCACGAACAACCGGATGCCGATCTGGTCCTCGAGTCCCTTCACCTGATGCGAAATCGCCGCCTGCGTCACATTGAGCTCGTCGGCGGCTTTGGTGAAGCTCAGATGGCGGGCCGCCGATTCGAAGGCACGGAGTGCATTCAGGGATGGCAGGTGGCGTTTCATATTTCCGTCATTATCATGATTTAAAGTCAGTCTTACAGATATGTGAAAAACGCATGTGTTGTTTTATCTAATTGATTATAAACATAATTACAATTGTATCCATAACATTCAAATTAGAAAAACTTATTCGAAATAAAAATAATGTCGTTTGTCCTATTTGTCGATCACGGATATCAAGTACGGCATCGACGGGCGCACGGAATAGGCCGCCGCCCAAAGGACAAGAACCGGAGAAAGACCATGAACAGCATTCTGAAATCGTTTCCCTTCGCCATGGGATATGGCCGCGCCCTGATTAAATCGCTGGCGCTCGCCGTGTTCGTCATGCCGGAACGCGGTCTGGATCTCCTCGTTGTCTGGGAAACGCGCCTGCGCAATCGCCAGAATCTGGCGCGCCTCGATGTACGCATGCTGGACGATATGGGGATGTCCCCTGAAGACGCCGCCCGCGAGAGCGCCAAGCCGTTCTGGCAGGCCTGACCCCACGCCCGGCTCAAAACGGAAAGGGCGGTGCTGGAAAGATTGCCGGTGCCGCCCTTTTCATTTGCAAGGCCGCGGCGCAGCATGGCGTCGTTACATGACAGCGGAGACAGGGCATGCTTGAACACTTGAAAATGATGGCGCGGTATAACAAATGGGCCAACACGCGGATCAGCTTGGCGATTTCCGGTATTTCCGAGACGGATTACATGAAGCCCCGTGCAGCCTTCTTCGGATCGATTCATGGCGCCGTCAATCACCTGCTGCTGGTCGATCGACTTTGGCGCGGCCGCATGCAAGGGACGCCGTATCCGGCGGAAAGCCTGGATCAGATCGTTTGTGCGGATCGTGACGGCCTGATACGCGAACGCGCCGTCGAGGACGATATCCTTATTGAATTCGTGGACGGTTTCGATGCCGCGGGGATTGAAGAGGACTTCCAGTACGCGACGATGAACGGCATCGCCGGCACCGATAAACGTCGGTCCGTACTGGCGCACATGTTCAATCAAGCGACCCATCACAGGGGGCAGGTGCATGCGCTGCTGACGCAGGTCCCTTGTGACCCGCCGCCGCTGGATCTTATTCCTTACCTGCGACTGCGCAAGGAAGGGAAAGCTGACTGAGGCGGATTACAGCACGCAGTGCTTGGCGAAATCGGCGGCTTCATTGGCCGACCAGTCGCCCTTCGGTTTTGCCTTCAGATCCTCGCACCATTCCTTGGAGCCGACTTCCGGCGAGCAGGCGCTGAGTGCGCTGATCGCGAAGATTGCCAATACAAGGATACCGTAGCGCTGCACTGTTTTGAGCATGATCTGCCTCCCAATTCGTGAACCTTTTTGATACCCCAGAAGCCGGATCAAGGGAATCGGTAAGCTCCGGCATTGATCGACAGCCGATGTGCCGTCACACTGGTCTGACCGTGGGGCCTATCCGCAGGCGAACACGGATCACCCGGGAGGCAGGCATGTTCGGTCAAGGCGCCGAAGTCTTCGACAGGATCGTCGAGAGCACCGAAATCCGGCTGGATGAAATCACCGACATGCCGATCCTGGCAGCATACAACTATTGGGACAGTCTTCGCGGCGACGCCATAGGACCGCCCCGGGCGTCGTTCAGACTGGAAACCCTGCCGCCCCGACTTATCCCCTGCATGGCGGTCATCGATATCACCGGCCCGCCGCTGGATTTCTATTACCGGTTTTTCGGCACCGCGATGGCTGAAGCCGCCGGTCGTGAATTGACCGGCAAGAGATATTATGCGGACAAGGTCGAAGGCTATGGTTTCGTCAACGCACGCCTTTTGCCGGTGCTGATCGAACGCAGGGCACCGATGGTGCACAAAACTATCTGGGAATCGGTCCGGCGTGTGCGACTGCAGACGACAACGCTGCGCCTGCCCCTGTCGGCGGACGGTCAAACCGTCAACGGCGCGGTCACCGCCAACGACTATAAATATGCCTGAAACACAGATCAGACGGGCTTGATGACCAGCAGCGAGACATCGTCCTTGGCTTTCGTCTTGCCGCGGAATTTACGGAAATCTTCCAGGACCGCATCAAGCACCTCGGCACTGCCCTGCTGATTTGAAGCACGTATAGCCGCCTTCAGCCGATCCAGCCCGTATGCCGTGCCGGCATCGTTGACGCCCTCGCGGATGCCGTCCGTATAGGCAACGAACAGCCCGCCTTCAGGGAGCGAACTGCTTTGCCCGTTGAATGACCAGTCGGCATCGACACCGAGCGGAATATCCTCACCAGCCAGGAAAGTGAAGCTGTCGTCTTTCGGATCGTATATCATGGCCGGTTCGTGGCCGGCGGAGATCCAGTCGAACTGCCGTTTACCGGTGGCGAGCTGCAGATAGAACAAGGTCAGTGAGCGCCCGCCGGCACTGTCTGCGCTGAGCTGGCGGTTGACGGCGGCCAGCACACCGGCGGCGGTGTCCTGGTGTGGCGCATTGGCGCGAAGCACGGCCCGTGCGGACACCATCAGCAAGGCGGCGCCGACGCCGTGACCGGTCACGTCGCCGATGACAACGGCGTAGTGGCCGTCTTGAAGCGGTACGTAGTCCTGATAATCACCGCCGGTCTCATCGCAATAGATCGTCTTTCCGGCAATATCGAAACCGTCGATCACAGGCGCGGTGGCGGGGATCAGGTGCTGCTGGATTTCTTGTGCGGCGTGCAGATCGCGCTTGACGCGGATCTGTTCCTCCAGCGCCGGTACCATGCGGTTGAAATCGCGCCCGAGATCGCCGAGTTCGTCCCTGCCGGGTTTCTGGATACGTACACTAAAATCACCGTGGGCCAATTTTCCGGCGGCCTCGTGTAACCGGCGGACCGGGCTGGTCAGGGTCTTGGCGCCGAATACCGCAAGACCGGCGGCGATCAGTCCGGCAACCACGGCGAAGACGATGGCGATGCGCAACTGGTCACGGTAAGACTGCTGGACGATTTCCTCGACCTGCTTGGTGGCTATGTCGATCACCTCGGCCGGAAAGGCGACGGCAATATGGTAATCCGTTCCGGTCGTCGTGCCGACCGGACCGAAAGCCCATACCTGACGACTTCCGTCAACGACCACCCGCTCGATGCCGGGAACGCCGCTGCGGATATCGCTGACGACTTTCAGCCATGCGTCGTCGCCGTTCAGCGACACCGGCAATGGCCGCACCTGGACGGTCCAATCGCCCTTTTCCGGTGTGAAAGAGGCGATTTCATGCGGCATCAGCTCCGGGTCGCCATGGGGCACGCTGAGCAGATAAGCACTGGCATCCGGCGGCAGGCGTGTGGCGTCCAGCGACTGTGCCAACAGCGCATCAAGACGGATCGAAATCCGCGCGACACCGGCAAACTGGCCGTCGGTCAATTGTATCGGAGCAGCGATGGCGATCCGTCCGGCTTCGCCCTTGGAACTGTCGAACCATGCGGTCTGCGCAGACTCCAGGGTTTTCAGATACCATTCACGTTCCCTCGGATCGCCGGCCTGCGGCGTGGCAAGTCCCGGAAAGGTTGTCGTCAGACCGTTTTCGAAGGTGATGCTCAGGTTATCGATGGCGCTTCGGTTGCGCAGGTATACCGTCCGCGCCACATCGTTGAACCCGGCCAGAAGCTTGAGCGTACCGGCGATCTGATCGCGGCTGGCATCCTCGGCGATGTATACGCTCATCCGCTGCAGATCGATCGGCCGCGCTGCATCGCCGGTGGCCGGCGAATCGTGTTCCAGGATAAATCCGCTTTGATTGTCTGGCAGGTCCGGCGCTTTGCTCTCGACGGCAAGTCGGGCGGCAACTTCTCCGGCGAGAAGCCGCACTTCACGCGACAGGGCATTCCGAGTCTGCTCGATGGTGACGGCGCCAAGTTCGCTGGCACGCCGCAGATCCCGGTGTACCCTTTCCGCCAGCAGATTCTTGCCGCGCGCCGCCATATCTGCACCGAACTGGGTCGTGGCGCGCAGATACACTGCCGACGCCGCCCCCAGCGGTATGACTGCGAGGGCGATAAAGCAGATTGCGAGTTTGGTTCCGATTTTCATGTCATATCTGCTTTATGCGGCCTGCAGGTACCAGTACCGGATGCCGGGGCTCCGTCGATCACGCCTTATCCGCCGCTGTCCCCGCGGTCAGGATGACCACCTTGCCGGTGGACTTGCGGCCGATCAACGTCTCGTGTGCGAGCCGGAAGTCCTGCATCGGGAAGACATGCGACACATGCGGTTTCAGTTTGCCGTCTTCATACCATTGCAGGAGTTCGGTGAATGACCGATGTACCAGGCCGGGGTCCAGAATGCGGTGTGCGCCCCAGTAATAGCCGATCACGGTGATATTCTTGACCAGAAGGATGTTGGCCGGAATTTGCGGCACCGTACCGCTGGCAAAGCCGACGACGAGGATACGCCCACCCTGAACGATGGCGCGCAGGCTGGCGTCGAAGGCGGACCCGCCAACCGGATCATAAACGCAGTCAGCGCCGCGCCCGTCGGTCAGGGCCTTGACCCGTTCGCGGATATCCTCGGTACGATAGTCGATCAGATCGTCGGCGCCGTATTTCTTGGCGATTTCAAGTTTGTCGGCGCCTCCCGCCGTGGCGATGACGCGCGCCCCCAGGGCCTTGCCGATTTCCACAGCCGTCAGCCCGACCCCGCCGGCGGCACCATGCACCAGCAGCGTTTCACCCGGCTGCACCTTCAATTTATGCACCAGTCCGATATGCGAGGTGCCATAGACAATTGGAAAACCGGCGGCTTCGACGAACGTCATTTTGTCGGGAATGACATAGACGTTGCCGGCCTTGGCGACGGCTTCCTCAGCATAGGCGCCGTGATCCAGCGTTGCCATCACCCGGTCGCCGACACGGATACCGTCGACATCGCTCGAGACCTCGGTGATGAACCCCGCGGCCTCAAGACCGGGCGCAAAAGGCAGTTGCGGTTTGACCTGATACTGGCCCTTCACCATCAGGGTGTCGGCGAAATTGACACCTGCGGCGCGCACGGCAATACGGACATGGCCAGAAGGCAGATCGGGCGATGCAAGCTCGCCGATGCCCAGTTGCGATTCGTCTTCAAAGTCTCCGCAGACAACGGCGCGCATGCCTGGCTCCTTCTTGAAATGATCGGGTCCGTCTGAAATGGTTGGGTCATGCTCTTCTCATATCAACGGGCAGGATAAAACCAAAACATCGTGAACCCAAGACACGGGAGAAGGGGAATGCGGCCATGAGGGGATTTTTCGGTATCGGCGTCGAAGGCGTTTCCAAGGAAATGAACGTCGGTAACCTGTTCCGCTCGGCGCACGCGTTCGATGCCAGTTTCGTGTTCACGGTCCGCGCTGCCTATACGCGCCGCATCGGCAAGCGCGCGGACACCTCGGATACCCCGCAACACCTGCCGTTCTATGCGTTTCCGGATATCGACGCGATGCTTTTACCGGCATCGTGCAAGCTGGTCGGGGTCGAGCTGATCGACGATTCCATCGATCTGCCGAGCTTTCATCATCCGCCGCAGGCAGCCTACATTCTTGGGCCGGAGCGGGGCGAATTGTCGCCGGAAATGCTGGCCAAATGCGAGCACGTCATAAAGATTCCGACGAAATTCTGCATCAATGTCGGCGTTGCCGGGGCGCTGGTCATGTATGACCGCGTATTGTCCATGGGCCGCTTCGCGCCGAGACCGATGAGGCCCGGCGGTCCGCTAGAGGACCTGTCCACGGGCACCCACGGCGGGCCGAAGTTCAGGCGTGCCGCCGAAGCCTACCGTCAACCGCCCCCGAAGGCCTACAACGACTGAGATATCAAAACCCGGTCAGGCTTTCATGCGTATGGTGCCAACCGCATCGCCGGCGGCATTGTGGAGGGTCGGCTGCAGATGGCTGGCCAGCGCACGGCTTTGATCGCGGCCGATGGCGCCGGTTTCGCCAAGCAGCCAGCCCATGGCGACGTCGGCGGCGCGCTTTTCGCCGTCCTCGGCCTTCAGTGCGATGCCCAGTCCCTTTTCCGGCAGGATGGCGATGTGAACGCCCTCGGCGCCGCCCTTGGTCGCCGCCTTGCCGGCCAATACGGTCATGACGTCGGTATCGAAGCGGTCCGGCCCGCCGACCATGAACGGCTCCGCCATGACCGCTTCCAGCACGCGCCTGGCGGCGCGGCCTCTTTCCTCGCCCAGTCCGGCGGGGTCGGCCATTTTCTGCGCGGCGCGGGCCAGTGCCGTCAGTGTCATACCATACACCGGAATCCCGCAGCCGTCCCGGCCGCGTCCGGTATCGGCGAGATCCTGACCGCCGAACGTGGCCATGATGTCATAGAGCCGACGCTGTACCGGATGGTCCGGATCCATATAGCCTTCGGTCGATTCGCCAAGATGCTGGGCCGTCGTCAGAAACCCGGTGTGCTTGCCTGAACAGTTGTTGTTGAGCCGCGTCGGCGCCTTATCGGCCCGGATCAGATCGTTTGCCGAGGGTGTGTGGTAAGGCAGATGCGCGCCGCAGCCGAGATTGTCCGGGCCGAGGCCGATTCGCTGCAGCCAGGCGGCAACCGCCTCGACGTGGGTCTCCGTGCCGGAATGTGATGCGGACGCCAGCGCAAGCTCCGCCACACTGACCCGGTTGGCGTCGGCGGCGCCGCTTTCGACCAGCGGCAGCGCCTGCATGAACTTAATGGCCGAACGCGGATAGAACATCAAATCCGGATCGCCCCAGGTCTTTACCGGCCCCGATGCATCGCAGATCATGGCGTGCACGCGGTGACGGCTTTCAACCATGGTGCCGCGTGTAACCTCGCAAATCAGGGGATCGGACATCGGTGGGTTTCCTCGAAAATCAGGCCGGTTTTGTCTGTTGGTGTTTCCGGCCGGTGTTGTCTGGCACTGCATTGAGCCGGCATTTGTGTTACGGGCCTTGCGAACCCGTTAGCGTCCGGTATATCACGTTGACTATGAAAACTACGCAGCTTTTGCAATCGCGAACCGTCCTTTCCGCCGTTTGTGCCGTTCTTTCGGCCGGGATATTAGCCTTTGCGCCGCAGGCCCACGCCGATTTTCTCGGCAAGTTCCAGGACTGGGAAGCGCATGCCCGCGCCGACGGCGGCGCCAAGGTCTGTTATGCCGCCAGTGTGCCGACCAAGTCCGAAGGCAAATACACGCGCCGCGGCGACGTGTTTCTGTTGGTTTCGCACCGCCCTGGCGACAAGATGATCGGCTTCGTCAGCATGGAAGCGGGTTATTCCTATGGCAAAACCAGCAAGATAACGGCACGAATCGGCGGCGCCTCGTTCCCGATGTTCCCGGATGGTGAACTGGCCTTCGCCTATGAGGACGCGCCTCTGGTGGAAGCCATGATTCGCGGCCAGGACCTGGTCGTGAGCGGCACGTCGAGCCGCGGCACCCTGACGACTGACACGTTCTCGCTGAGCGGTTTCACGGCGGCCTACAAGGCGGCGTCCAAGGCGTGCGGGGTAAACCCTTAAGCCCATGGCCGGTTTTACGGACGATCTCCTGATGCGCACCGATATCCTGCCGGTTAAATGCCCCGGCTGCGGTGAGGCGCAGAATACGCTCGACGGCGCCGCCGATCCGCTGTCATCACAGGCCCGGGTCGGCTGCATGGTTTGCGGCTATGCTTTCGGCACGGAAGAATACCGTACGCTGCTGGCGGAACGTCAGCGCGAATTCCAGACGCTTCGGATCGGCGATCAGTAAGCCGCCGATTGGGATGGTAATGACGTCCACGGGGTGATACATAGCCGCGCCATGACCGACACCGCACACATAAGAAATTTCGCGATCATCGCGCACATCGACCACGGTAAGTCGACGCTTGCCGACCGCCTGATTCAGGAATGCGGCGGCCTGACCGCGCGCGAAATGAAAGAACAGGTGCTCGACAACATGGAGCTCGAGCGCGAGCGCGGTATTACCATCAAGGCACAGACCGTGCGCCTGAACTACACCGCAAAGAACGGCGAGGAATACATCCTCAACCTGATCGACACGCCGGGCCACGTGGACTTCTCCTACGAGGTCAGCCGTTCGCTCGCCGCCTGCGAAGGCGCGCTGCTGGTCGTCGACTCGACACAGGGCGTCGAGGCGCAGACCCTGGCCAACGTCTACCTTGCCATCGAAAACGACCTCGAGATCATTCCCGTCTTGAACAAGGCCGATCTGCCGGCGTCCGAGCCGGAAAAGGTCAAGCAGCAGATCGAGGACGTGATCGGCCTCGACGCGTCCGAGGCCCTGCTTATTTCCGCCAAGACCGGCATGGGCGTGCCAGAGGTGCTGGAAGCCATCGTCACCAAGATGCCGCCGCCCAAGGGCGATCCGGCGGCGCCGCTGAAAGCGCTTCTGGTCGATAGCTGGTATGATGCCTATCTGGGCGTGATGACGCTTGTGCGGGTCTATGAAGGGACCCTCAAGAAGGGCATGAAGCTGCGGCTGATGCAGGAAGATTCCGTGCACCAGGCCGATCAGGTCGGCGTCTTCAGACCCAAACCGACGAAGGTCGAGACCCTGGGGCCCGGCGAAGTCGGCTACATGACGGCGGCGATCAAGACCGTCGCCGAAACCTCCGTCGGCGATACCATTACAGAGGACAAGCGTCCGACGGCGTCACCGCTGGCGGGTTTCAAACCGTCAATCCCGGTCGTCTTCTGCGGCCTGTTCCCTACCGATGCCTCGGAATACGAGGACCTCCGCGATGCACTCGCCAAGCTGCACCTTAACGATGCCAGCTTCCACTACGAGGCGGAAAGCTCGGCGGCGTTGGGTTTCGGCTATCGCTGCGGCTTCCTCGGCCTGCTGCACCTGGAAATCGTCCAGGAGCGTCTGGAGCGCGAATTCGATCTTGATCTCATCACCACAAGCCCGAGCGTGGTCTACAAGGTCTACAAGACAGACGGCACCATGAAGGAGTTGCACAACCCGGTCGACATGCCGGACCCGGTGCAGATCGATTACATCGAGGAACCGCTGATCAAGGCGTCGATCATGGTTCCCGACGAATTTTTGGGTTCCGTTCTGAGCCTGTGCGAGGAACGTCGCGGCGAGCAGATGGAGCTGACTTATGTCGGCAACCGCGCCATGGTCGTCTACAAGCTGCCGCTGAACGAAGTGGTGTTCGATTTTTACGACCGGCTGAAATCGGTCTCGCGCGGCTACGCCAGCTTCGACTATGAGCTTATCGGCTATGAACGTGGCGATCTGGTCAAGGTCTCGCTTCTGGTCAACGCCGAGCCGGTCGACGCGTTGGCTTTCATCGCGCACCGCAGCCACGCCGAAAGCCGCGGCCGTCAGGTGTGCGAAAAGCTCAAGGAACTGATTCCCCGCCAACTGTTCAAGATCGCCATCCAGGCCGCGATCGGTGGCAAGGTGATCGCGCGCGAAACCGTCAGCGCGATGCGCAAGGACGTGACCGCGAAGTGCTACGGCGGCGATATCACGCGCAAGAAAAAGCTTCTGGAAAAGCAGAAAAAGGGCAAGAAGCGGATGCGCCAGATCGGCAATGTGGAAATTCCGCAGTCCGCGTTCCTGGCCGCCCTCAAGACCGGCAGCGACTGACGGCCGTCAACGGCACTAATCGTTCTTATCGATCCTGGGGTTTGACAAATTCAGGCAGCGGATCGGTTTCCGGGTCGAACTCGTCCTCGATCTCGCGTTCGAACAGATCGATCAACTCGTGGGTCGGCAGGCGGTCGTCGTCGTTCGACGTGTCGCCTTCCTCGCGCGCCCACTTGCGTGCTTCGCGGGCGAGATCATCGTACAGGAACAGCGAAGCCTCGTGCTCGCGCAACTCTTCCTCGGCCATCGGGCTGATATCGCGGCTCGGTCGGCAGGTCCAAGCCAGGATGACGCCAGGTAGCGCCATCAAAAGCCACGCCGGCGGCGTCAGGAACCACAGCATCACCGGATCCCAGAGCCACGGCAGTGTCGCGTTCAGGCGCACCTCGGCCAGCAGGTACGATCCCGGCCACAGTGCCTGCCACAATTCGTGTGCTGACAGCATCCAGCCACTGCCGCCGGGCAGCACGCGAGCAATGGTTTCCGCGGCGGCGACCGCGAAGGCGCCGAGCAGCAATATCCAGCCGGTGATAAAGGATGCGCGCATCCGCTCATGTAAGCCCAGAATGGTTAATAATTCTTAACGAACATATCATGGCCGTTTCTGCAGCCCAATGATCAATCGCCCTTGCCCGGCGGGGCCTGCTCGGTTAGTTTCCGGCCCGACCGAAAGGTCGTTTGGAGGGGTGGCCGAGTGGCTGAAGGCGCACGCTTGGAAAGCGTGTATGCGGGAAACCGTATCGAGGGTTCGAATCCCTCTCCCTCCGCCATTCACTTTCGCTGTTTTCGCAGCGTTTCTTTTTCTTCTGATTTTACCGGCAATTTCCGACGCTTAGCAGCGGCCGTTTTGTGGTGAGACGGCTTTGCTTGCTGAGTTCTGCGTATTTATCTCAAAAGTCTCAGTCGGCCTTTTTCGGCAGTTCCCTTCGGGGTCATTTCCCTAATTAACAGGGAATTTACAGGGAAATCGCTTTGTTTCGGGCCGTTTTGGCCGTTTTTTCGTTGATTTTGTCGTGATTATTGCCGTCAATTCAGGGGGTTAGACGGCATTTCCCTGTTAATTGAGAAACAGGGAATCTAATTTCTGATAACAGGGATTAAGATGACAATAACAGGGAGACCTGTTTATCCCAATCTAGCGGTATTTTCATGGCAATGATTTGGCCCGCTGTGAACTTAGGATCAATGCTACCATCAAGAATAGCTTCTTGAACGCGGGGCGCCAAGAACGCCAACTTTGACCGGGTCCGAATATATGCAGGCGTTACCCCCTCACGTTCGGCGATCGCCTTTAGTTGGGTACCGGCCTTTAGCTGATCGACCCACGCGTGGGCCTGATCAAGCAGCTTGAGCAGCGTTTGGTCTGGCGCGCTCACGTAGTCACCAATAACAATCTTTCTCTCAACGCCTCGCTTTTTTAGCTGCAGGCTGGTCGAGAACTTAACAAATACGGGATCGAGTTGGTCCTCTTTAATCTTGAACCACTTACAGATTCCGACTGGCGTTAGACTAATGGCCAGGTCCTTCTGAGACAGTTCGATCTTGGCAATCACCTCCGTGATCGTTGGACAAGACTGGCTGATTATTTTGGTCGCCAATTCCATTGCCGTTTTATTGACCATGGCAAGTTGATCGAGGCTCAGCCCATGACAGATGGTCATACGCTTGGCGTGGGCTTCAAGATGGTCGGCAACGAGGGTTTTCACTTGTCGCTCCAAGTCCGCTGCCGGCAATCGCCAAGCTGATGGATCAGGAGTTCCGCCAATCAACCTATTTGAGACATAGTAACGGTATCGCTTGCTGCCCTTCGTCGCATAGGTCGGGGTTAAACGATCGCCTGTCTCATCAAAAATGATCCCGGCTAATAGGTTGGTCGCACCACTCGGCGCATACGTGATCCCGCGGGCTTTGTTGCTGGCATCAGAAAGCTTTTGTTGAACCCGGTCCCACAGAGCTTGATCAATAATAGCGGAATGTCGACCGGGATATGTTTTATCACGATGCCTGATCTGACCCAGATACAGGGGATTGCGGAGAATGTAATAGACCTGCCCTCGTGAGAGCGGCTTACCGCCAACGCTCCTGCCCGAACTGAAGATGCGGCGTTTTGATACGATCTTGCGTTCGTCAGCGGCTTCCTTGACCGCCTGCAAACAACCGTGTTGATCGTATAGCTCGAACAGCTTGCGTACGACGTCTGCTTCCACTTGATTGATCACAAGCGTCCGCTCGCTTGGATCCGGATGCTTGTCGTAGCCGAGCGGGCAAACACCTCCCATCCAGAGACCTTTCTTTTTAGACGCCGCGATCTTGTCTCTGATCCGCTCTGCCGTCACTTCACGCTCGAACTGCGCAAACGACAACAATACGTTCAAGGTCAGCCGTCCCATAGATGATGACGTATTGAAGGCCTGGGTTACGGAGACAAACGAACAGTTGGCCGCTTCCAAGCGTTCGACCAGTTTGGCAAAGTCGGCTAACGAGCGGGTCAGGCGATCTATCTTATATACCACGACCATATCAACGAGACCGGCATCAATCTCATCAAGCAAGCCCTGCACGCCCGGCCGATCCAACGTACCGCCCGAGATGCCACCATCGTCATAGCGTTTCTTGATAAGCTTCCAGCCCTCGTGTCGTTGACTGGCAATGTAGCTGGCACAGGCCGCATATTGGGCATCTAACGAATTGAAGGATTGATCCAGCCCTTCTTCTGACGACTTCCGCGTATAAATCGCGCAACGGATCTTTGCTCTGCTCATGGTCTTTTATCCAGACCAAAGAACCTGGGGCCTGACCAATGGGCGCCGGTGATTGCCCGGGCAATCGCAGAGAGGGACCGATAAGTCTGACCATGCCAGTCATAACCAACCTCAGAGACATCGACCACATGCGTGACGCCGTTCCATTCGCGCATAAGACGGGCACCGGTCTGCAAGGTATTGCCCTGACGCCCAGTCGTTGGCTTTTGGACTGCGGCACGCAATCGTTTGCGAAAGCGCTTGGCTAATCCGCCATGCTGGCGTCTTTGGATCTCAAAACCAATGACCCGGCGCATAAACGCCGTGCTCGCGCGATTGGGCAACGGGCTAGCGCATACGTCGTGCCAAAGGGCCTCCAACTCGTCTCGCTCAAGCGTCTCAATCTCGTTGATTCCTATCGTCATCTTGTCTGCTCCCATGCCATTGAAGACACAGACACTGACGCTCTCATGGGCGGCGAAGTCCAGCGTTTTACGGAATAAATCGGCCTGTCAAATTAAGGGAAACACCGACCATCTGTTCGATCATTTGCCGATTCGCGTCAGGTACCGATAAATGTCGAGAATCCATGCGGCATAGCTAGCTTATAGCATAACAAAAACAATAGCTTACCGCGCTTGGGATGGCGCTCAAATTTGAATTGCTGTAGGGTCGTCGGTAACAGTTCGATTAGCGCCAAAGCGAGTGGCAAATCGTCCAATTATAAAGCCGAACTGCAGGAAGGGAGATCAACGCGCCAAGCGGGATTGTCCCTACGGCGGCTTTAGAATTGGAAGCGTTTAATGACGACGACTAAAATTGAAAATCTTTGCCCCAAAACCCTCACACCGTGGGCAAACAATGCCCGAACGCATTCTAAGAAACAGCTTCGGCAAATTGCCGACAGCATCGAACGGTTTGGTTTCACCAACCCGGTCATCATAGATGACGACAATCGGATCCTAGCCGGCCATGGCCGCGTTGCCGCAGCAAAGACCTTAGGCTTTGAGACCGTTCCATACCTTCGCCAAGATCAGATGTCGGAGGCTGAGAAACGGGCCTATGTTATTGCCGATAATAAACTGGCGCTAAATGCCGGTTGGGACGACGAGCTATTGGCTAAGGAGCTTGGCGCGCTTTACGACTTGGATCTGGATTTTGATGTCGAGATCACCGGGTTCACGGTCTCCGAGATCGACAACCTAATTGATGGCCTATCGATTGAAGAGCCCGGCAATCCCAATGATGACCTTATGCCGGATGACGTGCCGGCGCGGTGTCAATCTGGCGATTTATGGCAGTTAGGGTCTCACCGCCTAATCTGTGGCAATGCCCTCGACACCAACATCATCGATACGCTGATGGACGGCCAATTGGCCAAGATGGTCTTCACCGATCCACCGTATAACGCGCCCATAGACGGTCACGTTGGGAACTCCGGCAAGATCAAGCATCGCGAGTTCGCCATGGCGTCTGGCGAGATGAGCCAAGACCAGTTCACCGCCTTTCTAACAACGACCTTTCAGAACCTGTATGACCACAGCCTTGATGGCTCGATCCACTTCATCTGCATGGATTGGCGCCATATGCAGGAGCTGCTTGATGCCGGTCATACCGTCTATGACGAACTCAAGAACCTGATCATCTGGGTCAAAGACAACGGCGGCATGGGTACCTTCTATCGCTCTCGCCATGAATTGGTGTTCGTCTTCAAGAAAGGCACATCACCTCACACTAATACGTTTGAGCTCGGCCAGCATGGCCGGTACCGAACCAACGTTTGGGAATACAAAGGTGTGAATACGCTTCGCGCCGGACGTATGGATGAGCTCGCCCTTCATCCAACGGCCAAACCGGTTCAGATGATTGCTGATGCCATCAAAGATGTATCGGCCAGAAACGACATCGTCCTTGACCTGTTTGGCGGGTCCGGATCAACGTTGATCGCCGCGCATAAAACAGGACGTCGAGCTTATATATGTGAGCTTGATCCAATCTATTGTGATCGCATCATCCACCGTTGGGAAACCCACGCGCATGACGAAGCGACCTTGCTTGGTCGTGACAACGCGGTGGAGGCGACCCAATGAGCAAATCGAAGCTGCTGGCACGTTACCAAAACTACGACGTCGGTTACGGCAAGCCGCCAAAGGAAAACCAATTCAAGAAAGGAAAATCGGGCAACCCGAATGGTCGGCCACGAGGGTCCAAGAACAAGCCGAAACCGGTCACCGATTACCGTCTCAAGGCCATGATCCTGGAAGAAGCCTATCGCGAGATTCCAATCAACGATGAAACCGGCACGATGACCATGCCGATCGTGCAAGCGGGCTTACGGTCTATGACGGTCAAGGCGGCGAAAGGCGATTATCGGTCTTTGAAACTGATGACCGAGCTTGTCGACCAGGCGGAGGCGGAAAAGGCGCGGCAGAGGCAATTCGGAATTGCCGAAGCCATGGAATACTTAGTACAAGCCGACCGCGAGGTTCAGCGGAGGGAGCGCAATGGGCAGTCCGTCGCCGATATCATCCCGCATCCTGAAGATATGTTCATAGACGCTGACGCAGGAACGGTAACGGTTATTGGCCCGATGACCTATATAGACCGCAAACGGATGATTAAACTCATTGAACTGCGAGAGGACTTCGTTGCGCTCTATGACGACGACGAACGACGCTTAAATCGAACGCGCGACCTTAAGAAGAGGTCTGCCATCGAAAAGCATTTGAAGGCACTAGAGAAGTCAATCAAAAGGATCGACGATCACCTGCAAGGGTGGAGGCCAATAGATTAATTTCCGCGGCAGACCAACAGATATCGATACCGGCCCCATCTAGTGCATGCCGACGCTAGCCTAGATTCACCTGCCTATCCAAAAATCAGAAATCGCAGCCAATGTATGTTGGTTGCGGGAGCTCTATACCACCTTTACCGCACCAGCGGTTCGTATCCATGAAGCTCCCAATCTATGCTCTGGGCAATGCCCTCACGACGTCACAGTTCGGCCATGGTTTCCCCATCGCGCAGGCCATCCAGCACGATGCGGATCTTTTCTTCCGCAGAATATTGCTTGCGTGTTGCCCGGCGGATATTCTTGATCGCCATGGTGGCACCGGGCTGTCATGTCTCTGATTTCTATTTCATTTTCATTCCCCTACGGGTCATTACGATGAACTAGAAATCCTCTCTTGTGCAATGCCGCTGGTTTGTCCCATAGGCGTTGACGTCAGATAAATTTTCTTTCGGTTTAGATATTAGACATGGTTGTGACCTTTGTATTTAAAGATACGATACCTGTATTTCTCTCCAGTAGATCGGCATGCTTGAAAACTCGGTCAAATATCTCTGTTTGATCGGTTTTGTCCACAATCACCGTAATAGTCGCTGCTTCACCAAATTCGCCAAATTGCTTTTCATCAAAAAGATCATTGCTTCTACCCGCTTCGAGGAAGACAAAATGCACTTTGTCATCGTATTTGAGTAAATCGTAAATTTTCTGTCCCTCATGCAGCGAGGTCATTGCAACAATTTCAGCTACCATGATCTGCATCACTAGTTTGCTGAGACGATGCGTCTAAAATATTGTCTGGTATGTATGTGGCCACGTGCTCTAGATCTGACATATACATAATCCCCTTGCCGGGTGTATCAAGATTCCCCGCCAAGTACATTGCCTCAAATACTCGGCCAGCCTGTTCCGCAGATGCGACAATACGAACAACTTCTTTTTGCTCATCAATCGCAACACCAATTAGGCCCATTCTTTCTCGTACCCCTGTGCCGCGAGCATAACTGACAGTAGCCCCTTGAGCTCCACAACTCGTCGCGGCTTCCAGCACTACCTCTGCTAGGCCTGTTTGCAAAACACATGTTATCAATTTCACATCTGTTAAGTATACAACATGCCGGTCACTCATTTTACCCCCCGGATTAAACAGTGGTGGCCGCTTTCGACGCACGGGCTGACTTAAACTGAATAAATATTCCCATACTTAATACAGCAATTATTGGACATATACTAGCCAACGATAATATCCCGAAACCATCAACAGCTGATACGGCGTTACCTAGGCCAAGCCCCATTGCTAAGACTAGTGGAACTGTCACGGGTCCTGTCGTAACACCCGCGCTATCCCAACCAACATTTACATATTCCTCAGATGAGAAAAACGTAAGAATTACAGCTAACGCGTATAGAGGGATTAAAACTGAAGCAAGGTCAAAACCCATTATTAGCTTTGCTATCCCCAATGCAATCCCGACTGATACGCCTCCTGCCACACTATACATCAACATGGATTTCTTAAAGGCACCATTAGTCAATTTCTGCACGGTCAAGCCAAGGGCATTAAGCGCAGGTTCAGCAAGTGTAGCTCCAAAGCCCATTAGGAATGCAAAACCAATTACAATGACCAGCCCTGTAGTATTAGAGAAGATTGGAGAAACCGGGCTGACCGGTAACTCCATGAATGCAGCAGGTAACACGCTTCCCGTCTGAGCACCAATTGCACCCAAACCATATGTTAGTCCCACGTTGAACATACACATTCCTACTATGGAAAGTATTAGTCCATAAACCGTTATCATTCGGTTTGGTAAGCTCGATTTAAGAATAATAAAGAGGACGAACATCAGAAACAATACGAGGGGTAATATCGCCCTTACCCCAAGTACAATTTCGATTAACGGCGTTTTTTCCCAAATATTTGGCTCAACCGCAAGTACCAAACTTTTTGCTCCAGACGCGGATATGATTTGTTCTGGTGAAATCTGGAAAGAAACAAAGATTGCAAGGACTAAAACAGCGAGGATTGGGAACAACGACGCCATCGTAACAACTCCAAAACCTGAGAGTGAGCTATTCCCTTTTCCGGCAGCATTTGCGATCCCAATTCCAAGAGAGAGGACTAAAGGAACTGTCACGGGGCCTGTGGTCACGGCACCACAATCCCATGCTAGCCCGAGAATACTCCTCAAATTAGGGTCCATCCAACAATAAGCAGTTAAAATCACCACAGGAACCAAGGCACAATAAATCATGGGCTTTAGAGACCAGCCTCTGACGAAGCGGATTGTACCAAGGATGGCAGCTGCTCCAACGCCTGCCCCAACAATAAAGACCAGGTGAAGTGTCCAATTATTCAATATCTCGTAGAGGTAAGGTGCTTTTGTGACGTCTACGGAAGAGCCAAATGCCTGAAGGGCTCCTATGGCTGGTTCCGCGAAAGTTACACCAACCCCAAGGATACCAATTATGATAAGAACAACAAACATGCTAGTTTTTTTTGGTAAATTATTACCAATGATAGTGCCGAAAGGCATTAGGCCAACGTTTAGGCCCTCCATAAACACAGCCAAGCCAACTATGACCGCCACTAGCCCCAAAAAAAGACTGAATGCATCTTGTATCGGATAGTTCAGAACTAACATCTGGAACAACATCAAATATGCAGCGAGAGGAACGACCGCTTTTACTTGTTCCATTAGGCGTGTACCTAGATACGGCCCCAAAAGCTCAGCAGCTAAGGAAGGAGTAATCTGAATGGGTGAGGGCCTGAGACACTTTTGTCCAGACGGATCTGGCTTTGGAGTCAGCAGGTTGTAACTAATTGCTGTGTGACGAATTTTATGCTTCGCCACGAATTCACCAAATCGCATTTTCAACTCACTTTCCAAGATAGTTAAAGCGGCTGACCCAGACAGCTAAGCCAAATCGTGCATAACACACTGTCTTATTAAGAGTTATTGCCCACAGATCGAGTAGCCTCCATTGAGTAATCCATGTACAATATTGGCTCATGACGAAGCTTTTGTCGATGTTGATGATTCTCTCGGGTGCTGGGCTCTGTAGATCTAAAAGACAAGGGGCTGACATAGATAAGGAATTTTCTTTATGAGTGTCAGATGGTTAGCAGAA
>JAYNVG010000044.1:0-25210 GCA_038100295.1 Thalassospiraceae bacterium
TCTAGTCGAATGGGCAAAGATATGAATACTTCGAGCTTATCTATGTCAGCCCCTTCATTTTTTTCGCACGCCCATGCCCAGGTGCCGCCCTCGCACACCGAGATCGCCGGCTATACCGGCCTGCACGCGGCGGCGCACAGCGGCGATGTCGCCGCCATCAAAAAACTGACCGCCGAGGGCGCCCCGCTTGAAAGCCGGGATTCTCATGGCCGCACACCGCTGCACGTGGCGGTCTTCGCTTCCCATGAGGATGCGGTCCGCGCGCTGGCCGAGGCCGGCGCCGACATGAATGCTTTGGAACACGACGATTACGACGCGGTCACCATCGCCGCCGTCGCCGACGACGTGGAGATGCTGAAGACCGTGCTGGCGCAGGGCGGCAGTGCCGCCAACATCACCAGTCCCTATGAAGGCACGGCGCTGATCGCCGCCGCGCATCTGGGTCATGACGAGGTGGTGCGGATGCTGATCAAGGCCGGTGCGCCGCTCGATCACGTCAACAACCTGGGCTGGACGGCGCTGATCGAGTCGGTGATCCTCGGCGACGGCGGGCCGCGTCACGTCGAGACGGCGCGCGCCCTGATCGCGGCGGGGGCCGACGTCAATATATCCGATCGGCAGGGCACGACGCCGCTGGCACATGCCCGCCAGCGCGGCTACGACGCCATGGCGGCGCTGTTTCCGAAATCCTGACGGCAGAGTGTTTGCGCCGTCAACTGACGGCTGAGTGTTTGCGCCGTCAACTGACGCCAGAGTGTTTGCGCCGTCAGCTGACGGCGACGGGCCCGGTATAGGACGCTTCGTCGAACGAGCGTTCATTGTCCCAGATGTTCTTCGGCATCGGCAGGCCGGCGAAATCCGCATCGTCGAGCGCGCCGTCCGGCTCGATGCCGAGCTTCTCGCGCAGCATCAGGATAATCTGGCGGGTGTGCTGGCCGGAATGCCAGCCGGTGCGTTCCAGCACCTCGTGCAGCGAAACCTCGCCGTAATAGACCTTGCCGGGCTGCTTGAAATCCGTCGACACGCCGTCGCGCGCCCACCATTCGGCGAGCCGTTCGCGGTTGCCCTTGCCGTAGGCCATCAGGTCGGCCTTGGTCTTCATGTCGTCGGGCAGTACCGACAGCAGCGCTTCATAGGTATACGGCGTGTCGTGTTCGACCCGGTCGAGAAACACCTTGGGAATGTCGAACACGTGATAGACGAGCTGGCGGTACGAGCGCGGTCGGCCCGGCAGCACCACGTCGAGCTTGTCATCGGGGATCTGCGCCAGATAACGCTGCGCTGCATCGAGGATCATCAGCACCTTGTCCTTGAGCTGTTCGGGCGTGAGCATCTTGTGGCCGCCGTATTCGAAACCGGCGACCTTGGCGACGTCGCGGAACACCGCGCCGTTGGCCCACTGATCGCCGCGCGCCACGATCGGCACCAGCCGCACGCCAAGTGCTTCCAGTTCCTTGAAGCCGTCCTCGTCGTCGAGCACGTTGACGGAGACGAACGGCACGCCGTGTTCCATCAGGAATTCCTTGGTCTTCAGGCAACTCGAGCAGCCCGGCTGCCAGTAGACCTTCAGCGGCAATGCGAGATTTTCCGGGGTCCCGGCGTTGGCGAGCTGGCTCATTGTTTCCTCCCTGATGCGGTTCTGTTTGCGGACAGCGTAACAGGCAATCCGTTCATATGGATATACTTGAGGTGTGTTTTTCAGGATTCAAGACGGATGCTGCGCGCCCTTGTCGGCACGAGGCCCCAAGCCGTCTTACCCGCCGCCGCCCATGATCTGGTTGGCGTAGCCGACGAGCGCGGTATGGTATGCGGCGCGCTGGCTGTCGAGGGGGTCTTCCTCGGTCCAGCTCAGCCGCTTCGCCCATTCGCGCATGGTGACGACCCAGGGTTCGGGGAACTGCATGGCGCGGCAGATCGCCATCACCTCTGCGACCTCGGCCTCGTGCACGAAATCGTCGGCATAGACCATGCGCATCAGTTCCAGCCCGGTGATGACGCGGGTCCGGTGGTCGTCGAAGGTACTGACGTTGATGTCGGCGAGGATCGATTTCATGTCGACCTCGAAGGGAATCGCCATTTCCGCGCACAGTGCTTCCAGCGCTTCGTGTTCGTCGACGGAATCCTCGCCGTCGGCCTGGGTGATGCGCTGCGCCAATACCAGGAAGGCGCGTTTCTGCGAGTCGTTGAGCTGTCCTAGAAACATGAAACCCGTGCGTTCATCCCGATGAGTAATGGCTAAAGTTAATACCCCGGTAACTCAGCGTTACAAAATATTACTTCACAGACCGGACAGTAATCTGAAACCATCGGTCAATTATAACCAAGGGATAATAACAGCGGGGAAAATATCTTTTGAAGAAGATACTAAGCTGGGCCGTGACGCTGGCGTTCGCCGGTCTGATGGTGGTGTTCCTCGCCCCCGACTGGCTGAGCAGCGCATCCTCGACACACCGCATCGCCATCGTCGGGCCGATGAGCGGCAAGGACGAGGCCGCCGGCAAGGCGATGCTGGCCGGCGCCCGCGCGCTGATCGACCAGTACAACCGCAGCCGTGACGCCAAGACCCCGGCCGTCGTGCTTTCCGTGCATGACGACAAGAACGACCCCGAAACGGCGAAACGGATCGCCGCCGAGCTGGTCGCCGATCTGGAAATCCTGGCGGTGCTGGGCCACCTGTCAGACGAGGCGTCCTCGGTCGCGGCGCCGATCTATGCCGAGCACGGACTGCCCGCCGTCACCGGCGCCAGCGGCCTGCAGAAAGTCACCTTCCAGAACGACTGGTATTTCCGCATCGGCATGACGACGGCGCACCAGGGCACGTTCCTCGCCAACTACATCGGCCGGGTGATGAAGGCCGACGAGGTGTTCGTCATCCGCTCGACCGATCCGTACGGCGACTCGCTGGGCGAGGCGGTGGTCGACGAACTCAATTTCCAGCGCCGGTTGTCGGCGTTCAGCGTCAAGGTGCTCAAGCAGTACAAACTCGACCCCGCGTCGCCGACGATGAAGGACGACGTCCAGGCCATTGCCCAGGAACTGCAGTCGGGCTACGCCCGCCAGCCGGTGGTGCTGGCGGTGCCGGAAAGCATCGCCGCCGACGTGGTGTACGGATTGCAGACCAACCAGCGCCGCCGTCTCGGCAAGACCATTCCGTACGTGCTGATCGGCCCCGACTCGCTCGGCAAGGCGACGGTGCTGCAGGAACTGGCGGCGCGGCGGACGACGCGCTTCGGGCTGCAGAACTACGCCGAGGGCATGTACGCCGTGGCGCCGTTCCTCGAAGACGTCGCCAATCAGAAGGCGCGCGATTTCCGCTATGCCTACCGGGCCCGCCACAAGGCCGAACCCAGCGTCATCGCCGGCGGCTTCAACGATGCCGCCGCGGTCGTCGTCCGCGCGCTCGGGCAACTGGCGGCTGCCGGTGCCGGCACCACCAACATCAAGGCCGCGCGTGCCGCCGTCCGGCAGTATCTCTCGGATATCAACACGCCTGCCAACGCCGTCATCGGCGTCACCGGACCGCTGTATTTCAACCGCGACGGCAATGCCATCAAGACGGTGCCGATCGGCGTCTTCCGCGACCGCCGTCTGGTCTCGACGCCGGTTCAGCTAAGCCCGACCGGGACCCTCGACCAGGACGGCGCCACCGACATCTTCCAGATCTTCGGCGGTTACTTCACGCCGACCCGCGTCGTGCCGACCGGGGTGCAGATCAACAAGATCCGCAACGTCGATCTGCAGGCGCGCACCGCAGAGATCGACTTCAATTTCTGGTTCCGACATCAGGGCGGGCTCGATCTGAGCAAGATCGTGTTCCCCAACGCGGTGACGCCGGTCGAGCTTGGCGACCCCATCGACAAGAGCGAGAAGGGCGGTCAGCAATACCGCCTGTACCGCGTCGAAGGCACATTCTCGACCGACTTCCTCGGCGCCGTCGGCAAGGGCGGCGACCGGGTCGTCGGCTTCCAGATGTGCCATGCGGTTCTGAACCGCGAACGGCTGATCCTGATCCCCGATCTGGTCGGCATGGACGGCGGCCACGCCGACAGCCTGCAAAGCCGCATCGAGTGGGTGCTCGACCTCGGCGAGGAGGCGTCGCATCAGCTCAAGAAGGTGGACATCTTCCTCGACGCGCAGCCGATCGAGGTAATGGGCAATCCGCAGTACATCGGCGTCAACATCGAGGGCTTCTCGCGCATCAACATGGCAGTCTGGCTGACCCCAGACGAGATTTCCCTGACCCGCCTGATCGATCCCGATTTCGCGCTCAGCGCCTTCTTGGCGCTCGGCTTCCTGCTCGGCGCGCTGGCCGTGCTCGGCAATCACTGGGCCGGATCGTCACGCCAGAAATGGCTGTGGTTCCCGACCGCGGCGCTGGCGCTGGCCTTCCTGGTGGTCGCCGACCCGGCGCTCGGCGGTATCTTCAAGGCCCGTTATCCGAACCCGTACCTGGCCGAACTGGCACCGATCGCAGTGCGAATCATGTGGTGGATGGTGCCGGCGTGGCTGCTCAGCCGGTTCACGGAACTGTTCGTCTGGCAGCCGCTGGAAGCCCGCACCAAACGGGAAATTCCGCGCGTCGTTCGGGCGTTTCTTTCGGGGACGTTCTACATCCTGGCGGCGCTCGGCGTCATGGCATTCGTCTTCGACCAGCGCATCACCAGCCTTCTGGCGACGTCCGGCGTGCTCGCCATGATCATCGGCCTGGCCATCCAGATGAACATCTCGAACGTGTTCTCGGGGATCGCCATCAACGTCGAGCGGCCGTTCCGCATCGGCGACTGGGTGCGGATTCCGGACCACGAGCCGGGCCGCATCGTCAACATTACCTGGCGCACGACCCGGCTCGAGACCATCGACAAGAACATCATCTGCATCCCCAACGCGATGGCCTCGGATTCGACGCTGGAGAACCTCAGCTATCTCGACGAGACGTTCCGCGCCGAGCTGATCGTGCACTGCGATCCCGGCGCCAAGCCGGAATGGGTCGAGAAGATCCTGCATGACGCGGTGATGTCGACGCCGGAAGTGCTGTCCGAGCCGCAAGCCATCGTGCAGTTCGTCGGCGTCATGGACTGGTCGGCGGATTACGCGGTGCGGTTCTATTGCTAGAACTACGAAAAGAGCATCCCGCTCAGCGCCGCGGTGTGGCGGCAGATCGTCCGCAATCTGCGTTACGCCGGCTTCGAGTCCGTGATCCACGAGGAATTCACGCTGTTCCATCTGTCCGACACGGCCAAGCACGACGGCGATCTGGCGCCGCTGCTGATCACCGACGTCGAGGTCTTCGAGCCGTTCGGCGAGGCCGAAATCAACGAGCTTTGCCGGCACATGATCCGCCACCGCCTGGAGCCGATGCGCACCGTCATCGAGCAGGGCTCGGAAGGGGACAGCCTGTTCATCGTCGTCGAAGGCGCACTGAAGGCCGAGATCGAAATGGACGACGGCAAGGTGCTCGAGGTCGGCAGGCTCGGCCCCGGCGATTTCTTCGGCGAGATTGCGCTGCTGACCGGCGAGCCGCGCGGGGCTACGATCACGACCATCACCACCTCGCAGATCTACGAGGTCAGGAAGGAACACATCCAGCCGGTGATCGAACGCTATCCCGACATGAAGAGCGACCTGTCGCGCATCCTGACCCGGCGCGAGCTGGAAAACCTGCGCCGCCGCAACGAGCATTACGCTTCCGTCGACGAGGAGCGGAATCTCGCGGCAAGGCTGCTCAGCAAGATCACCGACTTCTTCGGCATATCCGAACGCAAGGCCGCATCCGGGAAGGAAACCACGGCGCCCGTCGCCGCGTCCGCCGACGACTGAGGGGCAAACGTCAGCGGACGATGAACACCGACAGGTCCGTATGCGCGGCGAAGTGTCCGGCGTGCGACGCGAAGATGTATTCGAGCAGGCCGGGCTTGTGCGACGCCATCACCACCAGATCGACGCCCAGTTCCTTCGCGCTCTCGCCGAGCTTGTCTTCGAGATCGACGGCGGGGTCGTGGGAGATGACGGTGTGCGCCTCGACGTTCAGACCGTGCGACGCGCCGAATTCATCGGCCAGGGCGTGCAGCCGGTCGTCGAATGCTTCCGGGGTCGGGGCGACGGTGCCGGGCGCCGCCGAGGTGACGGCGACGATATGCAACGCCGCCTTGTAATGCCGGGCCAGATCGGCGGCGACCTCAAGCGCGCGGCGCAGTCCGGCGAGGTGCGAAAGATCGACCGGGACCATGATGGCACTGAAGCCGTTCAAAGCTCTTCCCAAAGCTTGCGTTCGAATTCGAGTTCCTGTTCGTAATCGCCCAGTTCCTCGTTCGGGAAATCGCGGATCGAGACGACGCCGTAGCCGCTGCCGTCCTGCTTCACGACGACGATGTGGCGAAAGCCGTGTTCGCGCATCTGGCGCACCGCTTCGATGCCCGCCTGACCGCATTCGAGGCAAACCGGATCGCAGGTCATGACGTCGGCGACGCAGGTTTCGTTCGGGTTTTTGTTCTGCTGCAGAACCCCGTGATACAGGTTGCTGCCGGTGAAGATTCCCTTGAGTTCATCGCCGTCAAGGATCAGCGCCGCGCCGACGTGCGCCTTCTGCATGCGCCGCAAGGTGTCGGCGACGGTGTCATTGACGGATGCATGGACCAGCGACTGATCGGCGATGATATCTCTCAACTTGCGGTGTGGCATGCGTGCGTCCTCCATCTCGGGGTCATCCCGAAATCCGCGGCGCGGCGGCGCCGCAACATGAAAATTATGCGTCAGACGCGTTACGGCAGATATGACCTGGATCAATTCACGGGTAAAGCCGGCGGACTGCGCCGCCGGGTTGTGGGTCAGCGGTCTTTGTCCAGCGCCCGGCGGACCCGGCGCAGGATCACGGCACGCGCCTTTTCGTCCGCCGCGCCATCAAGCGCGTCCCTGAGGTCGAGCGAGAACTGCGCCAGATCGTTGTGCCAGTCGGTGCCCCTGACGGCGGCCTGGCTGACATGGCGCAGCTTGCGCTTGCGGTTTCTCGACACCAGCCCGCGCACCAGGTCGAATTCCTCGTCCAGTTCCGGGATGTGCACCGTCGCCGGGTCGATGCCGGCGGACTCGAGGCTGTCCCTGAGACCGGCGAGCGCATGATCCTCGCCGTGGGTGAGAATGATCCTGCGCGCGATCGGGCCGCGTTCGGTCAGCCATGCGATGAGGCCGTCGCGGTCGGCGTGCCCGGAATAGAAATCGAACTGGCGGATGTCGGCGCGGACCTTGATGTCCTCGCCCTGGATGCGCACCGCCTTGGCGCCGTTGGCAAGCAGGTGGCCGAGCGTCGCCGGCGCCTGGTAGCCGACCAAAAGTACCATGGCGCTGGCCGACGGCAGGTACTGCTTCAGGTGGTGGCGGATGCGTCCGGCATCGCACATGCCGCTCGCCGCCATGATGATGATGCCGCCGGTGTAGCGGTGGATCGCCTTGCTCTCGTCGACGGTCTCGGTGAAATGCACGTTGGGATCGTTGAGGAACTCGGCGCCGTCGCCGATGTCCGCGAGATCGCCGCCGTGGGCACGGAATACGCGGGTCGCGCGGATCGCCAGCGGGCTGTCCAGAAACAGCGGTACCTTGGGCAGTGCGCCGGATTTCATCAGCATGGAAATATCGGCCAGCAGTTCCTGCGTGCGTTCGACGGCGAACGCCGGAATCAGCAGAACACCGTTGTGGGCCAACACCCGGCCGGCCGCGCGGGCCAGCATCTCGCGGCGTTCCTCGGGCGAGGCGTCGGTGTGCACGCGATCGCCGTAGGTGCCTTCGCAGACCACGTAGTCCCAGCCTTTGGGGGCTTCCGGCTCGGGGTGGAACATCTTGCGGTCGGGGCCGATGTCGCTGGAAAACAGGATCCGCACAGGCTCGGCTTTCTTGCCGCCGGGCGCGATTTCGATTTCGATGGAGGCGGCGCCGAGAATGTGTCCGGCGTTCCAGTAGCGTGCGCGGACACCGGGCGTGGGTTCGAACCACTGTTCGTATTCGACGGCGCGAAAGCTCTCGAGGCTGGCTTCGCCGTCGGCCTTGGTATAGATCGGCTGCACCGCCTTCTTGCCGCGCTGGTGCGCGCGGCGGTTCAGCATCTCGACTTCGCGCTCATGGATATAGCCGCTGTCGGGCAGCATGTACGACAGCAGGTCCATCGTGCCGCGGGTCGCGAACACCGGCCCCGTGAAACCGTCCTTGATGAGCTTCGGGATCAGCCCCGAATGATCGATGTGGGCGTGCGTCAGCAAAACGAAACCGGTCTCATCGGGCGCGAACGGGAAAGCGCCGTAGTTCAGTTCCTTGAGGGACTTCGAACCCTGGAACATGCCGCAGTCGACAAGGAACGTGCCGCCGGGATGACGAATCTGGTAACACGATCCGGTGACCGTTTGCGCCGCGCCGCAGAATTTCACGAAAATCGAAATGGCCGCTTCCTGTTCATCCGATCAGCGCCGCGCCGGTGCGCGACTGTCACCAGAGTATGCGCAGATCACCAAACGCTGCCAAATGACCTGGATCAAAAAGCGGGCGCTCAGCGTGCCCGCCTGTCGAGTTCATCGCCGATCAGCGCGATGGCCATGAGGATGTTTTCCTCGGACAGCGGCTTTACGAAGGATTTCAGCGCACCGAAACGTTCCGCCATTTCGGCAAAATTGGCATGATTGTCGGCGCCGGCCTGGGTGATGACGACGACCGGCAGATCCACCTTTTCCCTGATCAGCCACATCAGCACTTCAAGGCCGTCGCTTTCCGGCATCATGGCGTCGATGCCTCCCTTGCGGATCGCCTCGATGGCTTCCAGGCCGTTTTGCGCTTCCGCGGTCCGAAAACCGTTCCTGGCCAAATGCGCGCGGAGAACATCGCGGGCCAGCCGGTCATCGTCGACGATTAGAATGCATTTCGACATCTGCCTAACTTATTCAATTATCAGCGCCGGGTCGAGGCGGCGTCGGGCGTGGCGCCCGGTGCCGCCGGGAAGCGCAGGCTGACGGTGGTGCCGACATCCACGGTGCTCTGCAGTTTCAGAACACCGCCGTTCAGTTCGGTCAACTGTTTCGACAGCGCCAGGCCGAGCCCGGTGCCTTCGTGTGTCAGTTCGCTGTTGTTGCGCGACTGGCCGAACGGCTCGAGCACGCGTTCGATGTCGGCTTCGGGAATGCCGATGCCGGTGTCGCTGACGCGGATTTCGATGCCGCCGTCCGGGGACCTTTGTGCAGAGACGCGGATCTGCCCGCCTTCGGGGGTGTACTTCTCGGCGTTCGACAGCAGATTGATCAGGATATGGCGGAAGCTCCGGTGGTCGGCATACAGATTGCCGAGATCGTCCGCCGTTTCGATGATGATGCGGGAATCGCCGCCGCGTTCGTCGATGGCGACGATCCGCACCGCTTCGTCGATGGCTTCGCCGAGCGAAAAGCTTGACGGGTTGACGCGGAACTGGCCGGCTTCGATCTTCGACAGGTCGAGGATGTCGTTGATCAGATTGAGCAGGTGATCGCCGGACAGTTTGATGTCCTTGGCGTACCCCGTGTAGTGCTTGTCGCCGATCGGGCCGAAGACTTCGCGCATGATCATTTCCGAAAAACCGATGACGGCGTTCAGCGGCGTGCGCAGCTCGTGGCTCATCAGCGCCAGGAATTCCGACTTCGCCTTGTTGGCGTTGATCAACTGCTCGGTCAGTTTTTCCAGTGCCTGGTTCTGTTTGCGCAGCCGCGCCCGGCTCTGCCACAGCAGGAAGGCGAAGAACAGACCGGTCAGCACCAGCCCGGCGGTGGACACGATCAGCAGTTCCGTCGAGCGGGTGATGTCCTTGCGGCGCTGGTCGCGGTATTCCCCGGCCAACTGGATGACCCGCCCGGACAGCACGTTGATCGTTTCCAGATGCGGCTCCAGCCGCCCGCGCACGCCGATCAGATATGCCGCGTTATCGGGTTCGGCGGCGTCGAACGCCGGTGCCTCGGCCTTGACGCGCTCGAACACGTTGTCGATCTGCGCCAGTTCCCCGGCGGTCAGAAAACTGTTGTAGGGCGGGCGCTTCGGCAGACTGCGCAGCCGCTGATAGATGATGTCGAACTGCAGCCGGGCCTGTTCGACCGATCCGGCCGACGGGTGAAGTTCAAGCACCTTCAGTTCCGACAGCATAAGATTGTAGTGCAGCCGCAGCTGCACCACGGCAAGACCGCTGCTGTCGTAGTTGACGTTCGACAACTGGCGCAGCGCGGTCAGCGAGGCGATGGCGGAAACGACGCTGATCCCCAGAAACGCCGCAATCATCAGGCTGAAGATGACGGGAAGGCGACGGTTGATGATATGGCGCCTCAAAACGGCGATTCCTGATTGGAAGGCATTGCTTGCTGCTTACTTAACGTCGATCCGGCTTAGCTGCCAGATGCTGCGCGCGCTGAACCGTTCGTCTTTCAGTTCCGGAAACTGGTCGATAGGATAGATCACCCAGATCGGTCCCTTGTTGCGCACAGTCATGGCCTTGCCGTTCAGGTTCATGGCCAGCAGCACCGGGTATTTTTCGGTGTCTTCGACGGGAATTTCGATGGTGTAGCCGTCCAGCGCGGCGGCCAGCAGGCGTGTGCCGGTGGCGCCGACATAGGCCAGCAGGTCTTTCAGCAGAACCCCTTCGTAATCCTGCACGCCGGTTTCGAACTGGTTCGAGGTCGACAGCCTGGTCAGGCCGACGGCGATCAGCATGTCACGGTCGAATTGCGCGGTGCCGGCGACGTTGGTGCGGGCGATCTTGCCGCCGAGCGTCAGGATCACCTTGCCGGCGGGAGGCTTCATCTCGGCGGCGGCATCCGGAGCGGTACCGGCCACGGCCAGCAGCAGGACAAGAAGACTTCGTATCAGGATCGAACAGTTCACGGATTGCACGTTCTTAGCCTCGATCATGTCCTGGCCGGAAAACCTAGCGGAACCGACCGACGGTACCGGCCTTATCCGTCCATATCGGTATGCCCCCGGCGGGGGACAGTAAATAGTCCGGTCTGCCCGCTGCGGCGATGCTCAGACCGGCGGCGCGGTATAGTCGCTGTCGCTGACCGGCTCCAGCCAGTCCGTGGCGTTGCCCTGATCGTCGGATTCCGACAGCGCCAGATGGCACATCATCTGATCCGGGGCGGCGCCGTGCCAGTGCCGCGTGTTGGGCGGAATGACCACGGTGTCGCCGGGGCGGATTTCCTCGACCGGGCCGCCGTCCATCTGGTAGCGGCCGACGCCCGACAGCACATACAGGATCTGCCCGACCGCATGCGCATGCCAGTTGGTACGCCCGCCCGGGGTGAAGGTAACGCGGGTCACGCGCAGCCGCGACGGATCCTCTGGCACGAACACCTGGTCCTGCAATACCTGACCGACGAACAGGTCCCCGGGGGCGATCTTGGTCTTGGATTCGTTGGCTCTGACGATTCTCGGTTTCATGACTGGGGTCTACTCCTGTATTGGCCGGTTATTTCAATCCGGCCCCGATTCTGGCGAACGCGCCGGTTGATTGCAATCCGATAGCATGGGTCTCTTTCATATCGGGATCGGACCGGACAGGTTTCAAGTGGGCCGGTGGAGATCGGCGGGCAGGGTCAGGCGAAGCTCCGTCCCCTTGCCGAATTCGCTGCTTAACTGCAGGCTGCCGCCATGCAACTCCGCCAGATGTTTCGACAGGGACAGCCCGAGCCCGGTGCCGGGGTGAGTGTTGTGGGCACTGCCGCGGATCTGTGCGTATTCCCGCTCGTAATATTCAGGCACGCGCATGTGGCGTAAACAGCCCAAAGTATATGAAAAGTAGAATGTGATTACGTATGTATCAGAAATATGTGGATGTTGATCTTAGTATTTCCACTTATTTACGCCTCGGCGCCGTTGTCATACGGAAAAAGGTTCATAAGTGTGATCAAGGCTCAATGAGAACGCCGAAACCGGCGTGCGGGAGAATTCTCATGTCGGCAAGGTATGTGTCAGGTTTGTCGGCTAAATCCACCGGCGTCGTGGACGGCATTCGGTCGGATTGGCTTTGAAAGCGCGTTTCGCAGACGTTTTGTGCCGGATATGCCCCTTGCCCAGGGCATGAATGTCCCCCGGCTGGCGGCATTACAATAGTATCCGGCCATTGATTAACAGCACTTTCACGGCACTGGTAGAGCTGCCTGGAACCCAGGCTCCCCTGATCGGGATGTTCAGTTGGGACCTGGTGGCATTGTCGGTGGCGATCGCCATCTGCGGGGCCTGGGCGGCGCTGTCGTGTCTGGCGCGCGCGCTCAGCGTGCAGGCCGAAAGCCCCGTCGGCAGTGCCTTGTGGAAACTCTCCGGCGGGATCGCCTTCGGCGGCGCGACCTGGGGCATGCATTTTGTCGGCATGCTCGCGTTTTCGCTGCCGTGCGGCGTTACATATGACTTTCTTCAGACCTCGCTGTCGATCCTGCCCGGTATTCTCGCCAGCCTGACCGCGATGAGCGTTGTCGGACGTACCGAAGTCGGGGTCTATACCCGGCTGGCCGTCGGCTCGGTTCTGATGGGGATCGGCATCGGCGCGATGCACTACGCCGGGATGGCGGCGATGCGAATGCCGGCGATCCTGTTTTACGACCCGTGGATCGCGGCGTTGTCGGTCGCGGCGGCCGTCGGCCTATCGTTCATCGCGCTTTTGGTCATTGAACTCGGACAGCAGCGTGCGGCGTCCTTTTTCATGTGGAAGCTGATCGCCGCCGTGATCCTCGGCTCTGCGGTAGCGACCATGCATTACGTCGCCATGCAGGCGGCGATCTTTTATCCCACGCTCGGCGCCGATGCCGTTGCAGGCCAGTTGTCGCAAACCGTGATGGCGCTTCTGGTGGGGCTGGGCACGCTGGCGCAGGCGGGGGTGGTGGGGTCCGCTTCGTTCGCGGCACGGCTGAAGGAGACGGCGCGGAACCTGGCCGAGGAAGTGCGTTACAGGGCCGCCGCCGAGAAGACGGCGCGCGCCGACGAAATGCGGCTGCAGGCAATCTTCGATACCGCCGTCGATGCAATCATCGTCATCGACGGCAAGGGACTGATCCGTCAGTGGAGCGATAGTGCGGAGCGCATTTTCGGCTACGCCGCGGATGAAGTCCTCGGGCAAAATATCGCGATCATCATGTATGAAATCGGCGCGGCGGAGCACGACGGTTTCCTGCGCCGCTATCAGGATACCGGCGAGGCCCGCATCATCGGCATCGGCCGGGAGGTCACCGGCCGCCGCAAGGACGGATCGCCGGTGCCGATCGACCTGTCGGTCGGCAAGGCCGTCGTCGACGGCGAAGTCCTGTACACCGGCATCCTGCGCGATATCTCCAAGCGCAAGGAAATCGAACGCGAACTGCAGGCCGCGACCCAGGTGAAGATCGCCAACGAACTGAAGTCGAACTTTCTCGCGCACATGAGCCACGAAATGCGCACGCCGCTGAACGCGATCCTCGGTTTCTCCGACATCATGCGCACGCAGACATTCGGCGAACTGTTACCCACGTACAGGGACTATGCCGAGGACATCTTTTCATCCGGCAACAATCTGCTGAACCAGGTGAACGCGCTTCTCGACCTTTCGAAGATCGAGAAGAACGCGCAGGAGATCGAACCCGCCGACGTCGATCTGCGTGCCATGCTGCACGACATTACCGGCATGCTGCGCGAACAGAGCGAGAGAAAGCACCTGACCATGTCCGTGCTGATCGATAACGATCTGCCGCAGAAAATCCGTTCCGACCGGGGTAAGCTGTTCCAGGTGCTGTTCAACGTTGCCAACAATGCGGTCAAGTACACGACGGACAAGGGGCGGATATCGCTCCGTCTCTGGCCCGATGACGACGCCGTGGAAATCCTTGTCGAGGATAACGGCAACGGCATGACCGAAGAGGAAATCACGCACGCGTTGCAGCCGTTCGGCCAGTTGAAGAGTGCCTTCACCGCCGGCGATGCGGGGACCGGGCTCGGCCTGCCGGTTGCCGTTTCCTTCATCGAACTGCTGGGCGGCGATATCCGGATCGAAAGCAAAAAGGGTATCGGCACGACGGTCCGCATTCGCGTGCCGTCGCTGATCGACGAACAGTTCCTGGCCGATAGCCGCGCCAGCGGCTGAAGCGGGGCCTAGAAACGTGTCGGCGTGCCCAGCAGGTCGACAATCCCCGGCGACTGTTCCAGGGCCCAGATCAGTTCCTGTTTCTCGTGGCTGTCGAACCGGGAAAGGTCGACCTTGTTGGACAGCTTCACGCCCGCTTCGATATCGCGCAGTTGCTGGCGCAGGATCGCGTCCAGCATGATCCGGTGCGCGTCGATCAGGCCGTCGACGAGATGTGCGCCGCGGATGTCCTTGTCGCGCGCCTGTGCCAGCCGGTCCGGCGTCGCGCGCTGGGCGATGCCGAGCTGCAGCGCCAGCACCCTGGCCGCCGAGAAGATCGGCATGATGCCGCACTTCTTGAGATCGAGGCGGCCGCTTTCCGTCTTGATGCGGCCGAACCAGCCGAGCGGGCTGTCGAAGTCGGCGGCCTTGATGGCCATGTTCTGCAAAAACAGCTTGTTGGCGCCGGCGGCATGGATGGCGTCCATGCGCAGCGTGTCGCCGAGCGCTTCATCGCCGTAGACGGGGCGGGCGTCGAAGAAAATATCGCTGTTGAGGATGTCCTCGGCCTTGGCCTTGCCGATCCACGCCGCAACGGTGTCGCGCCAGTGCGTCACGTCCTTCCGCCACTCCGGATTCTTCGCCATGATACCGCCCTTGCAGTACACCACGCCGACGCCGTCCAGCGTGTCGGCGGCGATCTGGCCCAGCCGCTCGAACCATTTGTCGGCGTCGGAGCCGGGCGCGCCCGCCTCGAAGACGATGGCGTTGTCCTGGTCCATGGCGAGCAGGCTTTCGCCGCGCCCGCCCGACCCCAGTACCAGCATGGCATAGGGCTGCGGTGCGGGGCCGTAGCCTTCGTCCAGCATCTGTGCCTCGGCCAGTTCGGTGGCACGCCGGGTCAGCGCGCGCAGTTCCTGCGAGACGATGGCGGCGGTGTTGCGCGGATCGACGCCTTCCGACGACAGCGCACCGGCGACCATGGTCAGGCTTTCCCAGATGCTGCCGAGCTCGCCCGGTGTCGCCGCCGCTTCGATGCAGTCGCCAAGCGACATCGCCTCGCCGGCACGCTGCTTCAGGAGATCGCGCGCGCTCAGCGCACCGATGATCTCGCCCGTGGCGTCGGTGACGCCGAGGTGACGGAAATTGCGCCCCGACATGCGGGTGATGGCGCGGTACACGAATTCATCCTCGCCGATGCTGACCAGCGGGCGGACGGCATGCCTGTCGGCGGGCTGGCCGAGAGCCTCGGCGCCGCTGTCGTTGATCGCGCGCAGGACGTCGCGTTCGGTAAGGATGCCCCAACTGCCGTCCTGATCAATGGGACGGACGAAGACGGAACTGATGCGTCTGTCGATCATTTCCGCCAGCGCGTCCTTCAGCGTCACCGTGGCGTCGATGCCGATCGGCGGCGCGTGCATGATCTCGGCGACGCGGTGGCGGTACGGGTAGCTGTCGATCCGGGCCAGCGCCGTGGCATCGCCGCTGCCGCCGCCGGCGACCTCGTGCCAGCCGGCCTGGGCTTCGGCACTCATGTGACTGGACAGATTGCGGCATGCGCGCTCGGCCTGCGCCAGGGTGACGATGTCACGGGCGCGGAGCCTGTCGAGCAGGGCGACGAAGATCCGTGCCGTGACCTGGGCGTCACCCAGTGCGCGGTGGCGCTCGGTGATCTCGACACCGAGCCATTCGGCGGCGATTTCCAGCGATTGCCCGGGCAGGTCCGGCGCCACCAGCGGCACCAGATGGCGCACGTCGAGCGCGCGCGGCGGCGTCCAGGCAAGACCGGCGCGTTTGTGTTCGGCTTCGAGGATGGCAAGGTCGAAGCCCAGCGAATAGCCGATCAGCACGTCGCTGCCGGCCCATGCGGTGAAGCGGGCCGTGACCTCGGCGAACGGGGCGGCGCCCTCCAGATCGGCGTCGCGGATGCCGTGAATTTCCGTCGACTTGGCCGGAACCGGAATCCCCGGCTGGACCAGTTCGGCGAAGCTGTCGTCGCTGACGGCGGCGCCGCGGACACGCACCGCGGCGATCTCGATGATGCGGTCGTTGGCGGTGTCCAGCCCGGTGGTTTCCGTATCGGCGACGATCGCCGGCACCGAATGCAGGGGCAGGCCGGAAAGGCCGCTTTTTGAGGGCTGAAAACTCATCGTTGTTCTCCCGCGTTGCTGAACGCCGCCCTTGTGTCCTTCGGGTCCGGTTATCCGGCGCTGCCGTCGGTGGCCGGACGCGCCGCCATACTGGCCGCTAGCGCGTCCGCGTCGAGGCGCCCTTCGAACTGGCGGCGGATGTTGTTCCAGGCGAATTTAACGGAATTCTCCACGTACTCGACGTCGTACTTCTTCAGCTGATCGGCGATCGGCGCCCATTTGACGACCGCCGCCGGGCTGGCGGTGAACTGGTCGCGGGTCAGGGCGGTGCCCGACCAGTCGACGCCGGCGAGCCGGGCTTCGAAAGCGCGGACGGCGTCGGCGGACGAAAACTGCGCGACCGACGGGTCCGGATTCTGCTCATGGCCGCGGCGGAAGATGCCGAGCGCGATGTCGCGGCCGCGCGAATCGTCGATCTCGGCGCGCGAGAGTGCCGTGGCCACGGCCCAGATGGTGAAGTCGGAAAGACATGCATCGAAAACGTGCATCTTGGCGATGTTCAGCGAGCCGATGATATTGTCGTCACTGAACATTTCGGGATATTTCGTGCCCATGCGCGTTTTGACATAACCGTAGAGCGTTTTCTGGGCGATGAAGGCGCTGCGCGTGACAACGAATTCCTCAATACTTTCAAGGTCGTGCAGAGGGCCGGTGTGGCGTCGGAAATTGAACCCCGAGGCGAAAAGCCGCCAGTATTCGCCGACCTTGGAAAATTCGAAATTCAGCATGCCGTGTGTCCCGATTCGCATACCCCGTAGGGCGCAATTACAATATGTCAAGTTACAATCTGAGAGGCTTCGCCGAACCTGTTGCGCAAATTCAAGAATAATGCAGTATAGGGGGAGTCGCATTAGTGTAAATGCGCGTTATTTGGGGATGAAATGTCTGAGGGGATTCAATCATTATGGCTGATAACATAAATGAAATCCGACAGCAGCATTGGGTGAAAACCAGAAATCTGACCTTCGGGGTTCTGATCGTCTGGTTCATTTTCGCCTTCGTGCTGCCGTGGAATGCGGCGTCGTTGAACAGCATGTCGTTCATCGGCTTCCCGCTCGGTTACTACTTCTGTGTTCAGGGCTCCCTGATCGTTTTTGTCGCGACCATCTTTATTCAAAACAAGATGCAGGACAAAATCGATGACGATGCCGGCCTTAGCGGCGAATAGGGGGAAATCATAATGAAGGGTAACTTTATCGATAACCTCGGCCGCGTGTACGGAATGTACACCGGCGGGTTCCTTGTCTTCGTTCTGTTGATGGCTCTGCTCGAACAGATGGGTGTCGGCGCCGACACCATCGGTATTCTGTTCGTCGCCTTCACGATCGTTATCTATGCCTTGATCGGCTGGCTTTCCAGAACCATGCAGGTCGATGCGTATTACGTGGCCGGACGCGAAGTCCCGGCGGTCTACAACGGCATGGCGACGGCGGCGGACTGGATGTCCGGTGCTTCGTTCGTGGCGCTGGCCGGCGGTATCTACTTCGGCGGTTACGGCTATCTCGGCTTCATCATCGGCTGGACCGGCGGTTACGTGCTGGTCAATTCCCTGATGGCGCCGTACCTGCGCAAATTCGGCTGCTATACGGTGCCCGACTTCATCGGTACCCGTTACGGCGGTAACCTGGCACGCTTCTGTGCCGTTATCGTTCTGGTGCTGGCGTCGTTCACGTACGTGACCGCGCAGATCAACGCATCCGGGACGATCGCCGCGCGGGCGCTGCACATTCCGTTCGAAGCGGGTGTCTGGTTCGGCCTTCTCGGTATTCTGCTGTGCTCGATGCTCGGCGGGATGCGGGCCGTGACCTGGACCCAGGTGGCGCAGTACATCGTGCTGATCATCGCCTATCTGGTGCCGGTTATCTGGATGTCCAACAAGCAGGGCTTCGGGGTCATTCCGCACTTCACGTACGGCGACGCTGTTGCACGAATTCAGGAACTCGAGCCGCTGATCGGTCTCGGGACCGCAGCCGTCGACAAACCGCCGTTCGGCGGCGTCGGCATCCTGAAGACGCCGCACTTCGCGCCGGGCGGCGGCATGGACAGCTGGAAGTTCGCCACCCTGGCGGCTTGTATGATGATGGGCACAGCCTCGCTGCCGCACATCCTCATGCGCTACTTCACGACGCCGTCCGTTCGCGACGCGCGCCGTTCGGTGGCCTGGTCCTTGCTGTTCATCTTCCTGCTGTACTTCACGGCGCCGGCCCTGGCCACGCTGACCAAGCTGCAGCTGATCGACCCGAACCTCGCGACCAGCATCATCGGTCGTTCGTTCGAGGAAGTTCAGAACCTGGCCTGGATCAAGAACTGGTCGTCGGTAAACATGTTGTACATCGTCGACAGCAACAAGGATGGCATCCTGCAGTTGAACGAGTTCTTCATGCGGGCTGACATCGTCGTCCTTGCGACGCCTGAAATCGCGGGTCTTCCGTACGTGATTTCCGGTCTTGTCGCAGCGGGTGGTATGGCAGCCGCCATGTCGACCGCGGACGGTCTGCTGCTGGCCATCGCCAACGCGCTTTCCCACGATCTGTACTACAAGATCATCGATCCGAAAGCCGATACCCGTCACCGCCTCATCGTGGCGCGGGTGTTGCTGATCGGTATCGGGGCTGCGGGTGCGGCGGTTGCCTCATTGAGGCTGACGGGGATTCTCGGTGCCGTGGCATGGGCGTTCGACTTCGCCATGTCCGGGCTGTTCTTCCCGCTGGTTCTCGGCATCTGGTGGAAACGCGCCAACCGCGCCGGCGCCATCGCCGGCATGGTCGTCGGGCTCGGTGCGGGTACGCTGTACCTGTACATGGTCCGCTGGGGCGGCATGGAGCCGTGGATGGGCATCGACCATCTGCGCTTCGGCATCATCGGCGCCGCGGCCAGCCTGGTCGCGATGGTGGTCGTCACGTTGGCGACGCCGGAACCCGACGCCGAAACCCAGGCCATGGTGGACGAAGTCCGCGTGCCTTCGGGTGAAGCGATCCTCGGTAAGGACCACTAAGACGGTCCTCGCCGAATAGCGAAAACCTCTGGGGGGCGGATCATTCCGCCCCCCATTGTTTTGGGCAGCATTGTCTTTAACCGACGGCTGTGATTTTCTCTTTCTGACATCCGATCAACCGCCAGCCGCAGGGGCCGCGACAGAACCATGCAAGACGCCATCGCCGGATTTCCGACCTGGGTCATCGTCATCGATTACATTCTCGGCATGATCATGTGGACCCTGATCGGACGGGTCGCCATGAACCTGTTCCTGCCGATCGACAGCAACTTCGCCTTCATGCGCATGTTCGTGAAGCTGACGAACCCGATCCTGGCGGTGTTCCGGCCGGTGACGCCGGGCTTCCTGGTCGAGCCGCTGGTGCCGCTATTCGTGGCGTGGTTCTTCTATATGATCCGCTTTTACCTGATGCCGTGGCTGCTCGGCTACGACGTCATGGGGATGCTGTCGTTCCCGCTCGAAAGCGAGATCACCCGGGCGCTGCATCATATGTTCTACAATAAGTAAGGCGGCGCGGTTCAGCAGTCCCATCGTCGGGCCTCTCCGTGGACGGTTCTTAGTATCCCCTGAGCTTAGTATCCCCTGAGCTTAGTATCCTCTGTGCGAGGCCAGCAGGCTCTGGCGCACGGCGCGCTCGCACGCCTGGGCCAGGGATTTGCGGTCGGGAAACGCCACCGGGCGGATCGGCGGCATGAAGTTGACCTCGACGACGCAGCCCTTGCGGCCGAACACGCCGAGCAGGTGCCCGGCCAGCGTCATGTCGCCGTACCAGGCATACAGATCGGTCAATTCACCCCTCAGCCTGCGGCCGTCGGCATAGCGCGCATAGGCGATGGAGACCGGCTGCATGACCACGTCGGGCGATGTGCTGGCCGGATCGGCGGCGGCGAACAGGGTGGATCTGAACGGCAGCACCGTCAGTCCGTTCGACGACGTGCCTTCGGGAAACAGGATCAGTTTCTGACCATTGTCGAGCGCGCCTTTGAGCTGGCCGCAGTCGCCCCGGGCGTGGCGCCGGTCGCGGGTCACGAAAATGGTGTCGGCGAGCCGCGCCAGCAGACCGAACAGCGGCCAGGTGGCGACATCCTTCTTGGCGACGAAGCGGGCATCGGCCAACGCGCCCAGCACGATGATGTCCAGATACGACACGTGATTGGCGCAGTACAGCGCCGCGCCGTCGCTGTGCGGGGTGCCGCGGACGCGCACCCTGAGCCCGCAGATCTTCTGGCAGGCCCGATACCACAGTTTGGCGATGGGCCGTTTTGCCTGCGGGTACAGGGCGCCCGACAGCGCATACGGCCCGATCAGGGCGAGCGTCACCAGACTGAAACCGCTGCCCCTGAGAACGGCGCGGGCGACCGACGTCTTGGTCGCCGCGTAGTCGTCTAGGATGTTCCAGATGGTCTGTAGTGGCGACGGTATCTCTCGGTAATTTTCGTACATTCTACGATCACGCATATATCCGTTGTGTTGAACTGTTCGTCGATCACGGCGCCGTCACCGACGACCCCGCCGACCCGTAAGTAACCCTTGATCAGCGGCGGCAGTTCGCTCAGCGCCGAGCGCCGGTCGAGCCAGTCGGGCGCGATCTTGCCCATGTCGACGAAGCGGGTGTCGCGGGCGCGCGGGCGTATTTCCGCCGGCGCCAGGTGGTAATGGTGCAGGTACGACAACCCTTTCTGGATGGCGTCCGGATCGGTGCCGGGGAAGCTGGCGCAGCCGAACATCATCTCGATGTTGTGGGTGTCCAGGTAGTCGGCGATGCCGCGCCACAGCAACTGCATCACCGCGCCGGAACGGTAGTCGGCGTGCACGCAGGACCTGCCCAGCTCTACGATCTCGCCGGGGTAGCCCATCAGTTGCGACAGATCGAACTCGTTCCTGGAATAGAACCCTTCGGCGCGTTCGGCTACGGCGCGGCGCAGCAGCCGGTAGGTGCCGGCGACGAACGGCTTGCCGTTGGAACGCGCCTTGTCGACCACCAGCAGGTGATCGCAGACGTGGTCGAAAGGATCGGCGTCGATCTTCTCGCGGCGCGCCGTCAGCGACGGCACGGCGCCCATTTCCTCGTAGAAAACCTGATAGTGGAGCCGCTGCGCGGCCTCGACCTCGAGCGGGTTATCGGCCAGATACACAAGCAGGTCGCCGTTTTGGATCATGTCCTTCATGGACCCTCCTTTGCCGCGCCCCATGGCGCAAGGCTTGAGACGGCGAAGGCACGCACGCGGCCTTCATCCCCTGAGAAGTGGCAGAGGGGGCAGGCGAATTCAAAGGAAGGTTAGATGCCGGATTGGTGTCGGAAATATGACGCCGGGGGAAGCAAGATATAAGTTTTTCAAGGACTTGGGGTGTGCAGGCCGGGGCCCGGGAAACAGTTCTGCAACCGTACCGTCACCGTTGTGTCATGCCCGGCCGAGGCCTTGCCCGGCGCTTGCCCGCGCAACCCCAGGCCCGGCAACGATTCGCACCGTTTCATGGCCGGGCGGGGGATAAAAAGAGATGGGAGAGACCCTCAGGCTCAGCCTTCCGCCTTTATGAGGTTATCGTTTTCGAAGTCACGGCGGCGGTTCTCGTCGACGTTCATTTCGCGGCGGCGGCGGTCGGGGCCGAAGAAATCGCCGGTGCGCACGAACGAACGCGGATGTTCGGCGATGATGCGCAGCCTGAGATAGATCAGCTTCGGCGAGAACGGTTTGGCGAGAAACTCGGTCATGCCGAGATCGCGCGCCGTCAGCACGTGTTCTATTTCGGACATCGAGGTGACGACCACCACCGGCACGAACGGGTTGGGGCTGTCGTCGTCGCGGCGGATGCGTTTTAGCAGCGCCATGCCGTCGAAATTCGGCGCCCAGTCGGTGAACACCACGTCGGGCTTCTGGTGGCAATAGGTTCCCCAGGCCTGTTCCGGGGTGCGCGCTTCCTCGATCTGGCCGATGTTGAAGGTGCGCAGGATCGAGCGGATGGTCTGGCGCATGTACGGGTTATGCTCGGCGACGAGCACCGAGATGGCGGAAAAATCGTAGGGTCTGATCGAGTTGTCCATGTCTGCACCCAGTTACGTAAAAGCGGTTCCCAAATTTTTCCCTCAAGCGGTTTCCCCGGGATTGTCTTCTTCAGGGGAATTTTTCTGGGTGCAGAATGGCCGTGGATTGTCACAACGGTATTTCGCCGCCGTGAAAGCCGGTGAAGAATTGTTTCAGAGTGTTAAAGGGGGGCGGCGGTTGAAGCGGTCCGGCAGAAAAACGGCCGTTTCGATCATTCTTTCATTCGTCATCCCGGGCGATAGGTATCGCCCGAACGCGCTATGCGTTCGGCTGCGATCCTTACGACCCGGGACCCATGGATGAACTGGATTTAATCTCGAAATGGGTCCCGGATCGCCGGTTTTCCTGACCTCGCATGCGCTCGGCGGAAAACCGCGTCCGGGATGACGATGTGGGGAATGTCCGCTCTTTGGGCGAAAGCAGCTATTCCGCTGACGTTTCGGGGACGACTGCTTGTAGCCATAAATGGACCAATTATATATGTTCGCACTTTGATTTGATCATACACCGCAGCCATTGGTGCGCCGGGTCAGCCGTGAACCGCTCGTGCCAGATTTGTGAAACGGTGAACGGCGGCGTCTGAAGTGCCTTTGGTAATGGCACAACGGCAAGTTCATCGGTCATCACCTGTCTAGCAAGAAGCTCAGGCACGGTAATGATCAGATCCGTTGGCGCGATGACGGCGCTGATCGTCAGAAAATGCGTCACCCTGAGTGCAATCGTTCTTGCCAGATCATGTTCTTTTAAAATGTCGTCGATCCGGCCACCGCCCTTGCCGGTAATGCTTAACAGTGCATGGGATGCAGCGGCATAACCATTCAGGCTCATGCTCTTTTTTGCGAGCGGATGGTTTTTGCGCATCAGGCAAATCTGGCGATCCTGAAACAACGCCTGGGCGGCAACATTCACCAGTTCCGGCCCATCGTTGACGACACCAAATCCAAGCGAGATTTTCCCCTCGCACATTTCCGTTATGCCCGTGGCGGAGAGGTTCTCTATTTCGATCTGGACTTTGGGCGCAATGTTGAAAACCTGCGCGATCACGGGTGGCAATATCGTTTGCGCGAGATAATCAGGGGCCATGATCCGGAAACGGTTATCTGCCTTAGAGGGATCGAACACCTGTGGCTTGAACGCCCTCGACACCTGAGAGAGTGCATCCCTTACAGGGTCACGAAGGGCCTCCCCTCGCGGTGTTAAGACCATGCCTCGCCCGGAGCGGACCAACAGGGGGTCTTTCATGGTTTGTTGTAGACGGCTGAGTGCGCGGCTCATCGCGGGCTGAGAGAGATTTGCCAGGTTTGCCGCCTTGCTTACGCTCCCGGTTTCAAGCAGGGCGGAAAGCGCTTTCAGCAAATTCAGATCGATACCTGATACATTCGTTTCATGCATATATAAAATATAAAGCATGCATTATAATTATTCAAATATCTCCCATACATTCGCGCCATCACATTCAAACACCAAGGAGATATCATCATGTTTGTCATTTCAGGCGTTACCGGAAACACAGGGTCCGTCGTTGCTCAATCGCTGCTCGGCCAAGGGCAGGCCGTCCGTGTCATTGTCCGCTCTGAAGAGAAAGGCGCATCCTGGAAGGCCAAGGGCGCTGAGGTTGCCGTGGCCGATCTTATGGATACGGCCGCGATCTCAGATGCATTAAAGGGCGCAACGGGCGCCTACTTTCTCTTGCCCCCGGACCTCACGCATGAGGACTTCATCGGCGAAAGCTTGAAGCGTGCCGAAGCAATCGCCGCGGCGGCCAAATCGGCACGTTTGCCGCATGCTGTCATTCTTTCGTCCGTCGGCGCCCAGCACGCTGATAAAGTCGGGCCGATTTCCACAATCGCGCAGCTCGAGAAACTTTTCATCGCGGCCTCGATCCCGCTCACCGCGGTTCGGCCCGGGTATTTTCTGGAAAACATCAAGGATATGATGCCCGCGGTCGTTCATGAAGGCGTCTATCCCAGCATGATCCTGCCGCTGGATTTCAAGATCGATATGGTCGCGACGAGAGATATCGGGCTTACTGTTGCGGACGCACTGATGAACCCGCCGGCTGTCCCGCATCGGGTGATCGAACTCAGGGGAACGGATCAGTATTCAGCCGAGGACATTGCCGCGGCGCTCTCCAGATCGCTCGGCCGTAAGATCACCGCAGTTCCGGTGCCGCAGGAAGGCTGGGTCGATGTGCTCAAACAAAACGGGCTTTCCCAGCAATCTGCTGAGATCATCTCGGAAATGCACGAAAGCATAAATAACGGTCATATCGACTTTCTTGACCCCAATGCCAAAAAGGCAGAGATCGATCTCACGCGCTTCATTCAGGAAATGGCGGCTTAACACCAGAAACAGAAGCCCCGTCCGGACTGTCGGATGGGGCTTCTTTGCATTCAAAGCCCGTAAAGGCCGCAATGTCCGCCTTGGGTCAGAAGCGGAGCCATCCGCAAATACGAACTTGCCTGTAATCGGTTGATAAGCGGTCAAGGCATCCGGTATATGCACGCGTTCGGTCTTCTCGCCTGAACGCCGCCCACAAAAAAGGCCCCGGCGGTTGCCGGAGCCTTTTCGAATGCGTCTCTCGTAAACGCTAGCGCGACGGCTTAGCGCGTCGGCACCGGTGTATCGCCGGAATAGTCGTAGAACCCGCGGCCGGTCTTGCGGCCGAGCCAGCCGGCTTCGACGTATTTCACGAGCAGCGGGCACGGGCGGTACTTGGTGTCGGCCAGACCGTCGTGCAGCACGTGCATCACCGCCAGGCAGGTGTCGAGACCGATGAAGTCGGCCAGTTCGAGCGGCCCCATCGGGTGGTGCGTGCCGAGCTTCATGGCGGTGTCGATGGCATCGACCGAACCGACGCCTTCGTACAGCGTGTAGATCGCCTCGTTGATCATCGGCAGCAGGATGCGGTTGACGATGAAGGCCGGGAAATCCTCGGCGTTGACCG
>JAYNVG010000045.1:0-25176 GCA_038100295.1 Thalassospiraceae bacterium
CTAGTCGAATGGGCAAAGATATGAATACTTCGAGCTTATCTATGTCAGCCCCTTTTTCATTTGTGCCGGGCTGTCGGCGGTTCTGGTGTCTTCTGCCGGCTTGTCCATCGGTGCCGGCGCGGGCGACGGCTCGGCCATGGTCTCAGAAGGCGTCTCCGGAGCGGCTGTATCAGCAGCAGGCGCCGCCATTTGCGGGGCTGGTTTTTTCGGCGGCACCAGGTCGGACAGTTTCGGGTCCGGCGCGGCGACGCGGCGGCGCGGCTGGCTCAATGCTTCCTTGATGTTTTCCGAAACACGCGGCTTGGCATCACCGGCCGTGGCCTGGGTGCGCTTCGACAGCAGAAGGTGAGCGATGCGGAAGTGGCCGAGATCGACAGCGACATCGGCGGGCGTCATGCCGTCCGGGTTCTTGGCGGCAAGATCGGCGCCGGCGGCGATGGCGGCCTCGACGGCGTCGATGTCGTTGACCTCGACGGCGTTGAACAGGGCCTCGTTCGGGCTTTGCGCGACGAGCGGCATGGCGGTCAGCAACAGCGCGCCCAGCAACACGAAGGCGCGCAAAAACGCCGGGAATCGCGATCTGTATCCCGGAGGCGCAAGCTGTCGTGGGTAAGAGGGTCGCGTGTTCATCGGCACTGTTTCAGATACGCTGCCTCCTTCACCGATAAGACGTTGAAAACATGTCGTTTCAAAGGCAGTTCCCAGACTTTGCCGCGCGGAATCGCTTCTGCGTCAAATATACACCGAATTTTAACTTTTAGACATGCCGAAGGGCGAAAAACACACATCATGTCGTGTGTTAATTCGGTTAGGCATCAAAGATTTAGCGGTCGGCACAAGGGGTGGGGTGTGTCACATCAGCCCTTCTCCCTCCCACGCGCCATGCGCGCGGGAACCTCCCTCTCCCAGGGGAGAGGGAAAAGACGGCATGAACCCTCTCCCTTAGGAGAGGGTGGCGCGCATCGCGCGCCGGGAGAGGGGGTTACTCCGCCGCCAGCAGGGCGTTGCCGTCGAGCCAGACGGCGAGGTCGGCAAGGGCGCGTTCGGACAGCTTGATCTTGCGGTCACGACCGCGCGGGCGCTGTTTTTTCGGCAGATGGTCGGTGTCCAGCGGCGGGAACAAGCCGAAATTGGCGTTCATCGGCTGGAACGTGTCGGCGTCGGCGCCGACGGTGACGTGGTTGAGGATCGCCCCCATCGACGTGGTTTCCGGCGGTGCCGTCGGTGCGAGCCCGAGCCGTTCAGCGGCGGCGAAGCGCCCGGCCATCAGCCCGACGGCGGCGCTTTCCACATAGCCCTCGCAGCCGGTGATCTGTCCGGCGAAGCGCAGCCGGGGATCGGCCTTGAGCCTGAGCAGCGGGTCCAGCAGCTTCGGCGAATTGATGAAGGTGTTGCGGTGAATGCCGCCGAGCCGCGCGAATTCGGCGTTTTCCAGCCCCGGAATCATGCGGAAGATGCGTTTCTGCTCGCCATAGGTCAGCTTGGTCTGAAAACCCACCATGTTGAACAGGGTGCCGAGCTTGTTGTCCTGGCGCAGCTGTACGATGGCGTGAGGTTTGCGGTCCGGATTGTTCGGATCGGTCAGCCCGACCGGCTTCATCGGTCCGAAGCTGAGGGTCATGCGGCCGCGTTCGGCCATCACCTCGATCGGCAGGCAGCCCTCGAAATAGGGGGTGTCCTTTTCCCACTCCTTGAACTGGGTCTTCTCGCCGGCGATCAGGGCGTCGATGAAATCCTCATACTGGGTATGGGTCATCGGGCAGTTGATGTAGTCCTTGCCGTCGCCGCCAGCGGACGGTTTGTCGTAGCGCGACTGGAACCAGGCGACGTCGAAATCGATGCTGTCCTTGTAGACGATGGGCGCGATGGCGTCGAAGAACGCAAGCTGGTCCTCGCCGCTGACCTTGAGTATGGCCTTCGTCAAATCAGGTGACGTCAGGGGGCCGGTGGCGATAATCACGCTCGACCAGTCTTCGGGCGGCAGGCCCGCGACTTCGCCGCGCTCAAGGATGATCAACGGATGCGTTTCGAGGATTTGCGTTACCTCGGCGGAAAAGGCATCGCGGTCGACGGCCAGCGCCGAGCCGGCCGGGACCCGGTGCTTGTCGGCGCAACGGATGATCAGCGAGCCGGTGCGGCGCATTTCCTCGTGCAAGAGGCCGACGGCATTGGTCTCAAAGTCGTCGGAGCGGAACGAATTCGAACACACCAGCTCGGCGCAGCCGTCAGTGTGGTGCGCATCGGTTTTGCGGATCGGCCGCATTTCGTGCAGCACCACCGGCACGCCGGCGCTGGCGATCTGCCAGGCGGCTTCCGATCCGGCGAGGCCGGCACCGATCACATGAACGGGGTCCGTTAAATCGTTGATATCCATCTTTATCCGGTTAATCGCTGTTTAAGGGTTGGCAACGACAATACAGAGCCTAGTGAGCATAAACACTGACTGCAATGCGCGCGGTGTTTATAGTCGATGGCCTGCATTGTCCAGCGTGCCGCCGGCCGCCCGCATATGCCGTTTTCTGAAATGGATGGATACGCGCCATGGCGCCAAGAAACGAAGAAGAGCAAAGCCAGTGGAAAAAGCTGACGCAACAGGAAGCGGACGCCATCGTCGACGTGCATGAGGAATTCCTGAAGGGCACACGCGGCGGCGAGCGCGCCAAGTTCGCGATGATGGATCTGTCGTATCTGGATTTCAGCGGCCGCGATCTGAGCCGTGCCGATCTGGTCGGCGCAATCATGAGCAACTGCGATCTCGAGGAAACCAAGTTTCAGGAAGCCAACCTGTTCGCCTGCGATCTCAGGGGGTCCATTCTGGTGCGCGCCAATCTCGACCGTGCCGACATCCGCGGCGCGTGCCTCGCAGGGGCCAACCTGACGCTGGCCAGCCTTGTCGATTGTGACATGCGCGACGGTGTCCTGCTGCGCTCCGGTGAAAAGGGCGACCTGATGCCCCTGAACAAGAACGAAGCCACGCCGGGCATGGAAAAGGCCAAGGTGCGCGGCGCCAACATGAGCGGCGCCAAGGTTTCCGACAGCGTCATCGTGCAGACCGACCTGACCGACTGCAATCTCAAGAACGCGAAGTTCGTGCGCGCCAACCTGTCTTTGTCGAACCTGACCGGCTGCAATCTCGAAGGTACCGACTTTACCGACGCCAACCTGTCGGGCGCGGTGTTCCATGGCGCGATCTTCACCGGCACCACGCTCGACGGCGCCGATCTTTCCGGCGCCGACCTGATCGGCGCGATGTTCGACAACGTCGATTTTTCCAAGGTCGACCTGTCGGAAGCGAAAATCGCCAAGAGCATCGAGGCGGCCGACCTGTCGATGAAGGACATCATCGCCCAGCACATCGCGTGGATGAAGACAAACGGCAAGGAAGGCAAGCGCGCGGTGATGTCGAAAAGCGATCTGTCCAACCACAATCTGTCGGGGGTCAACCTGTCGGCGGCGGATTTCTCGCTGGCGACGATGAAGGGCTGCGACATGTCCAAGGCGGAATGCCTGATGGCGGATTTTTCGTACTGCGATCTGCGCGGCGCGGTGTTTGCGCGTGCCGACCTGCGCGGTTCGAAATTCAGCCGCGCCAACCTGACCGGCGCCAACATGGTGGCGGTCGACCTCAGCGAGGTCATGGTGTCGACCCGTGCCGGCGGCGGCGAATGGCGCGCCAATCTGGACAGCGCCAAGCTCAAGGGCGCGTTGCTCAACGGCGCCAACCTGAAGAACGCCGATTTCACCAAGTGCGACTTCACCGAGGCCGATCTGCGCGATGCCGATTTTCGGGGTTCGCTGCTGACCGATGCGATCTTCACCGGTGCCGACCTGCGCGGCGCCAGGCTGGAGAATACCGACCGCCGCGGTGCCATCGACCTGCCCAAAGCCTTCGAGGACGAAGAGGACGATTGACGCAGTTCCATAGGTGCCGCGTGTTCGGGGCGGCGTTGATTTATCTGCTTTATCTGCACGTCACCCTGAACTCGTTTCAGGGTCCATGCGTTTTTAAACTCCGAGCGCGACCGACAGGCGGCGGATGTGGAAATCCTCGACGGTGCTGATCGGGCTGGCGAAGGGCAGGGCGCTTTCCTTGTGCGCGCGGGCCACCGCCAGCGCCACGTCGAGCATGAATTCCTTGTAGGCGCGCGCAGCCTTTTTATCGAGCCGCTGGTCGAGCATCCTGGCGATGTCCCCGGCTTCTGCCAGGGCGCGGTCAACCGGTTTTTCACCACTCATCGCATTGGCGACGCTGGTGCACAGCGACTGGAAGGTCTGCAGGTCGGCGGCCACCGTTTCGTCGAGAATCATGGCGACGAAGTCGGATTGCCGGCGTTTTTCGGAAGACTTGCGGATGAAGTCGGCGAACGCCTCGTATTCCTTGCTTTCGGACATGGTCGAGTAATCGACGGCTGAAATGATCGACGCGGCGACAAGCGGCAAGCGCCGAAGCGACTGCCATTCGTCTTCGCTGAATTCCCCCGTTTGCGTCACCCCGTTCCCCTACATCTTCAGTGCGCTTTGAATCTTGCGCAGATAGAACTCTTCCTTCTTGCTGATCGAACTGCCGAACACGAAGAACCCTTCCTTCGACGCCGAGGCAACGGCGGTCGCCGCATCGATCAGGAACTTCTTGTACTCTTTCGCTTCCTTCTTGTCAGCGACGCGTTCAAGAATGTCGCCGGCCTCGCCGATGGCCTTGACCCGGTCCTCAAGCGGCGATTCATGCGATGCCGAGGCGCCGATGGCGTTGAACAGGGCGTCGAACTCGCCGGTGCCCTCGTCCTCGATGTCGTCGAGCACCTGGGCGACCAGGGCAATCTTGCCGTATTTCTTGCGCAGTTTGACGAGCGACTCCTTGAACGCCTCGATTTCCTCTTCCTCGGAATCCATGTCGTCGCCGACATCGTCGGATGCCGAAATCACCGCCGCGGCGATGATCGGCGCGGATGCAACCTTTTTCCATTCTTCAGGATCGAAATCGCTTTTGGATGCCATGTTTTCCCCCATGTTCCGAGCCCGCGCCGTTATGCTATCGCACTTCGACCGGGCATGTCATGAAATACGTAAAAGGACGTATTTCCCGATACTTGCCGTATCCGGCAGGGTTCAGGAATAGGCGCACGGCGGCAACCGCTCCAGCCACATTTTGTCAAGAATTGTTAAAGCGCCTGATACAATTTCCGCTGCTACCTTTGATCGCACCCCGATGCCGGCAGCAGTGCGCAATCGCGGCAATTTCTTGATCGGGCCGACAACCGCCAAAATATGTGTTAGAGTACCCGCCAATGGATGGCCGTCAGGCGCCGGTGATCAGGATGCGCCCGCCCGGTCGATACCGATTTGAGGAGGCGAAGTATGCACGGTTTCACAAAAACACTGCTCACCGCTCTCGGCTTATTGGCGCTGCCGCTGACCGCCGAAGCGGCACCGCAGTTGCTGGGCGTGGTGGCGACGGCGGCACCGCTCAAGCTGCAATGCGAAGGGCCGACCTGCGCCGTCGATCTGACGACGTTCTGCCTGCAGTCGGAACGCGACACGCCGGACCGGCATTATGTCTATACCGTTCACGATCTGTCGAAGTTCCGCATCGTCGCGCGCGATGCCGCGGGCAGTCTGACCGATGTCACGCTGCAGTCCGCCAAGATCAGATCGGAGCGCGGCTATACCTCTGCCCGCATCGAGTTTTCGAACAGGGATCTGGCGTCGCGGGGCCTCAAGGCCGAGGGTCTGAAGGTCGCCGCCAGCGGCCTTTTGGTGCCGATGCCGATTGCCGGCGATCCGAACCCGATCCGTGACAAGGAAATCGAATTCGCGATGACCTCGCTGCAACCGGTCGCCGATCGTATCTTCAAGCTGCACCGCACAGAGGTCGAAGCGATCAAGGTCGTCAGCCGCCTGCTCAGCGAAACCCCGTCGAGCGGCCGCATGGCGAAACACGACCGCGAGAACCTGTGGCAGAACACGTTCAACGAAAGTCCGCGCGAATCCATCGGGTCGGGCATGCACCGCGCCGCCGATGTGCTCGGCTATTGCCAGTACCGGACCTCGCAGGGGCGGTTCTTCAGCGTGCGCCGCTGCCTCGAACAGCGCCTCGACGGCATGATGATGAACGTCAACACGGATTACTGGAAAGCGGTCAAGCCGGGCTCCTGAACGCGCCGCTTGACCCCTCTCCCTGTCCCTCTCCCGAGGGAGAGGGGACTCACGCATGCTCACCCCTCTCCCTCGGGAGAGGGTGGTGCGCGTCAGCGCGCCGGGAGAGGGGCAATGGATTTTTCCGTGCCAAGACGCATTTGCCATCCTAAAATCCGCGCATGACAAATTATCTCGATGACGTCGACGCCCTGGCTGCCCAGGTGCCGGACGGGGCGATGCTGGCGTTGCCGCCGGAATACAGTTTCGTGCCGATGGCGCTGGTGCGGGCGATCATCCGCAGGGGCGTCAGGGACCTTCACATCCTGACCGTGCCGATCAACGGGCTTGCCGCCGACATGCTGATCGGCGCCGGCTGTGTGAAGACCGTCGAATGCGCCGCCGTGTCATTGGGCGAGGCCGGTCCCGCGCCCCGGTTTTCCGCCGCCGTCGAAAGCGGTGCGGTCCGCGTCATCGACAGCACATGCCCGGCGATCCACACCGCGCTGCAGGCGACGGAAAAGGGCGTGCCGTTCATGCCGCTCGGCGGCATCATCGGCTCCGACATCCTGAAACATCGCGATGACTGGAAAGTGGTCGACGATCCGATGGGGCAGGGATGCGGGCGCATCCTGCTGATCCCGGCGATCAGCCCCGACATCGCCATCATCCACAGCCCACTGGCGGACAGGGACGGCAACGTGTGGATCGGACGCCGCCGCGAACTGGCGACCATCGCGCACGCGGCGAAGACGCTTCTGGTAACCGTCGAGAAAATTCAGGACGAAAGCCTGCTTGCCTCCGAAGCCACCGCCGCCGGTGCGCTGCCCGGTTTCTACGTCACCGCGCTGGCCCGCGCCGAGATGGGCGCGAAGCCGATGGGGCTGGTCGAACATTACAGCCCCGACGCCGACGAGATCGCCGCCTATGCCCGCGAGGCACGCACCGAGGAGGGCTTTCAGGCCTACCTGCAGCGCAGCGTGTTCGCCGCCAAAGAGGCCGCCGAGTGAGCTATTCCCGCGACGAATTCCTGATCACGACGATTGCCCGTCTGCTGGAAACGCCGGACGTGCGCCACGTCGCCGTCGGTGCCGCATCGCCCATTCCCGGCGCGGCGGCACTGCTGGCGCGCAAGGTCAACGGCGGACGGCCACGGGTTTCGCTGATCCACGGCAAGGCCACCAATCCGTTCTGCGACGGCGGGCGGGAAATCTTCGACGCCGCCGGGCAGGGCCGTATCGACGTGTTCTTCCTGGGCGGTGTGCAGATCGACGGCGAGGCCAACCTGAACCTCGTCGGCACCGGTGACTATCCGCAGGTCGACAAGCGCTTTCCCGGCTCGTTCGGCTCGGCGTTCATGTATTTCACGGTGCCCAAGGTGATCCTGTTCCGGCCCGAGCATTCGCGGCGCGTGTTTGTCCCGAAGGTCGATTTCATCTCGGCGCCGGGGGGTTCCGATCCGGACGTGCACCGTCCGGGCGGGCCGAAGTATCTGGTCACCGAGTTGTGCGTCATGGCTTTCGATCGGGACCGCCGCCGCTTTCGTCTTGAAAGCGTCTCGCCCGGGCGCACGCTGGAAGAGGTGCGGGACAATACCGGCTTCGACTTCGACGTGCCCGATACCGTCACAGAGACGCCGGCGCCGGAGGAAGACCGGCTGGCGCTGCTGCGTTCCTCCGTCGGGGTCGAGGTCGCCGATACCTATCCCGGCTTTGCCCGCGACGTGCTGGGCGTCGAGGTAGCGGCTTAGGTTCACTTTTGCCGTCATTCCGGCGAAGGCCGGAATCCAGGCCTACCCCTGAAATGAATAAACCACAGAGGCTCCGAGGACACAGAGGTAGTCGGTCTGCTTCCTACTCTGTGCCTCTGTGGTTCATCCTGGTAATGCTTTGACTGGACCCCGGCCTTCGCCGGGGTGACGCGCAGTGTCAGAAGTTGACACGTTTGCCGTCTTCCGCCAGTTGGTAATCCGTCACTTCGGCCAGCTACGACATCATGTCGGGGCCGAAGTGGGGCAGTTCCATGAATTACCTCGTCCGGTTCTCGGGCGGCTCGGCACGCACCAGCATCTTGTAGGCGTGCCACGTGGCGTGCCCGATCAGCGGCAGGGTCACGGCAAGGCCGATCATCGCCGCCGCCATGCCGACGCCGGTGACGACGATGATGATCCCGGCCCACACCGCCATCGGCAGGGGGTTCTTCGTCACCGCGAAGATCGAGGTCAGGATCGCCGGCAGGAAATCCGCGCGCTCGCCCAGCATCATCGGCAGCGATACCGCGCTGACCAGAAACGCACTGACCGCGAACACCGCGCCGATCACCGTGCCGACGGCAAGGAAGGTCAGGCCGTCGATGGAGAACAGCGTCGTGTGCAGCAGCTTGTCGATGGTCAGCATGCCGTGCGGGAAGTTGATGACATAGATCAGCGCCGCCGAGCGCACCCAGAGGATGAGGAAGAACGCCATCGCCAGCCCGGAACCGAGAATGCGGCCCGGCGCCCGGCGCCACGCGGTCAGGGCGCTCATGAAGGTCGCCGGCTCGCCTTCCTCCAGACGGCGGCTGAGTTCGTAGATGCCGACCGCGAACACCGGCGCGACCAGAACGAACCCGGCGCTCATCGGCCAGATCAGGTAATGATAGCCGAGCCGGTAGAGACCGATGGTCACGCCGTAGCCGAGCACCACGAAGATCAGCCCGTAGATCAGGCTGATCCCCCTGAGACGGCGCATGTCGGCCCACCCCATCGCCAGCCACTGCCATGGCTCGTTGGTGCTGAGCGTGTTGATGCGCCGGGCAAAGGGCATTGCCGTGCCGTCACCCTGATACGGGCGTGGCGGCGGGTCGTCTTCGTCCGCCAATATATCCCCTCCCAAAATAAGGTTATTTGACTCTATCGCGGCGGCGGCGGCGCGGCAATCATCAGTTGGTATGCGTTTCGCGGGCATTGCCTTACGCAGGCGAGCGGATAAACTCGCGCCCATGTCAAACACCTCGAAGGCCCCGGGGCCGCTTCACGGTATCAAGGTTCTCGATCTTTCACGCGTCCTCGCGGGGCCGTGGTGCGCCATGGTGCTGGGCGATCTGGGCGCCGATGTGATCAAGATCGAAAGCCCGGAGGGCGACGACGTGCGCCATTTCGGCCCGCCGTTCAAGAACGGCGAAAGCGCGTATTTCATGGTCGCCGGGCGCAACAAGCGGAGCGTTGTCGTCGATCTGAAATCCGACGAGGGGCGGGCGCTGGTGCGGCGCCTGGCACTGGGCGCGGATATCCTGGTCGAGAACTTCCGCAAGGGCACGCTGGAGAAGTTCGGTCTCGACCCGGCCGAGCTGCGCAAGGACAACCCGGGCCTGATCGTCTGTTCGGTATCGGGTTACGGGCGCCAAAGCAGCATGTCCGAGCGTGCCGGCTACGACTTCGTGATTCAGGCGGAAAGCGGGCTGATGTCGATCATCGGCGACGAGCACACGGAGCCGATGAAGGTCGGCGCCGCGGTCACCGACATGGTCGCCGGGCAATACGCGACGCAGGGCGTGCTGGCGGCGCTGTATCATCGCGAAAAGACCGGCGAGGGGCAGGACGTCGATATCTCGCTGTTGGACAGCGCGGTGACGCTGCTCGCCAACCAGGCGGCGGCGTACCTGATGACCGGCGAACGGCCGCCGCGTCTCGGCAACGATCACCCGACGGTGTGTCCGTACCGGCCGTTCGAAACCGCCGATTTTCTGATTGCCCTGGCGATCGGCGCCAACCGGCAGTTCCGCAAGCTGTGCAAGGCGATGGGCCATCCCGAGCTGGCCGACGATCCCAGGTTTGCCACCAACCCGGCCCGCGTCGAGAACCGCCGCGCGCTGTATGACGTGCTGGAGGTCACCTTCCGCACCCGTGGCAGGGACGACTGGCTCAGGGCGTTCCATGCCGAAGGTCTGCCGGCCGGGGCGATCCGCACCGTCGATCAGGTGATAGAAGCGCCGGAACTGGCCGAGCGCGGCATGGTCACGGAAGTCGAACATGACACTGTCGGCCCGGTGCGCCTTGTCGGCTCGCCGATCAAGCTGTCGAAGACGCCGGCCAGGATCTATTTCGCGCCCCGGCCGCTGGGCGCCGACGACGACAACCCGGACTGGCTTTAGAGCTAGCGCTCATCCTTCGAGACGCGGCTTCGCCGCTCCTCAGGATGAGGTGAAATAAATAACCGCATCCTGAGGAGTGCCGCAGGCACGTCTCGAAGGATGAACTGTGATGAATTGCATATCCCGGGAACAGTTTTAGGCGTATAGTCCGCGCATGGTCGAGATTTCACAGCGCAACACGGCACAGCAGAACCTGCTTCAGCAACTGCTCGGACGCCGCCAGGACAATGCCGCCGCGTCGGGTCAGGGCAGGCAGCCTGCCTACACGCCCAAGGGCCGCGAAATCCACGACACCGTCGAACTGTCCGACGGCGCCAAGATCATCAACCTGAACCGGGGCTTCGAGCTGTCGAAGGATTTTCGTGCCGACAAGGACAGCGCCAGCCTGCAGGACCGCCTGAAGCAGGGCTCGTCCGATATCGAACGTATCGGCAACCTGTTCCGTGCCGTGTTCGGCGGACTGCGTTCGATGTTCGGGCGCTGACAGCCATTCCGTTTCCCGGCCTTGAGCCGGGACCCATTTCAGCTTCACACGGACCGCGCCATGGGTCCCGGATCGTGCCTGCGGCGCGTCCGGGAAAGCGCATGCAAGCGACGGCGCGGTGTGCGCGTCGCAGCTTTTTACTTAAGAATCATCTGCGTGCAGCGGAACAGGGCGATGGTCTTGCCGGTTTCGGCGTGTGTCACTTCGGCGTCCCAGACCTGCGTCGAGCTGCCCAGGTGCTGGGCCGTCGCCGTGGCGATGATGCTGCCGTCGCGGGCCGTGCCCAGATGGTTGGATTTAAGCTCGATGGTGGTGAAGTTCTGGCCGCCCTCGGGCATGTGCGCCAGCGTCGCATAGCCGCACGTGGTGTCGGCCAGCGAGATCACCGAGGCGGCGTGCAGATAACCGTTCGGCGCCGTGTGATGCGGTTTGATGACGAGCCGCGACACAAGCCGGCCTTCGGCGATCTCAAGCGGTTCGACCCCCATGTATTCGGGCAGGTATCCCTTGGCGCGGCCCTTCAGGTAGTCGACGGTGACGTCGGGACGAAACTTCGATTTCGGCATTAATGGAACACTCCGTTGGCGCGGACCATCTGTGATGCGAACAGCACACAGAACGAGCCTGCGGCCCAGTAAAGGGCACGCAGGAAGCGGGTCCGTTTCTTGTCGCGGATCATCGAGACCTTGGTGATTTCATAAAGGATTTCCATCGCCCAGTCGGACTTGCGGGCGGCTTCCCCGTAGCTGGCGACGTCGGGAAAGCTGGCGGCGTTGAAGTACATCACGCCGAGCACGTTGTGCGGCCGGTTCTGCTTGTCGATCTTGTCGATGCGCGACGGGTACAGTACCAGCGCGAACATGATGATCGGGATGACGATGATCAGCCAGCCGGCAAGCACGTAGAACGAGGCGTATTCGATCGGCACCGGAATGCTGTCGCCGGCCTGCTTGACGATGCCGAGGGCGAGAATGAAACCGACGCCGCAGATTTCCGCCTTGGTGTCGTAGTTGCGGATGGTGTCCTGCGCTTCGGCGCGGATCGCCAGCAGGGCGTCGGCGTCGAGCTTTTCGTGAAAATCGGCTGAGTATTCTTCTGACACGGGGTGCCTCCTGATCTGCGCGAGTATTCCATGCCCGATGCGCCGGTAAAAGACCCGGTGAATGGGGCAGGAATTTGGCTGATATTGCCCCTCTCCCGGCGTGTTGATGTACGCCACCCTCTCCCCGGGGAGAAGGATGTCCGCTTCCACCCCCATCGTCATCCCCGCGCAGGCGGGGACCCATTTTGAACAAGTTGCAGATATCGCCATGGGGCCCGGATCGTGCCTGCGGCCCGTCCGGGATAGACGCTTATTTTAAAGAGGCGTCGATTTCGGCGATTTCGGCATCGATATCGGCGAGGTTCTTTCTGATCCGCTTCACATCCTCTTCCGACGAGCCGAGCACGCCGCCGTTGCGTTCGGCGGCATCCGCATAGCGCCGCAACTGATGCTCGAACTCGGCCTTGGCGGCTTTCAGCTCGCGGAGGTGGACGGCGCGTGCGTCGTGTGCGCTCACGACGCCTTTTTCTTGGTTCGCTTGGTGGCGAGGTAGGGGGCGAGATAGTTGCCGGTATAGCTTTCTTTGACCCTGGCGACGTCTTCCGGCGTGCCCTGGGCGACGATGTGGCCGCCCTTGTGGCCGCCCTCGGGGCCGAGATCGACGATGTAATCGGCGGTCTTGATGACTTCCAGATTGTGTTCGATAACGATCACCGTGTTGCCCTGTTCGACCAGCGCGTCGAGCACTTCGAGCAGCTTGCGCACGTCGTCGAAGTGCAGCCCGGTCGTCGGCTCGTCGAGGATGTAGACGGTCTTGCCGGTGGCGCGGCGTGACAGTTCCTTGGCCAGCTTGACGCGCTGCGCCTCGCCGCCGGACAGCGTCGTCGCCTGCTGGCCGAGATGGATGTAGCCCAGCCCGACACGTTGCAGCGTCACCATCTTGTCGCGGATCGAGGGGACGGCCTTGAAGAAGTCGGCGGCCTCGTCGACGGTCAGGTCCAGCACCTCGGCGATGGATTTGCCGCGGAACTTGATTTCCAGCGTTTCGCGGTTGTAGCGCGCCCCCTTGCAGACATCGCATTCGACATAGACGTCGGGCAGGAAGTGCATTTCGATCTTGATCACGCCGTCACCCTGACAGGCTTCGCAGCGCCCGCCCTTGACGTTGAACGAGAATCGGCCCGGCTTGTAGCCGCGGGTCTTGGCCTCGGACAGGTTGGCGAACCAGTCGCGGATCGGTGTGAAGGCACCGGTATAGGTCGCCGGGTTCGATCTGGGCGTGCGGCCGATCGGGCTCTGGTCGATGTCGACCACCTTGTCGACGAATTCCAGACCCTTGAGGTCGTCGTGCGGCCCCGGTATCTCGCGCGCGTTCATCAGCTTGCGGGCCAGCGCCTTGTACAGTGTCTCGATGATCAGCGACGACTTGCCGCCGCCCGATACGCCGGTGACGCAGACCATGGTGCCGAGCGGCAGGGAGACGTCGACGTTCTGCAGGTTGTTGGACGTGGCACCGGTCAGGGTCAGTTTGTGGCCCTTCTTGCCGGGGCGGCGGCGGGCCGGGATCGGGATCGCTTCCTTGCCGGACAGGTAACGCCCGGTCAGGCTTTCCTCGCAGGCCAGGATGTCCTTGGGCTGACCGGCGGCGACGACGTGCCCGCCGTGCACCCCGGCGCGCGGCCCCATGTCGATGACGTAGTCGGCGGCGCGGATCGCATCCTCGTCATGTTCGACGACGATCACCGTGTTGCCGATGTCGCGGAGCCGCTCCAGCGTCTTCAAAAGCCGTTCGTTGTCGCGCTGGTGCAGGCCGATGGACGGCTCGTCGAGCACGTACAGCACACCGGTCAGGCCGGAACCGATCTGCGATGCCAGACGGATACGCTGGCTTTCGCCGCCGCTGAGCGTGCCGGATGCGCGCGACAGGGTCAGGTATTCCAGCCCGACGTTGCGCAGGAAATGCAGTCGGTCGTTGATTTCGCGCAGGATGCGGCGCGCAATCTCGTTCTGCTTGGCGCTCAAGGTCTTCTCAAGCCCGGCGAACCAGTCGCCGGCTTCCTCGATCGACAGATCGGAGACGTCGGAGATGTCCTTGCCGTCGATTTTGACCGCCAGCGCTTCCGGGCGCAGCCGCTTGCCGTGGCAGGTGTCGCACGGCGCGATGGTCTGGTAGCGCTGCAGTTCGTCGCGCACCCAGTTGCTGTCGGTTTCGCGCCAGCGGCGTTCCATGTTGGGCACCACGCCTTCGAACGGTTTCTTGATCTCGTAGCTTTTCGAGCCGTCCTTGTACTTCATGGTGACGTTTTCGCTGCCCGAACCGAACAGCAGGATTTCGCGGTGCTTCTTCGAAAGCTTCGACCACGGCTGGTCGAGCTTGAAACCGAAGTGCTTGGCCAGGCTTTCCAGCGTCTGCACGTAGTATTTCGACGACGATCCGGCCCACGGCTGGATCGCCCCTTGCGCCAGTGTCTTGGAATCGTCGGGCACCACCAGCTCGGCATCGAAGAACATCTCGGTGCCGAGGCCGTCGCACGCCGGGCAGGCGCCGAACGGGTTGTTGAAGGAAAACAGCCGGGGTTCGATCTCGTCGATGGTGAAGCCGGAAATCGGGCAGGCGAACTTGGCGGAAAACACGGTACGGCCTTCGGGGACATGGTCCTTGATGCCGCCCTTTTTGCCTTTCTGGGGGGCCGTCTGGTCGGCATCGGCGTCATCGACGTAGGCGATGCCGTCGGCAAGGCCGAGCGCGGTCTCCAGGCTGTCGGCAAGGCGCGTTTCGATGCCTTCCTTGACGACCAGCCGGTCGACGACGATTTCGATGTCGTGCTTGAATTTCTTGTCGAGATCGGGGGCGTCCTCGAGATCGTACATCTCGCCGTCGATGCGCACCCGCTGGAAGCCGCGCCGCGCCAGATCCTGCAGTTCCTTTTTGTATTCGCCCTTGCGGCCGCGGACGATGGGCGCCAGCAGGAACAGCCGCGTACCTTGCGGCATGTCCATGACCCGGTCGACCATCTGGCTGACCGTCTGCGCCTCGATCGGCAGGCCGGTGGCCGGCGAGTAGGGGGTGCCGACGCGGGCGAACAGCAGGCGCATGTAGTCGTATATTTCCGTCACCGTGCCGACCGTCGAGCGCGGGTTGCGCGATGTCGTCTTCTGTTCGATGGAAATCGCCGGGCTGAGGCCCTCGATGGTGTCGACGTCGGGTTTCTGCATCAGCTCCAGGAACTGCCGCGCATAGGCACTGAGGCTTTCCACGTAGCGGCGCTGGCCTTCGGCATAGATGGTATCGAAGGCGAGCGAGGACTTGCCCGAGCCGGAAAGACCGGTGATCACCGTCAGGCTGTGGCGCGGGATGTCCACGTTGACGTTCTGCAGATTGTGCTCGCGCGCACCTTTTACGCTGATGGTGTCCATTTCTGTCCTGGTCTTGATGCAGATTTGACGCTCAACCGACGATGGATATATGGGATCGTGGCCCCGGTAAAGAAGGGAGGCGTGGATAACTTCACGAAATGCGCGGCTGAAGGCGGCTAAAACCGGGGGGTTCTCAATTAAAAGTTGTTTTGAGTGAAAAAATCTCTCTGATCCTTACATGAGGGATATGTCACGTTGACTCGAAGGGTTTCGTGACGAGACTGCGACGCTACAGCGATTGGAGAGTGAGGAGAATTACATGAGTGAAGAGCTGAACGAGGAGTTCGAAAAGGCCGATATCGTCCTTTCCGACGCCCTTGTTGCATTTCAAAATCAGGGCGTAAGCCAGTACGTATACGGCATGGCGCTGCTGGAGATCGGGATCGCCGCGCTGGTGAAGCTCGAGGAACCCGATTCGGAGATTCTGCAGGTGGCTCGCGATTTCATCGACAAGGCCAAGGGTTTCCAGGAATCGGCGTTTCCGGTGCCGCGACAGCAGTGAACAATCCACAGGAAATGCGGTCCGGGCGGGGGGGAAACGACTCCACTCCGCAAACTTCAACGTTTATAGTGCCGACGAATTCATCCAAGCGGGGGAAAAATGGCAGGCTCAGTTAACAAGGTAATTCTCGTCGGCAATCTCGGCCGCGATCCGGAAATCCGTTTCACGCAATCGGGCCAGAAAATCGCCAATATGAGCGTCGCCACCTCCGAGCAATGGCGCGACAAGCAAAGCGGCGAACGCCGCGAGAAGACCGAGTGGCACCGTGTCGTCGTGTTCGACGAGCGGCTCGCCGACATTGTCGAGAAATACGTCAAGAAGGGCTCCAAGGTGTACCTTGAAGGCTCGTTGCAGACCCGCAAGTGGACCGGCAACGACGGCATCGAGAAATACACCACCGAAGTCGTGCTGCAGCGCTTCTCCGGCGTCCTCACCATGCTGGATTCCGCCGGTGGCGGCGGTGGTGGTGGTGGCGGCTACGGCGGTGGCGGCGGCGACAACAACGAACCCCCGTCGTGGGACGGCCCCGACAGCGGCGGCTCGTCTTCGGGCGGCGGCGGACGCGGCCCCGGCGGTGACCTCGACGACGAAATTCCGTTCTGACGTCAAGACTAACACTCTAACGACCCCTCTCCCTGTCCCTCTCCCGAGGGAGAGGGAACTCTCGGTTCAATACGGCTCTTTTCCCTTCTCCTTGGGGAGAGGGTGGCGCGAAGCGCCGGGAGAGGGGATGGCCAAATAGAGGGCCTGCCCATGATCAATATGCGCCGCAATGTCCTGATTCTGGCCTGCTGTCAGGCGCTGGCGATGTCCGGCACCTCGATGCTGGTGACCATCAGCGCCTTGGTCGGGGTCATCCTGGCACCCGACAAGACGCTGGTGACCCTGCCTTTGGCGGTGCAGTTCATCGCCACCACGGCGTCGACCATCCCGGCCTCGCTGTTCATGGCCCGGGTCGGCCAGCGCACCGGCTTCACCATCGGCCAGGTGCTCGGCATGTTCGGCGGCGCGCTTTCCGCCTATGCCATCTATATCGGCTCGTTCTGGCTGTTCATCTGCGGCTGTGCGCTGCTGGGCATCCACAATGCCGTCTGGCAGTACTTCCGCTTCGCCGCCGCCGACGTGGCGACGGAGCAGTTCCGCGCCCGGGCGATTTCATACGTGCTGGCGGGCGGGCTGGTGGCGGCATTTCTCGGCCCGCAACTGGCGAAATGGACGGCGCACATCAGCGCCGCGACGTTCGCCGCCAGTTTCGCCACGATCATCGGCTTGTGCCTGATTTCCATCACTCTGTTGCAGTTCACCCGCATTCCGACGCCGAAATACGAAGGCGTCAGCACCGCCGGGCGCCCGATCTTCGAGATCATGCGCACACCGGGCTTCATCGTCGCCGCCATGTCGTCGACCATCGGCTACGGGGTGATGAACATGCTGATGACCTCGACGCCGCTGGCGATGATGTTCTGCGGCTTCGAATTCAACGATGCGGCGACGGTCATCCAGTGGCACATCGTCGGCATGTTCCTGCCGAGTTTCTTCACCGGTAACCTGATCCGGCGTTTCGGCGTCGTGAATATCATCGCCTGCGGTGCGGTGCTGCAGGCCGGCGCCATCGGTACCGGGCTGTCGGGTATCGAGTTCGGCAATTTCTGGGGCGGGCTGATCATGCTGGGGGTGGGCTGGAACTTCATGTTCATCGGCGGCACCACGCTGCTGACCGAATCCTACACCGCCGAGGAACGCGCCAAGACCCGGGCGGCTCACGATTTCATGGTTTTCGGCCTGGTCGCGATGACGGCCTTTGCGTCGGGCGCGCTGCATGAAACCCTGGGCTGGGCAGCGGTCAACATGATCGCCGCGGTGCCGGTCTCGGCGGCGTTCCTGGCCGCCGTCTGGTACGGCGCCCGCAAGGCCCGCAAACCGGCAGCCTGACGAGTAGCTTAACGGGCTTGGCCCGGGCCTAGTCGAGCGTGCGGCGGAACCGCAGCAGCCCGATCACCATGACGACGACTGTGAAGGCGGCGAGGGCGGCGAAGTCCTGCCACAGCGAGGGTAATTCGGCGCCCTTCAGCATGATGCCGCGCATCAGGCGGACGAAATGCGTCAGCGGCAGGACCTCGCCGATGACCTGCGCCCAGTCCGGCATGCCCCGGAAAGGAAACGCGAAGCCCGACAGCAGCAGGTTCGGCAGGAAGAAGAACATCGTCGACTGCATCGCCTGAAGCTGGGTCCGGGCCACGGTCGAGATCAGATAGCCGATCGCCAGCACGGCGACGATGAACAGCGCGATTGCGCCGATCAGCAACAGCGGCGATCCCAGCATCGGCACGTCGAACAGCAAAAGCGCCGTGAGCAGCACGATGGCCGACTGGATCACGCCGATGGTGATGTACGGCACAATCTTGCCGATCATGATCTCGAGCGGGCTGACCGGCATGGACAGCAGCAGTTCCATGGTGCCGCGTTCGCGTTCGCGAGTCACGGCAAGCCCGGTGTTGATCGACAGCGACAGGAACAGGATGACGCCGAGCAGGCCCGGCACGACGACCTTGTCGGTCTTGTTGGTCGGGTTGTAGCGGCGCTGCAAGACGACATCGACGAGGGGCGGGGCGCTGTCCCGGCGTGATGCCAGCGCGCCCCGAAGATCGCGGGCAAGACCTCTGGCGACGATCGTGTCGATGGCACCGAGCGCACCACCGACGGCGGCGGGGTCGGTGTCGTCGGCGATCAGCAACAGCGTCGCGGTTTCTCCGCTGGCGATGCGCCGGGAGAAATCGGGCGGAATTTCGACGCCGAACTGGACTTCGCCGGCTTGCAGAAGGGGTTCCAGCTCTGCCCCGCTGGCGACCTGGCGGGTGACCTTGAAATAGCGGCTGGTCTGCATGGCGGCGACGACGCTGCGCCCCATCGGGCCGTGATCGGCCAGCGCCACCGCCGTCGGCAGATTGCGCGGATCCAGATTGATGGCGAACCCGAACAGCAGGATCTGCATCACCGGCACGCCGATCATGATCGCGAAGGTCATGCGGTCGCGCCGCATCTGCTTGAATTCCTTGGCGATCATCGCCCGCAGACGGCCGAGGAAACCGCCCAGCCGACCCGGACGCGCGGGGGCCGTGCCGGCCGTCATGCGTCCACCGCGCGGTCGTCGCGCGCGTCCTTCAGAAGATGGATGAAGACATCCTCGAGCGACGGCGGTGACGGCTGCCAGGTATATTCAGGGTCGCTGCGATACGCCGCCGTGGCCCGGTCGAGGGCATCCTTGTCCGGGCCACCGACGCGAAGCCGGGTGCCGAACGGGGTCGCCATGGTGATGCCGTCCAAGTCGCGGAGCGACGCCGCCAGTCCGGACAGGCCGTCGGGCGGCCCCGTCACTTCCCACACCGAAAGGCCGGACCCGGCGATGACGTCCTTGCCGGCACCCGCCGCCAGCAGCTTGCCGTAGGCCAGATAGGCGATGCGGTGGCAGCGCTCCGCCTCGTCCATGTAATGCGTGCTGACCAGCACCGTGAGGCCGCCCGCCGCCAGCTCGTATATGTGCTCCCAGAAATCCCGGCGCGCCTTCGGATCGACCCCGGCGGTCGGTTCGTCCAGCAACAGCAGTTCCGGTTTCGGCAGGATCGCGGCGGCGAGGGCGAGACGCTGTTTCCAGCCGCCGGAGAGCGTCGAGACGAGCTGATCCGCGCGGCCCTCAAGCCCCAGCTCGGCGATGGCTTCGTGGGCCGTCTTCACGGGTTCGGGCAGGTTGTAGATACGGGCGACGAATTCCAGGTTCTCGGCGACCGTCAGATCGCCGTACAGGCTGAAATGCTGGGTCATGTAGCCGATGCGCCGGCGCAGCGCATCGCGCTGCAGGCGGATGTCGAGGCCGAGGCACTGGCCGCTGCCGTGATCGGGTTCCAATAGACCTGCGAGCATCCGCATGGTGGTGGTCTTGCCGCTGCCGTTGGGGCCGAGAAAGCCGTAGATTTCATCGCGCCTGACGGTGAGGTTGAGATTCTCGACGACGACGAAATCGCCGAAGCGCTTGCTCAGACCCTGTGCCCGGATGGCGATATCCGTATCAGTGTTCATTTCGGCAGGGACACGCTGATCGGCAGTCCGTGTTTCAGCGAAGACGCGGCACCGGCGGCGATGGCGGCTTCGATGCGCACGACCAGGCGCTTGCGCTCGGTGGTGCCGTAGATCACCGGAGGCGTGAACTGGACTTCGCTGGAAATCATGTCGATCCGCGCCGTGAGGCCGTCCGGACAGCTGTCGCAACTCAGCGCCACATCGTCGCCCATGTGCAATCCGGCGACGGCCGCCTCGGCGACGAAGAACACCGCGCGGCGCGCATCGTCGGGGAGCAGGGCAACGACCGCACTGCCGGCCGGGACGGTTTCCCCTTGGCGGCGCAGCACCTCATGGACCAGCGCCGTGGCGGGCGCGGTCACGGTCCGGCGGTCAAGGAGGCGGCGCCTGTTTTCCGCGTCCTTCTCGGCGGCAAGGGCCGTGGCGCGGGCTGCCTCGATGCGGTCGTCGCGTTCCGGCAGGCGTGCCAGTTCCAGATCCTTGCGGGCTTCCTGAAGCCGTGCCTCGGTGGTTTCGGCCAAGGTTTTCGCGGCATCGCGGCGGGATTCGGCGATGGTCCCGTCGAGGAAAAGCTCCTCCACCCTGTGCAGTTCCTTTATCGCCAGATCGCGTTCTGCGGCGGCGCGGTTGACGGTGGCGCCGAGCAGGTCGATGCGCTGCTGGCGTGCACCGCGTTGCAGATCGGCAAGATTGGCCCGGGCCGACGCGGCGCGCGCTTCTGCGGCGGCCAGCGCGGCTTCCTCGGCGCCGCTGTCGAGCCGGAACAGCAGGGCGCCGGCATCGACATGCGCACCTTCGCGGACGTCCAGCGCGGCGATGCGGCCGGTGTCCTCGGGGCCGATGTACAGATAATCGCCTTCGATGTAGCCGGGTACCACGTTCTCGGGCGGTTTTTCGCAAGCACCGAGCATAACGGCGGCACAGGTCAGCAGTGAAAGGGCCGTATATCGTCTCATGGCCGTGATCCTTGCGGGTTCAGCCCCTGGCTCGCCATGTCGGCGAACACCTGGAGGAATTTCTGCGTATCGAGCGGGCGGATTTCCTGAAACATCTCGCGCCACAGCACCGCAAGCAGCACCGGCGCGATCAGCGCCATCGGATGGTCGCGGATCAGGGCGCCGTTGAACGTGCCGTCCTTGCTGCCCTTGTCGAGAATATCCGTCAGATGGCCGAGGCCCGGCTCGATGATGGTTTTGTAATAGGTTTCGGCGATGGCGGGGAAACGGCCGGATTCGGCGATCACCAGGCGCATGATCGCGCCTGGCACGCCGGTTTCGATGAACCCGGAGATCGATTGGTAAAAGCGGTGCAGGCTTTCCGCGTTGACGGGGTCGCCGTGACCGACGCCGTCCATGAGCTCAAGCGCGGTGCGGATCGGGGCGAGGGCGTTGTCGACGACCGCCTGAAACAGGGCCTCTTTGCTGTCGAAATGCAGGTACACGGTGCCCTTGGCGACCCCGGCGCGCTCGGCGACCTCGTCTATGCGGGTGTCGGCGAAGCCACGGGTCGTGAAGATGTCGATGGCGGCGTCGAGGATGCGTTGCTGTTTGGTCATTCATGTATTGTGACTGACTGGTCAGTCATTTTCAAGATAGTACATTTTAAACGGCGAATTGTGGCCCCCCGAGGTTGTGAGGGGGGATGTAAAATGCTACAAACAGGGGTCTATCACGAACGCTTTCAGCGCGTTCCAGCATCGACGCTTAAGTAACTGATAATAAAGCGAAAAACAAAAATTGACAGATACGCCTGAAGCGCTCCCGCCGGCGACTCCGCACGACGATATATCGCCGGTTTCAATTATCGACGAAATGCGCAGTTCGTACCTCGATTACGCGATGAGCGTGATCGTCTCGCGGGCGCTGCCCGATGTCCGTGACGGCCTCAAGCCGGTGCACCGGCGTATCCTGTATTCGATGAAGGAAAGCGGCTACGAAGCCGGCAAGCCTTACCGTAAATCGGCGCGTATCGTCGGTGACGTGATGGGTAAATATCACCCGCACGGCGACCAGGCGATCTATGACGCCATGGTGCGCATGGCGCAGGGCTTCTCGATGCGCCTGCCGCTGATTGACGGGCAGGGCAACTTCGGTTCCATGGACGGCGACCGTGCCGCCGCCATGCGTTATACCGAGGCGCGTCTACACCGCTCGGCGCACGAACTGATCGAGGATATCGACAAGGACACCGTCGATTTCCAGCCCAACTACGACGAAACCGTGGTCGAGCCGAAGGTGCTGCCGGCGGGCTTCCCGAACCTGCTGGTCAACGGCGCCGGCGGTATCGCGGTGGGCATGGCGACGAACATTCCGCCGCATAACCTGGGCGAGGTCATCGACGCCTGTTTCGCGTACATCGAAAACCCCGACATCACCATCGATGAGATCATCCAGAATCATATCCCCGGCCCGGATTTCCCGACTGGCGGCCTGGTCATGGGCAAGAACGGCATCCTGTCGGCATACCGCACCGGTCGCGGGTCGGTGGTCATGCGCGGGCGCACTTCGATCGAGGAAATCCGCAAGGACCGCTTCGCCATCATCGTCCACGAAGTGCCGTATCAGGTAAACAAGGCGCGGATGGTGGAAATCATCGCCGAGGCGGTGCGCGACAAGCGGATCGAGGGCATTTCCGACCTGCGCGACGAAAGCGACCGCAAGGGCGTGCGCGTGGTCATCGAGGTCAAGCGCGATTCCGAGCCGGAAGTGGTGCTTAACCAGTTGTTCCGCTTCACGCCGCTGCAGACCAGTTTCGGCGTCAACATGCTGGCGCTGCACGAAGGCCGCCCGCAGCAGATGAATCTGAAGCAGATCATCGCCGCGTTCGTCGCCTTCCGCGAGGAAGTCATCCGCCGCCGCACCATCTTCGAACTGGGCAAGGCGCGCGAACGGGCGCACGTGTTGGCCGGTCTGGCCGTCGCCGTCGCCAACATCGACGACGTCATCGCCGTGATCCGCCACGCCCCCGACCCGCAGGACGCCCGCGAACAGCTGATGGCGCGCGATTGGCCGGCCGCCGACGTGGCGCCGATGATCGCGCTGCTGGACGAGCCGGGGCGCGGTGTCGTCGACGGCAAGTACCGGCTGTCCGAGGAACAGGCCCGCGCCATCCTGGAACTGCGCCTGCACCGCCTGACCGGGCTGGAACGCGACAAGATCGGCGACGACCTGAAGGAAATCTCCGAGCGCATCGCCGAATACCTGGAAATCCTGCGCTCGCGCGAGAAACTTCTCGGCATCCTTGTCGACGAAATGCAGGTGATCCGCGACAAGTTCGCCAACGACCGCCGCACGACACTGGAAGAAGACGCCTACGAGCACGATATCGAGGATCTGATCCAGCGCGAGGACATGGTCGTTACCGTGACCAACGCCGGTTACATCAAGCGCGTGCCGATCTCGACCTATCGCGCGCAGCGCCGCGGCGGCAAAGGCCGCGCCGGCATGGCGACGCGCGACGAGGATTTCGTCTCCCAGGTCTACGTCGCCAATACCCACCAGCCGGTGTTGTTCTTCTCGTCGACCGGCATGGTCTATAAAATGAAGGTCTACAAGCTGCCCGTGGGCACGCCACAGGCGCGCGGCAAGGCGCTGATCAACCTTTTGCCGCTCGATCCCGGCGAGACGATCTCGACCACCATGGCGCTGCCCGAGGACGAGGCGAGCTGGCAGGACCTGTTCGTGATGTTCTCGACGGCGCAGGGCAACGTGCGCCGCAACCGCCTGTCGGATTTCACCAACGTCATGGCCAACGGCAAGATCGCCATGAAGCTGAACGAGGGGGACGCCCTGGTCCGCGTGCGTACCTGCTCGGAGGACGACGACGTCGCGCTGTCGACCAAGGGCGGCAAGTGCATCCGCTTCCCGGTCACCGATGTCCGCGTGTTTTCCGGCCGTACCTCGGTCGGTGTGCGCGGAATCCGCCTGAAAAAGGGCGACGAGGTGATCGCCATGTCGGTGCTGACCCACAACGAGATCGATACCGAAACCCGCGATGCCTATCTGCAGGCCGAGCACGCCTATCGCCGCCTGCACAACCCGAATGCCTATTACACGGATCGTGACGAGGACAAGGCCCGCGACACCGAACTGGCGGCGCGCATGGACGAACCGGCGTTCGCGGCCCTGGCCGAACGCGAGGAATTCATCCTGACCGTCACCGGGGACGGTTACGGCAAACGCTCGTCTGCCTATGAGTACCGGATTTCCGGGCGCGGCGGGCAGGGCATCACGGCGATCAACCTGGATCGCGGCAAGGGCGAGGCCGAAGCCCATGTCGTCGCCTCGTTCGCAGTCGTCGACAACGATCAGGTGATCCTGGTCACCAACGGCGGGCAGATCATCCGCACCCCGGTCGATCAGGTCTCGATCGTCGGCCGCGGCGCGCGCGGCGTGCGCCTGTTCAACGTCGCCGACGGCGAGGACGTGGTTTCCGTATCCCGGGTCCGCGAAGCCGTCGACGGCGAGGGTGACGAGGGCGACGAGGATGACGACGAAGCGGTGCAGGCCGCCGTTGTCGGCAGCGATATCCCGCCGGCCGCGGCCCCGGGCCTGCCCGCCGACGAGGAAGCCGCAGAAGATTATGATGATGACCAAGACGACGCTGGCGACGACGAAGACGACGACGGCGACGACGGGGAGACCGAAGAGGAGCCGGAAGCATGAGTGACAAGCGGATCGGCGTCTATCCGGGCACCTTCGACCCGGTGACCAACGGCCATGTCGACGTCATCAGCCGCGCCACGCGCATCGTCGACGAACTGGTGGTGGCGGTCGCCGTCAACATCGGCAAGGGGCCGCTTTTCTCGCTCGATGAGCGGGTCGAACTGCTGCACGGCACGCTGGCACGCATGTCGCCCGAGGCGGCGAAGCGAATCCGCATCGTGCCGTTCGACAATCTGCTGGTCGAATTCGTGCATGAACAGAAGGCGTCGATGATCGTGCGCGGCCTGCGCGCGGTATCCGACTTCGAATACGAGTTCCAGATGGCGTCGATGAACGCCCGGCTCGACAACCGCATCGAGACGGTGTTTCTGATGGCCTCCGAGCGCAACCAGTTCATTTCGTCACGTTTCGTCAAGGAAATCGGCCGTCTGGGGGGCGATATCGGCCATTTCGTCACGCCCGAGGTCAAGGAACGCCTGATCGCGCGCTTTGCCGAGAACCCCGATGACGGCCTTAATGCCGACGGCGGCGACGACTGAGCCGCCCGCAAGGCGGCACGGATGCGGAAAAACTGCGAAAATCGGCAAATCGAACGTTGACCATACGGAGCCGTCTCCGTAATGTCCCGGCGGTTCCGGGCAGGACGCTGTTCCGGCGCCGATCAAGACCTGGGCGCGCTTAGCTCAGTTGGTAGAGCAACTGACTTTTAATCAGTAGGTCACAGGTTCGA
>JAYNVG010000064.1:0-992 GCA_038100295.1 Thalassospiraceae bacterium
GATGCCGAAAGGATCTCCCCTTCCTTCAGCCTGGTCGGCAGATAGGCCGAGACCGGGAAGCCCTGCTTGACAAGGTCCACCGCCGGGGTGTTGAGGCCGAACAGGCCGATGGCATAACGGCCAAGTGCCACCCATTCCGCGCCCTGGCGCGAATCGGAAACGATTGTTACGTCGGTTTCCGTGGCAAACCGTTCAAACCATTTCGGACCGATCTTGGGGTAGAGCATCATCGGCAGGCTGGACGCCGCTGAACCGCGCTTGGACGGATCGCGGGACACGATCTTACCCTTCCACTTCGGATCGAGCAGATCGAAATACGACGTGATCTCTTCCGGCTTCACCAGCTTGGTGTTGTACATGATGATGTAGGAAGGCGAGGCCCCCCAGGTGAAGATATAACGGCCTTCCGGGTCGGTGTAGTGGTGCTTGCCCTGGTACCACTTCTTCTGATCGGTCACTTCCGGGTCGATCAGAAGCTTGTCCATCGGCGCGATCATCTTGTTGGGCAACAGGATGGAGAGCCCGGTATTGGCGCCGCCGATCCACACATCGGCGGTAAAGCGACCTGCTTTCCTTTCCGCGAGAATGCGCGCCGAATGACGGCGGCTGCTGCCGGTCTGGTAATTGACCTTGACGCCGTATTTCTTTTCAAAGACGCGCAAGGCCGGCGGCAGACGGCGGGGCATCTGCCCGCCGAGGATAACCTCGACCTTGCCTTCCTTTTTCGCGGCAGCGATCAGTTTTTGCATTTCCGGCGTGTCGGCCGCGGTTGCCAATGCGGGCGCGAGCAGGACCGCGGCGAGTGTCCCGGCGGTAAGCAGCTTGCGGATCATTTTACTTCTCCTGATTTAGTTACCGTTGACGCGGTGACGTGATCACGAAACTTCCAGATTGTGCACCTGATCGGATGACCAGGCGCTATAGCCGTCCGGACGCAACCTGAGCCAGACACGCCCACCCTCGGGCATGGCGTCGTGACGGTTGCCATAGAC
>JAYNVG010000064.1:1002-4271 GCA_038100295.1 Thalassospiraceae bacterium
GCAGAGCACCCGCGGGTACGGCATCACCGGTGGCGGCGACGATCTCTATATCCACGGGCCGTACGCCGATAAAGACGGGGCTGCCCGACGTTAGCCCCTCCGGGTCGGGCGTGCGGGCAAAAACGGTGCAGTCGGGGGCTCCATCTATGGTCACCGCCAACTGGCCGCCCGGATTCGCCGCCTGGACCTTACCCTCCAGCAAGAGGGTCTTGCCGACGAAGTCGCGGACGAATTCATTGGCGGGCGAGTCGTAAAGTTCCCGCGGGCCGCCCTGCTGCTGAACGACACCCTGGTTCATCAGCGCGATGCGGCTGGAAAGGCTCAGCGCTTCGACCTGGTCGTGGGTCACGAACAGAACGGCGATGTTGAGGCGTTTTTGCAATTGCTTGAGCTCGAGCCGCATTTGCTCGCGCAGCTTGGCGTCGAGGTTACTGAACGGCTCATCGAGAAGCAGAAGCCGCGGCTCCGTCACCAGGGCGCGGGCCAGCGCCACGCGCTGCTGCTGGCCGCCCGACAGCAAGGGGCCGGGGCGCTTTTCCATGCCTGCCATGCCGACGAGGTCGAGGACCTCGGCCACCCGGGGGGCGATTTCGGAGCGCGGAAAACGGCGGGCCCTGAGGGGAAAGCCGACATTTTCCTCCACCGTCATGTGCGGCCAGATGGCATAGGACTGGAACACCATGCCGATGTTGCGCTTTTCCGGCGGCAGGAACAGCCCGCTCGCGCTCTGCACCGTCGGCACGCCATGCAGGTAGATATCGCCCTCGTCCGGGTCTTCGAGACCGGCCACCATGCGAAGCGTGGTGGACTTGCCGCAACCGGACGGCCCCAGCAGGGTGAAAATTTCCCCGTCGCGAATCTCCAGCGACAAGCCGTCAACGGCCTTTGTGGTCCCGCCCGGATAAGTCTTGGACAGGCCGACAAGGCGGATCGCGACATCCCCCGATTGTGACGTACCGGCCGCGCCGCGTTGCGCGCCCGGTTTAGCCTGACTGTCCATTACGCCTCCTGATTACGCTTAATCACTTTCCGGGGGCGCGAATCGCTCCGCGTCCCCGGCAAAGTTCAGATTTTAAGGTTGAAGACCTTGCGAGCATTGTCTTCGAAGATTTTCTTCTTATCGGATTCACTCAACGCGGCGATCGATTCGATCAACGGACGGGTATCGTCCATCCACTCGCCGGTGGCGGGATCCTTCGCGGTGCCCGCGCCGGGACGTTCGGTGCCGAACATGCAACGGTCCGGGGTCGCCCAGTGGAACAGCATTTCGAGCGCGTCCTTCGTATAAAGCGCGGTATCGAAATACAGCTTGCGGAAGCTTTCCTCGAACGTCTCCTTGGCCCGGCCGCCCTTGATACGGGCCGCACGGAACCGGCCGATCTGGTAGGGGATCGCACCGCCGCCGTGACAGATGATCAGCTTGAGCTTGGGGAAATCCTCGAACACCTTGGAGCTGAGGATATTGATGATGGAGACGCTTTCTTCAATGATGAAGTTGAGCGTGTAGTTGTGCCGGTGCGCGCGGCAACCAGCTCCATGCACCATCGCCGGAACGTCCAGTTCGACCAGCTTTTCATAAAGCGGGTACCAGTACTCGTCCCCCAGGCCCGGAGGCGGCTCGAGGTTTTCGCTGGGATCGGAGTTGAGCAAACAGCCGACAAAGCCAAGTTCCTTGACGCACCGTTCCAGCTCCTCGATCGAGTTGGCGGGCGAGACCCCCATGTTCTGGGGCAAAGACGCCATGCCGACAAAACGGTTCGGGAACAATTCAACCTGGCGCGCGGTCAGATCGTTACAGGCTTCGCAGAAGGCACGAACGATGCTTTCGGGCTTTTCCGAATGCATCATCTGGTAAGGCCGCGGCGAAATGATCTGAATATCCGTGCCGACCTCGTCAAGCTGCTGCAGATGCGAAGCGCCACCGTGCACTTCCTTGTTCAGCGCCTCGACGATCAAATCATCAGAAAGCTTGAGCTTACCGCGCTGGCGCGCACGGGAGGCCAGCAGGTTCGCCTTATAGGCGAACAGCTTGTCCGGAGCCGTAAAATGGGCGTGGATATCAATAATCATAATTCCCCCTGTGTTCCTGTTGTGATGACTGTTTTGACGCTGGGTTTGCCATTAATCGGGAAATAGCCAATCCCCCAAATACGAATCCGGCCAGTAAACGTGCATGATCTGCTGATAAACCCCGTAAATAAAGACAAGGATCAGCGCCGACAGCGTGATTGCGACGGTCCAGCTGCCGCCATAAAAGCGGATATAGACCAGCACCAGCAGCGGCAAGGCCACCGGCAGGCCGATCAGCGGGATCGCCGCCAAAAGGCCCAGAAGCCAGGCCCAGATCTCGACGACACGCCAGAAGGTCTGCCGGGCATCACCGGCGTCGAAAGTGGGCAGTTCGTACTTCGGCGTTGCCGCCGCGCCCTCGGCGAGCGGGCGCCCGAAAACATCAACCAGAAGTTGGAGCGTTGCCAGAACGGCGCCAATGCTGCCCAGAACCAGAACGATGATCGAGGCCCGCAAGGTCCACTGCGACGCGACGGCGACCGCGGTTACGAGAACACCAATGATAAAGATCGTAAACAGGTCCGTGATTCGGAAACGATACCCCATCACACCGCCCCCTGCGCTGCCAGGCGCCTTTGCTTGACCGCGTTCCAGAATGGCCAGATCAGCGTCGCCAGAACGACAACACCGATAATCAGCACGCCCGGACGCGTGATCCAGTTCATGTCATAGCGCGCGACAGACAGCCACAGGTAAAGCTCTACCTTCTGGCCCAGCACGAAGCCGAGAACGACCGGCGCCCGCGGCCACCCCGTTATCTTCATCAGGTATCCGAAAGCCGACAGCACCAGCAGGGCGATGATGTCCGACATGGAGAAATGTGCCGAGAATGCGCTAAGAACCGTCAGCGCAACGATGATCGGCACCAGGACATAGAACGGGAAAAAACAGACCTTGGCCGCCGGCTTGACCATGATCCAGCATATGACCGAAGCCAGTATCTGCGATAGAACAAGCGCCCAGATGATCATGTAGATGTAATGAATCTCCGAGGTCAGCATATCCGGGCCGGGATTCATGCCGACGCCGACAAAAGCGATGATCAAAAGCGCCATCGAGGTCGAGCCCGGAATACCGAAGGCCAGGGTCGTCAGCAACGCGCCGCCTTCCTTGGCGTTGTTTGAGCTTTCCGGCGCGATCACGCCGCGCACGTCGCCCTTGCCGAAGCTTTCGGTGTTTTTTTCCGTCTGGCGCGCATG
>JAYNVG010000046.1:0-24134 GCA_038100295.1 Thalassospiraceae bacterium
GCCTTTTCCGAGATGAAGCTCTTGCCGTGCAGTTCGCGGTCGGCGCGGGAATGCGCTTCGGCGCCAGGGGACATCAAGTCGGTGGAAATATCCCCTTCCGCCGCGACGTAGGTCACGACGTCGATCTTTTCCGGGACATCGGGAAGTTTGGTGAAAAACTCGGCATCGGCATAACTCTGAAGGATGCCCTTGGCGATTGCGCTGCCATCCTTGTATGCGGCTTGCAGGCGGTCGGTATCCGCTTCATACAAAAAGACCTGCGTTTTCAGGACTTCGGCGGCAGCCGTGGCGATGCCGGCATCGTCACCCAGCGCCATGTCGATCAGCACCTTGACGGACGGGCCGCCTTTCATGTGTGAAAGCAGCTCGAACGCGAAGTCCCGCGAGATCTCCTTGACCTCTGCCTGACCGAGAATGATCTCTTTCAGGAAAGCCGCTTTCTCAACGGCGGCGCTCGTGGTGCCAGGAAGTGTGTTGTAGATGAAGAACTTCAGGGAGTCTTCCCGATGCTCGTTTCCGGTGTCTTTGATCTGCGCGATCAGCTCTTTGACGAGGGCTCCGTCTTCGATCGGTTTGGGATGAAGATCCTGCTTTTTACGTTCTTCGATCTCGGCCAAATAATCCGTGTACAAGCTCATATCCGTTTCACCAGTCTAAGCACGCCGGCATGCTCCGCGGCGCGCGTGTTAATGTCTACACAACCGTGCTTTCATTCATGAGTAATTTAGCCCGGGTTGGCTTGCAAGGCTATTCTAATAGTATGAAATTAAAGCCTTTATATTGGGCCCCTCGCGGTCGGCAAACATTTTTGGGCGCTGTTTCACGGGACCGTCCCCTTGCAAGGCATCGATGCCGTCCCGCTTGGTTCGCCGCACGTGTCATCGTTTAATTATCCTGCCGACGAGGCGATCCTCAGCGCCGAGCAGGTTGCCCGATACAACACGCTGCGCGGTTACGCGGAAAACCCGGGCGCCAGTGTGCCCGAAGGCCACGACCCGGTGATGCGGCGGCGCCACAACAACTGCAACTGATTGGTTATCGGGCGGCCGTGCCGCCCCAGTCTCAGGCTTCGACGATGGACTTGATCTTGATCGGGCGCTGCTTGGAGCGTTCGGCGATCACGCCGTCCTGGGCCTTGATGGCGGCCAGCGCCAAATCCAGCAGGTTGTCACCGAACGACTGGTCGAGCTGTTCGACCGGAACACGGCGGTTGGACGATAGCGTCCCGTCTTCGTAGGTCACATTGAACGACCGTAAGCGGACGCCCTTACTTTTTGATTTGTTTTGAGCCATCTGGCTGTCTCCGTTACGCGCGGGCGCGGTCTTCGATTATTCGGACGTGTCCGTCCCCGGGGTATCGGACCCGGCTTCACTGGATTGCCCGGATTTACGTTCCTGGGCTTCTTTCTTTTCGGCGGCGCGCTTGGCCTTCTTGAGGTCTTTCAGACGCTCGCGTTCCTTGCGTTCGAAATCGTAATTGGGCTTTCGGGCCATCTTCACTCCCTCTGGTCGGGCGGCGGGGTCGATCACGCGCAGCCGTTGAACGCCGCGCCGCCCCTGTCCAAGGACAGAGGCGGCGAAGCATGCGATCAGTTGATGATCGACAGGTTCTCGGCGGAGGACTTACCGTCCTGACCGGCCTGGACATCATAAGAGACTTTCTGACCTTCGTTGAGCGTGCTCAGTCCGGCGCGTTCAACGGCCGAAATGTGGACGAAGGCGTCCTTGCCGCCGTCTTCCGGCTCGATGAAACCAAAACCCTTGGTGGGGTTGAACCATTTAACAGTACCGTTAGCCATTGTGAATTCCTCCAACAGGCGTGAATTCCGCGCCGTGCGGCATGCGCGGTCGCGGTCGGATATACGATCACATTGTCAGGGGGCAACTAAGCTAAACGGCGTACCGGTCGGTCCAGGAAACACCAAACTAATGTAATTCGATATGCGCCGTATAGAGCATATCCCACCGAAGTCAACGTATACGGTGCTTTCCGGGCTGCCCGGGACGTGAACAGGGGCGTGAACAGGTACGTCAACAGGGGCCGAAGGGCCGCTGCCGATCCGAAGCCGGCATCGCAATGTACCTGTGGTTTATACGCAGTAGTGGCATTTTGGCTGGAATGCTAAAAAACCGACTTCAGCGCCGACATTGCCCTCTCGTCTTATTTTGCATTCATTCAAAAAATAAACGATACAGGCTGTAGTTAGGCGCTGAAGAAAAAACGGGGCAACGACCCCGCATCAAAAAAGACGACAAAGCCAAGAAGGCGGGTGAGGTAAAATGGGGCTATTCGACTACAGTGATCCGGTCACTGTTCCGGCCAGTCTGGACGAAATCACATTGCTTGCGGACCTTTCGGACGAAGACTGGTCGCGGGTGCTCAGGATCGTCGAAACACGGCATTTCAAAGCCGGAGAAGACCTGATCCGGGTCGGCGAAAAGGATGATTCCTTTTACATTCTGACCAGCGGCGCCGTCGATGTGGTCGTCGAGACGAATGGACAGGAAACGATACTGGCCGGCATTTCCGAAGGCTCCGTGTTCGGCGAAATTGCGTTTTTTGACGGCGCCCCCAGAAGCGCCACAATCCGGGCCCGCGACCGTGGAACCGCGGTCCGCGTCACGCGGGAAAACTTTGAAAGCCTCGCTGCCTGGGAACCGCAGATTGCCCGAACCCTGCTTTTTGATTTGGGCCGGGTACTTGCCATGCGGCTTCGCTGGACGACAGACCGAGCCAGCAAACAGTAATCATCCTTTCAAAAGCGACCTGCGTGGAGTCCCCGGACAATGAGCGATATCGCCGACAAACCGTTTCCCAGTTACCTCGAAATGACGTCGCGTCTGCCGATCTGGTTCTGGTGGACGTTCAGGCTTGCCACCATCGGCGTCATGTTTTCGTCGTCTGGAAGGTCTGGACCGAACCGGAACTTGGATTTGCGCTTTTCTGGAAACTGTTGATCCCGTCGTTGCCGTTGCTGTTTGCCGTCGCACCCGGCGTCTGGCGGCAGATATGCCCGATGGCTTTCGTCAACCAGTTGCCGAGGGCGTTTGGTTTCTCGCGTGAAATGACGTTGCCCGTGGCCGCCAAGAATCTGGCGTATTTCATTTCCGTCCTCGCGTTTTTCTTCCTGGTCAGCCTGCGCCACATTTACTTCAACCAGGAGCCGCTTGCGTGGATGGTGCTGGTCTTTTCCGCTCTGGGGCTGGCGTTCCTGGGCGGCGTCTTCTTCAAGGGTCGAAGCGGCTGGTGCGGGACGTTCTGCCCATTGGCACCGATCCAGAAAGCCTATGGGCATGCGCCGGTTGTTACCGTGAAGAACGGCTACTGCCCGACGTGTGTCGGCTGTCAGAAGAACTGATACGATTTCAATCCGCGCGCGGCCTTCCTGAGCGATCTGACGGACAAGGATCTCTGGTACGCGGGGCACAAGAAATTCTTCGTTGCCGGTTTGCCGGGCTTTGCGATCGGCTTTTTCACAGCCGCCGATCCGGCGGTAACGGGGCTGCCCGCTTATTTCCTGCACATGGTAAGCTGGATCGTAACGACGCTCGGCATTTACATGGCCGCGCGCATTTTCTTCCGGGTTTCCGATTATCTGATCGCCGCTTTCGCGGCACTTTCGGCGTTGAACATTTTCTATTGGTTCACGGCCAATGGGATCATCACCACGGCGTTCCGTTTGGCGGGCGGCACGGCGCCGGACGGGGCGGCGTACGTTTTACAGGCGGTGGTTCTGCTGGTCAGTGCCAAGGTCATCATGAACGGCCTGAAAGCGGAGCGGGATTTTCGCGCCCTCAACGACAATTCAAGCCAGCCCAAGGTCGGCGTCAAGGTCGATGCGGTGCGGGCGGGCGGTGCGAATACCGCAGACGATCTGGTCACGGATCAGGCATCGGGACGCAGCTTCGCCGCCGACCCCGGCCGCAGCCTGCTGGAAGGGATTGAGTCCGCCGGACTGACGCAGGACTTCGGCTGCCGCATGGGGATGTGCGGCGCCGACGCCATTGCGATTGTCGACGGCATGGAGAATTTGAGCCCGCCCAGCGACGATGAACTTGCGACGCTGCGCCGTCTCGGTCTCGAAGGCCGCGCGCGCATGGCGTGCGTCTGCAAAGCCAACGGCGGCGGCGTGACGATCGACCTGAAGATGGACCCGAACGACCTGCCTGAACCGCCGCCGCCCGCGGACCAGGTTGATCTGGCCGAGGAAACCGGCGTGCGGAAGGTCGTCATCATCGGTAACGGCACATCGGGGATGGCGGCGGCGGACGAAATCCGGCGCCTGAGCCCGACTTGCAAGATTGACGTCATCGCCCGCGAAAATCACCCGTTCTACAACCGCATGGCCATTGGACGGCTGCTGTATGGGCGGACCGGGCTGGACGATCTCTATCTTCTCGCCCCCGACTGGTACGAAAAGAAAAATGTCGATTTGTGGCTGAACACCCAGGCGACGGATGTCGACCGGGAGAAGAAGCTCGTCAAACTCGGCACCGGAGAGACCTTGCCGTACGACAAGCTGATCATGGCGCAGGGCGCATCCGCATCCGTGCCGCCGGCCGAAGGTGTCGACAAGCCCGGCTGTTTCGTCCTGCGCGAGGCCGTGGATGCTCAGGCGATCCGCGCGTGGCGGCAGGAAAAAGGCTGCACCCGGGCGGTGGTCCAGGGCGGCGGCGTGCTGGGTGTGGAAGCGGCGGACGCGCTGCGGCGTCTGAACCTGGACACCACCATTGTCCAGCGCTCGGGCCGCTTGATGAACCGGGAACTGGATGAACGCGGCAGCGAACTGCTGGAACATTTTCTGGAGACGCTCGGCATACATGTTGTGACCGGCGCCTCGGTAGCGTCTGTGAAAGGCGATGATCGCGTCGAAGGCATCGAACTGACCAACGGCGAGGTTCTTCCGGCGGATCTGTTCGTGACCTGTGCGGGGGTCAAGGCCAACACCGCGTTGGCGGAAAAGATCGGGCTGGAGGTCAATCGCGGTGTTGTCGTCGATGCGCAAATGCGCACGTCGGACCCGGATATTCTGGCCGTCGGTGACGTTGCCGAATTGCCCGGCACGGTGGGCGGGCTTTGGGCCGTCGGCACGGCACAGGCAGCGGTCGCCGCACAGGTTCTGTTCGGCAGGGACGCCACATACACGCCACCGAATACCATGGTCAGCCTTAAAATGGACGGCATCGACGTCAAAGGTTATGGCGACCTGGAGGGCGGTGACGATGTCGTCGACGTGTCGCAATCGGCGGATTCCGGCAATGTCCACCGGCGCGTGGTGATAAAGGCCGGCAAGCTCAAGGGCGCGGTCTTCGTCGGCCCCCCCGGGATCGCCAAGGATCTGGCGCAAGTCATCCAGTCGCAGGCAGATTTGTCGCCCATCATCGGCCGCCTTCAGGAAGGAGACTGGAAAGCGCTGGGCGAGGTCTGACTGAAACGGTTGCCGCTCTGGTAGCGGCGTGCGCCGGGATGACGCTGATCGTAGTAAACGGCGCCTTCGCCCCGGATATGCATCCCGTAAAACGTGCAAAAATTGCCGATATAATACCCCTTCTTATGGAAGGGATTCGTCTGTAGTCTATGCGCCATTAGAATCAAGGGGTTAGGGCAGGCTTCGCTGTTTCGGGCATTATGATCAAATTACCGCTTAGAGTAACCATCACCACGGTCTTTGCCGTCTTTACGTTGATAACGGTCAGTTCCGTCGCTGCGGTGAATTACTTCGGCAATCAAAGAGCTATTCAGGAAGCCGCCACCTCCGGCATCGCCGCCTCGGCGGCGACGGCGGAACAGGAGGTCAATCTTCTGCTCGGCCGCGCCTTCGTCACCGCCGACACCATCGCCGCGCTGCCCAAACACCTGCTGGACTGGCAGACCCCGGAACCCCTGCTCGGCACGCTCACCGTCAGCATGAAAACCAGCCCGGAGATCTACGGCGTTTTCGTCGGCTTTCCCGACGGCGCTTTCGCCCAGGCCATCAATCTGGTCGGCCCGGGCGGCATCAAGCGTACCGTGCCCAGGATACCGGACGACGCGGTCACCGCGTGGCGGATCATCCTGCCGGCGATGACCAGCAACGCCAGGCTCGAGAGTTGGCGGTATTTCGACAAGGACCGCAATGAAATCCAGACCATTGCCGACGAGGCGATCCGGGACTCCACCTACGACCCCCGTGTCCGGCCATGGTTCATCAACGCCCAGAAGGAACGCAAGCCGGTCATCTCGAAGACCTATGTCTTCGCCAGCCTGCGCCAGCCGGGCGTCACGGTGGCACAGCCGCTGTACAATTTTCCCGAGGCGACCGTCGGTGTCGATCTGTCGCTGAGCGATCTGGGCAGCCTGACAACCCGCCTGCAGCCGAGAAAGAACGGCGTCGTCGCCATTCTCGACGCCGATAACCGGGTGGTCGGCTATCCGGATCTCGAGATGACCATCCAGAAAGGCACCAGCGACACCGACGTGCGTATCGTCACCGCCGCCGATATCAACGACCTGCGCGTCCAGAAGGCGATCAAGAACAGCCCGACCGGCAAAGACAAGCATGTCAGCTTCAATGCCGACGGCAATGATTACATCGGCTATGTCAACAGGATCTCTAACAGCTACACCGACTGGCAGGTCATCAGCGTCGCCCTGGTCGAGGATTACACCGGCCAGTTGATGACAAACCTGCACCGCTCGCTGATGGTCGCCGCCGTGGTCATAATCGTCGCCGTGTTCGGCGTCTCTGCCATGGCCGGATGGATCACGCTGCCGGTGGTCCGCCTGCGGCAGATGGCGGACCAGATCACCAACCTCAACCTCGGCAACATCAAGTCATTCGAATCACCGTTCGAGGAAATCAAGCGGCTGCAGTCTTCGATGGACCGCATGCGCAGCGCGCTGGACACGTTCCTGCGCTTCGTGCCCCGCGATGTCGTGCGCGAACTGGTGCGCTCGGGGGATTCCGCGAGCATCGGCGGCAAGCGGCGCGAAGTGACCCTGCTGTTCACCGATATCGAGGGCTTCACGACCCTGTCGGAGAGGATGACGCCGGAACAGATCATGTCGCAGACGTCGGATTACTTCGAGTACATGTCGCTCGGCATCCAGTCCAACCGCGGCACCATCGACAAGTTCATCGGCGACGCCATCATGGCGATGTGGAACGCCCCGGTCGAAGACCCGTTCCATGTCGACAACGCCTGCCGGGGCGTGCTCGCGGCGTATCACATCTCCAACGACCTGAACCAGGAATTCATAGACAAGGGGTTGTCACCGATGCGTACCCGCTTCGGCCTGCACACCTGCGAAGTGCTGGTCGGCAACGTCGGCGCGCGCGACCGGATGCAGTACACCTGTCTCGGCTCGGGGGTGAACCTGGCGGCGCGGATCGAGGGGCTGAACAAGTTCTACGGCACCCAGGTGCTGGCCAGCGACACCGTGCGCCGCAAGGCATCGTCGGAATTCCTGTTCCGCCGCGTCGACATCGTCGAGGCCAAGGGCACGACGCTGCCGCTGACGATCTATGAGCTGATGGGCGAACGCGGCGAGGACGCGGCGTTTTACGTCGGCGCGGATATGCTGAAGCTGGCGTCGAAGTACGAGCAGGCGTTCGATTTCTATCTGCACCGCGACTTCGCCGACGCGCTGTACATCCTCGACCAGCTTGCCGAAATCTACCCCGATGACGCCGTGGTTGCTCAGCTTCGCGTAAAGTGCACGGACTTCAGGGAAAACCCGCCGTCGCCGGAATGGAACGGGGCCACGGTGCTGGACAAGAAATAAGCCCCTTCCGGCTTCTAGACCGCCGTTGAATGGCGCGCTTTGCCGCTTTCCAGATAGGCGTCGAAAACGGCGGCAACGTTGCGTACCAGCGCGCGGCCATGCTCGCTGACCCGAACCCGGCGCTCGTCCATCGCGACCAAGCCGTCGCCGATCATCGGCGCCAGCCGCTGCAGTTCCGGATCCAGGGTGTCCGCCGCCATGCCGAAGCGCAGGCAGGCTTCCCCGATATCGACGCCCATGTCGCACATGATGCGTTCGATGACGAAGCGTCTGAGCCGATCGTCGTCGCTGAGTGCGATACCGCGCGCCACTGCAAGCCGGCCCGCGTTCACGGCGGCCATGTAGGACGGGATCGAGGCGACGTTCTGCGTATAACCCCGGCGCAGCGAACTGATCGCCGAGGCGCCGAGGCCGATCAGATTTTCGGCGGTATCCGTGGTGTAACCCTGGAAGTTGCGGCCGACACTGTCTGCGTTCATGCCCGCCAGCGGGTCCGTGGGCAGTGCGAAGTGATCGAAACCGACGCGCACATAACCCGCCGCCACCAGTTGCTCGGCGGCATGGCGGGCCTGATGCCAGCGCTCTTCCAGCCCCGGCAGGTCGTCGTCGTTGATCAGCCGCTGGTGTGACTTCATCCACGGCACGTGGGCATAACCGAACAGCGCGATGCGCGACGGACGGAAACTCAGCGCCCGCTCGGTCATGCGTTCGACATGCGCCACCGTCTGTTTCGGCAGGCCGTACATCAGATCCAGATTGAGATTTTCGATCCCCGCCTCGGCAATCCAGTCAACGACCCGGGCCGTGGTCTCGAAGGGCTGGATGCGGTTGATGGCGCGCTGGATATCGGCGTCAAATTCCTGCACGCCGATGCTGACCCGGTTGACCCCGGCCTTGGCAAGATCGGCGATATACGGCCGGGACATGGTGCGGGGGTCGATCTCGACGGCGATCTCGGCATCCGCGTCGACATTGAAACAGGCGCGCAGCCGGTTGAGAACGCGGTACCAGTCCTCGATCCTGAGTATCGTTGGGCTGCCGCCGCCCCAGTGGATGAAGCGGGCATTTGCACGCCCGGAAAGACGGGACGCGACGAGGTCGATTTCCGCGAGCAGTGCATCCACATACCCCGCCACCGGTTCGTACTTCTGCACGATCTTGGTGAAGCAGCCGCAGTACCAGCACATTTCACGGCAGTACGGAACATGCAGATACAGCGACACATCGTCGCCGCCGCCGATGGTTTCGAGCCAGCCTTCATAGGTGCCGGCGTCGACGGCATCGGAAAAATGCGGCGCCGTCGGGTAACTGGTATAGCGCGGCACGGCACCGCCGTAACGCACCGCCAGTTGCGCGTCTTCGCCGCGCGGGATTTGCATGTCGGCGCCGTCGGGCATGGCTGTTCCTCCGTTACGGACCGGAGTGTAGCCACGGCGCCGGTGGTCGGCCTTGACACAGATCAAACGGCGGCAAGCTCAAAAGCAGGCAGTTCAGGCGGCAGTTCAGGCGGCGGCGGTGAGTCAATGGGGCGGTTCGGCAATCCCGGCGTACGGGCAGAGCACGGCACCGTCTACGCTGCGCCGAGTCCCTTCTGGATCAGGCCGATGCGCCGTTCGGCCTCGGCGGGGTCGAGCCGCTGCATGGTCCCCGCGCCCCACACCGGGCCGGGCCACGCGGCATCGTCGCGGCTGCGGGCGACGACGTGGATATGCAGTTGCGCAACCATGTTGCCGATCGCCGCGGTGTTGATCTTGTCGGCGGCGAAGGCGTCTTTCAGCACCACGCCGCAGCGCCGCGCCATGTCCATGGCGGCGGCGTATGTTTGCGCATCGAGTTGATGCAGTTCGCTGACGTTTTCGACCATCGGCACGATCAGCAGCCACGGAAACCGCGCATCGTCGATCAGGCGCACAGCGAGACCGCCGGTTTCAAGTACCGGCAGGGAATCCTTTTCGAGGGTCGGGTGCAGCCGGAACATGTTCTCAGCGGAATTTGCGTTCGTTTCTCTTGCGGGTCTGCTACAGATTATAGCGGTGATTCTGCGTGCTGTCCTGGAAGTAGGTAATGACCCGGTGCAGCAGCTTTTCGTTGCTGCCGAACCACTTCGATATCATGACCAGGAATCCCTCCGAGGAGCCGACAGGGATCAGCGGCTTGGTCTCGTCCTCGAGGATGATCAGACAATAATTGACGTGCGAGATCAGCTCGAAGATATGCGGCTGATGTTTGAAATTCCGATCGGCGATGAATTTCAGCAGTTCGACCCGTTCTTCCTGACTGCATTTTTTCAGCGTCCCCAGGATGTGTTCCTGCACCGCCAGGGCGGCGACCTCGTAGGGGTTGGCGCCGTTCAGCACACTTTCGCCCAGTGTCGGCAGCTTGCCTTTGACACTGTTCAGGATTTCGGTTTTGTCGTCTTTTCTGCCGATCAGAAGCACATCGAAGGCGGAGAGAAGTTCCTTCGTCGCGCGCTCTTTTTTCGAAAGTCCAAGCACGGGAAACTCACTGAGTAGTCTGGGGATAGTCCAGTTGGACTCTGTTTGAGCATGCCAGCCCTGTTCACACAAGGTGTTAGGCGCTGGACCCGTATTTAATATTTTTTTGGTCCCGCGTCGGCGGGCATCCGGGTACGTATTCGAAGTTGTAGCATTTTAAATGATGCATTCTGTTATATATTATTGTTTATAATGATTGCCGGAGGACCCTGATGGACGCAGCAGACCTGAAGGTATTCGAAGCCGTGGCGCGGCTCGGCGGCATGAATCGCGCCGCCGAGGAACTGAACACCGTTCAGTCCAACGTCACGCAGCGTATCAAGCGGCTCGAGGAGGATCTCGGCACGCAACTGTTCGACCGGCACAGCCGGGGCGTCAGCCTGACGGTGGCCGGCAAGCGCTTGATCCCGTTTGCCCGCGACATCCGCAACACGCTGGAAGACGCGCGCCGCGCCGTCACCGACAGCGGCACGCCGGGCGGACCGCTGGCGCTGGGCACGCTGGAAACCACGGCGGCGCTCAGGCTCAACCAGCATTTCACGGATTTCGTCCGCCGCTATCCGGACGTCGATCTGACGCTGCGCACCGGCACCACCGCGGAATTGATCTCCATGGTGCTCGATCGCGAGGTCGAAGGCGCCTTCTGCTGCGGCCCCGTCGAACATCCCGAGCTTTCCGCGGCGCCGGTATTCCGCGAGGAACTGGTTCTGCTGTCGGCGCCGGGTCTGAAGCACATGGACGATGTCCTGGCCAGGCCCGACGTGCGTATCATCGTGCTGCGCGCCGGCTGCTCGTACCGACTGCGGCTCGAGGAAGTGCTGACCCGGCGCGGCGTCGTCGGCATCCGTCTGCTCGAATTCGGCACGCTGGAAGTGATCATCAGTGCCGTCGCCGCCGGTCTCGGCATTACCCTGCTGCCGAAGAATCTGATCGGCCGCATCTGGGAAGCCGGCCGCGTCGCGGCACATGCCCTGCCCCGCGCCGAAGCAGATGTGGAAACCCTCTACATCCACCGCACGGACACCCGCCAATCCAGCGCCGCCGACGCCTTCCGCACCATGGTGGCACAGGACGCCGCCGGCATCGCTGCAGAGTAGATATCTTTTATTCTGATGATAGATATCAAATTAATTCATTATATTTGAATAGTTTTATTCACTAGGGTGGCCGCATGGACTCGGAAAACAGCAATCCCACCCTGAAGGCGGGCTGGATGCCCTTCGCGCTTGCCGGACTGGCCGCCAGCCTGGTCGGCATCGGTCTGGCGCGTTTTGCCTACACACCGCTGCTGCCGGCGCTGATCGAAGCGCAGTGGTTCGCCGAGTCGACCGCCGTCTATCTGGGCGCCGCCAATCTGGCCGGATATCTGGCCGGTGCGCTCGGCGGCAAGTCGCTGGCGCAGCACATCCCGGCACACCGGGTATTGCGTGTGATGATGCTGGTTGCCGCGGTCTCGTTCATCGCCTGCGCCGCGCCCGTATCCTTCGCCTGGTATTTCGCCTGGCGCTTCGCCGCCGGGTTCGCCGGCGGTGCGCTGATGGTACTGGCGGCATCGACCGTGCTGCCCCATGTGCCGGCGAACAAACGCGGTCTGGCGGGCGGCATCATCTTCACCGGCGTCGGGCTCGGCATCGCGCTCAGCGGCACCCTGGTCCCGGCGCTGATCGGTGTCGGCCTGGCCGAAACGTGGACCGCGCTCGGCATCCTGTCGCTGTTGCTGACGCTGGCGTCCTGGCGCTTCTGGCCGCCGGCCGAAGCGAAAGGCAGCGGCGCCACCGCCGCAGCCGGCTCGGCCTTCGCCCTGCCGTTCTGCAGCCTGTATGCGGTTTACGGCCTGGTTGCCGTCGGCCTTGTCGCGCACATGGTGTTCCTCGTCGATTACGTGGCCCGCGGCCTCGGCCAGGGTATCGCCGTCGGCGCCGGGTACTGGGTTATCTTCGGCGTAGGCGCGGCGTTGGGGCCGATGGTTTCGGGCCGCACCGCCGACACCATCGGTTTTCGCGCCACCCTCAGGCTGTTCGTCGCCCTGCAGGCGGGCGCCGTGGCGCTGGCCTTCGCAAGCACCGGCACTGCCGCGCTGAGTATTTCGAGCTTTGTCGTCGGCGCCGTGGTCCCCGGGATCGTGCCGCTGATCGTCGGCCGCGTGCATATGCTGAGTGGCACCGACAGCGCCCTGCAACGCACCGCATGGAGTTATGCCACGGTTGCCTTTTCCGTCGGCCAGGCCGGCGCCGCCTATGCCTTTTCCTATGTATTCGAGCACACCGGCCGCTATGACGTGCTGTTCCAGGCCGGTGCGGCCGCCGTCGCATTGGGCCTCGTCATCGATCTCCTCACCCGCGAAAAGATACCCTGAAAGAACCCTGAAATAACGCCCAGCCGTGCGCTACGTCACCGCCGCCGCGGACCGATTCCTCTAGGTTGATGATCCTTCGACGACACCGGAACCGGGTAACGACACAGATGAAATTCTTCAGCCTTGGCGGCTTCGGCAAGGACGCACGACCGCGCAGCGGGGAACGCCGCCGCAACAGCGGTGACGGCTACGACGGCCCGGAGCGGCGCTCCGGCGCCGACCGGCGCGGATTGACCTACGGGCTGAAGTTCCGCACCCAGGGTTCGCTGGCGGTGCTGGAAGAATGGCTCGACGCGCGATTTCCGGGCGACTACCGGTTGAGCATCGAAGGCATGTCCGACGATATCCGCACCAAGGAAGTCCGCTGCGTGTTCGCGCGCGAGGACCAGCGCGCCGCTCTCAAGCTTTATCTGGCCGGAAACAAATAACCGGGCACGTTACCTGAGCGCGGCGCAGGCCCGCTGGATACGTTCGCAGGCGGCGCGCAGTTCGTCCTCGGCGGCGGCATAGGAAATCCGGAAGTACGGCGACATCCCGTAGGCCGCGCCCTGCACGCAGGCGACACCGTGGCTTTCCAGGAAATACATCACCAGATCGGTGTCGTTTTCGATGACCTTGCCTTCGGGCGTCTTCTTGCCGATCAGCGCACCGCATTCCGGGAACACATAGAACGCGCCCTTCGGCACCGAACACTTCAGGCCGGTCGCCTGGTTCAGCATCGAGACAACGAGATCGCGGCGGTCCTGAAAGCTTTGCGTGTTTTTCGGCACGAAATCCTGCGGCCCGCTCAGCGCCGCCAGCGCCGCCGCCTGGCTGACCGACGAATTGGAACCGGTGATCTGCTGCTGCAGCTTGGTCATTTCCTTGAGCAGCGGCGCCGGCCCGCCGCAGTACCCGATCCGCCAGCCGGTCATGGAATAGACCTTCGACGCGCCGTTCATGGTCACCGTGCGGTCCTTCAGACGCGGCTCAACGGCGGCGATGGAACAGAATTCCAGATCGTCGAAAACGATGTGCTCATAGATTTCGTCGGCGAAGATCGCCACCTGCGGATGGCGCAGCAGGACCTCGGCGAGGCCCTTCAGCTCATCGCGCTCGTAGACCGCACCGGACGGGTTCGACGGCGAATTCAGGACCAGCCAGCGGGTGTTCGGCGTGATCGCCGCTTCAAGCTGGTCGGGCGTCAGCTTGAAACCGTTTTCGGCATGGCCGGTGACGATGACCGGCGTGCCGCCGGCGAACTTGACGTGGTCGATGTAGGAAATCCAGTACGGCGCGGGCACGATCACCTCGTCGCCCTCCTCGACCGTGGATACCAGTGCATCGAACAGAAGCTGCTTGCCGCCGGAGCCGACCATCACCTCGTCCATGGCGTATTCAAGGCCGTTCTCGCGCTTGAACTTGTCGATCACCGCCTGCTTCAGCGCCGGCGTCCCGGCGGCGTTGGTGTAGCGGGTCTCGCCCTGCCGTGCCGCTTCGAACGCGGCCTCGACGACATGCGCCGGGGTCGGGAAATCCGGTTCGCCGGCGCTGAGCGCGATCACGTCGATGCCCTCGGCCTTCATCATGCGCGCCTTCTGCGAGGCGACGGAGCTTGCCGACTGCTCAATGCGCGACATGCGTTCGGCGATCTTGATCGTGCTCATAGCTGCTAGTTCCTCTCCCAAGTCCGCAATTGCTTTACGACGTTCCCAAGGGCGCATCAATGGCGATTTCCCCCCTCTTCCCCTCTCCCCGCGCTGCGCGCGACCCTCTCCCCAAGGAGAGGGGATTTTTGCGTCTTCTTCCCCTCTCCCTTGGGAGAGGGTGGCGAACGCAGTGAGCCGGGAGAGGGGCGCATTTTTTCGATATGCAGCCACGGAGAACTGTTCCAAAGTGCAGCGACACATCCTACACGCTCCAGGAGCCCGCCATGACCGCGCCGACATTATCGATTTCCCGCCGCCTCCGCTCGACCCCGTTCACCCGCCGCGTCACCGAGGCCGGAGTCAAGGGCTACACGGTCTACAACCACATGCTGCTGCCGACGGTGTTTGAAAGCGTCGAGGCCGATTACCACCATCTGAAGCGGTACGTGCAGGTCTGGGATGTCGCCTGCGAGCGGCAGATCGAAATCCGCGGCCCCGACGCGGCGCGGCTGATGCAGATGCTGACGCCCCGCGACCTGCGCGGCATGACGCCGGGACAGTGCTACTACGTACCCATCGTCGACGAGACCGGCGGCATGATGAACGATCCCGTGGCACTGAAGTTCTCCGACGAGAAGTTCTACATCTCGATTGCCGACAGCGACCTGCTGTACTGGGCCAAGGGGCTTGCTTACGGCTTCCGGCTCGACGTCGACGTCATCGAGCCGGACGTCTCGCCGCTCGCCGTGCAGGGACCGAAGGCGGACGAGCTGATGGCCCGCGTGTTCGGCGATCAGGTCCGCGACATCCGCTTTTTCCGCTTCGCCATGATCAACATCGACGGCCGCGACATGGCCGTTGCGCGGTCGGGCTACTCGAAACAGGGCGGATTCGAGATCTACGTCGACGGCACCGAGCATGGCGAAGCCGTGTGGGACAAGCTGTTCGCCGCGGGCGCCGACCTCGAGATACGCGCCGGCTGCCCCAACCTGATTGAGCGGATCGAGGCCCGGCTGCTGTCCTACGGCAACGACATGACACGCCGCAACACGCCGCACGAATGCGGCCTCGGCAAGTTCTGCGACACCTTCACCGCGATCGGCTGCGTCGGCCGCGATGCGCTGCTCCGGGTGGCCCAGGAAGGCCCGATCCGCCAGATCAGGAGCTTCTCCATCGACGGCGATCCGGTGCCCGCGTGCACCGACAAATGGCCGGTCTATGCCGACGGCGAGCGGGTTGGGCGCGTGACGTCGGCGGTGTGGTCACCGGATTTCCAGACCAACGTCGCCATCGGCATGATCCGCATGACGCACTGGAAGGACGCGACCCGCGTCGAGGTCGAGACGCCGGACGGCATGCGCACCGCGACGGTCATGGAGAAGTCGTTTATCTAGAGTGTGGTTTTTCAAAGCCCCCTCTCCCCGCGCTGCGCGCGACCCTCTCCCCAAGGAGAGGGGTTTGTCCTTCTTCCCCTCTCCCTTGGGAGAGGGTGGCGAACGGAGTGAGCCGGGAGAGGGGCTATCGCTGCCCGGCGCGGCGGTTGATTTCGTCGTGCGTCGCGCGCACCTCGGCCGGCCACGTCGATTTGATGTACGACAGCACGGCGACGATATCGCGGTCCGAGAGCACGTCCTCGAAAGCCGGCATGTCGCTCTTGTAATCGGGACCGGCGACGATCTGCGGGCCGTGCTTGGTCACCTTGAACAGCGATGCATCGTCATGGTGCCAGGTATGCCCGTTCTCGTCGTGCGGCGGCGCCGGCAGCAGACCGGCGGCGTTGCGTTCGCGCCAGTTGCTCTGGCCTTCCAGCGTCGCCCCGTGACAGCTTGCGCAGTGTTCGGCATAAAGCGTCTTGCCCTCGGCCACCAGCTGCAGGTCGTCGGGGTAGAGTTTCATGTCCGCCGGATCGACGACCGGCGCATAGAGCTTGTAGGCGAGCAGCGTCGACAGCAGGATAACTGCGGCGATCAGGGGAATGGGCGTGCGGCCGTACATGGCCATGACGGCACCTCAGCCTTCGCCGGTCTCGGCACGGTAGCGCGCCATGGTTTCCTCGTTCGGCGGATACAGGCCGGGCAACGGATACCCCGCCTCGACCTGGGTCACGATCCAGGCTTCGAGCCGGTCCTGCGCCACGGCGGCCTCGGCGACGTCCTCAACCATTGCCTTCGGGATCACCACCGCACCGTCCGCATCGGCGACAATGATATCGTCGGGAAAGATCGTCGTGCCGCCGCAGCCGATCGGTTCCTGCCAGCCGACGAAGGCCATTTTATGCACCGCCGCCGGAGCTGCCGTGCCGTTGCACCAGATCGGCAGGCCGACCGCCTTGACGCCGGCTGCGTCGCGCATCATGCCGTCCGTGACCATGGCGGCGACGCCGCGTTTCTTCATCCGCGCGGCAAGGATATCGCCCATCACGCCCGCCGCGTCCTCGCCCCGGGAATCGATCACGCAGATACATCCTTCGGGCATCTCCTCGATGGCGGCGCGAGTCGATGTCGGTGACGACCACGCGGCAGGCGTCGCCAGATCTTCCCGCGCCGGGGCATAGCGCATGGTGAAGGCCGGGCCGACGACGCGCTTGTCGGTGTAGCAATACGGCTTCGTGCCTTTGATCCAGGTCGTCGCGATGCCTTTCTTGAACATCACGGTGGTCAACGTGGCGACGGCGACACTTTCCAGCTTTTGGCGCAACTCGGCGTCCATGAAATATACTCCCGTTCAGCCAGCGGGTTGTCTGGCGTGAGTTGTTTGGCGTGGGTTGTTTGACCGGCCTCTCGTCCCAAGATAATGAAGCGCAACGCAAATTACGAGAGAGGCGGCGTAAAATGTCCAACATCCAGGTTCTTTTCAAAAGCACCCCCGACGGCATGCCGGTGGCAGACAATTTCGAGATCGTCACCGCGCCGATGCCGGTGCCGGGCGAAGGGCAGTTCCTTTTGAAGAACCTCTATCTCTCGCTCGATCCCTATCAACGCATGCTGATGGGCGGCGGCTGGACCTATGCGCCCAAGTTCCTGCAGCCGGGCGATCTGATGATCGGCCGCGTGCTGGGCGAGGTCATCGAGAGCAACAACCCGGATTTCCCCCTCGGCACCCATGTCGTCGGCCGGCTCGGCTGGCAGCAGTTCGTGGTGTCCGACGGCTCGGACCTGGATTTCACCGTTGAGCCCGTCGACGGCGTACCGCTGAGCGCGTATCTCGGCGCCTGCGGCTCGACCGGCACCACGGCGTGGGTCGGGCTCAAGATCACCGGCCAGCCGAAGGAAGGCGAAACCGTGCTGGTCTCCGCCGCCGCCGGTTCGGTCGGCAGCGTCGTCGGACAACTGGCCAGGGCCTGGGGCTGCCGCGCTGTCGGCATCGCCGGCGGGCCGGAGAAATGCCGCCTGGTGACGCAGGAATTCGGCTTCGATGCCTGCGTCGATTACAAGGCCCCCGACTTGGAAGGCCAGATCCGCGCCGCCGCGCCCGACGGCGTCGACATCTATTTCGACAACGTCGGCGGCCAGGTGCTGGAAGCATCGCTCGCCAATATGAATAAGTTCGGCCGCATCCCGGTGTGCGGCGTGCTGTCGGCCTATAACGAATCCGGTGAACACTACGGCGTCAAGAACCTGCACCTGTTCTTCGACAAGTCACTGAAGATGGAAGGCTTCGTGCTCAATGCCCACAAGGCGCGCTGGCCCGAAGCCCGCGCCGAGATCGCCGCCCTGATCGCGGCCGGCAGACTGGTCTCTCGCGAAACCGTCGCCGAAGGCATCGAAAACGCCCCCGCCGCCTTCATCGGCATGCTCGAAGGCAAGAACATCGGCAAGCAACTCGTGAAACTGGCTTAAACGTGGGCACGTTCCTCGCCGCCTGTTTCTTTCTGCTGATCACGCCCGGACCGGGTGTGCTGAGCGTCGCCGGCAACGCCGCCGCCTATGGTTTCCGGGCCGGCGTGCCGTATCTGACCGGCGTCGTGCTCGGCTCGCTGGTGGTGATGGGCATGGTCGCCAGCGGCTTCGCGGCGGTGGTGTTTTCCATCGACTACGTGCGCGAGGTGCTGCTCGCCGCCTCGCTCGGCTACCTGCTGTATCTGGCGTGGCGCATCGCGTCGTCGGGCAGCGGCATCGCCATCATCGAAACCGACAAGCCGCTCGGCTTTTTCAACGGCGCCATGCTGTCGCTGATCAACCCCAAGGCCTATGCGGTGTTCACAACCATCGTCGGCGGCTTCAACTTCATGCCGGACAGCCCCGGCATCGAGATCGCGCTGAAGTTTGTGCTGTTCTCGTCGCTGTCGTTTCCGGTGCATTTCCTGTGGAACTACATCGGCGCATCGCTGAAACGACTGCTGTTCAGTGCCCGCGGCCATCGCCTCATCAACATCGCCATGGCGGCCTCAATGCTGCTCGTCGTCGGCCTCGCGGTGTACTTCGAGAGCGTGCGCTAAGCCCCTCTCCCCGTGCTGCGCGCGACCCTCTCCCCAAGGAGAGGGGTATGCCCTTCTTCCCCTCTCCCTTGGGAGAGGGTGGCGAGCGTCAGCGAGCCGGGAGAGGGAATCCCCGGCACGTCACATCAGATTGCGGTGTTCCTTGGGCAGCGTGACGACCAGGCCGTCGAGGTCCGCCGTCATTTTGATCTGGCAGCCGAGCCGCGACGTCCTTTTCAGCCCGAAGGTCAGGTCGAGCATGTCTTCCTCTTCCTCGACCGCCGGTTCCAGCTTGTCGAACCAGTCGGGATGCACGATGACGTGACAGGTCGAGCACGCCATGGAGCCTTCGCAGGCACCTTCGATGTCGATCATGTTGCGGTGCGCGACTTCGAGCACCGACAGGCCTTCCGGCGCGTCACACACCTGCTCGCGTCCGTCCGGGTGGACGAAGGTCATCTTGAAGGTGCTCATGAGAAACTAGACCGAGAAGCTTTCGCCGCAGCCGCAGCGGCTTTTTTCGTTCGGGTTGTGGAACGTGAAGCCGGAACGCAGCGCGCCTTCCTCGTAATCCATCTGCGCGCCGACCAGGAACATGGTGGCCATCGGATCGATGAAGATGCGCGCGCCGTCGTGGTCGACCTCTTCCTCGAACGGTCGTTTCTCCTCGGCGTATTCGAAGACGTACGACAGACCCGAGCAGCCCTTGGTCGAAACGCTGACACGCAGTCCGGCGACCGGCTTGTCGCTCCGGCCCATCAGCGCGCGCACATGCTCGGCGGCGGCGTCGGTGAGGCTGATCAACTGCGGTTTGCTCTGCTCGGTCATTTTTGATGCTCCAAAATTCTTCTACTTAGGTAATCCGATCCGCGGTTCGGATCAAGCTACGGCTAAAATCCCATGCCGAGCGCCAGTTTGGCGTCCTCGGACATGCGTTCGGGCGTCCATTGCGGTTCCCACACCAGCGTCACCTCGATCTCGCCGGCACCGTCGACCAGTTCCACGGCGCGCGCCACCATGCCCGGCATTTCGCCGGCGACGGGACAGCCCGGCGCGGTCAGGGTCATGTCGATCTTGATTTCGCCCTTGTCGGAGATATCGAGACCGTAGATCAGGCCGAGATCGTAAATGTTTACCGGAATTTCCGGATCGTACACGGTCTGCAGCGCGGCGACGATGGCTTCCTCGGTGGCCGGCGCGACGCCGTCCTCGAGCGGCTGGCCGCCGATCGCCTTGAATTCCTCGTTCGGATCGACGGGCGAATAGTCGAAGCCCGGAATGCCCGACGGGCCGCCCGGCGTCAGACCCTGCATCGTCGGCGGCGGCACGAAGGTGTCACGCTCGAGCGAGTCCTTGACCTTCTGCTCGGCGGCGGCGATCTCGGTTTCAGATTTGCCGCTGTCGTCCACTTTAGTCTCCACTTTTTTCTCTTTCTTTTTGAACAGTTCGAACATCACGAAAACATCTCTTTCACCAGCAACAGCGAGTCATGAAGGGCGTCGATTTCCTGTTTGGTGTTGTACAGGCCGAAGGAAGCCCGCGCCGTGCCGGGAATGCCGAAGCGATCCATCAGCGGCTGCGCGCAGTGGTGGCCGACCCGGACCGCGACACCGGCGCGGTCGATGATCGTGCCGATATCGGAAATATGGGCATCGTCCATGACGAACGACACGATGGAGGCCTTCTCGTCCGCATTGCCGACGATCTTCAGCCCCTCGATGGTCGACAACCGTTCGGTCGCGTAATGCAAAAGCCCCATTTCATGGGCGTGGATATTGTCGAGACCGATGCTTTCGACGTAATCGACGGCGGCGCCGAAGCCGATCGCCTCGACGATGGCGGGGGTGCCCGCCTCGAAGCGGTGCGGCGTGTCCTGGAACGTGGTTTCGGCGAAGGTGACACGGTCGATCATGTCGCCGCCGCCCTGGTACGGCGGCATGGAATTCAAAAGGTCCTTCGGCGCCCACAGAATCCCCGAGCCGGTCGGCCCGTACAGCTTGTGGCTTGAAAACACATAGAAATCGGCGCCAAGGGTCTGCACGTCGATCTTGGTGTGCGGCACGGCCTGGCAGCCGTCGAGCAAAACCTTGGCGCCGACGGCGTGGGCCTTCTTGATGATCTCGTCCACCGGCAGCACGGTCCCCAACACGTTGGAGATATGCGCCACGGAAACGATCTTGGTTTTCGCCGACAGCAGTTCGTCGAACTGGTCCATGCGGAAATTGCCGTCGTCGTCGCAATCCACGACCTTGAGGACGATGCCCTTCTCGGCCCGCAGCAACTGCCACGGCACGATATTGGCGTGGTGTTCCATGACCGAAACGATGACCTCGTCACCTTCGTTCAGGTACTTGCGGCCATAGCTGGCGGCGACCAGGTTGATGGCTTCCGTGCCGCCCTTGGTGAACACCACCTCGTGATGGTCGGATGCGTTCAGGAACCCGGCGATCTTGTGGCGGGCCTGTTCGTAGGCGTCGGTCGACAACTGGCTCATGCGGTGGTTGCCGCGATGCACGTTGGAATAATAATGCTCCATGCAGTCGGTCATCGCCTCGATGACCTGGCGCGGCTTCTGCGCGCTGGCACCGTTGTCGAGATACACCAGCGGCTTGTCATAGACCTTTTCGCCGAGGATCGGGAAATCCGCGCGGATTCGTTCCACGTCATAGGCCTGCATGCTGTTATCGCCTGCCTTGGCGGCCAGTTCGTTCATCAGGCCGACTCCTTCCACTCGCCGGACAGATAGCAATGCGCCGGCAGCCAGTGCACGACCCGGTCGAGGAAAACCTCGCGGACCGTTTCGTCGGTGATTTCGTCGAGCGCATCGCCGAGGAACGACTGCACCAGCATGTTCCTGGCCAGCGCCTCGGGGATACCGCGCGAGCGCAGATAGAACAGCGCCGTGGTGTCGAGCTGACCGCTGGTCGCGCCGTGTGCGCACTGCACGTCGTCGGCATAGATTTCCAGTTCCGGCTTCATGTCGATTTCGGCGCTGTTGGACAGCAACAGCGTCTTGTTGAGCATGCGGCCGTCGGCTTTCTGGGCGTCGCGAGCGACGTGAATCTTGCCCTGGAACACAGCACGGGCCTCGTCGTCGAGCACGCCCTTGTAGACCTGCTTGCAGGTGGTGTGCGGCACCGCCATGTCGATATACGACGTGTTGTCGCAATGTTCGTTGCCACGCATCATGTAGGCGCCGTTGAAGCCGCAGTGCGCGCCTTCGCCGGCCAGCGTGATACGCGCCTCGGACCGCGACAGCAGCCCGCCGATCGACAGCGCGAAGCTTTCATAGGTCGCATCGCGGCCGATGCGGGCGTGCACGGTGGATACATGGGTCGCGGAAATGCTTTCCGCCTGCACCTTGTAATGCTTGAAGATCGCGCCCTGGCCGAGGTCGATTTCCGTCACCGAATTGGCGAAATAGGCGCCGACCCCGCGTCCGACGTGGTGCTTGACCAGCGTCGCCTGGGCGTTCTCTTCAAGGACGATCAGGTTGCGCGGGAAGTAGGCTATCGCCTGATCCGTCAGACCGCCGACATAGACGACCTCCAGCGGTTTCGAAAGCGCAACGCCTTTCGAAACATGCAGCACGAAACCCGAGTCCATCATCGCGTCGTTCAACGCCAGCATGGCCTGGTCGGTATCGCTGGCAACCGCGCCCAGATGGGCTTCGGCCCAGTCGGGATCGGCGGCAAGAATGTCTTCCAGCGGGCCGAAACGGACCCCCGACGGCAGGTTTTCAAGATCGCTCAGATCGGCGCGCAGCTTGCCGTTGACGAAAACAAGACGTCCGGCAACGTCACCGATGCCCGGCAGGTCGCTGATCGCGGTGTCGTCTCCGGCATTCGAGATCGGCGTGTAGCGGGTGTCGTCCAGCGGACGCAGGCGCGTGTATTTCCAGCTTTCCAGCTTCGGCGTCGGCAGACCAAGCGTGGCGAACCGCTCGGCACCGGCATCGCGGCGGGCCTTGAGCCATGCAAGCCCGTCCCCCGGCAGCGCGCGGGTGCCGCTCAGATTACCCTCGAGAAACGAAACAGCCGTCATCAGGCGGCCTCCTCGCCGGCGTAGTCGGCATAGCCGTTGGCTTCCAGTTCCAGCGCCAGTTCCTTGCCGCCGGTTTTCTGAATCTTGCCACGGGCCAGCACGTGCACCTTGTCGGGCACGATGTAATCCAAAAGCCGCTGATAGTGCGTGATCACCAGGCTTGAGCGTTCCGGCGAGCGCAGCGCGTTGACGCCGTCGGCGACGATCTTCAGCGCGTCGATATCGAGACCGGAATCGGTTTCGTCGAGGATCGACAGCTTCGGTTCCAGTACCGCCATCTGCAGCACTTCGTTGCGCTTCTTCTCACCGCCCGAGAAACCGACGTTGACGGCGCGCTTCAGCATCTCGTCGGACATGTTCAGTTCCTTGGTCTTGGCGCGCAGCATCTTGATGAACTGGATCTTGTCCAGTTCGTCCTCGCCCCGATAGCGACGGACGGCATTGACCGCTTCGTTGAGGAACGTCGAGTTGGGCACGCCCGGAATTTCGACGGGATACTGGAACGCCAGGAAGATTCCCTTGGCGGCGCGTTCCTCGGGTTCGAGATCCGTCAGGTCCTCGCCCATGTAGATGATGCGCCCGCCGGTGACCTCGTAACCCTCGCGCCCGGCCAGCACGTACGATAGCGTCGACTTGCCGGACCCGTTCGGCCCCATGATCGCGTGCACTTCTCCGGGCTCGACGGTCAGGCTCAGCCCCTTGAGGATTTCCTTGCCGTCGACGGTGGCGTGCAGGTCCTTGATTTCCAACATTCGTGTTCTTCCTCTTACATTCTTTACTTCGTCATCCTTCGAGACGGTCCTTCGGACCTCCTCAGGATGAGGTTCCAATTCATTCCCTCATGCTGATGAGCGACCGTCTGTTTTCGGGCGCGTCTCGAAGCATGAGCCTCATATGTTCCTCAGCCGACACTGCCCTCGAGCGAGATGCCGACCAGCTTCTGCGCCTCGACGGCGAATTCCATCGGTAACTGCTGCAGCACCTCGCGGCAGAAGCCGTTGACCACCAGCGCCACCGCGGCCTCGGCGGGGATGCCGCGCTGACGCAGATAGAAAAGCTGATCCTCGGAAATGGTCGAGGTCGTCGCCTCGTGCTCGACGATGGCGGCTTTGTTCTTGCTTTCGATGTACGGCACCGTGTGCGCGCCGCACTTGTCGCCGATCAGCAAAGAGTCGCACTGCGTATAGTTGCGGGCACCCTCGGCCTTCGGCGAAATCTTCACCAGCCCGCGATAGGTCTGGTCCGACTTGCCGGCCGAAATGCCCTTGGAAATGATCCGCGACGTGGTGTTCTTGCCCAAGTGGATCATCTTGGTGCCGGTGTCGGCCTGCTGCGCGTTGTTGGTGATGGCGATGGAATAGAACTCGCCGACCGAATTGTCGCCCTGCAGGATGCAGCTCGGGTACTTCCAGGTGATCGCCGAGCCGGT
>JAYNVG010000047.1:0-23825 GCA_038100295.1 Thalassospiraceae bacterium
GCGCTGAGGGCTGCCGAGGCCGCTGCCCAGTCGGCGGCGCGCGACGCCGAGGTTGCCGAGCGCGTCGCTCAGGAAGCCAGCACCGCCGCCGAGGTCGTCGAGACCGTCGTCGAACGCGAGCTTGCGGCCATCGATCCGAACCTGTTGAAACCGCCGCGGGCAGACGACCCGTCCAGCTCCAAGGGCGACTGGATCACCAGGACCAACGCCTCGATGAACGTGGCGCGCGCCGCCATGGACGCCGGCGAGGAAGCGGCCCGCGAAGCCTACCGAGTGGCGCTCCGCGAAGGCTCGACCATCGAGGAAGCGCTGGAGCGCGCGATCATCGCCGCCGAAGCCTACGGCGGCGCCCGCGCCGCGGACCAGGTCATCGCCGCCGGGCCGGACGGGCTGATCGAACCCGGCGAGGAGACCGGCGGCGGCACGCTGATCGCCGGCGGCGGGGGTTATACCGGCGATCCGGGATCGACCGGCGCCATCGGCACCGACGTGCTGATCGGTGGCGCCGGTGCGGATACGCTGGGCGCCGGCGGGGGCGGCGGGTACGGCGGCATCGACGGGCTGTTCGGCTTCGGTTTCCGCTTCACGCCGATCGTCCTCAACCTGTCGAAGAAGGCCGACGACGACGATGAGCGCGACGATCCGGTGATTCTGACGGCGACGGCGGCCGCAACCGATCTGCAGCAGGGTACGGCGCTTGCCGATTTCATCGTCGGCAGCAATGCCGCGACCACCGTCGGCGCACGGGAAGGGGCGGACTTCATCTATGGCGACGTGCCGACCAATCTGCTGTCGGGAACGCACAACATTTCCAACACCCTGACCAATCCGACCTTCGATGCGTCCGGCAGCAACGATCTTATTTCCGGCGGCGCCGGCGACGACAGCATCTGGGGCGGCGCCGGGGCGGACACGATCTACGGCGACGTGCCGGACGACACATCGGCGTTCGGTATATCCCTCGGCGCGGCCGGCAACGGTGCCGACGATATCTATGGCGGCGACGGCAACGACATACTTTACGGCAACGGCGGCGCCGATACCCTGAGCGGCGAGGGCGGTGACGACACCTTCATGCTGGGTGACGAAGACGGCGCCAACGATACCGTCTGGGGCGGCGACTCAGGCGCTGATTCCGGCACCGACACGGTGGACTATTCGGGTGCCGGCGCGGCGATGAACATCGACCTCGCGGCCGGTACGGCGACCGGCGCCAACACCGGCACCGATACCCTGAGCGGCATCGAGAACGCCACCGGCAGCAGTTTCGACGATACCATCGGCGGGTCGGCCTCGGACAACAGCCTCAGCGGCGGCGACGGCGCCGACACGTTGAGCGGCCTTGCCGGTGCCGACAACATCTTCGGTTATGCCGGCGACGACGTTTTGATCGGCGGCGAGGGCGTCGACCGGCTGACCGGCGGCACCGGCGCCGACCAGTTCCGCTTCGAAGGCGGCTCGGGCGCCAATGCGCTGGCCAGGGCGACCTCGCTCGGCACCGATGTCATCAATGACTACAACGCGTCGGAGAACGACCTGTTCATGCTGTCGGACGCGGATTTCAGTCTCGGCAATGCGGGCACGCTGACCGACAGCGTCAATTATTTCGAGGCCGACACGACGAGCATTTCAAGCGTCGCGCAGAACCTGTCCGGCGGCGTCGCCAACGCCGGGATCGTCATCATCGGCTCGGCCAATGGTGGAGACGGCGCGGAAGTCTGGTACACCTACAACGCCGCCGCCATGACCGACAGCAATTCCTACCAGATCGCCAGCGTCACCGGCGCCGACCGCTCGACCCTCGACGCCGGTGATTTCAATCTGAAATCATAATCGCGCCGGAGCTACGCCGGACGGACTCGCATCGTCGGCGCGGCTTCCCGCCCCGGCTGAAGGAGCCGGTAGCTGAGCGCCTCGGCGATGTGGATGCGCGAGACATTTTCCGCGCCGTCGAGATCGGCCAGCGTGCGTGCGACGCGGAGCACACGGTGATAGCCGCGCGCCGACAGGCCGAAGGCGGTGACCGCGTCGCTCATCAGTTTGCGGCCCGCGTCGTCGGGCGCGGCGATACGTTCAAGCGCCTGACCGTCGATGGCGGCGTTGGTGGCGGGTGCGCCGGGGCCGAGCTTTTCGGCGCGCATGCGCTGGCGGCAGCGCGCCTGGGCGACCCGCATGGCGACATCGGCGCTGCCTTCACCCGGTGCCGGCAGGCTGAGGTCTGCCGGGTTCACTGCCGGCACCTCGATCACCAGATCCATGCGGTCGATCAACGGGCCGGAGATTTTCGCCTGGTAGTCGGCGCCGCACTTCGGCGCCCGCGAGCACGCCGCGCCGGGATCGGCGAGATGTCCGCAGCGGCACGGGTTCATGGCGGCGACGAGCTGGAACCGCGCCGGGTAGACGACATGGGCGTTGGCCCGGGCGATGCTGACGCGGCCGATTTCCAGCGGCTGGCGCAGCGCCTCCAGCGCCTGGCGGTGAAATTCCGGCAGCTCGTCCAGAAACAGCACGCCATGATGCGCCAGCGAAATTTCCCCCGGTCTTACACGGTGTCCGCCGCCGACCAGCGCCGCGACCGAAGCCGAATGATGCGGATCGCGGAACGGGCGGCGCCGGGTCAGACCGCCGTCCGGCAGTTCCCCGGCCAGTGAATGCACCATCGACACCTCGAGGATTTCCCGCGACGTCAGCGCCGGCAGAAGCCCGCCCAGGCGGTGCGCCAGCATCGACTTGCCGGAGCCGGGCGGCCCGATCATCAACAGGTTATGCCCGCCGGCGGCCGCCACTTCGAGCGCGCGCTTCGCGGTTTCCTGACCCTTGACATCGATCAGGTCGGGATAGTCGGGCAGGTCGTCATAAAGGCGCGCTACGGGGGCCGGCAAAACGTGGCTGCCCTTGACGTGGTTGATCAGCGACAGCAGGTCCGGGGCGGCGATCACCTCCAGCTCCCCGGCCCACACTGCTTCGCCGCCCTGCGTGCTTGCGCAGACGAAGCTTCGGCCGTGCTGGGCGGCGTGGATCGCGGCGGGCAGCACGCCCAGCGACGGCGCCATGGAACCGTCCAGGCCCAGTTCGCCCATCGCCGTCATGCGCGACGTCTCGTCCGCCGACAGCACGCCCATGGCACCGAGCAGCCCGATGGCGATCGGCAGGTCGAAGTGGCTGCCTTCCTTGGCGACGTCGGCGGGGGCGAGGTTGACGGTGATGCGCTTCGGCGGCAGGGCGAGACCCATCGCGTTCAGCGCCGCGCGCACCCGCTCGCGGCTTTCGGCGACCGCCTTGTCGGGCAGGCCGACGACGTTGAACTTCGGCAGGCCGGACGCCATTTCGACCTGCACGTCGACGTCGAGAACGTCGATCCCCTGAAACGCCACCGTGCCGACGCGCGCAACCATATCCGCCCCCGTAAAATTCGTTCACGTACAAATTCGTTCACAGGGGCTATGAAAGGTTCAGCCGGATTTTTTGTACCGCCTTGAAAAGAATGCCTTCAGGCACTCATCTCGGTGCGGTAGAAAGTGAATGTGCCGCGGCCTGTCTCCTAGGCCGCCTTCAGGATCAGTTCACTCAGCGCGCCTTCGGTTTTCATGACGTCGGCAAGCCGGGTGAGGCTCTCGTCGATGGCCTCGGCGAGCTTTTCCGCGCCGCCGAACTGGGCCACGGTCTCGGGGGGCAGGAACTTGATCATCAGCGCCGCGGTGCCGGGTGGCAGGCCGGCGAAGTGCACCGAGACGATGCCGAAGTCGCGCAGCATGATCATGGCGAGGCCCGCCGTCGCCTCGTAGGGGACGCAGGGCGCGGTATCGATACCGCCCCGCTCCATGGCCATTTCCAGGATGTCGTCGGCGGTCATCTGCACGATCACCGGGGTTTCCATGACCCGGTTGTCGCCGAGCAGCTTCTTCAGGTGCCGACCCACTTCCTTGGTCATGGCGACCCGTTCGCGGACCTTGTCGGGGCTGTAGTTGCGCAGGCTTTCGACCACGGCCGGGTACAGCATCTGCCGGGCCTCGACACCCATCTCGTAAGCACGCGCGCGGATCTTCGCGACCAGGTCCCTGTCGCCGCCGAGCAGCCCGAGCCGGGGGCCGGTGGTGCCGTACTTGTCCATCCCTGTGGCGCCGACATCGACGCCGAGTTCCAGCAGTTTCGGCTGGCCGAAGCACGCCGGGCCGACCCGCGCGCCGCCGGCGTCGTCGACCATGATCTTCGCGCCCTTGGACCTGGCGAGTTTGACGATTTCCTTCAGGTCCGCCTCCGGCAGCACTTCGTAGGTCACCGCGAGCCGGGTGATGAACACCACGTCGACACGATCGTGTTCGTCGAGCGCCTTGCGGAAAGCGCCTATGCCGGTGGTGTCGGTGAAATTGCCACCACCGTGCGCGACGGCGCGTTTGACGGCGGGGTGCGAATAGCTGGGCGAGACGCCGATCACGGTGTCGCCCTCGTGGATCATGACGTCGGCGGCGGTCAGCAGTGCCGACGTCAGGCGGTTGAAGACGAAGATGTCATGCTTTGCCGCATCGCCGCCCAGGTGTTCGAGACCGAGTTCGGTCACGTCATCGGTTAACAGCGCCGAGGCGATCTCGTCGTCCATGACGGTCAGGTCGATCTCTTCGAGCTGCAGGTTACGCTCCAGTCCGCTCAGCAGATACACGCTCTGCTCGCCCAGCTCGTTGCGCCGCCGGCGGATATGCGCCCACGCGGTCTTGAGCTTGAGGATATCGTCGGCGGTGCCGGGCAGAATGCTGCCGCGTGCGTAGCTGAGGCCGGGGGCAAAGGGATTGCCGAAGCGGTCTTTTTCCATGAGATTTACTCACCTTCCATTGATTAGGTGGCACTGAGCTTCACCTTGATGCATATCAGGCTATCAGACCTATATGAATCGCCATAACGCGATTAATTCATCGCTTAAATGAGATTAATTCATTTAGAATAAGTTCATGTCCGCGCCACCCAGACCATCGCTGAATGCCATCCGTGCCTTCGAAGCCGCCGCCAGGCTGGGCGGTTTCAAGGCTGCCGCCGACGAACTGCACGTGACGCCGTCCGCGGTCAGCCACCAGATCGCCAATCTGGAACGGGAGCTTGGCGTGGCGCTGTTTCATCGCCGCGGCCGCCATATCAGCCTGACGGCACCGGGCGAACTTTACTGGCGGCGTGTTCATGACGCCCTGAATACACTTGTCCATGCCGCGGATGGGATCGCCGACGCCGCCGGCCAGGGGGTCCTCAGTGTGGTCGCTGCATCGAGCTTTGCAGCAAAATGGTTGATGCCGCGCCTCGACCGGTTTCTTCGCGACCATCCCGATGTCCGTGTGCGCGTCGAGCCGGCCGACAATCTGCAGCATCTGGGAGACGCCGACGTCGGCATTTTCTACGGCAGTCCGGTCGGGCGCGACCTCGTCGCACGCCAGGTCATCAACGAAAGCGTGCTGGTGCTTTGCGCGCCGGGCGTCAGGGACGGCGACCCGCCGCTCCTGCAACCGGCCGATCTGGCGCGACATGTGCTGATCCATGCGCGCAACCGCCTGTCGTGGGCGGACTGGCTGATGCAGAGGGGATTGGGCGATCTTGCCCAGGGCCGCGAACTGTTTGTCGAGCGATCCACGCTCGCGATCGACGCGGCGGTCCGGGGCGTTGGCGTGATCCTGGAAAGCGATCTGCTGGCGGCGGATGAAATCCGTGACGGTCGGCTGGTGGAGCCGTTCGGCGCGCGCTTTCGGCTACCGCCAGCCCCTGCCTATTACGTGCTTACCAGCGACCGCGTTCAGGCGGACGGACCGGCGCTGTCGTTTGTCGACTGGCTGGCACGGGAAACAGGAACGGTGTGATGATCTACATCTCGAACGATATCGCCATCGCGGAGTCAGAGATCGAGGAACGCTTCATCGGCTCCCCCGGTCCCGGCGGCCAGAAGGTCAACAAGACCGAAAGCGCGGTGCAGCTCCGCTTCGATGCGCGGCATTCCCCGGCGTTGAGCAACGCGCATTTTCTGCGCTTGAAAACACTGTGCGGGCGGCGCATGACGGCGGACGGCGTCGTGGTCATCACGGCGCGGCAGTTCCGCACCCAGGAGCTGAACCGCAAGGATGCGATGGCGCGGCTGATCGACCTGATCCGCGAGGCGGCGACGCCACCGAAACGCCGCCGCCCGACGAAGACGCCGAAGGCTGAGAAGCGTAAACGTCTGGACAGCAAAAAACGTGTCGGCGAAATCAAGAAAGCGCGCGGGCGTGTAAGCGGCGACGAGTGACAATGACCTGCAGGAATCAAGAATAGCCGTCACCCTGAGCTTGACTCAGGGTCCATATATTTCGGGTTAAGCTTTTTACTTTAAGGCATGGATCCTGAATCAAGTTCAGGATGACGTCGCGGGGGTCGCGGTAGCGGGAGATTACAGCTTCGCCTCGATCGCGTCCCAGATGTCGGCTTCCATGCAGACGTCGTTGAAGCGATTGATCTCCTGCAGGCCGGTCGGCGAGGTGACGTTGATCTCGGTCATGTAGCCGCCGATCACGTCGATGCCGACGAAGATCATGCCGCGCGCCTTCAATTCCGGGCCGATGGCGGCGCAGATGTCGCGTTCGCGCTCCGTGATCTCGGTTTTCACCGCCTTGCCGCCGACGTGCATGTTGGAGCGCGCCTCGCCCTCCATCGGCACCCGGTTGGTGGCCCCGGCGATGGCGCCGTCGATCAGGATGATCCGCTTGTCGCCGGCGCGCACGTCCTTGAGATACGCCTGCGCGATGATCGGCTCGCGGTACAGCATGGTGAACATTTCCAGAAGCGCATTCAGGTTCTCGTCGCCGGGCTTTATGTGGAACACGCCGGCGCCGCCGTTGCCGTACAGCGGCTTGATGATGATGTCCTTGTGCTCTTCGCGGAACGCCAGGATCTGCTTGCGGTCGGATGCGATCAGGGTCGGCGGCATGAATTCCGGGAACCGCGTGACGAACAGCTTTTCCGGCGCATTGCGGACCTCGCGCGGATCGTTGACGACCAGCGTCTGTGGGTGCACGTGTTCGAGCAGGTGCGTCGCCGTGATATAGGCCATGTCGAACGGCGGGTCCTGGCGCATCAGCACCACGTCGACGTCGTCGGCGAGATCGATGCGCCGGGGTTCGCCCAGCGTGAAGTGGTTGCCCTTCTCGCGGCGCAGCTGCATCGGTTCGGCCTCGGCGATGATGCGGCCGTTGGACATCGCCAGCTTGCCCGGCACGTAGTGCAGCAGGTTGTAGCCGCGCTTCTGCGCTTCCAGCGCCATGACGAACGTGCTGTCGCCGTTGATGTCGATCGAGCTCACATGATCCATCTGGATCGCGACGTTCAGGGTCATGGCTGTGTCCTAGGTTGTTCCGGTCCCGGTTATGTGAGGCGGGTACGCAGTTCCTGCAAGAGGATGGTGGTGTTGTAGCGTGCCTGTTCGCCGGCACCAAGGCGCAGATATTCCTCGAGCGCGTCGACGGCGGCCTGGATTCTGTCGAGCCGGGCGTTGAGCAGACCGCACTCGCGCCACAGCGTCGGCTCCTCGGGGGCGATCCTGAGCGCAAGGTCGAGCACGAGGGCCGCATCCTCGAGCCGCTTGGCGCGCAGCAGCACGGATTTGCGCCCGGCCAGCAAGCGCAGCAGTGCTTCGCGGTCATCAAGCACGCGCAGCCCGTCCGGCGTCAGTTCGGATTCGTTGCCGTCGAAGGCTTTCAGGATGGCACGGATATCCATCGGCTCCAGCGTCCGGCCGTCGCCCAGCGGATCGGCGACCAGCCGCTCGCCCAAGCCCTGCAGGCGGATCAGCATGCGGCCCGGGATATGGATGATCTCCGCGTTCCAGCCGAGGCGGCGCGCGGTGGCGGCATACAGAATGGCCAGCGCGTCGCTCGAGCCGGTGCGGCTGTCGATGACCCGGGTCAGATCGAAGCAGTCCTCGTCGGTGCCGTTGGTTTCGCCGCCGCCGTAACCGTAATGCCGCGCCAGCACCTGGCGCAGCGCGTCGATCATCACCGCGACCGGTACCGGGCCGTCATTGATGCGGGCATAGTCGCCGACCTTCTGGCACAGCTTGTCGAGGTGACGGTGATAGCGTTGCAGCGCCAGTGCCGGCCGGTCGACGGCGCCGACCAGCAGTGCCGCGCCGGCAACATTCATATCCGGGTCCAGCCCGCAGCCGAAGCGGGTCAGTTGCGCGATGATATCGGACCGCGTCCTCACGACGCCTTCGCATCCTTGACGCGGACGTGGATGACGACACGTTTGACGTACTTGATGGAGCGCGCATGGTTGATGACCTTCTGCAGTTCGGCCTCGTCCTGGGCGATGCCGATCAGATAGATCACGGCGCCGACCGTCTCGATGGAGTAGTTGATGGCGAGGATTTCCTTATCAAGGGTCATCTTCGTCTTGAGCTGGGTGGTGATCCAGGTGTCGTTGGCAATATCGCTCAGCGGGTTGGCGCTGATCACGATCTCGTTGAGCACATCCTTGACGTCGGTGACGCCCCAGGCGATCCGCACCGCGGTCGCGCGCATGTCCTCGGTCGGCACGCGCCCGGTCATCAGAACCCGGCCCTCGTACACCTCGATGCCGACGTCACTGAAAAGTTCCTTGTCGTTTTCCAGCAGCTTGGCGCGGATTTTCGTCGCCGTCGTGGTGTCGGCGGCGACCCCCTTGATGCCGCGTTCCTGATAGGCGGCGACACCGGCGGTGGCGGCACCGCCGACGACCATGCCGACGCAGCCGGTCAGTTGCAGGCCGGCGATAACGGCCAGGGCGGGGGCGAGATACTTCAACCGGCGCATCCGGGATGCGGGCATTGCGTGACGGCGCATGGGCAAATCCAACCTTCTGTCTTCGATGAACGAACTGAATGCTACACCATTAACAATGCCGCCGAAAAGATCAGGCGGTCCGCAAACGGCCATAACAGGGGACCTGTCCGGTCATCATGGCCGCCATGCGTCCGGAACGTGCCTGGGCAGACGCCGCGGCAGCACGGCGATGAGGTCGAAACGCATGTCGCAATCCTGCAGGCCCGGATGTCGCGCCATGAAGTGCTCGGCGGCGCGGACGATTCGCTGGCGCTGGGTGTGTCCGACGGCATCCAGCGCATCGGCCAAGGTCTCGCGTGCCTTGACCTCGACAAAGGCGACGGTCTTGCCGCGCCGGGCGACAATGTCGATCTCGCCGGCCGGCACCCGGTAGCCGCGCGCGAGAATCCGGTATCCCTTGAGTCTGAGCAGCCCCGCCGCCAGGGTCTCGGCCCCGTGCCCGCGCCGGTTGGCGCTGCGGCGCTGATCCCGGCTCACGGCGTCTGTTCGGCCTTGATGGCCAGCGCGCGGTTATAGAGATCGCGCCTGGCCAGACCGGTTTCCGCGGCGATCCTCGCCGCCGCTTCGCGGACGCTCTCGCTCGCCAGGGCGGCACGCAGGCGGGCGTCGATGTCGTCCTCGCTGGGTGCCGCGTCCTCGAGCGGTCCGCCGACGACCAGCGTCACCTCTCCCTTGGGGTGGCCGGCCTGCTCGTAATGACGGGCCAGTTCGTCGAGCGCGCCGGGCCGGACTTCCTCGAACATCTTGGTCATTTCCCGGAGCACGCGGGCCGGGCGCGGGCCGAAGATGTCGGCCATATCGGAGAGCGAGGCGGCGAGGCGCTGCGGGCTTTCGAGAAACACCAGCGTGGCGTCCACCTTTGCGAAACCGCCGAGCCAGGTCCGGCGCTTGCCCTGTTTGGGCGGTGGAAAGCCGCAGTACATGAAGCGGTCGGTGGGCAGGCCGGCCAGCACCAGCGCATTGGTGACGGCCGATGCACCCGGCAGCGCGTGCACGGGGATCCCGGCGTTCCGGCATGCCTCCGCCAACCGGTAGCCGGGGTCGTTGATCATCGGCGTCCCCGCGTCCGACACCAGCGCCACGATTTCGCCCGAATTCAGGTGTTCCATAAGACGCGGTCCGGCCTTGTCCGCGTTGTGCTCGTGATAGGAAACAAGACGGCCATGCTTGAGGCCATGAATATGCAGAAGCTTGCCGGTGACGCGGGTGTCCTCGCAGGCGATGACGTCGGCGCGGCGGAGTACGTCGAGCGCGCGCAGCGTGATGTCGGCGGCGTTGCCGATCGGCGTGGCGACGATATAAAGACCGCGTTCAAGACCTTGTTGCGGTTTACTCGCTTCGGGCAAGCGGCTACCGTCTCGCATATTGCGCCCGTCGTCGGCTGAACGAGAGACAGATGTTGCGACCTCCCCGTTTTCGGTTTTCCGGTGTGATTCCTGGCCGCGCTTTTTGCTTGCTTGTGCCATGTCTCGCCCTTTTGCTGCTCGCTGGCTGCCAGCAAACCGCAAACCAGGACGGCGGGCAAGGAAAGCCGATGATCGCCGGACCGTCGCAGGCGCAGACGGGGGGCGGCGGGCTGCCCAGATCGCAAACGTTGCCGCCGGTCTCCGGACCGCGCGTGCCGCCGGGGCCGAAACTGCCGCAGATAACCGAAACCGCCCCCCGAGCGCGCGCCGGCGAACCGCTGCCGTCCCTGGCCGAACTGCTGAACCGCCCGGCCAATCCGAACCTGTCGCCGCAGATCATGACCTCGACGGTGCCGACGGCCAACGTCGACGCCGTCCGCGTTGCCCTTCTGGTGCCGCTCAGCGGCCCGTCCGCCAAACTTGGCGAGGGCATGCTGAACGCCGCACAGCTGGCGCTGTTCCAGTTCAGCGATGACCGCTTCGAGCTGTTGCCGCACGATACCGGCGGTACGGTCGACGGCGCGCTTGTCGCCGCGCAACTTGCCATCGGCGATGGTGCGCAGCTGATCCTCGGTCCGCTGCTGTCGGCGTCGGTACAGGCCGTGGGCCCGATCGCGCGCGCCGCCAACGTGCCGGTGGTCGGCTTTTCCAGTGACCGCAACGCCGCAGGTTCCGGGGTCTACGTCATGGGCTTCCTGCCCTCGGCGCAGACCGAGCGGGTGCTGGGCTACGCGATCTCGCGGGGCCTGACCCGGTTCGGCCTTTTGGCGCCGGACAATGCCTATGGCGCCGCCGTGCTGCAGGCGATGCAGCAGATAACGCTCCGCTACGGCGTGCAGGTCACGCGGGCACGGCTGTACGATCCGAACGCCGAGGACTACACCGCCGTGGTCCGCGAGATTTCCGATTTCGATGTCCGCAAGCAGGAGCTGGAACGCCAGATCGCCGAGCTGAAGAAGCTCGATGACGAGATTTCGAAAAAGACGCTGGAACGGCTGGAACAGTTACAGACGGCGGGCGACCTGCCGTTCGACGCGCTGCTCGTCGCCGACGGCGGCAAGCGGCTGCAGCAGATCGCGGCGCTTTTGCCGTTCTTCGATGTCGACCCGGCGGTGGTGCAGATCCTCGGCACCGGGCAGTGGGACGTGCCGGGTCTGGGCAACGAGCCGGCCCTGGTCGGCGGCTGGTACGCCGCGCCTGATCCGAACGCACGCGTCGATTTCGTCAAGGAATACACCGCTACCTATAACGAAGCACCGCCGCGCCTGGCGACGCTGGCCTATGATGCGACGGCACTGGCCGCGGTGCTGGGCCAGTCCAAGAACGGGCCGAACTTCACCACGGCGGCACTGACGTCGCCGAACGGGTACTGGGGCCGTGACGGTATCTTCCGCCTGATGCCGAGCGGCATCACCGAGCGGGGCCTGGCGGTGCTCGAGATCACCCGGCGCGCCAGCAAGGTCATCGACCGCGCCCCCGAGAGCTTTCAGACCCCGATCAACTGATCATCTGAGCAGCGTCGCGAGCACGGCGTTCAGACGCTGCCGGCCCTCGGCGGTGGCGCGCAGCGTGTGCGCGGTTGTTTCAATCAGGCCGCCGTCGGCCAGCCGAGACACCTGATCCGCATCAAGGACACTGTCGATGCCGACGCCGGCAATCGCGGAAAACCTCTCCAGATCGATGCCTTCGACAAGCCGCAGCCCCATCATCACCAGCTCGCGGGCGCGGTCTTCAGGAGCTAACGGCCGGCGTTTGGCGGTGCCGTGACCGTTTTCGCGGGCAAGCTGCAGCCAGCGCGTCGGGTTGTGGATCTGATGCGTGCCGAAGAACACGCCATCGATGCCGAGACGTCCATGCGCGCCGGGACCGATGCCCAGATAATCGCCGCCGCGCCAGCAGGTCAGGTTGTGGCGGCTTTCCTCGCCGGGGCGGGCGTGGTTGGAAATCTCGTAGGCCGGCAGGCCGGCGCCGGCCAGGATATCCTGGGTCGCTTCGAACATGTCGGCGACGGTATCCTCGTCGGGCGGGCGAACGCCTTGCCGGGCAAACGGGGTGCCGCTTTCGATGGTCAGCTGATAGAGCGAGATGTGACCGCCGGCGATCCGCAGCGCCTCGCTCAGTTCCCGTGTCCAGTCATCCGGGCTTTGTCCGGGCCGGGCATAGATCAGATCGAAGGTCACCCGGTCGAACAGGGCGTTCGCCGTCTCGAGCGTTCGGCGCGCGTCTTCGGCGCTGTGATCGCGGCCGAGGAAATTCAGGGCGTCATCGTCGAACGACTGCACGCCGAGCGACAGCCGGTTGACGCCGGCGGCCCTGAAGGCGGCGAGCGCACCCTGTTCGGACGACGTCGGATTTGTCTCCAACGTGATTTCGATGTCGTCGGCAACGCTCCAATGGTCGTGCACGGCGTCGATCAATGCCGCCGTGATTTCCGGTGCCATCAGCGACGGCGTGCCGCCGCCGAAATACAGACTGGTGACGGTGCGGCCCGGCAGTTCGGCGGCGTAGTGCGCCAGCTCCGACAGCAGCGCATCACGCCATGCGTCCGCATCGATGTCTGTTTCCGTGTGTACGTTGAAATCACAGTAAGGGCAGATCCGCCGGCAGAACGGCCAGTGCACGTAAACACCGAAGCCGGGCGGGGGCATGCTCACTTAATCCGCGTCCCCGAAACAGGCCGCCACCAGCTTGGCGAATGCATCGGCGCGGTGCGACAGCGCGTGCTTCCGTGCCGGGTCCATCTCAGCGAAGGTGATGTCTTCGCCATCGGCGGCAAAGATCGGATCGTACCCGAAGCCCTTGTCGCCACGGGGCGGCCAGGTGATCTCGCCGGCGACGGTGCCTTCGAAAACCTCCGCATGGCCATCGGGCCACGCCAGCGCCAGGGCGCAGACGAATTGAGCCGAGCGGTCCTCGGCGCCGCGCAGCAGATCCTCGACCTTGGCCATGGCGGCGGAGAAATCCTTGTCCGGCCCGGCCCAGCGTGCCGAATAGATGCCAGGCGCGCCGTCGAGCGCGGTCACGGCCAGCCCGGAATCGTCGGCGAGCGCGGGCAGATTGGCACCCCGGGCGGCGGCGTGCGCCTTCAGCAGCGCGTTGTCGATGAAGGTCGCGCCGGTCTCTTCCGGTTCCGGCAAGCCGAGCGTCCCGGCGGAAACGACCTCGACGCCGAAAAGTTCCAGAAGCTCGGCGATCTCGCGGACCTTGCCCGCGTTGTGGCTGGCGATAACCAGTTTCGGCTGATCGAAGCGGCGCGCCATGGCCCCGGTGCTCCCGGTCTCAGAGACCGAGCGCGGCGTTCTGCGCCTGCGTCAGTTCGGCAACGCCTTTCTTCGCCAGGCTCATCAGCTCCATGAAGGTCTGTTCCGAAAACGGATCGGCTTCGGCGGTGCCCTGAATCTCGACGATGCCACCACGACCGGTGAGCACGAAATTGGCGTCGGCCTCGGCGTTGGAATCCTCGTCGTAATCCAGATCGAGGACCGGCGTGCCGTCGAATACGCCGCACGATACCGCGGCGACGCTGTCGATCAGTGGGATGTCCTTGAGAATGCAGAGATTCTGGCAGGTCTGAAAGGCGCGGTACAAGGCGACGTAGGCGCCGGTGATCGACGCCGTGCGCGTGCCGCCGTCGGCCTGGATGACGTCGCAGTCGAGCTTGATCTGCAATTCGCCCATGGCCTTCAAATCGGTGACGGCGCGCAGCGAGCGGCCGATCAGCCGCTGGATTTCCTGGGTCCGTCCGGACTGCTGGCCGCGCGCGGCTTCGCGGTTGGTGCGGGTGTGCGTGGAGCGCGGCAGCATGCCGTATTCCGCCGTCACCCAGCCCTTGCCGCTGTCGCGCATCCATGGCGGGACGCGCTGTTCGACGCTGGCGGTGCAAAGGACGTGGGTATCGCCGAACTTGGCGAAGCAGGACCCTTCGGCATGGCGGGCGACGTCGATTTCAAGGATCACGTCGCGCATCTGATCGAGTTGGCGGCCGGAAGGGCGCATCTGGTTTCTCCGTGCTGTCTGATTCGGGGGCCAAGCTAACGACTCGTCCCGATTGCGTAAAGGCGCCATGGGGAAACAGCCTGTAGGGATGAACCAGAGGGGATGAATAAGTATATGCTTTCATTGAGTTGACGGCGTTAAAGGCGGAAACTACATAACGCCGACTTTTGCGCATACCTGAAAGGTGCCGAAACACACCATGATCGCCGAACTCAACGAGCGCTCGCGGGAGATATTCCGCCTGATCGTCGAAGCCTATTGCGACACCGGCGATCCTGTGGGCTCGCGCACGGTATCCAGGCGCATGACGCAATCGCTGTCGCCGGCGACGATCCGCAACGTGATGGCCGATCTGGAAGACGCCGGGCTGCTGTTCTCGCCGCACACCTCGGCCGGCAGGCTGCCGACGGAAGCGGGACTCAGACTGTTCGTCGACGGTATCCTCGAGGTCGGCAATCTGTCCGACGAGGAGCGCAAGCGGATCGAGGCGCAGTGCGCCGGTTCGTCGAAGAACGTCGATCAGGTGCTGGAGGAAGCGACCACCGCGCTGTCCGGTCTGACCGGCTTTGCCAGCCTAGTATTCGCGCCGAAGACCGACAGTCCGTTGAAGCACATCGAATTCGTCAGCCTCAGCCCGGGGCGGGGCCTCGTCGTGCTGGTCACCGAAAACGGCGTCGTCGAAAACCGTCTGATCTCGGTGCCGATGACGCTGCCGCCCTCGGCGCTGGTACAGGCGACGAATTTTCTCAGTGCCCGGCTGGTCGGCCGCACCCTGCAGGAGGCACATGCGGAAATCGTCGCCGAGCTGGAAAGCCACAAGGCCCAGCTTGACGAGCTGACCCAGAAGGTGGTCGAAAGCGGTCTTGCCACCTGGTCCGGCAGTGGCGATCAGGCGGCCGCGTCCGGGACGCTGATCGTGCGCGGCCAGGCCAGGCTTCTCGAAGACGTCACGGCGCTGACCGATCTGGAAAGAATCCGCACCCTGTTCGAGGCGCTGGAAACCAAAAACGAAATGCTCAAGCTGCTGAGCCTTGCGGACGGCGCGGATGGAGTCCAAATCTTCATTGGCGCGGACAACAAACTGTTCAACGTTGCCGGCTGCTCGATGATCGTCGGGCCGTACCGCAACGACGCCAGCCACATCGTCGGCGCGATCGGGGTGATCGGGCCGTCGAGAATGAATTATGCGCGGATCATCCCGATGGTCGATTACACGGCCCGGATGATTGGCGAAAGGTTCCGCTGAAGTTGATAGGAAGATGATGCAAAGCCAGGACAACGCCGAAAAACCCGAAGACGAAACCCAGACCGATCCCGCCGCCGAAGCGCCGGAGCAGGCAGGGGAAACCGAGGACGCCGCCGACGTGGCTGCCCAGCAGGGCCGCATCGATGCCGCGGAGGACGACGAAGCTGCTGCCGCCGAGGATACGCCCTGGGATATCGAGGCCGAGCTTGCCGAAACCAAGGACCGGCTGCTGCGGGCGCTGGCCGAAGCGGAAAACGTGCGTCGCCGTGCGTCGCGTGACGTGGAAAACGCCTCGAAGCGGTCGATCGCCGGGTTCGCGCGTGAAATGGTCGTGGTTGCGGACAACCTCAACCGGGCGCTGGAAGCCGTCGACAAGGACAAGGTCGGCGACAACGATGCGGTGAAGAGCCTGCTCGAGGGCATCGAAATGACGGCGCGCGAGATGCAGAACGCGTTTTCCCGCAACGGCATCAAGAAGATCGATCCGTTGGGCGAGAAATTCGACCCGCAGCATCACGAAGCGATGTTCGAGTACGAGGATGCGTCGAAACCCACCGGTTCCGTCGGCCAGGTCATGGAACTGGGCTACACCCTGCACGACCAGCCGCTGCGGCCGGCCAAGGTCGGTGTCACCAAGGGCGGCCCCAAGCCGGGCCCGGCACCGACGCCGTCACAGCAGACGCTGGACGACGCGGCAGCCGAAAAGCCGGCGTCATCGGGGGGCAAGGCCTACGAGGACGACAAAAAGCCGTCCGGTACGAATATCGACGAGGAACTGTAGGGAAAAGTCCCTAAAAATAATATTGGGAAATCGTTGCAGGCCCGGATTTCCGGACCTATATCCCTTTCAACTCCGCCCGTCAGCTTGCTGAAGCGCAGAAATTCTTGAAGGCCGGTTGCCTGCAGTGACCGGTTTTTAACCGAGGGGTCGTTTCAGGCGCTTGCAAAGGCCGGATACGACCGCCGCAGAAAGTGAGGTTAGTTATGAGTAAGGTTATCGGTATCGACCTGGGCACGACGAACTCGTGCGTTGCCGTGATGGACGGCAAGGATGCCAAGGTTATTGAAAACTCGGAAGGTGCGCGCACCACGCCGTCGATGGTCGCCTTCGCCGACTCCGGCGAACGTCTTGTCGGCCAGCCGGCGAAACGTCAGGCCGTCACCAATCCGGAAAAGACCCTGTTCGCCATCAAGCGCCTGATCGGCCGCCGTTACGACGACCCGGTCACGGAAAAGGACAAGAAGGTCGTTCCCTACAACATCATCAAGGGCGACAACGGCGATGCATGGGTCAGCGTCGACGACGACAAGTATTCTCCCTCGCAGATCTCCGCGTTCATCCTTCAGAAAATGAAGGAAACGGCGGAAAGCTATCTCGGCGAGAAGGTTGAGCAGGCGGTGATCACGGTCCCGGCCTACTTCAACGACTCCCAGCGCCAGGCCACCAAGGACGCCGGCAAGATCGCCGGTCTGGAAGTGCTGCGCATCATCAACGAACCGACCGCGGCCGCACTGGCCTATGGCCTGGAAAAGAAAGACGGCGGCACCATCGTCGTATACGACCTTGGCGGCGGTACCTTCGACGTGTCGATCCTGGAAATTGGCGACGGCGTGTTCGAGGTGAAGTCGACCAACGGCGATACGTTCCTGGGTGGTGAGGACTTCGACAACCGCATCGTCGATTATCTCGCCGACGAGTTCAAAAAGGACAACACCATCGACCTGCGCCAGGACCGTCTGGCCCTGCAGCGGCTCAAGGAAGCTGCCGAAAAGGCCAAGATCGAGCTGAGCTCGACGTCGCAGACCGAGGTCAACCTGCCGTTCATCACCGCCGACCAGTCGGGTCCGAAGCACCTCAACATCAAGCTTTCCCGCGCCAAGCTGGAAACCCTGGTCGAGGACCTGATCGAGCGCACGATCAATCCGTGCAAGAACGCGCTCAAGGATGCCGGCATCAAGGCTTCAGAGATCGACGAGGTGATCCTCGTCGGCGGCATGACGCGCATGCCGAAGGTCATCGAAACGGTGAAGACGTTCTTCGGCCGCGAGCCGCACAAGGGCGTAAACCCGGACGAAGTCGTGGCGCTCGGCGCGGCGATTCAGGGCGGCGTGCTGAAGGGCGACGTCAAGGACGTGCTTCTGCTCGACGTGACGCCGCTGTCGCTCGGCATCGAAACCCTGGGCGGCGTGTTCACGCGTCTCATCGACCGCAACACGACGATCCCGACACGCAAGGGCCAGACCTTCTCGACCGCTGAGGACAATCAGTCCGCGGTGACGATCCGCGTGTTCCAGGGCGAACGCGAAATGGCGGCGGACAACAAACTGCTCGGCCAGTTCGACCTGGTCGGCATTCCGCCGAGCCCGCGCGGCATGCCGCAGATCGAAGTTACCTTCGACATCGATGCCAACGGTATCGTCAACGTTTCGGCCAAGGACAAGGCAACCGGCAAGGAGCAGCAGATCCGCATCCAGGCTTCGGGCGGACTTTCCGACGAAGACATCGAAAAGATGGTCCAGGAAGCGGAACAGAACGCGGACGCCGACAAGAAGCGCCGCGAGCTGGTCGATGCCCGCAACAATGCCGACAGCATGGCGCACGCTGCCGAAAAGAGCCTCAAGGAATACGGTGACCAGATCGACGCCGCCGACAAGACGGCCATCGAAACCGCCATCGCCGACGTTCGCGAGGTTATGGAAGGCGAAGACCTGGAAGCCATCACGGCCAAGACCGAGGCGCTCAGTCAGGCGTCCATGAAGCTCGGCGAAGCCATGTACAAGGCACAGCAGGCCGAGGCGGAAGCCGCCGGTGGCGATGATGCCGGCAATGCGCAGTCTTCGTCTTCCGAAGACGACAGCGTCGTCGATGCCGACTTCGAAGAAGTCGATCCGGATCAGGACAAGAAGAACGGCTAAGACCGTTCCCGGTTGCGCGGCCCGCTGTCAGCGGGCCGCCGTCCGGCGGATCACTTCGGGGGAATAAGTCATCATGGCCAAGAGGGATTATTACGAGTGCTTGGGCGTCTCCAGGGACGCTGATGCGGCCGAGCTGAAAAAGGCCTACCGCAAGCTCGCCATGCAGTATCACCCGGACCGCAATCCGGACGATGCCGAAGCCGAGAAAAGCTTCAAGGAAGTCAACGAAGCCTACGAAGTCCTCAAGGACGAAGAAAAGCGCGCCGCCTACGACCGATTCGGTCATGCCGCGTTCGAGGGCGGCGGTCCGGGCCCGGGCGGTTTCAGCGCCGGCGGTGCCGGCGGCTTCGCCGATATCTTCGAGGAAATGTTCGGCGATTTCATGGGCGGACGCGGCGGCGGCCAGCGTGCCAATGCCGGCCGCGGTTCCGATCTTCGCTACAACATGGAAATCACTCTCGAGGACGCGTTCAACGGCCTCAAGACCGACATCCGCGTGCCGACGTCGGTGGTTTGCGGCGACTGCAAGGGCAGTGGCGGCAAGGATGGCGCGGCGCCGGTGGCCTGCGGCAGTTGCGGCGGTGCCGGGCGTGTCCGTTCGCAATCCGGGTTCTTCACGGTCGAGCGTACCTGCCCGACCTGCCAGGGGACGGGCCAGTCCATCAAGGATCCGTGCCGGGGCTGCCACGGCACCGGCCGTCAGCAAAAGGAAAAGACCCTTGCCGTGAACATTCCGGCCGGGGTCGAGGACGGCACACGCATCCGCCTCGCCGGCGAAGGCGAAGCAGGCTTGCGCGGCGCGCCGTCGGGAGATTTGTACATTTTCCTCGGCATAAAGCCGCATCGCTTTTTCCGCCGCGACGGCGCCGACATCCATGTCCGCGTGCCGGTCCCGATGGCGACGGCGACGCTGGGCGGGCAGATCGAGGTGCCGACGGTCGAGGGCAAGCTCTTGCGCGTCTCGATCCCCGAAGGCACGCCGACCGGCCACCAGCTGCGTCTCAGGGGCAAGGGCATGAAGGTGCTTCGCTCGGAAAGCCGCGGCGACATGTTCGTGCAGATCTTCGTCGAAACGCCGGTCAACCTGACCAAGAAGCAGAAGGAACTGCTGAAGGAATTCAGCGGCGACGAAAAGACCTCGAAAAAACACAGCCCGGAAAGCACCGGCTTCCTCGACAAGGTCAAGGAACTCTGGGAAGACCTCAGGGACTGAGCCTCAGCCAGGAATGTCGCACCTTCGTCCCGCTTCCTCTATGACGGGGTTTCAGCTCGATGAATGATGACGTGTCGCAACCGCGGTCACGCTGTCACGGGCGGGGCGCGTTGGAGTTGAGCGTGACAGCCTTCAATCATTCCGTATGATGCGGCTCAAAGGAATTGAGGAGACGTGCCATGAAAATCGGGATAGTCGGATGCGCCGGACGGATGGGGCGGATGCTGGTCAAGGCGGTCCATGAAACGCCTGGCGCCGAGTTGGCGGGCGGGACGGAGTCGCCGCATTCCAGCGCCGTCGGCGAAGACCCGGCGGTGCTGGCTGGTCTGCCGGCATCGGGCCTGAAGATCCTCGGCGATGCGCGCGCGCTGTTCGAGGTTTCGGATGCGGTCGTCGATTTCACCGCGCCGGCGGCGACGTTGGCGCATGCCGCGCTGGCGGCGGAAACCGGGACCGCGCTGGTGCCCGGCACCACCGGGCTCAGCGCCGACGACCAGGCGAAGATCGACGAGGCCGCGAAGTCCGTGGCCATTGTCCAGGCCGCCAACTATTCCGTCGGTGTCAATGTTCTGCTGGGCCTGGCCGAGCAGACTGCGGCAATGCTCGGTCCCGAATTCGATATCGAAATTCTCGAAATGCATCACCGCCACAAGGTCGATGCGCCGTCGGGTACGGCGCTGGCGCTGGGCCAGGCGGCGGCCAGGGGCCGCGGCGTCGATCTGGACAAGGTATCCGACCGGGTGCGCGACGGTCACACCGGCGAACGCACGCTGGGGAACATCGGTTTCGCGACGCTCAGGGGCGGTATGGTGGTCGGCGATCATTCGGTGATCTTCGCCTCCGACGACGAGCGCATAGAGATCACACATCGCGCCGCCGATCGGGGCCTGTTCGCCAAGGGTGCCGTGCGCGCCGCGTTGTGGGCCGCCGGCAAGGCGCCCGGACTTTATTCCATGCGCGACGTGCTGGGCCTTAACAAATAGCGTCCGCATCCGCGTGGCGGATGTCGGCGAGGCTGCGGATTTCGCGGCTCAGAAGCGCGCACAACGCTTCGCGTTCGTCCTCGTTAAGAAACTTGCCGATGACGATGCGCTTGCCGTGGGTGCCGCAGATCAGTTGTTTTGACGGACCGTCGAGGCGCACCTGCAGCCACTGCGGCTGAAACGACCAGTGCCGGCGCTTGCCCCAGTGATCGACCTTGGAGAAACGGAATTCGCGTTCGGTCAGTGTGATCGCCTCGAACGCCGAGCCGACCTTGTGATTGTAGCGCAGCGCAAAGATCAGTCCCAGAACCTCAAGCCCCATGAACCCGAACACCGGCCAGGCGCCGGCGATCAGGAACGCGGTGCCGGTCGGGATGAACAGAAACATCACGAACATCGAGACGATGCGGACCGCGCGCTCGCTGGAACTGCGGTGCGGGCGGAGCACCCGGGAAAAGCGGATGACCTCCGTTTCCCGGTCGCTGTCGTGATTTAGACGCGGCGTATCCATACCCCTAATCTTATGCGTTCTCGCAAAAAAGCAACATCCGGGTTTTCTCGGGCGCTAATATCAGGGATAAAACAGCATGAAAAAAGCCGATGTCGTCACCTTTTACAGCCGCCTCCGTGAGGCCGATCCGGAACCCAAGGGCGAGCTTCATTATGTGAACCCCTATACCCTGCTGGTGGCGGTCGCCCTGTCGGCGCAGGCGACCGACGTCGGTGTCAACAAGGCGACGCGGCCGCTGTTCAAAAAGGTCAAGACACCGCAGGCGATGCTCAAGCTGGGCTTAGCTGGATTGAAAGAGCACATCAAGACCATCGGTCTATACAACACCAAGGCCAAGAACGTGATCGCGCTGAGCCAGTTGCTGATCGAACGTCACGGTGGTGTCGTGCCCGACGATCAGGCGGCGCTGGAAGCCCTGCCGGGTGTCGGCCGCAAGACCGCCAACGTGGTTCGCAACATTGCCTTCGGCGCGCCGACCATCGCGGTGGATACGCATATCTTCCGGGTCTCGAACCGCACCGGGCTGGCGCCCGGGAAAACGCCGCTGGCCGTGGAAAAGAAACTGCTCAAGGTGACCCCGCCCGAATTCGCGCTGCATGCGCATCACTGGCTGATCCTGCTGGGCCGGTATGTCTGCAGGGCACGCAAGCCCGACTGTCCGAACTGCCGGGTCAGCGACGTCTGCGCCTTCAAGGGCAAGACTACGCTGACGTAAGGGGCCTCAGCCGGTACTCCGGCGAAGATGCGCGCGGACCACGGATTTAACGCAGTCCGTCTTATCCAGGCCGTTCGCAACATCAAGATGATCGACTGCCAGCGGGCCTTTTTCAGCGCCCGGTTTCGGATACAGAAACAGCAGCAGCACACATTGCTCGGTCCGGTACTGCCAGATTTCGGCGCCGAGGTCGCGCCGCACCAGGCTTGCCGAACCAAAGGTTTCGTTCAGCGACTGCGTTGACCAGCCGATGACCTCGGCGGGCGCCGGGGCGTTGATTTCAGGCGCGGGCTGCGGCGCCGGTGCGGGCGCCCTTGCCGGGGCCGGCAGGGCCGCCGTTTGCGGCTGGGCTGCGGGGCTTTCGGTCTGCGCGGCGGGGCTTGGGCCGGGCGCGTGGGCCGCATCTCCGGCACACCCTGCGAGCAGACCCAAAGCCAGAACCAAAGCGGTTTTCAGGGGGAACGACAGGGCGGGGAAACGACGCCGGACGGCGTTATTCATCGCTGTCCGATGGCGCCAGGGTCTGCATGTCGCCGGCGATTTCGCCGCCGGATTCGATGACGATGCGGCCGTAGCGGACCTTGCCGTGAATGCGTCCGGTCGAGCGCACGATAAGCCGTTCGCGCGCCGTCAGATCGCCTTCATAGCGGCCACTGATATCCGCTTCGTCGACTTCCGCCGACCCCTTGAAATAACCGCTCGGCGAAATTTCCAGTACCCGGGCGCCGGGCAGGGTGACTTCGACATGGCCTTCGACGATCAGCTTGTCGCAGGACATGATTTCACCGTTCAGCTGTATATCGCGGCCGACGATCAGGCGGCGGCTTTCAACCTCGTTGGCGCGCGGCCAGTCGATGCGGCGCGCCGGCGCGCTCGGCAGATCCGGACCGCGGCGCTGCAGGTCGGGCATGTGGGCGCTGGACGACGGCGGCTTGGCCGGCGCGTGGGAGCCTTTCTTGGAGAACGGTTTCAGCGGCGGTGCATCGCCTGCTTCCTCGTCCCCGGCTTCCATCCGCGAATGCAGCGCATCGGCTTTTTCCGGCGCCTTCGACGGATCGACCTCGTCTTTTTTCTTACCGAACATGAATGTCTATCCCCAACCGAGCGGCAGCATGTTGCCGCAATCCCCCGGACCGTATGATCAGGCTTTCGCCGGGGCGCCCCCGGTCCCGCTCGGGCGCCATTTCTCAAAAAGATGAACCATCGCCGACGTTGCGACAACCGGCATCAGCAGATTGACCAGCGGTATCGTCAGCGAAAACGCGATAACGATACCGACCATCAGCACGCTGCCCTGGCGGGCCTTGCGCAGCTTGGTCACGTCTGCCTGGGAAAGCCGCCTCGACGCCACCAGTTCAAAATATTCCCGGCCCAGAAGATAGCCGTTCACCAGATAGAAAACAAAAGGGAAAAGCGGTCCCAGGAACAGGAACGGCAGCATCAGGATATTGAGAACGATGAGGATGCCGAGAAACTTCGCCGACATCACCACGGCTTCGCCGACCGATTGTCCGTTAGCCGGTCCAAGCGACGGATAATGCCGTCGCTCGACACACTCCGCGACGCTGTCGAGGAACAGGCCGATGACGCCGCTGACCGTGGCCGGGAACAGGAACCAGGTCAGTGCCAGGGTGGCGAGGCCGCCCAGCACGTCAATGATGCCTTCCAGCCAGCCGATATCGGAAATCGCTGTTTCACGTAACAGCCAGCCGATGGCCGACCACAGCACGGCAAAGGTAATCAAAGCGGCAAGAATCGAAAACCATAAATATTTTCTTGTGGCTTTGTCGCCTAGTTGATCGATTCCTTTAATAAATGCGCCTATCATATTGATCTTACCGGATTCTGTATAAAAAATTCTTGAGAAAAGGATTTAAGGACGCGGCGCGGCATGGGTCAAGGGCAGATTCTCAACCATAATCTTAAAAATTAGTTAAAATTGATCATTATCAATAATTTATTAGATAGTGTCCCATCCCGTGGTGTATGAGGCGGCCTAACGCCTGTCTCCGAC
>JAYNVG010000048.1:0-23598 GCA_038100295.1 Thalassospiraceae bacterium
GTCGGAGACAGGCGTTAGGCCGCCTCATACACCACGGGATGGGACACTATCTAATTAAATTGTGCAAAACAAGGTTTGGTTAAGTCGCTATGTAGCGAAAAGAGCGAAGTAATCGCCCTTTAATTAACTATTTATACTTCGCTATTAAAGCGTTCAATTTCGACACCGACACTCTGTGCATTATCGAAAATATCAAGTTTTTCAACGCGTACGCGGGCCGAACGCACACGCGCATCGGACAGGCACATCTCGGCGATCCGCTCGGCGGTGGTTTCGACAAGACCGACATGGCCCTGATCGAAGATGCTCTGGACACCTGAAACCAGTTGCTCATAGCAGACGACGTTGGCGAGATCGTCATCCAGGCCGCCTTCGCTTTCGCGAACGGCAAGATCCAGATTAACCCTGACCCGCTGCGGCTTGTCGTGCTCGTGGTCATGCACGCCGATCAGCGCCATGATCACCAGATCGCGCACGAATACATGGCGAATTCGCAACCGCGCATCGGCGATTTTCAGCGGCTCCAGGACTTCTCTCGGTTCTATACTCACCTTCCGCTTCCCCTTGTTATTCACGGGGTGCCGTTTCCGGCGTCTCGAACGCCCAGTTCAGATGCTGCCCGGCGTCGACTGCGATGATCTGCCCGCTCACTGACGGAGCGTCAAGGAGAAACGCCGCCGCCGCGGCAATCTCGTCGGGTGCGACCGCGTGCGCGAGCGGTGTCTGGCGGGCCTGGCGATCAAAATCGTCATCGCTTTGACGGCTGCTCGGCAGTACCGGCCCGGGACCGATCGCATTGACGCGTATGCTTGGCGCCATTGCCCTTGCCAACACCTGGGTCTGGTCCCAGAGCGCCATCTTGCTGAGCGTGTAGCTCAGAAAATGACGGCTTGGGTTAAGCACCCTTTGATCAACGATGTTGACGATGGCGCCCTGTGTCTTTTCCGGCAGATGCCGATACAGCGCCTGTGACAATATATAGGGCGCGCGCACATGCACCGCCATATGCAGGTCCCAGATTTCAGGTGTTTCCGCATTCAGATCGTCGGACTTGAAGACGGATGCATTGTTGACGAGTGCACTGAGCCCGCCCAGTGCTTCGCGGGCTTCGTTGGCAAGGGTGCGTACAGCCTGCTCATCCGTCAGGTCGGCCTTGAGCGTCGCTACGTTCCGGCCGAGATCGCGAACCGTGCCGGCCAGGCTTTCGGCGTCTGCGCCGGATCCATTGTAGTGAATGGCGACATCCCAGCCGTCCTGTGCCAGACGTTCGACAATCGCCCTGCCGATGCGTTTTGCGCCGCCCGTTACCAGGACATGCCGCATTGAACCGCCTTCTCAGATCGCCGCAAGCAGGCGTTCGACACCGTAGGCCTGTGCACCGACATAGCCGAGATAAATGACGAAGAACAAGAACGCATACTTACGATCCAGTTTCATCCACCCGAGCAGGACCGGCAACAGCATCAGCGTTGCGACCAGCATCACCCAGATATCGAAGTTCAGCACCTGATCCGGGACTGGGATCGGCGTCACGATCGAAACGATACCACCGACAAGCATCATGTTGAAGATATTCGAGCCGACCACATTGCCGATGGCGACGTCCGGATGACCGCGGTAGGCGGCGACGACCGAGGCGGCGAGTTCCGGAAGCGAGGTCCCGAAAGCGAACAGGGTCAGACCGATCACTTCTTCGGACACCCCGAACGAGCGGGCGATCTGCGAGCCGCCGGCGACCAGCATGTCGGCGCCGAAGGCCAGCCCGGCAATACCGACGATGGTTGCCACCAGGGCAAGGGGGATGCTTTTCGGCATACCCTTTTCGAGCTCTTCGAGCTCTTCCATATGCTCTTTCTGCAATTCCGGGTCGGCCTTTTCGCGGAAATATGAAAACCCGAGGAACGCCACGAATACCGCCAACAAAACCAGACCGGCGACAACGCCGAGCGTGCCCTGCACGCAGAAACCGGCAAACAACAATGAGCCGCCCATCAACAGGATGACGTCGCGCTTCATCGCATCGGGACGTGCCAGGATCGGTGTAACGAGGCAGGCAGCGCCCAGGATCAGCCACACATTGGCAATATTAGAGCCGACGATGTTGCCCAGGGCGAGTCCGGTCGAGCCGTTGAGACCGGCTTGCAGGCTGACCATCAGTTCCGGCGCTGAGGTGCCGAATGCGACAACGGTCATGCCGATGACCATCGCCGAGATACCAATTTTTTCGGCCAGAATAACCGCGCCACGAACCATGGCTTCGGCGGCTACGACCAGAATTATAAAGCCACCGATAACCTGCAGATACATCATCATTCAGCTTAGACCTCTCCCCGTGCCCAGCGCTCCACTACCGGCTGGAAGGCCCCTACAATAGCCTCGTAGACTTTGCGTTTAAAGGGGACAATCAGGCCGGGAACACGATTCAGCGGCACCCAGTCCCATTGCTGAAACTCCGGCTTGCCATGGTACGACAAATCAATCTCGGCATCGGTCCCGGTGAAGCCATAGGCGAACCATCGCTGCGCCTGCCCTTTGTGGTTCTTGAAGCGTTTGCCGAGGACCTCCGGTGGAAAATCATAGATGAGCCAGGCGTCGTGCACCCCGATCAGGGTTACCGACCGTATACCCGTTTCTTCCAGCAATTCACGCCGCGCGCCTGCTTCGGGGTCCTCGCCCTTGTCCAGGCCGCCCTGCGGCATCTGCCAGGCAAAATCACTGTCGGGGCTTTGATCGACGCGGCAGCCGACGAATACTTTTCCCTCGGCATTGAACACGGCGGCCCCGGCGCACGGACGGTATCCGGAAGGCAGATCGTCATACGGATTCATGCAGGGGTTCTCGCGATCATTGCGTGACTTCGGGGACATTGGCGATCGCCGAAACCGGCACCAGCACCACTCCCTTGTCCTTCAGCGTCGCATGCCAGTCGAGAATGCTCTTCAGCGTCACCGGATACGGCCGGGCGGTCGCCAGAACCGCGCCACGTTCCTTGGCGATGCTTTCCAGCCGATCCAGATTGGTTCTGATCTGTTGAATGCGCGGCGTATCGTCGATGTACATCTCGCTTTCGATGTGAACCAGTTTCAGTTCCTTGGCGATGGGCACAGCATCATTGCGGGTACGGTTGCCGCCGACCACGAACATCACGCCGCGTTGTCCGAAGACCTTGAACAACTGGCGCATCTGCGTTTCCGCCTTCATGAACCGCGAACCCATGAAGGTCACCAGCCCGACATATCCCCCCGCCTTGGCCATGACGGTGTCGAGCCGGCGCTCATTCTCCTTGAGCTGGATACGGGTATCCAGTGCCAGCGGCCCGGCATCCTCGAGCGGGAAGTCGTCGCTTTCCATCGGCAGAGACACGAACACCTCGTGCCCCGCCAGCCGTGATCTTAAAACCCAGTCATTCAAATCGCGCCCATAGGGGCTCAGAATCATGCTGATTTCCGGCGGTAGTTTGTTAATGGCGCCAAGGGACGCCTGCCGGCTCAAGCCTATGCCTTCAATCATCAATGCGATTTTCGGCTCCGTAATGCCAGGATCGGACGGGCGCGAATAGACCTGCCAGGGAATCGCTCCCGCATTGCTGATTTTCGGCAGTTCGCCAATGCCGTCCTTTTCCTCGAGCAGGCCGCGGATCGGTGCCCCCGAAAGCGCCTGGCTCTGATCCGCCGCCGTCTTCTGGTCGGCGATCTTGGCCATCGCCGAACCGGCCACAGCCGGCACGATCATGCCGCCACCGGCTGAATTGGTTCCCCCCAACGCATTCAGATTGTTCAATGAATTCAGGCTTCCTCCCTGCCCATCTCCGGCTGGCGACGGGGCAAACGCCATACTTTCGGATGTCGTCCCGGTCGGTGCCTGTGCCGGGGCCGGCGCAGAGACCGGAGCAGAAGCAGGAGCCTGGGCCATACTATCGGTCGCACCGTGGGCGGCGGCATCCGGAGCCATGGCAGCGGTTTGCTGGCCGTCTACGGAAAGATTGTTCAGGCTGCCCGTCCCACCGGCGTTGAGACTGCCGGGGGCCGCCGGCATCGCCATGGAGACACGGCCGGGCACATGTGCCGGCTCCGCCGTTTTCGTGCCGGGATCGGAGAAGAACCACCACCCGGCACCGCCCAGAATGCTTATCAGCAGGACACCGAAGCCGACGGCGGCGAAGATGATGGCCTTTTTCTTGTCCGAGGCTTCGTCTTCATATTCGTCGTCATCTTCGTCGTCGTCGTCATCTTCGTCGTCGTCGTCGTATTCGTCGTCTTCTCCGTCAAAGGAGTTCTGGAAATCATCGTCGCTGCCGACCATCTCCTCGTCGGGATCGTCAGCCGTGTCTTTCTCTACGCTGGGTTGAGGCGCACGGGCAGGCGCCGCATCCATCGCGTCATGATCGTCGTCTTCATCCTCACCGGCCTCGCGCGACGCTGACGCGCCCAAAGCTTCCTCGAGCTCGTCGTCGAATTCATCGACCTCCTCGATATCGAAATCATCTTCATCGAAGTCGTCGTCTTCTTCTTTTTTCTTGCCGAACAGTTTCGGGAACTTCACGCCGCCCTCCAAAAAAGGCAGCGGCCAGCGTCATCCGCCGGCCGCGTCCTTGTCATACGGGTTGAGCTTTCCGAATGGCCGTCATTTTGCCGAGGCATTTTGCGTCATGATGGAAAGTCCGCGAATCAGGTCGAGCGCCCGGGACAGTTGATAGTCCTGCGCTTCCTTCGCTTCTCCAGCTTTCTCCTCGCCCTCGGCCGGCGCTTTCTCCTTGTCCGCCTCGTCCTTGCCTTCGGTATCGAGTGCGCCCCGCAGATCCGCTTCACTGCGGCTCGGGCGGTTGCTCTTGATTTCCTCGAACTTGGCCTGTTTCACCTCGATATCAGGTTCGACCCCCTTGGCCTGGATCGACCGCCCGGACGGCGTGTAGTAGCGGGCCGTGGTCAGCCGCATGGCGCCGTTCCCCGACAGCGGCATGATCGTCTGCACGGAACCCTTGCCGAAGGACTTGGTGCCGAGAAGAACGGCCCGGCGGTGATCCTGCAGCGCGCCGGCAACGATTTCAGACGCCGATGCCGAGCCGCCGTTGATCAGCACCACCACTGGCAGGCCTTCCGCCAGATCACCCTCGCGGGCATTGAAGCGCTGGGTGTCTTCCGGTTTGCGCGAGCGCGTCGAGACGATTTCGCCACGGTCCAGGAACGCATCGGACACGGCAATCGCCTGATCCAGCAGACCGCCAGGGTTGTTGCGGAGGTCCAGAACATAGCCCTGAATATCCTTGCCGATCTCGTCCTTCAGTTTCTTGATCGCACGTTCCAGACCCTTGTCTGTCTGTTCGTTGAAGGACGTGATGCGCACGTAACCGACCTTGCCTTCGACCCGCGAGCGGACCGAGGTGATCTTGATCACCGAACGCGTGATGGTCACGTCGAAGGGTTCGCGCCCTTCGCGTGCAACGGTCAGGCGGATATCGCTGCCGACCTTGCCGCGCATCTTGTCGACCGCCTGTGCCAGGGTCAGACCCTGTACGGTTTCACCATCGAGATGCGTGATGATGTCACCGGATTCGATGCCGGCACGAAAGGCCGGGGTATCGTCGATCGGCGAAATGACTTTGACGAAACCGGCTTCCATGGTCACCTGAATGCCAAGACCGCCGAATTCGCCGCGCGTGTTGACCTGCATTTCCTTGTAGCTTTTCGCGTTCAGGAAGCTGGAATGGGGGTCTAGTGCAGCCAGCATCCCAGTGATCGCGGCTTCGATCATTTCCTCTTCGCTGGGCGGCTCCACGTATTCGGCACGGACGCGTTCGAACACGTCGCCGAAAAGCGCCAGCAGGCGATAGGTTTCCTCATCGTTCTTTTTCGCATCGACAGCGAACGCGGGTGCCGACCAGGCGAACACGCCAATTGCAAGGGCCGCGGCACCAAGCGTGGCTATCATCCGATTTTTCATCCGTTTACCTCATTTTTGCGTGCAGCCAACCACGGCTGGGGGTTAATCGGTTGGCCGTCACGACGTAATTCTACATATAAGACTGGCTGGCCGCTCTCGCTCTGCTCCATGATACCGACAGGCTCTCCGGCCAGTACGCTCTGACCCTGTTCGACATCGATCCGGGTCATCCCGGCAAGCAGGCTATGATATCCTTCGCCGTGTTCGATGATCAAGAGAAGCCCGTAACCCCGGAACTTTCCAGCGTAAACGACGGTCCCGTCATAGGTCGCCGTCACCTGCGCACCGGCCGGGGTGGCGATGGTCAGGCCCTTTCGCGACAGCCCGCCCTCGGTTTTTTCGCCGTAATGGCCGGAAATCCTGCCGGATACCGGCAAAGAAAGCGTGCCGCGCGCCTTGCTGAACGGACGCAGCGACGGCACCCGGGCTGTTTCCGGATCGGCTTTCCTGGCCGTCGGCCGGTTCTTCTTTGCCCGCTCACGCTCTTCTTCGATACCTTTCAGAAGTTCCCGCAGCGTCTTCGCCTTGCCGGCCAGTTCGGCGATTCGCTGTTCGGCCTCCAGGGCCTGTTTATCGGCACGCCGTTTCAGGACTTTTTTTCGCGACATCAACGCGCCCAGACGCCGCCGTTCGCGATCGAGAAGCGTTGAGGTTTCCTGCAGGGCCTGTTCCCGAGACGCAATCTCCGCACGTGCCTTGACGAGAAAATCCAGTTCGTCACGCAGCTTCGTGGCCTGGCTGTCGATCTCGCTGACGGCCGTACGCAGCAGGATCGCCGTACGCACCGTATCCGCCGGTTTGACCGGCTGCGCGATCAGTGCTTCCGGCGGGAATTGCGCGAGGCGCTGCATCGCCGCCAGGACGCGACCGAATTTCACCCGGCCTTCGCGAAGATCGAGTGTCTTGCGGTCCAAAAGCCGCTCCAATGCCTGCAATCGGGTTTTCAGCGCCTCGATCTGCGTTTCATGGCGCTGCACGGCCCGCGCCGTGGTCACCATCTCTTCCTGCAGGTTGGCGATGTCACGCGCCATGATCTCGGCCCGGGCGCGCGCCTGCTCCGCAGCCGTCTTTTCCTGACCGATCCGCTCTTCGATCTGTTGCAGGCTCTGGCTGGCGCCGGCGGCGTTTTCCTGTGCCGACACCGGTCCTTGAACGGCAACAGAGCAGAGCACAGCGGCACAAACGGCCGCCGCCAGGACGGGACGTATTTGCACGGTGGACCTATTCGGCCGCGGCACTTTCAGCGGAATTCTCCTCGATCAGGCATTGCCCGGACATTTCGGCAGGCTGTGGCAGTTCCAGCAGCCTGAGCAGCGTCGGCGCCACATCCGACAGCCGACCCTCGTGCAAGCCACGCACATACGACGGCGGATTGACCATGATGAACGGCACCAGGTTCAGCGTGTGCTGCGTATGCGCGCCGCCATCTGCTTCGCGCATCTGTTCCAGATTGCCGTGGTCCGCCGTCACCAGCATCACACCGCCCACGGATTTAATGGCTTTTTCCAACCGTGCCAGGGACGCATCGATGGTTTCCGCCGCCTTGACCGCCGCGTCGAGGACACCCGTATGCCCGACCATGTCGCCGTTGGCGAAGTTGACGATGATCAGGTCGAAGGTGCCGCCGGTGATCGCGTCGACCAGACGGTCGGTAACCTCGGGGGCCGACATTTCCGGCTGCAGGTCATACGTCGCGACCTTCGGCGACGGGATCAGGATCCGTTCCTCGCCGGGAAAGACGTCTTCGCGTCCGCCGTTCAGGAAGAACGTCACATGGGCGTACTTTTCGGTTTCGGCGATCCTGAGCTGGCGCAGGCCTGCGTTCGATACCACCTCGCCCAAAATCTGCGAAAGCTGCGTCGGCGGGAAAATCGCCGTCATGTATCTGGCATGCTTCTGCGAATACTCGACCATGCCGAGGGCGGCAGCAAAGTCGATCCGGCGCGGCCGTTCGAAACCGTCGAAATCAGGGTCCAGCAAGGCGGCGAGGATTTCCCGGGCGCGGTCGGCGCGGAAATTCGCCATCATGATACCGTCACCGTCCAGCATGCCCGCATAATCGCCGACCGGTACGGGCAGCACGAACTCATCGGTCAGCCCGTCGGCATAGGCCGCATCGACGACAGCTTCGGCGCTTTGCTGTGGCTGCCCTTTCGCGTCGGTCATGCAGGCGTAGGACTGCACCACGCGTTCCCAGCGGTTATCGCGATCCAGTGCGTAATAGCGGCCGGAAACCGTGGCGATCCGGCAATCCGCCAGAGCGGCGATATCCTTTTCGAACTCCGCGATATACCCCTTCGCCGCCTTCGGCGGGGTATCGCGGCCATCGAGAAACGCGTGTACGCGGACCGGAATGCCGGCATCGGACATGATCTTCGCAATCGCCGCCATGTGCTTCTGGTGCGAATGCACACCGCCCGGCGACAGCAGGCCGAGCAGATGGCAGACACCGCCGCTTTTCTTCAGCGCGGCGACGTAATCCTTGAGCGCCGGTTCATCCTTCAGGGTGTTATCGCGAACCGCCTTGTCGATTTTCGGCAGTTCCTGCATGACCACGCGTCCGGCGCCGAGGTTCATGTGACCGACCTCGGAATTGCCCATCTGTCCTTCCGGCAGGCCGACTTCCAGCGCCGAGGCATTGAGCCTGGAGCGTGCATAGTTCCGGCACATCGCATCCCAGGTCGGGGTATCGGCCAGCGAAACGGCATTGTCGTCCGCCGGCGCGCGTTCGCCCCAGCCGTCGAGAATGCACAGCATGACCGGTTTGGGGGCCGTCGATGTGGTTTTCGCGTTCATGATCGTAACGAATCCTGTGTTCCGGGGCAGTATAACTCAAAGCCAGATACACATATATATAAGTGCGCCCGGCTCAACCGCCATCCGCCGTCAAACCGGCCGCCTTGATACCGGCCATTGCGGCTTTTTCATCGTTGTCGGAATTATCGCCGGTGATACCGACGGCGCCGATGATCCTGCCGGCGTCGTTACGCACCAGAACGCCGCCGGGGACCGGCACCAGCGATCCGCCGGCCAGTTCGTTCATGGCCTGAATGAAGAACGGCTCCGACTTCGCCCGCTCGAACAGGGCGCGCGAGCCCAATCCCATGGCCAGGGCGCCGTTGGCCTTGCCGACGGCGATATCCGGACGCATGTTCGACGCCCCGTCCTCGCGTTCCAGCGCCTTGAGATTGCCGGCGGCATCCAGCACAGCAACGGTCAGGGGCTTCAGCTTCCGCTTCCTGCCGTCCTTGAGGGCCGCCTTGATGATGGCACGGGATGTTTCGAGGCTCAGTTCGTCCATTCGTCTCTCCAGAATATCCGGTAAATTTGTTGGTGCGCACACTATCACCCGGAAAACGGCGGTTAAAGCCGAAGATGGCGGTCAATCACGGTGATAGGGATGCCCGGCCAGGATCGACTGCGCCCGGTAGACCTGTTCCGCCAGCATGACCCTGACCAGCATATGCGGCCAGGTCTGCGGGCCGAACCCAAGCAGATGATCGGCGCGCGCGCGCAGACTTTCATCCAGCCCGTCGGCACCGCCGATGATGAAAGCGACATCGCGACCGCTGTCCTGCAATTCACCCAGTTTTTCGGCGAAGGCACGGCTGGATGCCGCCTTGCCGCGTTCGTCGAGGGCGATCAGATAAGCCCCTTCCGGAATCTTGTCGGCAATGAGTTCGGCTTCGCGCGCCTTCAGTTCGGCGCCTGACAGGGGGCGTTTTTCCTCGACCTCGATCAGGTCCAGGTTCGGCCGAAGCCGCTTCAGATATGAGTTGAAAAGTTCCTGCTCCGGGCCGCGCCTGGCGCGCCCGACCGCGATCAGTGTCAACCGCACGTCGACATTCCTTTTTAAGCGGCCTTGTCCGGCGGTCAGCCCGGCCGCTTCGCTATATCATTCACCCGTAACACGCTCCCGGCGGCCTTACGGCCTTCGGCGCGGAAACGTCTCTCAGGCCACGGTACCCGCGACCGGCTGCTGGGAAGCCCCCGAACCGGCGACCACATCGGGTACCGACCAGAGTTTCTCCAGGCCGTAAAAATCGCGCACCTCAGGGCGGAACAGGTGGACCAGCACGTCCCCGGCGTCGATCAGCACCCAGTCACTTTGACCGGCACCTTCGACGCAGACGTCCTTGACGCCCGATTCCTTGATTTTCTGACAGAGGTGATCGGCCATGGCGCCGACTTGTCGGCTAGATTGACCGGAGGCAATGACCATGTAATCAGCGATCTGGGTCTTGCCGGCGAGGTCGATGACAACAACGTCCAGCGCCTTGTCATCATCGAGAGAGGTTTCCACCAACGTCCGGAGAGCATCCCCAGACGGGCGAAGCTTGCGTTTGCTTGGTATAGTTATGGTCCTTTTCACCAGGTTTTACGTTTGCACCCTTTCCCATGAAGGGCACGCTCAAGGCACGTCACGTCATGTTGGGCCGAAACACGTTAAAACCCGCCCTCAGCCCGGATCCGGGTTGCTGACAGGGGATGTTCGCGAATTTTCAGAAACACCCAAGCCGGCAAATCCGCATCCACCAGACGCTTCGCCGCAGCTTGGGGCCACCGGTCCCGAGCGAAGCGCCGGGCTGCTACACTAGATGTAGCCCTCAAAGAGTATCCCGGACGACCAAATACTGCAACTGGGACAATGCGAAAAATTCGTAACCAGTCCCGCCAGTGGTGGATTTGTGACAGATTGTCCGCGCCCATCAGCCAGACGAAGCGGTGCTGGCCCTGCATGTCGCTCAAACGCGCCAGGGTGTCGGCGGTGTATTGCGTGCCGAGCTGCACCTCGGCGTCGCTGACATGAATGCGCGGGTTAGCGGCGGCGACCTTTTCGGCGGCGGCCATGCGCCTTTCGAACGCCGCCATGCCGTCGGCAGGCTTCAGCGGGTTCTGCGGCGAGACCAGCCACCACACCTCGTCGAGGCCGAGCAACTTCAGCGCCTGCTCACTTATATATAAGTGTCCCTCGTGGGCCGGATTGAACGACCCGCCAAGCAGGCCGACGCGGCGGGCTTGGTTACGCAGAACAGCTTACTCCGCAGCGTTGGCGCGCTGCGCCGGCATCTCGCCACGGATGATGTAGGTCAGCGCGGCGACCACCTGTTCCGGCTCGCGGGCGACCCCGTTGGCGGCGCCGTCTACTTCCTTCAGCGCGTGATCGTGCTCGGCCGGGTGCAGGGTGATGTAGGGGATATCCATCGCCGCCGCATAGCCGGCATCGAAGGCGGCGTTCCACTGCTTGTATTTCTCGCCGAAGCGGATGATGGCGATGTCGGCGTTCTTCAAAAGGTTCTGGGTGCGGATCGCGTTCAGTTGCGCGCCCTTGCGGTCGTGCCAGAACTTGTCTTTTTCAGGCCCGAACACGGCGGCGCCGCAGTCATCCGAATCCTCGTGCACCGTCACCGGCGACACCAGTTCGACCGGCAGCCCGGCCGCTTTCACACCGTCGGCGATACGCTCGCGCCAGTCGGAATGAATTTCCCCCGATAGGTATACGGTCCAGATGTCGGTCATGGTGTTCTCCTCGTTGTTTCTTGCTCCCCGTCCTTCAAGACGGGCTTCGCCCTCCTCAGGACGAGGTTAAACTCAAAGCCTCATCTTGAGGAGCCGCTATAGCGGCGTCTCGAAAGATGGGCGCAAATCACGGCCGCGTCTGGCCGGTGCCGCGCACCTTGTATTTCATGGACGTGAGCTGTTCGACGCCGACCGGGCCGCGCGCGTGCAGCTTGCCGGTCGAAATGCCGATCTCCGCGCCCATGCCGAATTCGCCGCCGTCGGCGAACTGGGTCGAGGCATTCCACATGACGATGGCACTGTCGACGTTGTTCAGAAACGTCTCGGCGGCCTCGGCGTCATCGGTGACAATGGCTTCGGTATGCGCCGAACCGTGCCGGCGGATGAAGTCGACCGCTTCGTCGACGCCGTCGATCACTTTCACGGCGATGATGCTGTCGAGATATTCCGTATCCCAGTCGGCATCCGAGGCTTCGCCGATGCGGGTATCCAGCGCCCGGCTTTCGGCGTCGCCGCGCACCTCGCAGCCCGCATCCACCAGCCCCGCGACGATATCCGCAAGCATTGCCGGTGCGACCGCGCTGTCGATCAGCAGGTTTTCCGTGGCGCCGCAGATGCCGGTGCGGCGCATCTTGGCGTTGACGACGATGTCGCGTGCCATCTGCGGGTCGGCGGCGGCGTGAATATAGGTGTGGCAGATGCCTTCCAGATGCTTGAACAGCGGCACCTTGCTTTCGTCGGTGACGCGCTGGATCAGCGACTTGCCGCCGCGCGGCACGATGACGTCGATATAATCGGTCATGCGCAGCATTTCACCGACGCAGGCGCGGTCCGTGCTCGGCACGAGCTGGATCGCGTGCACCGGCAGCCCGGCGGCGACCAGGCCCTCGCTCAGGCTTTCCATGATGGCGCGGCTGGAATGAAAACTTTCAGAACCGCCGCGCAGGATCGCCACGTTACCGGCCTTGAGACACAGCCCGCCCGCGTCCGCCGTCACGTTGGGGCGGCTTTCATAGATCACGCCGATGACGCCCAAGGGCACGCGGACCCGTTCGATCTTGAGGCCGTTGGGCCGTTCCCAGGCGCTTTCGACGGCGCCCACGGGATCGGGCAGTTCGGCGATCGCCTCAAGCCCCTTGGCCACACCCTCGATCCGGTCCTCGCTCAGCGCCAGGCGGTCGAGCATGGCGCCGGAAAGGCCCTTCTCCTCACCGGCTTGGATGTCCTTGGCGTTTTCCGACAGGATGACGTCGGTACGGCGGCGCAGGCTGGCGGCCATTTCCCGGAGCGCGCAGTTCTTCGCATCCGTCGGCGCAACGGCGAGCGCGTTCGCCGCGCGCTTGGCGTTTTCACCCAGTTCACGCATCAACGATGCGATATTTGCCTGTATGTCGGCCTGTCCGTCCATCGTTTCGGTCCTCAGATCAGCACGAGATCATCGCGGTGGATCATCTCGTCGCGGCCACGATAGCCCAAAATCTCCTCGATTTCACCGGTCTTGTGCCCGGCGATGAGCACCGCCTCGTCTCGGTGATAGGCGATCAGTCCGCGCGCCACCGCACGGCCGTCCGGATCGATCACGGCCACCGCGTCGCCGCGCTCGAATTTGCCCTCGATGCGGGTCACGCCTGCCGGCAACAGGCTCTTGCCGCCTTTCAGCGCCTTCAGCGCGCCGGCGTCGACATGCAGTTTGCCGGCCGGCTTCAGCGACCCGGCGATCCATTCCTTGCGTGCCGTACGCGGGTTGGCGTCGGGGATGAACACCGTGCAGCGCGCGCCGTCGCGGATACGCTTGAGCGGATTGTCGTTCTTGCCCAGCGTGATCATCGCCGTGGTGCCAGCACCCATGGCGATCTTGGCAGCGGCGATCTTGGTCACCATGCCGCCCTTGCTGTCGCCGGAAAGCTGCACACCGGCCATGTTCTCGACCTCGGGCGTGATCCGGCCCCGCACCTCGGGCACGAATTCTGCATTCGGGTCGACCTGCGGGTTGGCGGTATAAAGGCCGTCGATATCCGACAGCATGATCAGCAGGTCGGCGGAAATCATCGCCGCGACGCGCGCCGCCAACCGGTCGTTGTCGCCGAAGCGGATTTCGTCGGTGGCCACGGTATCGTTTTCGTTGATCAGCGGCACCGCGCCCAGCCGCAACAGTTCGGTCAGGGTATTGCGGGCATTGATGTAGCGCCGGCGGTTTTCGGAATCGTCCAGCGTCAGCAGCACCTGCGCCACGGTCAGCTCATGCTTGCCGAGCACATCCTGGTACGCATGTGCGAGACGCACCATGCCGGCCGCCGCTGAGGCTTGCTGTTCGGGCAGCATCAGCTTGCCCGTGGGCAGGCCGAGATAGCGCCTGCCGACGGCAATGGCCCCCGACGAGACGATGGCCACCTCCTTGCCGTCGGCACGGAGCGCGGCGATGTCGTCGGCCAGCGTTTCCAGCCAGCGCTTGTGCACATGGCCGGTTTCCGGGTCGACCAGAAGCTGCGAGCCGATCTTGATAACGATACGTTTGGCGTCTTCGATGGCGCTCATGGCCGGTAGCCCTTGTCCACCTCGACACTTTCTTCGGCGCTCTCGCGCGCCCGGTCTTCGAGGATCTCGCGTTCCATGGCGAAGGTCAGTTCCCGCACCCCCATGCCGGCGACGCCCGAGATCAGATGCACCTCCTTGCCGCACGCGTCGGCCAGTTCGGCGCGGCGTTCTTCGATGGTGTCCGCATCCAGTGCATCTATCTTGTTGAGCGCGACGATCTCGGTCTTGTCCTCGAGGCCGCCGCCGTAGGCTTCCAGTTCATCGCGCACGGTCCTGTAAGCACCGGCGACATCGTCCTGCGTGCCGTCGATCAGGTGCAGAAGCACGCGGCAACGCTCGATATGACCCAGGAAGCGGGTGCCGAGACCGGCGCCTTCGCTGGCGCCTTCGATCAGGCCCGGGATGTCCGCCAGTACGAAGGTCCGGTCCTCGACCGCGACGACACCCAGGTTCGGGTGCAGGGTCGTGAACGGATAGTCGGCGATTTTCGGGTGCGCACGGGTGCATGCCGCCAGGAACGTCGACTTGCCGGCGTTGGGCAGCCCGACAAGGCCCGCATCGGCGATCAGCTTGAGGCGCAGCCAGACCCAGCGTTCCTCGCCTTCCAGTCCAGGATTGGCGCGGCGCGGTGCCTGGTTGGTCGACGACTTGAAATGTGTGTTGCCGAAGCCGCCGTTGCCGCCCTTCAGGAATACCACGCGCTGGCCCGGCGTGGTGATGTCGCAGAGCAGGGTTTCCCTGTCCTCGTCGAATACCTGCGTGCCGGGCGGTACCTTGACGACGAGCGCCTTGCCAGAAGGCCCGGAGCGGTTGCGGCCCATGCCGTCGGTGCCGCGCGGTGCCTTGAAGTGCTGCTTGTAGCGGAAATCGATCAGGGTATTCAGATCGGTCGCGCATTCGAACACCAGATCGCCGCCGCGTCCGCCGTCGCCGCCGTCGGGACCGCCGAATTCGACGAACTTCTCGCGGCGGAAACTGACGCAGCCGTTGCCGCCGTCGCCGCTGCGCAGATAGATCTTGGCTTCATCGAGAAATTTCATCGTTCCGATCCGCGTTCGGCCCGCTCGGCCCGCCCACGATCCTCTTTATATATATGACACCTGAATTCACAGGCATCCGGCCATAAAAAAAACGAGGGAATGGTTAGGCCATTCCCTCGCTTAAACCTTCAACGCTGGCAAGCGAGGCTTAGCTCGCCGGCGGCAGCACCGACACGACGGTCTTGCCGCCGGTGGTCTTCTTGAACATGACTTCGCCTTCGGCGGTCGCGAAGATCGTGTGATCGCGCCCGATACCGACGCCGTCACCCGGATGAACCTTGGTGCCGCGCTGGCGAATGATGATGTTGCCGGGGATCACGGTCTGACCACCGAATTTCTTGACGCCGAGACGGCGGCCGGCCGAGTCGCGTCCGTTGCGGGAGCTACCGCCTGCTTTTTTGTGTGCCATTAAGGTCTTACTCCTCGGATTTCTTGGCTGCGGTTTTCTTCGCCGCAGGCTTCTTGGCAGCCGGCTTCTTGGCTGCCGGCTTCGCGGCCGTTTCCGCCTTGTCGTCCGTCTTGGCTTCCTTGGCGGGTGCCTCGTCGGCTTTCTTCGCCGGGGCCGCTTTGGCGGCGGTCTTCGGCTTGGTGCCGGTCGGGCTCACCTCGACGATGCGCAGCACCGTCTGTTCCTGGCGATGGCCGTTCTTGCGGCGGTGATTCTGACGGCGCTGTTTCTTGAAGACGATGACCTTGTCACCGCGCGACTGTTCCAGCACTTCCGCGAACACGGCGGCTTTCTCGACCGTCGGCGCACCGATGGTCGGGGCCTTGCCTTCCTCGCCGAGCATCAGCACGTCGCCGACCTCGATTACGTCACCGACTTCGCCGGCAAGTTTCTCGACTACCAGCTTGTCGTCCTTGGCAACCCGGTATTGTTTGCCACCGCTTTTTACTACTGCGAACATGATCGCCTCTAAATTCCACATATCGAAGGGGCCAGAGGGCACCTCGCCCACGGCCTCGCTTGGAAGGGCGGCAATATACTTGGCCCCGGCGCGTTGTCAATGGCGGAAACTCGGGTTTTCGGCGCTTTTTTCAGGGCCTTACCGCAGGCGGCGGTATTCACTTGCTTTTCCCCGATTGATGCCTTGCCCAGGCGGGGCTGATTGGCTACATTCCGCGCTCCCCGGCGGGGCCCAAAGCCCTGCCACACGTGCGGAGAGATGCCGGAGTGGTCGAACGGGGCGGTCTCGAAAACCGTTGTGCGCTTTGCGTACCCAGGGTTCGAATCCCTGTCTCTCCGCCATTCACTTTTTATTCAATTATATCAGTGCCTTATAATCAAAAAAGGCAGTCCAAAGCGTTTTGCTACACCAGACGCTACACAGAGGCTGCTATGAACTTATTGAAAAGAGGCGACACATATCACTTTCGCATCCGCATTCCGTCTGATCTCACGACAGAATTTCGTCGAAAAGAGCTACAGCAATCACTCAAGACAGATGACAAACGCACGGCTCGCTCTAGAGCTTTGAGGTTGTCCCGCACCTTGAACGATGGGTTCGATCAAGTTCGACAAGCTATAGCTTCCAAAATGCCTGATGAATTGCTGGATGAGTTGATTGCTGAAATTCTGACTGCCATTGGCGGGACTAGACGAAGAACACCAGTCAATAAGCCGTCAGAGACAATCACAGAGTTGAGCGGGTTAATCGCCGTCTATCTCGAAGAAAAGCGACCAGCTGTTGAAAAGCGTACTCTTGAGACGATGGAATACAGCTTTCAGTTAGCCATACATTTCATTGGGAATATCGATTTAAGACGGCTCAATCGTGCTATCTGTCGTGACTACCGAAACAAGCTTACTCAGTCCTCAAAATATCTCCTCAGAGATAAGTCTGCTGCTCACACTCAACCTCCCATATCAACGAAATCCGTCAACAAACATATGGCGTTTTTCTCAACGATGCTCCGATGGGCTGCTCGTGAAGAGTTGATCATTGGAAATCCAGCGGAAGGCCTCATCGTCAAACGTAAAGTTACTCCATGGGAAGAACGACTGGCATTCTCGCCAGATGACCTACTTACGCTCTTCGACGGACTTTGGCATGAAGAACAGCTGGTCAGCCGGAGATGGGTGCCTGTCGTAGCCCTGTTCAGTGGAATGAGGCTCGAAGAGATATGCCAGCTTCGTCACTGCGACATCACAGAAGTTGATGGTGTTCATTGCTTCTCGATTTCACCGGAAGCGGGAGTGATTAAGACAGCCGCAGCTGAGAGACTAGTTCCCATCCACTCAAAACTGATTGAGATGGGGTTTCTCCAACTTGTAACCGATGGCAGCAAAGAGCGTCTCTGGTCTGACCTGTCACCGAATAAATACGGACGCTACTCAAACTCAGTGGGAAAGTGGTTTGGTCGCTATAAGAAGCGGAAAGGCTTTGACGATAGTCGTCATTGCTTCCACTCGCTAAGACATACGTTCATCAACGAGCTGAAGCAGATTGATGCCCCTGAGCCTGTAATCCGTCAGATGGTGGGACATTCAGATCAGTCCATCACCTTCGGCAGATATGGGAAAAGATATGAAGTTGCTCGAATGAAGGAGTGGCTGGATCGATTTGACGTGAACTTGTCACCAACCCAAAATCTTATCTCCTAACTTACCTCAGGTAAGCGGGGATATAGTCTTTCCGATCCACTTCGAAGCACTGAAAGGCCTTTGGAAGAGGGTCTGTAAGAGGGCTGAGATAACAGACCTGCACTTTCACGACCTTCGGCATGAAGCTACGAGCAGGTTCTTTGAGAAGGGACTAAACGTGATGGAAGTGGCGGCTATAACCGGCCACAAAGACCTTCGGATGCTCCAAAGGTATACTCATCTCAACGCAGAAACATTAGCCTCACGCCTGTAAATAACTTGGTACTGGTTCTGCAGCATCTCGCCTTTAACAATATTTGCACAAAGTGGCTACCCTCAAGAGTTTCATGGCTTTAATCCTTATGCTACCATCTGAGCTAGGAATGAGCGTTTTTATGAACAAGGATACCGAATGTTAAATAAATGGCACTCCTTACTAATCGCATCCACTCTCGCTTTTTCGACATATTCCACCACCGTCTATGCTCAGTCAGGTGACTACCTCGGTAATTTGAGCAGCAATCCGTACGCGCCTAATTCAACATCTAATTCTTATGGCGATGGTAGTCAGTACAACCCGAACGGCATAAACAACCCATACGGTCAATACGGCAACCGTTATAGTCCTAACGGGGTCACTAATCCCTACTCTACTGGGGGACCAAAATTATATGACGGCGACGGTAATTTTCGAGGCAACCTTAACAGTAACAGATTCGACCCAAATTCTGTCTCCAACCCGTATGGACGATATGGTAACAAATATTCTCCCGACAGTATCAATAACCCATATGGTGCGGGTAACCGCTTTAGAAGCGACAGTCCTAACAACCCGTATGGAAGCGGTATGCGGATGTACGGACAGTAAGCTGTTAGACGCTGCAGCTTACAATCCAAGCAATTTTGATAGAGGACACAAAGATGCGAAAACTTTTTGCGGTACCATTAATTGTCATCCTAACCGGATGCGTCGCGACAACACAAGACTACAAATACACCCCAACAGCTAAACTCTGTATGGATTATTTAACCGCTGGGCCACTGAATTTTAATCAGAATGCCCGTGAAAAAGCCCTGTTCGAGAGGGGCGAAGATTGCTCAGCATTTACAGGATTAGCCGCACAGGAAAGAGCGACGCAACGCGAACAAGGCTTGAAGCAAATGCAGATGGGCCACTCAATAATGACCCGAGGCTATTGACGAATTGCGCAGTTGCAATTGGTTGAAGGAGGAAGGTCAAAAAGCCTCCCCTCGACCAATCTTCCTACCTTTGGCTGAAACTCAAAGGCAGACTGTCTAAATCGGTGGCGTCATGGTCACCTGAGACGCAGAAGACGCTGAGACGCAGGCTTTGGTTATTTTTACGATGACGGTTCTGCTCTGTCTTTTCTGCCATTCTAGGCTGGTACCTGCATCACTGAACTGCGTTTATCAGCAAACACAACCGAGCAATTTACTCATTTGGAGTTTCTAGAAACTCAGAAACGGTCGATATATCCGCTCATCGATATGGCTTGAAGTTTCAACTCTAACGTCCTGTAGAAGCCCCTCAGAGGCTCGTGGAGCGATGCTTTATATGACCGCCCACAACACCTAAGCCACCAAGACACTCACCAGTGACTCACACAGGGCAACCTGAGGGCATCTAAAGATGGTTCGAGCGATGCTTGGTTTATTATAACAAATGTCTTGGTTCTGGATTAATTATTACATTCAGTAATCACTTGAATGTGGAGCCACCCATTCGGAAACTGGTATGGTTATTGAGTTTTTTTCCATCGCACCTCTAACGGCGTCTAGGGCGCTTTCGAAGCTACATTTAAAAATTTCTCTCGAAAATTCTGTGATGCCTGCCCGAGTTGTTGGTCGAGATAGGACTGTAAAATCTTGAACAGCCGCTTGCGCTTGTGACTCAATAACACCCGCGTTTTCAATTTGGGCGTGATACAAATACTCCCAATCTCTACAGCCACCATAATTTTGGGTATTTAAATTAAACAGTCGCCTTTCAAGCCCACTGGTTACACCGATTTTTAAAAACCTCTCTCTCTTGCTTGCAACTATGTATATGAAATTTGTCGCGTGATAACGTCTGGCGAAAGAAATTCTCTTTCTATCACACTGGATACAGTGACCAGCGCGAGTGACTAATCTATGCCCGCATTTCGATCGCGATGGGTCACGTAAAATAAAAGTTTTGCCAGCCTCTTCTGCGGACTTTCGACGTACCTTTGCAGCCTGAAAACGTCCATCATGAACATCGTCAATATCGATAAGTTGATGAGATAAAAATTTTAGCTCTTCTTCTGTAAGAATGTCTCTCATACTCGCCACTATTCCACGGAAGGGTTTGCCGTTCCAGCCTGAAGAGAGCCGTGGCTATACGGATATGGCAGCTAATTCTTTTTTGAATTGCTCATATCGCTCCCGATACTCTGGTACGATCCTATCCTCTGCAATCTCCAGCGTTTCCCTATGAGCAATTATGTTTGAATCGTTCTCACGTTCTTCGGGGCTGAGTTCGTCATCTACGTCCAATAAATATTCGTCATCATATCCAATCTGCTTGATAGCAACGGATGCTTGCTTCCACATTTCCGGGTGGTCAGCCAATCCATCCATCAATTTCGTTACATTTAAGAAGGCATGCTCCATTTCCTGTCGCAAACCAGTGGCCATGTGATGGGGTACGATGTAGCTGTCATGAACACAGAGAATGGGAACGCCAAGAGGCGTGAAATGCTCGATCAGCTTTTCAGTAATCTGACTGTCTATCCACTGAAGATCAATGCCTGCGCCAGAGCATAGTTGGTCTGCGATTTGAGGATGTTTCGCTTTTAGCTGGAATAATACGTCGCCCAAAAGGTCATCTGTCAGCTTCACTGTTGGCGGGATAATTCCTGTGCCATTAAATTCTCCTCTGACAGCTTGGAACGCTTTTTTCTCAGTATCAGCATTCACACCCATCAACAGTACGTTCTTACCTAAGTTTCGTGCCTCATCTTTATTCAGTCCATCTACATGAACTTGATACGGGTCTTCACCGGGGGAGACACGTGAGTAATTCAACTTCAACCGTGCATACAGCAGCATGATGTGAAGACCGCTGTAATCAACCTCAACTGTCCGCTCTCCATCGATATAGATGTACTCACGGTCTTCGGAGGGGATTTGCTGCCAAAAGCCACCATAGAAACGACCACCCTGTTTCCAGCTTTTGTTGTTGAAGATACGAGTGGTGAATTTATTGGCTTGGGAAATACGTACACGTTTCCCGTCTTTTCGATGGATGACTGGTTCTCTCAGGTGACAACAATCGATGTGCGTATTTCGTATTAGTGAGTTGTAGTCAGACAGAACCTTTCTCATGCGACGTACATTTTTGTTATCAATGTAATCGACTGTCTGCTTATTTTTATCTCTAAGGATTATGCATTCTCGCTTCTCATCGTTTGTAATAACCAGATCAGGAAAACGAGCATCTACAAATCGCTCTTTAAGGTTCGGCAAAGCCTCAACACGAGAGACATAAGCCTCACCTGTTTCATGAATGAAATACCCATTATGAATTTGAACCAGACCAACTTCCTCCAGCCGATCTACAATATCGATGATCATTCTTGATATTTTGAGGGCGTTATATCGGGACTTTGCCTTGTAACGATTAGAATCACGAAACATGGCGAGATATTTCCAACCTTCTCGCCAAGCGACATAAAGATCGAGAAGAAGAACCTTTAAGTTCTTTTTCGTTTTAGGTATTTGCTCTTCCTTCGAGAAATAAGAAGAATAAATGTCATCAATGAACGTGTTCACTTCCGGCCATTCAGACCATCTATGAACATCTAACAATCTAGCTTCATCTCTAAAATCAGCTTTACCAGTAAATACTTCTTCATTCATCAATCAATCCAATAACAACAACATCTTTCAATCTCCTTCATACACCTATTATCCATTACTCATACATAGTTATACAAATGATAATTAAAACAATAACTTAACAAAAATAATAATATTGCCTTTAAACTGCCATTCTGCTTCACAAGAAAGACACAGTCTGCATTTAGCCTGCCCTCCATCATCCTAGGAGAAACCAATGGCAAATGGCGGTATTGAGTGGATCGATACGCTCTTCGATTGGGCAGTAATCGCTCTTATCGAAGCAGCAAAACTGATAGGCATCACCTATGAGGAGATAAACGTCTGGCTGTTCGTGATACTATGGCCAGCAATGACGCTGTTAATGACCGTAGTCATATTCATGCAGTGGCGAAATAACAAACAACTGAGGCACCAAATACATGCCCAATGAATTTACAGAGATAAGCGTCGATGCCTGCGAGAAAGACCAATTAATCTGCATGTCATTTTGCCCGAATGATTATCAGACCGACCTAAAGGACCTAGAGTTAAACTTTCAAACCTCAGAGGAGTGCTGGTCTTGGATTGATGAAAACTGGTCCAACAACGGCTTAGATGATGGAACTGGCTGGATGCGTATTCGGCGACGACTGGATGATGAAGGCAACACGACAATCATTCGAATAGCCATTGAGGCTATTAATGGCAATGAAAGGAACCGTGACTACTTTCGTTTGGTCACAAGGAAAGAAGAAGACAACGGCTCACTAAGCTTCATTTTTTTCGGACAAGGTGCGTCAGTCGGAGAATACAGAAGGCTCCAGCTTCGCGGACTGATCCGACAGTTATTGGTAGATCAAATCAGTACGGACGACCTTTACCGGCTATTTGAAATTGAATTGGCGAGGTAAGCACAATTGGATGGAACACTCTCATGCGACTTTTGGTGATTACTTTCACACTCATTTTCTTTTCAGCTTCACAGCAAGCTGAGGCGGCTCCTGAAGATCATTCTGGGCCTGCCCTACTAACTGAGTGCGAGAAGAACAGAGACTACTGCGATGCTTTGGCATTGGGATTTGTCTTCGGCAGCATTGCTGCTCACGACCTTCCACATCGGCTCTGCATGCCCCCAGAGACGACTGCTCAGGAGTTAGGTCAGATGCTACTGACGCACATGCAGAAGCATCCTGAGCGATTAGAAGTGGGGCAGATCGGTTTAGTGGCCGAGGCAATCATCAAGCCATTCCAATGCATCGACGCTAAATAGACAGGCAGTTGTCCAAGTAAATGTTAAGACACCCTGTTATTTTGTCGCATCACAGGCGGTCTTATCTATGTAAATCAAGCTATGGGGCCTTTTTGGGGGTGGGGTACCGCCAAAATGATAAGGCGATGATGAGATTGATGTTAAGAATATCGGCAGCGAAAAGAGCGGAGGGATTCACAAGTTAGCTGGGGAATGCTACACTTGATGCTACACATGATCCGCTATGGACAGCTGATTAAATTGATCTGAAGTGCGCCGGAGACCTAATTCAACACCTTCTTAACTGCTTAAGTTCGAATCCCTGTCTCTCCGCCACTTACCTTCATAACTTATTGATTATAATATCTTTTGATGCGTCGGCTTATATGGCCCCACGCACAGCCCCACGCGACAGCAGCATCTCACCTTAAGTGGTGTGAACTCGACAATCCGTGAACTCGGTCTGCCCGCGTGAGCGGAGACGGTCCGAGTGACCCGTCTTAGCCTACCGATTGGGTGGAATATTAATGACAGGGGGGGGGCAGTCGGATCGTCGCAAGAGATGGGTGGGGGTGATACGTATCGCTCGCATAACGAAGTGCAGAAAACTGAAGTGTAAAGTTATTGACCGCATAAGACACACTTTCGGAACGCGTCCTAGCCCAGCAAGTATTTGCGCCTAATCGGATCGGGATATGGTGGGTATGAAGTTCGCCCAAATGGACGCGGGGGTCGCGGGTACAACGTCACGCCGGACGGATCGGGCTACGGTGGATACCTGGGGAATCCTTATGAACGATGACGTCTAATTTTGTTTGACGTCAGCGACCTTGGGACAGATTGAGGTCTTTGCATAAGGGAGGATT
>JAYNVG010000014.1:0-76240 GCA_038100295.1 Thalassospiraceae bacterium
CTTCATCAGAGAACAGACTAACTTTAAAACGCGGAGATTTCAGGGGTTCACGTCATTTCATTTGAAAACGGGATCGACGAAGTCTTCGATCTTAAAGTTGATAATGCGTGGGAGTACATCATTGACGAGGATGCGTCCGCACTGCCGGCCTGGACTGAACTTGATTACAATAAATGTCCTAATTGTACGATCGACTCAGCTGATCGGCCCAGGTGTCCCGCGGCTGTTTCTCTTGTAGATTTTGCCAAACGTCTTGGAAAAATAGTTTCTTTTGAAAAAGTCCAGCTCGCCGTACTCACCGAAGAACGCTGGGTTGGCCAAAACACGACGGCGCAACGCGCAATGAGCTCATTGATGGGCCTGCTGCTTGCTACGAGTTGGTTGCCCGATCACGGCTTATATGCGGTCGATGGCCAGATTTCATCTGCCCTTATCAAACGATCTGGAAACCGCTTATCGTGCCGTAGGCATGTATCTTGTCGGTCAGTACCTGCGTTTTAAAACAGCTCAAGACAGCGATTTTAACCTCAATGGACTGATCAATATCTATGATGAACTTCATGAGATTAATATTGCGATCGCACAGAGACTGAAAGACTCCGGCGTTGTCACCGAAGTAAATGCTTTGGTTATGCTGGATTTATTCGCTCAGGGGATTTCCAATTCCATCGAGGACCGTCTGCCTGAATTCGATTATTTGTTTTCGGCTTATACGGCGCAAGATCGATAGTTCGAGGGGGCTGATTTACGAGCGGAATATGTCAAAGGGTAGTCACCCTCTAGGCCTGATCCGCGCTCGGGGCTTGGGAAGCAGTGCTGAGCATGGCCTCGTCAAGAATACTCTGCTCAACCGCTGCAGACTTTTCCTTGCCCGCGTCACTTTCGATATTCAGCAGATCCGAAAGGACTTTGATCAGTGTCGGGTCGAATTTCTTGGTGTCGTTACATATATTCTTATATGCCTCGGCGTCATTTAATCCCGTGTCGAGCTGTGCTTCAAACTCAAGTAAAAGACGGAGCAGACGGCTTTGTGGCGGTATTGTATCGCCGGAAATAAGATTGGCCGGGAAGCCGCTTCCGTCAAAATTCTTTTCTTTGAAGTGTAAAGCTTCGGCTACGGGTTTCATTCGCGGAATATGTTTCAGAATGGACGGGCCAAACATTGTTGTTTCAGCTTTTATTGGCTCGGCCCCGCTGCCTGTCATGGCTGTTTCTTTCAGCTTATCCATATCCGATAAAATCAAGGCAGCATCAATGACCCAGATCGCGCAGAAATTGGTTTTGCCGATGATTTGATGCGCCAGGGCCAATATTCGTGATCGGTTTTCCCCGGGCTTAATACCAAAGGCGACAAGAACATCACGAAGCATAAGGATCGTGCCGAGCACCGTTTTTTCGATGGCGCGGTGCTTTTCCTTCAACCGCGCTTCCTCAATCGTGGCGTCGTATATGGCGTTTTCCAGCATCGCCAGCGAACAGGGCTTTTCTATGATGCGGAATATTTCCGCCCGGTTTACGCCTTCACGCAGGTTATGTGCGTTTGCGTGCCCTGTAAGCAGGATCCTGGGCACCGAAGGGGCCCGAGCCCTTAGCGCTTCAAGGGTATCGATGCCATTTAGTCCCGGCATCTGATAATCACAAATGAAAACAGAAAATTCCCTTCCGGACTCAATCGCGCGGATTGCTTCTTCTCCGGATGCGCAAACATCGATTTCTGTTTTGGCCGACAAAGCCCGCCGCAAACCGCGCAGAACGGACGTGTCGTCGTCGATAAGCAGCGCGGGTTTGTTTGATGTCATCACTGTTATGCCTGGTTTGATTGTGACCGCAAAACTCCTGTGAACGTCAACAGATTTCTACCCTCATTTGGGGGTTCAGAGGATGCACGGAAGAAGGCATGTTCGTTTCCAGAAAACCAGAATGTCCGTATGAATATTTACGAAATGAAATCGTTAATGAGAATTCTTGCGAATAAATTGAGCTATTTATCTCGCAGGCATGTCATCGCTCTCGTTTGCGCCGCTTTGTCCATCTTCACGAGTGCCTTGACTTGGATTGTTGAAGTTGAGCTTCATACACGCATGTCGACGTTTGAACTGGCCGAAATCCGCGCAAAACTAGAAAGCGTAATCTCAGCATCCACGTATCCGATCGAGGGTTTGACGAACGCTATTCTGATGCAAAAAGGCAATTTTGATGGAGCTGAGATCCAGAAATTCCTAGAAGGTATGCATAGCCTTTCACCGGCCTTGCTCTCATTGCAATTCGCACCGGATGCTATAGTTAAGTTTTCCTCTCGACCCGAACGAGATGCAAAAGCAATCGGGCATGATTTGCTTGCAGACAAGGTGCGGCGACCGGAAGTCATCCGTTCAATCCAAGAACGAAGAACTATTCTGGCCGGTCCTGTTGAACTCATGCAGGGCGGCACTGCCGTCATCGCACACAAGCCGATCTTCGTAGAAGGTTGGAAATCTCCAACCGGGATAAAGGATTTTTACGGTTTTGCGACGGCAATTATTGATGCGGAGTTCATCTTTAAAAATGCAGAGATCGATTGGAGCCGATTTGCGCTTCGCGGCCGGCATGCTCTCGGGGAAGCTGGGGAGGTTTTTTACGGCGCAACTAAAATTTTCAACACTGAAACACAGAGTATGCCGATCCGCCTGCCAAATGGAAATTGGATATTGGCGACACCCAAGCCGGGGATCCACGATTTCTTGCCGGAGTTCCCAATTGCCGTCATGCTCTCCGTCATGATCTCTGCGCTTATTGTTTACATGGCAACGAGAATTCGCCTGCGACAGGAACAAGCAAAGCGACAAACGGAAAAGCTAAGGGTAGCGAGCAAAATCGGAAATCTTGGATTCATCGAGAAATTGGATGACGGTTCAATATCAATGTCGGCAGGCGCCAAAAAAATTCTGGAAGCCGACGATTTCGATGCACTGACGCCAGAGATACAAGACTCCATCAAAAAGATAATTCTCGGTTTCAATCAAATCAATCTGGCGAACGACGCTCAGACTATTCTGCATTTTGAATCCCCTGAGTTCGGCAAGAAAACAGTCGAATTGAACCTGCAACTCGCAACCTCGCCTTTGAACATCATATCCGTTCGGGACATTTCCAATGTGTCGGAAAGGATAGAGCACGAAATCAATCTGAGTAAATTGGCAAGCATCGGGCAGTTGACAGCAGGCGTCGCTCATGAGCTGAATACACCGCTTCAATATATTACCGACAACCTGCATTTTTTACGGACGATTGTCTCTGGACTTGCTGTGAATCACACCAGTAACGGAACATACAACATATCCGAAGAAACGGCTCGTGATCTGACGGATGAGTTTCCCTCGGCCATTGATGACTGTGTCGATGGCACGGAACGGATGGCCCGGATTATCGCTGCGATGAAATCGTATGCCGCACCGGATGACACCCTTCCCCCCCGAAGCCTCGACATAACCAAGATTATCGAGAGCGCCGTTGTGTTGACGGCTGGCGCACACAAGCACCTTGCCACAATCTCATTCGATCAAGCCAATGAACCTTACTATGTGGTGGGCCGCGAGAACGAGCTGACACAAGTATTCATTAACCTGATCAACAATTCGTGCGATGCGATTCGCGACAGATTTGCCGGTCAGAAGTCAGGGCAAAATGGTCAGATTAAGGTTTTGTTGGAGAAAAACGGTGACCGCCTGAGGATCACATACAATGACAACGGCGGCGGCATACCGGAAAATTTTCGCCGAAAAATATTTGATTTGTTTTTCACAACAAAACCGGTCGGCAAAGGAACGGGCCAAGGGCTGGCAATTTCCCTGGCAATTATCAAACGCCTCAACGGCGATATGCGCTTTGAGCCGGCGCCTCCGGATGGAAGCATGTTCATTATCGAACTTGACCTTGCGAAAGAAATGCCGATTGAGGCATCTGATTTAGTCTCATGCTGATGAGAATAAGTGCGTATCCCCGTCAAGAGAGAGGTCGATAGTATGCAGGTGAATGACGATTGTCTGCAAAGTGGCTCTACGATTCTCGTCGTCGACGATGATGCCTCAGTGACGGCATCATACAGCCGCGTTCTCAAAGGACGATGCCGGGTACTCTCGACAAATGATGGCACAACTGCAAGCAAGATTCTTGCCGCATTCTGGCCGGTCGACCTTCTCGTTCTCGATCTTACGATGCCTGATTACGATGGCATTGAACTGCTGCAAGACCTCGCTGACAAAGGCTCATATTTGCCGGTCGCACTGATAAGTGGATTTAATACGGAAGTTCTTTCAAGTGCCGGATTGCTGGCTATGGCTCTCGGTCATAAATTGATTGGCGTGTATCCAAAGCCAACACCGATTGGCAAAATTGTTGATGAAGCCGGTATTTCCCTGAATTCGCCGTGAAAGATCGTAAGCGCCCCTGATGCCAGGGCTTACCCGTCGTTTCAGCTGCAATTTTTACTTCGACTGGTATTTTAAAATAATATTGATGCGGCGGTTCCGCGGATCCAACGGGGTGTCGGCGATGTACGGATCGATGTCTGCGACCCCTTCGATTTTCACGAACCGGCTAGGCGCTATGCCCGCACTCTCCAGGAAAAACCGGGTAGCTTCTGCCCTCTGCGTTGAAAGCAGCCAATTGTTCTGTGTCACTTCGGAAGCGAACGCCAGGCTATCTGTATGACCCCGGATAATAATGCTGTTTTCAACCGAACCTATAACAGGTGAAATCGTATTCAGCAGCTTGACTGCCGCCGGAAGAAGCTGGTCAGTCCCCAGATCGAACATTGACGAGTTCTCGTCATCAATGATCTGAATCCTCATTCCTTCTTTTTCTCGGATGAATTCAATCTGATTTAGCGCCGGGGCAAGCGTTGGGTCGCGGCTGATCAGATCGGTCAGCCTTTTTTCTATCGTGCGAAGTTCTTTTTCTTCGATCTGCTCGATCTGTGCCGGTAAATCGGTTTCTGACAGATTCGCGCTGTCGGGTGATTTTTCTTTTGGCGAAGGCTCAGACGAGTCTTCTGATTTTTTGGCAGGCGCCGCGGGCATGACTTTGTCCGGCACCAGCATGGATACCCCACCAAAGAAGCCATCTGCACCGGCGTTGATCGGTTTTGACGCCGTCCTGTCAACTTTGAAGAAGTTGGCAATGCCTTTGAGCGTCGCCTCGTCGGTCGCTGAAATAAGCCATAGAACCAGAAAGAATGCCATCATCGCCGTCATCATATCTGCCAGGGCAATTTTCCACGCGCCGCCGTGGCGACCTTCCTCGATATTAATCTTTCGTATGATGATCGTATTCGAAGGCTTGGGTTCAGACATCTTGTTCGGCATCTTTCGGCACCCGGCTGGTAAGGCTCTCAAAAACATCGTCAAAGGAAGGCTGCATCTCCAGACTTATCGCGACACGGGCGGCTTCAATGACCAGGGGCTGCGGATGCCCATGCAGCGTTGCAACAATCACTTGCCGTACGACGTTGTAGATTTGCACCTCATCCTCTGATATCTGAGCCAACCGTTTTGCAAAGGGTTCAACGATTCCATAGGCAAGAAACACGCCCAGAAACGTTCCAAGAAGTGCTGCGCCGATCAACCCCCCCAAAATGGTGGGAGGCTGATCGATGGATGCCATTGTCTTGATGATACCAAGGACACAAGCGACGATGCCCAAAGCAGGAAGTGCGCCAGCCAGCGTGTCCAGCGCATGCGTTGCGTGGGTGTCGTGCGATCGAACAAGCTTGATCCGAGCAATCATCAGATCTTCAACGGCATAAGCATTCAGCCCGCCGGTAGACGCAACCATCATGCGTATCGTATCGGTGATCATATCGATCAGCGGTTTCTCGGCGAGAAGGTTAGGATAATTTCTGAATATCTGCGAGGCCCCGGGGTTTTCAATATCCTCTTCAATCGCCTTGGGACCTTTGGTCTTGAGTGTCCTCAGCAATGACGAAACAAGAACAATCGTATCGAGGTAGTCCTGGCGCTGCCACTTTGTCCGCTCAAATACTCTTTTGATGCCAAGCAACACATACCGGAGCGTCTCCGGCCGATTGGCCACGATCATCGATGCGATGCCTGCACCAAGTATCGTTGCCATTTCCGCCGGCAAGGCGTCCAGCATCACCTCGACGCTGCCGCCTTGGAGGAAAAATACCCCGAAGACGCACATAAAAAGTATCAGCAGTCCAAGCAAGCTATTCATATGAGGAGATCGCGATCACAACCGGAATTGAGGCGACACAATTATGCGGCCGCCTATCTAAGCTAACGCCAACATACTTTACGGCGAGTAAACGTTTGCACCCCCAAATGGGGGCTTCGGCAGGCCCCGTTCAGGAGGAAAACGCAACTATAGAAAACCAGCGAAGAGTATTGAACAATGGCAAAGCACAAATCGATTCTGTTGGTGGACGACGAGGAAAACCTGGTCACGGGCCTCAAGCGGCAGTTGCGCGGCCAGTTCGACATCACCACTGCGACCAGCGGCCAGGAAGCGCTCGAAATCATTTCGAACCATGAGGGATTTGCCGTGGTCGTCAGTGATATGCGGATGCCGGGAATGGATGGCGTGGAGCTTCTCGGGAAGATCAAGAAAGTTACGCCGCTGACCGTTCGGATGATGTTGACGGGCAACGCCGATCAGGACACGGCCGTCCGCGCAATCAACAGCGGCAACATCTTTCACTTTTTCAACAAGCCCTGCGATGCCGAGATATAAAGCCGCGGCATCAATGAAGGCATTACGCACTATCGGCTGCTAACCGCCGAAAAGGAACTTATCGAGACGACGCTGGTGGGCAGCATCAAACAGCTGACGGAAGTTATTACACTGGCGCGCCCCCGCGAAGGAAAGCGCGTCGAAATGATGCGTCGCTGGGCGCGTAAAATCGCCAAAAAACTGAATCTGGAAAAAAATTGGGAACTGGATCTGGCCGTGATGCTCGGCAGAATAGGATTGGTTGGAATCCCGACTGCGGTACTGGAAAAGATCGACCACAACCGGCGCCTCGAGGCGAACGAACAGAAGCTCTACGATAGTGTGCCGATGATTAGCGCCGATATCATCAGCCACGTGCCGCGGCTCGAGAATGTGGCAAAAGCCGTGAGGTATCAGGCGAAGAATTACGATGGCACGGGGCTGCCGGAAGATGACATCACGGGTGACGATATCCCGTTGGCGGCACGTATCCTGTCCGTCCCGAACGGCGTGATCGATATTACCGCCGGACAGAACGCCGGGGATCTCGGTTTTGCACATCTCAAATCTCTTGAAGGCAAATTCGATCCGGCGATCCTGGAACTGACTGAGCAGGTCATCTCTGAAATGCGTCAAGAAACAACGACGGAAAGCGGTGTGTGGGCAAACGAATTCCTGCCCGTCAACCTGCTCAGATCCGGGGTTACCCTGGCCGATGATCTGACGTTTCCGGATGGGCATCTTATACTGTCGAAGGGGACTGAACTGTCGGATGCACAAGTCCATCGCATCAAAGGGATCCACACGACGCGGAAGATCGCCGAACCCGTTAATGTCGTGTATTTGCGAGAAAAACTCCGCGCATAGGGAAAAACTCAATCGGGGCTGAGCGGCAGTTCAACAATGAACGCGGCACCGGGCTTTGTGCTGCTTAAACAGGGTGAATCTATTCAAAACAGCGACGAGTTCGCATTCGTCTGACAGCACCAAAGGGGCAAGCTCACGACGTGTTCATTCAGTCGGCAATCAGCACTCTTGTAACGGCGTTTGAAACAAGTTCATGCCCGTTTTTATTGTAATGCTCGTCTGTTCGTGTCGTGAAAAGGCTAAGAGGATCATGGTGTTGCATGAATTCTGGGGTCATGTCGACAATACGGATATTAAGTGCCTCTGCCGTAGCTAACGTGTTGAGGCGGACTTGCTCGAAGACTTCACCTGAAGGACCTTCAACAAACCTCGAAAATGCTGGGAGATAGACGAGAGTCAATCGACCGCCCCATTCCCGAACGGATCGATCTGCTTCCCGCAGCACCTTTTGAAATAGATCAAAATCGGCATTGTCAGCACGGGGAATTGGAAGAAGCCGATTCCTGGTCCGAGATAGTGACAGAAAAGTCCAGAGTTTTACGAACAACGAGCGTTTGCCAGCACCTTCATGGTCCCCGACTTCATAAGCTTCATCGACGAAGGCACGCAGCAACTCATCAATTTTTTCGGTCTTATCAAGTAAAGATTGCGAGTACCCCGCATTAAGATAATTCATCAAAATGGAGCTACGCCTCTCAAATTCGAGATTGGACGGAATATCATTACCCTCAAAAAAGAACCACAACACGTTCCGAGGCCTAGATTTTGATCCGTACTCTTTCAAGGCTGCCAGTTCGGCAAGCGGCCCGTTGCCACTGTACCCAAGATTAATCGTCAATGGGTAGACCTGCCTGATATTATCGACGAATCCTGACCCAACATCGGCGCATAGTCCCATCGTGAAAGAATCGCCAACCGCCACAACGTCCGATTTCGCTCCCGCCCAAACGTCACTCGGATTGTTAAAACCATATTGGTCGCTTTGGAAGGTGAACCACGTGCCGGTCTCATTGCATAGCGGTGTCCGTGTATCTCTGACACCAGCAAGGCTAAGCAATGGCTCATCGTCGATACTAAGTCTCGAACTAATCGCCCCCTGAGGGTCGAGACGTAAAATGTAACTTGATGGAACCGGAGGATAGGACCTGACTCCGGATGCGCGCAGGTCCTTCACAACTATATTAGTTGTACGATTGTCATGTGCAGGTGACACAAACGCCTCAGCATTTGCACGGTCGCTTGGGAAAATTTCCGCTGTCAGTGCCAGCTCAAATCCCCATACGGAGACAGCGACAGAAGTAATTATGATTGCAAATATCAGGCGTGTGTCAGGCCAGAGCCAGAACGCACCGGCAAACAAACAGATCCCCAAAATTGGAAGGCCTGCGTTGGTTGCGATTCGTGCAGGTGAAGATAAAAATCGTTCATGCCCAACGCCGACGTAAACCAGAATCAGAGCAAGAAATATGATCCCGAGGATTAAAACGCAGTGCGCAAAACGTAACGGCACAAATATATATCTTTCCTGTTGGTCAACAATCTACGCTTTCTAACAAGACAATGCATGAGGCGAAATTAACGAAACCGTTTGCCCGCTGCTTGGCAAACCAACCGCAACGGTCATCTGCTTAAAACCGACATTTCAACTTCCATCTTAACCGCAGCCTACCAAAATTCAATGCCTCCCACCAAACAAACCCAATCAAGGAATCGCCAATATTATTAATGTAGGGGCTGACATAGATAAGGAATTTTCTTTATGAGTGTCAGATGGTTAGCAGAAGACGCAAAAGCAGGTTGCCTGCAAGTATTCAAATAGAACTGATTCGGCATTTTGTGGCGGGCTCTTCGGCACGATCAGTAGCTGAGATTTGTGGGATTAATCGTAATGACGTGCTCCCCTGAAATCCCTGCGATTTGAAGTTAGTCTGTCCCTTGACGAAGGAGACAGACGCTGAAGATATCCCGTTCCTGAGAAGATCAAATTATCGGCATTTTGAAAGAGCATCAGGCTGGACATTCCGTGGCCGGTCTGTGCCGGAAGCACAGCATCAGCGATGCGATGTTTTAAAATGGCGCTCGAAGTATGGCGGCAATAGGGTATAGACTCCCGTCAGCGGCGGGGGCCGCCATTTGCAGGCGCGGATCGCGAGAAGACAGGGGGCAGGGGGCTTGCCGGAGGTTAAATCGAAAAAGACCAGTGGGAAGACCCGGAAACCCGGCGGCAAGGCTGCACATCTGCATAAGCCTGAATTCGAGCCCGTGAAGATCACATCCAAGATTTACGAGAAGGAAATGCGCCGCCTGCAGGTCGAGTTGATCAAGCTGCAGGAATGGGTCAAGATGGAGGGCCTCAAGGTTGCCGTCCTGTTCGAGGGGCGCGACGGCGCCGGCAAGGGCGGCACCATCAAGCGCATCACCGAGCACACCAATCCGCGCGTCGTCCGCATCGAGGCACTCGGCAAGCCGACCGAACGCGAACGCTCCGAATGGTATTTCCAGCGCTATGTGGCGCGGCTGCCGGCGGCTGGCGAAATCGTTCTGTTCGACCGCTCGTGGCACAACCGCGCCGGGGTCGAGCGCGTCATGGGCTTCTGTTCCGATGAGGAATACTGGGAGTTCCTGCGCGAGGCGCCGCAATTCGAAAGCATGCTGATGCGCTCGGGCATCCGGCTCATCAAGTACTGGTTCTCGGTCTCGGCCGAAGAACAGGAAGCCCGCTTCCAGGCGAGGCGCAAGGGCCCGACCAAGCACTGGAAACTCAGTCCGATGGATCTGCAGGCGCGCAGCCTGTGGAACGAATATTCGGCGGCCAAGGACATCATGTTTGATCACACCGACGTCGATGAAAGCCCGTGGTGGGTGGTGCCCTCCGACGACAAGAAAAGTGCGCGTCTCAACTGCATTTCGCACCTGTTGTCGCAGTTCGATTATGCGAACGTCATTCCGACGCCGCCCCGGCTCGGCAAGCGGCCGAAGCCGAGCGACCTGCCGCGCCCACCGATGGACACGCAGAAAATCGTGCCGCAGAAATACCTGCGCTAGTGCCGCTTCAGGCCAAGTTCAGGAGAAGCTCAGGAGCGGTTAAGGGTGAGCTCTTCGAGGATCGCGGCGATCTGTTCCATGCGGACCGGCTTTTGCAGCACATGGTCGGCGCCGAGCGCCCGCGCCATGGCGAGGAAATCCATGCCGTCGTGCGCGCTGCCGCCGGACATCGCGGCGATGGGAACCTTGTAGTTCTCGGCCCGCAGCTTGCGGATCGTTTCGATGCCGTCACGGTTAGGCATGAAAATATCGGTCAGGATCAAATCGAGATCGGTTTCGCGCAAAACGGCATCGGCGGCAAAGCCGTCATTGCCCTCGATGACGGTGCATCCGAGTTCCTCAAGAATGTCGCGCAGCACGGTGCGCACTTTCTTGTCGTCGTCGAGTATCAGAACATTTCTCATGTTGGATTCGCTTGCAGCTCTGATCAGCGGCCGTAAGTGGTGGTGCATGGGTCTATACCTTCGCGTGCCGATGATATGTCGTTGGGTCTAATCATCAGCGGCATGCGCGCTCGACTGCTTGGCTTCGTGAAGCTTCCGGCCAAGTTCTTCGCGCCTGTAGGGCTTGGTGATCAGGTTGAAGGAAACGTCGATGTCGCCTTTGCGCAGAACACTGGCCTCGGCGTATCCGGATGAGAAAACCACCGGCAGGCCCGGGCGCAGTTCCCGGGCCATGCGGGCGACTTCGGTGCCGTCGACGCCGCCCGGCATGATGATGTCGGTGAACACCAGGTCGATCGTTTGCGGCGATTTCAGGATATCGATGGCGGATTTGCCGTTCGCGGCGCTGACCACGTCATAGCCGAGGTCGCCGAGCATGTCGGACGCGATCTCGCGGACATCGTCGTGGTCCTCGACCAGAAGCACGATGCCGCTGCCTTCGATGGACTGACCGGGGACTGCGGCACCGGACGGGACCGCGACGGCCGCGCCGCGATACACCGGGAAGTACAGGCGCACGGTGGTGCCGCTGCCGACTTCGCTGCTGATCCGCATGAATCCGCCGGACTGCTTGACCAGGCCGTAGACGATGCTGAGACCGAGGCCGGTGCCCTTGGTCGTGCCCTTGGTCGTGAAAAACGGTTCGACAACGTGCGGCAGGTCCTCGGCGAAGATACCGGTGCCGGTGTCGGTGACGGAAATACAGACATAATCGCCGGGTTCGGTGCCGTTCTCGCGTTTCACGGCCTGCTTGTCCAGATGCTGGAGCCGGCTTTCGATCTTCAGGCGCCCGCCCGCGGGCATCGCATCGCGTGCGTTGAGTGCCAGATTGACGATCGCCGATTCGAACTGGTTCGGGTCGGTCAGAATGTTGTCGACGCTGTCTTCGAAGCGGCAGTCGAGGTCGATGTTCTCGCCCATCGTATGTTTCAGGAGGCTGCTCAACCCGCGGATGTTGTCGGCCGGATTGAAAGCCTTCTTTTCCAGATTCTGGCGGCGCGCGAAAGTCAGAAGCCGGCGGTTCAGATCGACTCCCTTGTCGACGGCATCGATCGCCGAGGCGATCCGCTGACGTGATCTGGCGTCGTTGCCGGCGGCGCGTTCCAGCAGTTGCAGGTTGCCGAGCACGATATTCAGCAGGTTGTTGAAATCGTGCGCCATGCCGCCGGTCAACTGGCCGACGGATTCCATTTTCTGCGCCTGTACAAGTTGCTGCTGTATGGCGCGCTGTTCGGTGATGTTTTCGTTGAAGACGATGATGCCGCCGATGCTGCCGTCCGCCGTGCGCCAGGGGCGGAGGATGCGCCGCAGCCACAGCTCGCGGCCGTCCGGAAGCTTCAGGCGATCCTCGGCGACGTCGATTTCCTCGCCGGCCAGACAGGCCTGGTGCTGGGCCAGCCATTCCTTGGGCAGGAACGGCATCAGATCGGAATGGCGCTTACCGATACAGTCGTTACCGATCTGGCCGAACGTCTCCTGCCAGCAATCGCTGGAAATGACGTAACGCATCTGATTGTCGAACATGGCGACGGACACGGGGGCGTATTCGAAGAAATACCGGACCTGCGCCTCGGCAAAGGCCAGTTGCTGACGCACATCGACGTTTTGCCTGGCCTGCTCGGCGGCTTCATTGATCTTTGCGCGCATTTCGATCTGACTCATGGCGATCCCAGCCAGATCGCGCAGCAGGTCCGCTTCGGTGTCGTTGAAACCGGCCCGTGGCTTGAAATCGAGCAGGGAGAAAGTGCCGATCCGGTGCCCTTCCTTGGTGATGATCGGGGCGCCGGCATAAAAACGGATATTCGGCTCGCCCTTGACCCGGGGGTTGTCGCGATACAGTTCGTCGCGGGTCGCATCCGGAATGACGAGGATATCGTCGGAAAGAATGGTGTAGGAACAGAACGCCAGATCGCGCGGGATTTCCTTCACATCCCGGCCGTCGATCGACTTGAACCAAAGGCGGTCCTGGTCCACCAGCGCGATCAGCGCGACAGGCACGTCAAACAGCCGCTTTGCCAGTCTGACGACATCGTCGAACGCATTTTCCGGATCGCTGTCCAGAATGGCATACCGCTGCAATGCAGCCAGTCGCTGCGTTTCATCGGCCGGGATGGGCGCTGCCCGCATGATCCAACTTCCGTTTCCATGTAGAAAAAAGGTAGGTTTAACGACCAACCTATTTTTGGCGGCATGGTTCGGTCTGCACCGAACCGTAATAGAGCGCGCCGTCTGGCTGCACCATGAACAGGCCGGGTTCGGAGAACAGCGCCGGCTCCTCGATACCGATCGAGGTCTTGCCGCGGCTGGTCGAGATGTAAAGTCCCCATTCGCGAGCCTTGGCGAGCGGCAGGTCATAGCCGAAACGAAGTTCCTTGCCGCCGATCTTGGTCTGCATCTCGCGGGTTCGTTCCTCGCCGTCGGAGCTGATGGCGATGGTCTTGACGCCGCGCTGGGCGAATTCGGGGGTGCGCTTTTCAAGCTCGGTCAGATAATTGGCGCAGATCGGGCAGTGCAGACCGCGATAGAAACAGACCACCGTGCCGCGTTCCGAGCCGTCTTCGAGGACATCGAAATCGCCGTGATCAAGGGTCCTGACCGAGAGGGCGGGGACTTTCTGGCGGGGTAAGAGCATAGTGTTCTCCTGAATGGGGTGGGGCTGATCTGATTGCCCATGACCCTAGCAGGTGATATTATCTTAAAATTACCAAATACCTGATTGGAACACCTGAAAATGCGATATGATCGGCTTTCCGCATTGATTCAACGGTTTACGCTGAGGGTCGCGGTCTGCGAACCGGGCCGGGGCAACATGCGCGTTCTCGGCGCCGAGACGGACGGCACGCCGACCCGGGTCATCTTCTCGCCGACGGGACGCGCCGTGGTGCAGCCGGTCGGCGAAAAGGTGCTGATCGAGGTCGACGTCGACTGGGGCGGGGCCGCCAATCCGCTGCTGGCGGCATTGCCCTCGACGCTGGCGCTGCCGGTCCAGGATGCGGAAACGGCCCAACTGCTGCACGTGTTCCTGGCCGAGGCACGTTCGGAGCGATGCGGTTGCGGTACGGCGATGAGCCGCCTTGCCGAGGTGCTGGTGATCCGCGTGCTGCGCGCGCAGATGGTCCGCGGCAGCACCGAACCCGGCCTGATCGCCGGCCTGGCCGATCCCAGAATCAGCCGCGCCATCGTCGCCATGCACGACGATCCCGGCCGCGCCTGGCGCAACGAGGACCTTGCCGCCGCCGCCGGGATGTCGCTGAGCCGCTTTTGCGACGTCTTCCGCGAGCTGGTCGACCGCACGCCGCAATCGTACCTGCGGCACTGGCGCATGACGCTGGCACGCCAAGAACTGGACCGGGGCGGGCGGGTGCAGACGGTGGCGCGGCGCTACGGTTACACCAGCCCCGAGGCGCTGACCCGAGCCTTCCAGCGCCAGTACGGGATCAGCCCGTCGGATCTGAAACGCGAATCCCGCCTGCACTGAACGGCCGCCGACGGATCAGACGCGGCGTTCCGTCATGATGTTGATGAAGATCGCCGCGAAAATGATGGCGGCGCCGGCCAGTACCCACGGATCCAGCGGCTCGCCATAGAAGAACAGCCCGAGCAGGGCAACCATCGGCAGGCGCAGGAAATCCATCGGCACCACGACCATGGCATCGGCATGAGCGAAGGCGCGCGCCATGCAGTAATGCGCGCTCAGCGCCGTAGCACCGACCAGTACCAGCCACGGCCACATCGCCATCGACGGCGTCGTCCATTCCAGGAACGACGGCACCGCGCCCATCGGCAGTTGAATAACGGTCATGTAGAAGATGACCGCCAACGGCGTGTCGGTGCGGGTGATCTTCTTGGTCAGGGTGTGCGAAAGGGCATAGCCGATGGCAGCGATCAGCGCGCTGACGGCGCCCAGTTCCATCGGCACCATGCCCGGGCGCAGGATGATCAGGATGCCGGTGAAGCCGATGGCGATGACCAGACCGCGTGTCGCCGTCACCCGCTCGGACAACACGAACGGCGCCAGCAGCGCGGTCCAGATCGGAATCGTGAACTCGATGGCGAATACCTGTGCCAGCGGGATCACGGAAATGGCGTAGAACCAGCCGAACTGTCCGACGTAGTGCGCGCTGTTACGGACCACATGCAGCAGCCCTTGACGGGTCTTGATCTGATGCCAGCCGAAACGGCTGAGGATGGCGGAGATGATGACAAGCCCGATGGCGCTGCGGAAAAACAGGATCTGGAAGGTGTTCAGTTCCGCCGACAGTTCGCGCCCGGCGATCGCCATCGACAGGAACGAAAACAGCGCGCCCACCATCCACAGTCCGGCGATGACGATCCCGCTCATGAGAGTCCTTTCGGGGGGACGAAAAGGCGCCCCGCCGTTCGGTCGAACGGACGGGGGCGCTTGATCGTCAGAAGCTCAGGGAGATATCCCTGTGGATGGACAGGCAAGAGGCGAGATCCTTGGCCTGTTCCGGGGTCAGGCGCTCCTGCATGCGCACACCGATGGTGTCGGCGATGGCGTTGTCGTATTTCTGCAGGTCGGCGAGCATGTCCGTCTTCGCCTGCTGGCGCCATGCGACGTCCTGATCGAATTCCGGGAACGCCTTTTCAAGCTCGGCCAGGGCGCCCTGCGGGTCCGGGCTGTCGCCGCGCAGCTTGCGGCGCGCCTTGGAGACCGCCGACTTCACCTTGCTGGCACCGGGCACGTTGCCGACTTTCTTTTCCACCGTTTCGATCAATTCCATGGCTTTTTCAGGCGGATTGCCGGTGATCACATCCCTGAGCGCGGCAATCTCGTCTTTCAGCGGGATCAGCATATCGACGCTTTCGATGATCTCGCGGATTTTCGGAAGCTGCTCGTAGGCGGTGTCGACGTTACGCTGATACATGCGCTCCGCGTTCTTGGCGGCTTTCTCGAGATCCTGATACTTCTTGCGGGCTTCCTTCCAGCCTTGCGGGGTCTGTTTCTCGAGTTCCTCTTTCTCCTTAACGAGGATCTCCATCTCCGCCTTCAGGTCTTCCGTATCCTGGGGATCCGCATCCTTGACGAAACGTTGCTCGTCGATATCGTCCTGAATCTTCTTGATGTCGCGGATGTGGGCCTCAAGGGCAATTCTGATGGCCCGGGCTTCGGAATGCAGCGGCCTGTATTCAGGGATGTAGTCGATCCGGGCCTGTTCCGTGCCGCGCACCTTGGCGATCAGATCGAAGGTGTTGGCGGCGGCGTCGATGGACGATACCAGCGACGACTTCAGGCTATCCGGCAGCGCCGACATGTTCATCTTGCGGGCATCGTTGATGGCGGCCATCAGTTCGTCCTGACGGGCATCGTAAATCGGGAACAGGTTTTCCTGCAGGCACGACTGCAGGCGCGGGTTGCCCGGCGGCGGCGCGGTGTCCGACGTCAGGTAGACGCGCGACGGCAGGTAATTCACCAGTGGCGGATAGAAGCCGACGATGGCGAGGCCCAGCAATTGCAGCAGAATGAACGGCACCACGCCCTTGTACATGGAAATGGTACGCACCGTGGCATCGGCGACGCCGCGCAGATAGAACAGCGCGAAGCCGAACGGCGGCGTCAGGAACGAGGTCTGCATGTTGACGCCGATCATGACGCCGAGCCACACGGCGGTGACGTTGGCGCTCGGGTCGGCGAGCAGGATCGGCGCGATGATCGGCACCACGACGACGGCGATTTCGATGAAGTCGAGGAAGAATCCGAGGATGAAGATCACCGCCATGACGACGATGAACTTGGTGGCGAACCCGCCCGGCAGGCCGGACAGGAAGTCCTTGACGATTTCCTCACCGCCGAAGGCCCGGAACGACGCCGTCAGCATCGCCGCGCCCAAAAGGATGATGAACACCAGCGACGTGGTCTTGGCGGTTTCGATCATCACGCCGGTCAGCGTGTTGTCGATCCTGTTGACGCGGATCGCGCTCCAGATAATCGCCGAGATCAGGCCGAGCGTGCCGATCGAGGCAATGATGATGGCGACGACGTCATCGTTGCTCTGGATGCTCTTGATGTTGATGTCATGCGAGTTGACGGCATACACCAGAATGGCGAACGAGATGATGGACAGAATTGCCGGACGGTACTGGTCCTTGCGCCCCTCGCAGAGACGGTAGCCGGCCATGATCAGGGCGCCGGCGGCACCGATCGCACCGGCCTGGTTGACCGTCGCGATGCCCATGATGATCGAGCCCAGAACGGCGAAGATCAGCGCCAGCGGCGGCACCAGAACCAGCACAACCTTGATCCAGAACTGGCGGTTGTATTCGCCCAGGTGCGGCGCCGGCGGCGCCATCTTCGGACGGAAGAAGGCGACCACCAGAATGAAGACGATGTACAGTCCGACAAGCACCAGGCCCGGCAGGAATGCGCCCAGGAACATGTCGCCGGCACTGGTCGAGGTGATACCGAATTCGGAGGGCAGGGTGAACTGCCCGGTGCCGGCCTTGTAATCGGCGGTCCGGAGCGACAGCGCCTGGTCGGTGGCGTTCGACAACTGGTCGGCGAGAATGATCAGCACGATCGACGGCGGAATGATCTGCCCCAGCGTGCCGGAAGCGGCGATGGTGCCGGTGGCCAGCGCGTGGCTGTAATTGGCGCGCAGCATGACCGGCAGCGAAATCAGGCCCATGGCGACGACGGTGGCGCCGACGATACCGGTGGTCGCCGCCAGCAGCGCGCCGACGATGACGACCGAAATGCCGATGCCGCCCGGGATCGGGCCGAACAGCTGGCCCATGGTGACCAGCAGGTCCTCGGCGATCTTCGAGCGTTCCAGCATGATGCCCATGAAGATGAACAGCGGGATGGCGATCAGCGTGTCGCGTTCCGGTTCCCAGTAGATGCCGCGGAAGTTGGTCACCCCGGCGGTCAGCCACTGGCCCGGATCGCCGTGGGCGAAGTAGGCGGCGACATTGCCTTCGAAGATGTAACCTGTGGCCGCGGCGAGCGAGATGGTGACGATGGCCGAGCCGGGCAGCGCGAACGCCACCGGGAACCCGGAGCCGAGCGCCGAGATCATGATGAAGATCAGAATTGCGAGAAAGAGCAGTTCCATGCTGGATATTCCGCCTTGTTTCTAAAACGTCGCGTGCTCTTCCAGGTCCTGTTCATGACCCGGTTCGTGCAGCAGTGTTGCAACGTTGCTGAGCAGGTAACTCATGAACTGCACCAGCATGGAGATTGCGAAGATCAACAGAAAGCCGGCGAGCAGGTACTTGATGTACAGCCCGTAGCCGCTTTGCGTGACTTCGAATGTAAGAAGCGGGCCGTTGATGGTGTTGGCCTTGCCCCACATGCCCATGGTCAGGATCACCCAGCACAGCGGCAGCCCCAGAAAAGCGCAGCCGATGGTATTGGCCAGCGCCTTCCCCTGACGGGAGAAGCCGGTATACAGGATGTCGACCCTGACGTGACCTTCGTGAATCAGCGTGTAGGGGCTCGCGAACAGGAACAGCGCGCCGTACCAGAACCGCACCAGATCGGACATGAACGCCTGCTCGTAGGAATACACGAAGCGGGCGACGACGATCATCAACTCCGCGGTGACGATCAAAAGCGCCAGCCAGTGAAAGCCGATGTTGCGGTTGAACTTGGCGATAAACAGCGACAGCACCATGATCGGATAATGGACCATCTGGCCGCGGTAGCTTGACCTGCCGAGATCCTCGCCAAGCTGTTCGCCGAGCACGCTACCAATGAAGCCCTCGACCCTGAGGAATGAAATGAAGCCGTCGACGATACCGATCAGCAAAACCGTCCAGAACGCGGCGCGGATGATGAAGCCGGCGATTTCGCCGAGCAATTCCGAATCCGCGTGCAGTGTCCGTTGGCCGCTGTTCAGTACGACGAAAACGATCAGCGCCAGCGATCCCGCATAGGTCGCGAACTGCACCCAGGCCAGTGACGGGATACCGCCATCGGCGGCGGCGTTGCCGAACAGCCCGAAGTGCCCGTAGATGCTGAGCGTGCTGGGCCAGTCGAACCAGAAATTCAGGACATTGTTGAAGATAAACATAATCCCCCACGCTGACATGGTCAGCGCGAAGATGCGTGTTGCGGCAACAATAAAGCCATGTGAATCGGCGTTTACCTGTGTGTCGGTGCCGTTGCCGTCGGATCCCTGCGTCCCGTGTGACATCTGTCCCCCAGAAGTCCGTACGTTAATGCCCTTTATTGGTTTTTAATTAGGGCAAACTGCCTCCCAACGAACGAGGTGAGCGGGGCATCAAGCCCCGCACACCATACGTTCGTGTAACCGCGACGAAATCAGGCGCCGAGCACCCGGTTCCGCTGCGCCAGGTATGCCTGGTCGGAAATCTTCGTCCAACCCGACAGTTCCTTACGTGCCGCAACGAAGCTGGCATCGACGCGTTTCGCGAGATCGGAGTGCGCACGCACACCGGCGAAGACGTCCTGCGCCGCTTCATAGAAGCTGTCGTAGATTTCGTCGGAGAACTGACGAAGCTGCACACCCTGCTCCTTGACGAGCTTGGTGAGGGCTTCACCCGACTTCATGTTGAACTCGGCCATCATCATGTCGTTCTCGAGACCGGCTGCGGATTCGATGATCACCTGATCATTCTTCGACAGGCCGTCCCAGAACTTCTTGTTCATGCCGAGAGCCAGCATCGAGCCCGGCTCGTGCATGCCCGGATAGTAGTAGTACTTGGCGGCTTCATAGAACTTCATGAAGCTGTCGTTCCAGGGGCCGACCCACTCGGTGGCGTCGATGGCGCCGGACACGAGGTTTTCATAGATCTGACCGCCCGGGATGGCGACCGGCGATGCGCCCAGTTTGGCCATGACGTCGCCGCCGAGGCCCGGGATACGCATTTTCAGGCCCTTGAGGTCGTCGGCGGTGTTGATTTCCTTGCGGAACCAACCACCCATCTGACAACCGGTGGAACCGGACATGACGCACTTGAGGCCGAAATCGGCCGCCAGTTCGTCCCACAGTGCCTGACCGCCGCCGAAGCGGATCCAGGCGTTCATTTCGGTATAGGTGAAGCCGAAAGGAACCGCGGTGAAGTAACCCCAGGCCGGGTGCTTGCCTTTCCAGTAGTAATCGGCGGCGTGGTAGGCCTGGGCGTTGCCCGACGCGACTTCGTCGAAGGAGTCGAACGCGCCGACTCGTTCGCCGGCGGCGAAGTATTCAACGCTGATGCGGCCTTCGGTGGCGTCATTGATGCGCTGTGCGACGCGCTGTGCACCGGTACCCAGACCGGGGAAGTCGCGCGGCCACGTCGACACGACGACCATTTTCTTGAGACCCTGCGAAATCGCGGGGGTCGAGAACGTCGAGGCTGCGGCAACGGTACCGACACCTGCGACGGCGGATTTTTTCAGAAAATCACGTCTCTTCATTTGGAATCTCCCTGTAATCTTTCTTGAAAGACTGTAGCTACGTTCGCATGACTCTAGCTTTTTGAGGCTACAGCCATTTTCGATACCATAGGATGCTGTCAAATTCACCGAGATCAAGGAAAATCGATCATTTTCGACACAAGTTTAATGCCTGATATGCATAATTGATCCTATCCAAATGAATTGGTTTGCCGTGTATTTCATTTAATGCAGAATTCATGATGCCAACGAAACTAAATTAGCAGGGATTTCGCCACGAAACTAAATATCATCCGCTTTCTGGCTGGAGACAGCCAAGCCCAATTTGACGCTCATGGTCTGGTTCAGAGTACCGAGCAATAAATCTATCGCAGCGATGTAAAAGTACAGATCTGCAAATTGGATCAGTCAGACGGAGCGAGCCTTATTTATGCAATACGACCGGTGATCCCGCCATCGACGATCAAGCATTGTCCGGTGATATAGCGTGCCTCATCAGAAGCCAAAAACAGCGATGCATGGGCGACGTCCCAAGCGGTTCCCATTTTTCCGCTCGGACAGCTCTTGTTTCGCGTTTCGATCATTTTTTCGACATCACCGCCATAACCGCTAGTGACGTAAGCGCGAATCTGTGGCGTATCCATCAACCCAGGACACACACAGTTGGCGCGAATGCCGTCCGCGGCATGTTGCAGGGCGATGTTCTGGACCAGTTGCTGGATAGCGCCTTTGGATGCGTTGTATGCTGCGCTTGGGTATCCCAGATAGCAATGTCCCGCAATTGATGAAATTGCGATGATCGACCCGCCGCCCCGGGCGATCATAGCGGGAAGGGCGTACTTGCAGAGCAAAAACAGCGAGCGGACGTTGACGTCGAGAATGCGGTCCCAATCGGCGATGTCCGTTTCGATGGGGCCGCCGACTTTGACGATTCCGACATTGCTGTGGATCACGTCAATGTGCCCGAGTGTGCGGACCGCCTCGCTCACAAGTCCCTCGACGCTTTCAGGGTCGCTTATGTCCGCCGTCACCGCATGGAACTCTTGGCCCTCGTCTTCAATGATCTTCCGTGTTTCCGACAATGCATCGGCGTGGATATCGCATCCTAAGACTCGAGCGCCTTCGCGCGCATAAAGGCATGCCGCTGCTTTGCCGTTACCCCATCCCGGACCGATCGAGCCGGCACCGGTAACGAGGATGTTCTTGCCTTCCATTCGTCCCGCCATCAGTCGCGTCCCCCATGTGCCGTAAATATATCGTCCCATGCATCCAGAAGCGCTTTCGGCGTCTCGTATTGATGTTCAGGCCCTGGAAATGCGCCCACTTTAACGTCATCGGCGTAACGCCGGATCGTGGATTCTATCTCGACACCGATATCGGCGAATTTCTTGCTGAATTTCGGTACATGGCCATCGAAAAGGCCGAGGATATCGGCAAGCACCAGGCCTTGTGCATCGCAACCGAGACCGGCGCCATAGCTGACTGTCGGAACGGTCAGGCGGTTCGTGATCTCGCGAGCGACATCTGCGGGCACGCATTCCATCAACACTGCGAACGCGCCCGCGTCCTGGAAAGCATACGCATCGGCCAGCAGCGATCTGGCGGCGGCGACGGTCTTGCCCTGTACCGTCATCCCCCCAAGTTGCCCGGCACTTTGCGGTGTTAACCCGATGTGGCCAATCACCGGAACGCCGGCGCGGTAGATGGCAGCGAGCGTTGGCGCCATTTCCGCACCTCCCTCGATCTTGACGGCGTCGGCGCGGCCTTCCTTTAAGAACCGTCCTGCATTGCGAACCGCGTCGTGCGTTGAAATCTGGTAAGACATGAAAGGCATGTCGGCGATCACCATCGCGTCTCCCGCGCCACGTGCGACGGCTTTTACGTGGTGCAGCATCTCGTCGGTCGTTACGGAAACTGTGTCGGCGTGGCCAAGTACAGTCATCGACAGACTGTCCCCAACGAGCAAGGTGTCTATCCCGGCTTTGCTGGCGAGTCGCGCGGTCGGGTAATCGTAAACGCTCAGCATGGTGAACTTTTCACCACGGGCTTTCTTTCTTGATGCTTCGAGAACGGTGAATTTAGTCATGTCGCATTATTCCTGTCCGATTGACGCGAACTGTTCTCGGAGTGCCGCGAGGAGTTCTTGCGGTTTTTCTTCCGGTATGAAGTGACCGCATTCCAAGGCCCGGCCGTTGACGTTGCGCGCGCGTTCCTTCCACGCCTCGACCATGTTGAGGGATGAACCTGTCTGCCAACCGGGACGTTTGCGCGTGTCCGCGCCCCAAAGCACAAGAACCGGGCAGTCAAGAAGACGGCCGCGGTCGTGCTCGTCGTGCTCGAGATCCAACTCAACTGAACGGTATTCGGCGCATGATGCGTGAACGGCGGCGGGGTTACAGAAGCTCTTGCGGTATTTCTCCATGAATTCAGAAGAAATAGCGCCTTCGGTTGCGCACCATCGCTCCATAAGGAAATCGAAATACTGCGGCGCGCTATTGCCGATCAGGGTTTCCGGCAACGGGTAGGGCTGGCGCATCAGGTGCCAGTGAAACCACGCGAACGCCAGCGAGGCATCCATGGCTTCGAAAGCGGCCTGCGAGGGCGTGACGTCGAGCGAAGTCAAGCTCAGGATCCGATCCGGAAAGTCGAGGGCCATGCGGTGTGCGACACGTGCACCGCGGTCATGTCCGACCACATGAAATGCTCCGTGTCCTAGACGGTCGACGAGTTCCATTACGTCACGGGCAAGGGTCTTCTTGCAGTAAATCGAATGATCTCCATTGGATGCATCCGGTTTTTCGCTTTCGCCGTAACCACGCAGATCAGGAGCGAGAACGGAGAAATCCTGGGCGAGCAGAGGGGCGATCTTGTGCCATATCAGGTTGTTTTGAGGGTAACCATGCAGCAGAACGATGAGCGGCCCGCTACCGAAACAGCGAAATGAGATATCAACGCCGTTTACTTTATGGGTGCCGATTGGGAAATCCAAATATTTCATAAGGTTACTGTCCTAATGACGGATTGGGAATGCGTTAAGAGGTCACAATACAGTTGACATTAATTGATTGACGTTTTGCATTAAACTTAAAAAAATACATTATAGTTAATCATTTTTTGAATTAATAAAATTATGGACAGGCTCGAAGCGCTACAACTTTTCGTCGATGTTATAGACACCGGAAGTTTCACGGCGGCCGGGCGCAAGCGCCGTATCAGCCAGCCGACGGTCACGAGGCAGGTGACGGCGCTTGAGGACTGGCTCGGTGTGCAGTTGTTGCGGCGTTCGACCCGTTCAATCACCATAACTGACGCTGGCGACGCGCTCTACCGTCGCGCCATGGAAGTTATATCGGACATCAATGATTTGGAGTCTGCTTTCCAGACAGCGGAGAAGTCGCTTGCCGGGCGACTTCGTTTGTCTGCGCCGATTGAATTCGGCCGCCGCCGCGTGCTGCCGCACGTCATCGATTTCATGACGGCACATCCTGAATTGAACATCGACCTCGACTTAACCGATCGTCACGTCAATTTGGTTGAGGAGGGTTTCGACTTGGCGATCCGGGTCGGTAATCTCGTCGATCAGGATCTTGTGACGCGAAAGGTCGATGAAGATCCGCGGTTCTTGACAGCCTCACCAGCATATGTCGCGCGGATGGGGGCGCCTGCGAGCATCGCTGACCTCGCGGAGCACAACTGTATTCTGTATTCACTGCAACGCGAGCCTGAGTTGTGGCAATTGAGAAATGTAGAGACGGGTACCGTACAGACTGCGCATGTCGCTGGGCGCATGCGTGCCAACAACGGTGAGGCGATGCGTCAAGCGGTGCTTGCAGGTCATGGCATCGCTCTGCTTGGCCAATATGCCGTGGAGGAGGACCTGGAGAGTGGTCATCTGATTCGGCTGCTGCCTGAATTCGAGGTGCCGTCTCTGGCCGTCCAGATCGTCTATCCGCCGACCCGTCATCTAAGTCGCCGAAGCCGCCGTTTTATTGATTTCTTCGTCCTGAGACTGAAGCGGGTCCAACCTTAGTCTGCTCGCGTCATATCAGGTCTTCAGACGCTTTCGAGAAACGTCCTTGTTCGTCTGAGCGGCGGCACATACGGCACCACGCCCTCGAACGGTTGCGAACAATATAGGAGATGACGCCACCGGTGATCCGCGCATGGTCGTTGAAGCCGACCGCATACATGATACCCTGCATTCGGGTGAGTGTGGTAAGGCGCAAAGCCAATGACTGCGACCGGGCAAGGACCCTGGACCTACCGTACTTTTCAGCCGGATACGCCGGCTATGGCGTTCGGCCCGTTTGCGGGCTTCCTGACGATCTGGCGCGGCAAGTGCCCCGGGCCCGGCGTTTTTCCGTCCTGGCGCGATTTTGAGCTGATGGATTTCGAAGGCTGGTGGGGGCAGGTCTCCCTCGGTGAAATTCAATACGAGCCGTTCGATCTGCGCTGGGTGCTGTGGGGAACGGTGATCACCAACTGGTGGGGCGTCGATTACACCAACAAGTACATCAGCCAGATTTCCGCCGTCCAGGATGTCTGGGAAAACCAGGAACGAGAATACCTGCAGCGCCTGCTGGACAAGCGCCTGATCGGCCATGTCACGGGGTCATTGTCACCGCAGGAACGGAAATTCTACCACATCTGCGGCGTCGACCTGCCGCTCGAAAACGACGGCGTCATCACGCAAGTCATGAGCCTTTACAGGCTGTGCGAGCCGTCAGACATGTTCGTTCCGTCCACCGAGCCGGTTTTCGTTCTCTAGGTCGGTCCGATTATGTGGACTGCTGAAACGTCTTCGAACGTCTGAGCGGCGGCACATACGGCGCCACGCCTTCGTTCGGTTCGGCGATGGTATAGGAAATGATACCCCCGGTGATCCGCGCCAGGTCGTTGAAGCCGACCGCGAAGACGCAGTGCGGATGGCCGGCGGCGGCATAGACCGTTTCGAAGCGTTTCAGCGAAACATCGATGACCATCGGCAGCGGGTGCGACAGGCCGACCGGCGCCACGCCGCCGATGGTGAATCCGGTGATTCCCTTGACTTCCGATGCCTGCGGGCGGCGCACGTTGCCGCGCAGTTTCAGCGCCGTCGGCAGGTTTTCCTCGAGGCATCGGTGATCGCCGGCGATCAGCGCCATGACGAAGCGGTTGCCGACACTGAAACAGAGCGACTTGACGATGGCGCCCAACTCGCAGCCGACGGCGGCGGCGGCGTCCTCGGCGGTGCGTGCGGTGTCGGCAAGCTCGACGACCGTGTCCGCGAGACCCGCCTGGACAAGCGCGTCACGCACCCGTTTGACGGCAGGGCGATCCAGATTGCTCATGTCATTACCGCCTTTCAGGCCCGGCCTTCACCGGCTCAGTTCAGAAACGGCACCGCCATCCCGCGCTCGACCGCCGGACGCGCGGAAATCTGCTCGAACCAGCGTTTGACGTTGGGGAAGTCGCCCAGATCGACCTGATGGCGCTCGTAACGGGAAATCCACGGATAGCAGGCGATATCGGCGATCGAGTAGTCGGCGCCGGCGAGGTAGTCGTTGTCCGCCAATTGCCGGTCCATGACGCCGTAAAGCCGCAGCGTCTCGTCGTGATAGCGCTTCTGCCCGTAAGGCACGACCTCCTTCGGGTTGAACAGGAAGTGGTGCGCCTGGCCGACCATCGGGCCGAGGCCGCCCATCTGCCACATCAGCCACTGCATGACCTTGGCGCGGCGGAACGGATCGGCGGGATACAGATCGGAACCGGTCTTTTCCGCCAGATACACCAGTATCGCGCCGGATTCGAACAGGCTCAGCGGTTTGCCGCCGGGACCGTCCTCGTCGACGATCGCCGGAATGCGGTTGTTGGGTGCGATTGCCAGAAAATCGGGGTTGAACTGCTCGCCCTTGCCGATATTGACTTCGTGCGCCTGGTATTCGAGACCCGAGTTCCTCGAGCATGACCGAAACCTTACGGCCGTTCGGCGTACCCCATGTGTAAAGTTGTATCATTTTGCTTACTCAACCTCCCAAGACTGGCGATTTTCACGAAGCATAGGTCATTCGCTAAGCCGTGCAAGCCCCGCGCACGCGCCGCACAATGGACAGGGACATAAATTAATTGCAGATTGCTTATATAAGCGTGCGCAACGACCTCCTTATTGTGACTGTTTGGGTATATGACCGAGTACAATATTGAACGGCTGAATGTCCTGATCGTCGACGACAACCGGCATATGCGGTTTCTGGTAAGGATGATTCTCAAGTCCCTCGGCGTGCGCGATATCATGGAAGCCGAAGAAGGGGAATCCGCGCTCAAGACCCTGCACAACTTCGACGCCGACATCGTCATCTGCGACTGGAACATGCAACCGATGGACGGCATCGAATTCACCAAGGTTATCCGCACCAGCGATGACAGTCCGAATGCCTATGTGCCGATCATCATGCTGACCGGCCATACCGAAATCAGCCGCGTCGTCACCGCGCGCGACGCCGGGGTCAACGAGTTTCTGGCCAAGCCGGTGTCGGCAAAGAAGATCTATCAGCGCATCAAGGTCATTCTCGACAACCCGCGCCAGTACATCCGTACATCGACGTATTTCGGTCCTGACCGGCGCCGCCGTCAGGATCCCGAGTACGTGGGCGAGGAACGCCGCAAAGCCGTCAAGGAAAACGAAAAGGAACGCGCCTAGAGCTTCCAGACGCCACGGGTATCGACGATATCCTTGCCGACGCGCTGTTCCGCCGTGACATTTGAAAACGCCTTGTGGTCGGTCAGCAGAACCACCGCACCGGCGCTTTTCAGGGCTTCTTCCAGCGTCATCAGGCGAACATCGGCAAGTCCCGCAAGGCTGTCCGGCAGGTTCACGACATGCGGTTCGACAACGATCAGCGGATTGCCGATCCGTTTGCGCAATTCCTCGACCACATGGATCGACGGGCTTTCACGCAGATCATCGATGTCCGCCTTGTAGCTCAGGCCGAGGCAGGCGACCGCGGCGCCGTTGTGCACCGCGGGCAGTGCCGCGACCTGTTCGGCGATGACGCCGGGCCGGGCATCGTTGACGCGGCGCGCGGTCTGGATCAGCGGCGTGCGGTCCGGCGCCGAGGCGGCGATGAACCACGGGTCCACGGCGATACAGTGGCCGCCGACTCCGGGACCGGGATTGAGAATGTTGACGCGCGGGTGGTAATTGGCGAGGCGCACCACGTCGCGGACCTCGATGCCGAGCGGACCGGCAACGTTGGCCAGTTCGTTGGCGAACGCGATGTTGACGTCGCGGAAGGCATTTTCCGACAGTTTCACCAGTTCCGCCGTCGCCGCCTTGGTCAGGTGCATGTCGCCTTCGACGACGGTGCCGTACAGCGTCTTGGTGCAGGTGGCGCAGTCATGGCCAAGGCCGCCGATGACGCGGTCGTTGCGGACCAGTTCCAGCAGTACGCGGCCGGGCAGGACCCGCTCCGGACTGTGTGCGATGCAGACGTCGTGCGCGGCGTCAGGCGCATCGGGGTCGGGAAACACCAGATCACCGCGCGCCTGCGCCAGCCATTCGCCGACCTGGCGGGTGGCGCCGACCGGAACGGTGGATTCCACGACCACCAGGTCGCCTTGCTTGAGCACCGGGGCGATCGATTTCGTCGCCGCTTCGAGAAAACTCAGATCCGGCTGGCGGTCTTCCGTGAACGGTGTCGGCACGGCGATGATGAAGGCGTCCGCGGCGACCGGTTCGGCGCGCGCCGTAAGCCGGCCTTTCGAGACCGCACCGTGCACCACCATGTCGAGATCGGGTTCGATGATGTGCGGTTTGCCGGCGTTGATGCTGTCGACGGTCTTCGGGTTGACGTCGACGCCTGTGACGCGGATGCCGCGGCTGGCCAGCACGGCGGCGGTCGGCAAGCCGACATAACCCAGTCCGATCACGCAAATATGCTCAAACGCCATACTTGAGAACCTCCGTAACGATGCGTTCGGCCGCCTTGCCGTCGCCATAGGGATTGTGTGCCCGGCTCATGCTCTCATAATTGGCGCCGTTGTCCAGCAGTTCCGACGCCGCGGCAACGATCCGCTGGCGGTCGGTGCCGACCAGTCTGACGGTGCCGGCGTCGACGGCTTCCGGGCGTTCGGTGACGTCGCGCATGACCAGCACCGGCTTGCCGAGCGACGGCGCCTCTTCCTGGATGCCGCCGGAATCGGTGATGACGATGTGTGCCTTGGACATCAGGTGCACGAACGCCGGATAGTCGACCGGCTCCAGCAGGTGCACGTTCCCGGCATTGCCGAGTATCTCGTTGACCGGCTGGCGGACGTTCGGGTTCAGGTGCACGGGATAGACGATATCGACATCGCCGCGCCCGGCGAGATCGCGGAGCGCGTGGCAGATGTTCTCGAACCCTTCACCGAAATTCTCGCGACGGTGGCCGGTGACCAGCACCATGCGCCGACCGGCCGCGGGGTAGGGCATGTCCCGGGCGAGCTTGCCGCTGAGCGCGGTGTCGGCGGCAAGCCGGTCGCGGGTCATGAACAGGGCGTCGATGACGGTGTTGCCGGTGACATACACATGCCGGGCGTCGGCGCCTTCGGACAGCAGGTTGCGTTTCGATCCTTCGGTCGGGGCGAAATGCAGCGTGGCGATGCCGTCGGTCAGGCGGCGGTTCACCTCTTCGGGGAACGGCGCATAGATGTTGCCGGTCCTGAGGCCGGCCTCGACATGGCCGACCGGAATGCGCTTGTAGAAAGCAGCCAGCGCGGCGGCGAAGGTCGTGGTGGTGTCGCCGTGCACCAGAACCATGTCCGGTTTCATGCCGTCGAGCACGCCGCTGACGCCTTCGAGCACGGCGGCGGTCAGACCTTCCAGGGTCTGGTTCGGCCGCATCAGGTCGAGATCGGCGTCAGGGGTGATGTCGAACAACTGCAGTACCTGATCGAGCATGCCGCGATGCTGCGCCGTGACGCAGACGCGGGAATCCGCACCGGCGTTTCTGAGGGCGTGCAGCACCGGCGCCATCTTGATCGCTTCCGGCCGGGTACCGAATATGGACAGGACGTGCACGCTCAGCCTCTCAGGTTCGCGCCGCCGGAGATGCCCGGCGCCGGGGTTCACCCTGGAATCAACGGCTTCTGGATATAGCCTGGCCCATGCCAAGGCAAGTTTGCCTTTTAAAACCCGGCAAGTTTAGCTTTTACAGCATCTACGCTTTTCATAAGCTCAAACACGGTTAAATCCCTGATGGAGAAGCATATGACCCGGCGCCCAACGATGACGGCACGCATTCGCCGTATCTGCGTCCTGATCTCGACGAGTATCCTCGTGTGGCAGTCGGGGGTGGTGTCCGCCGGCGCGGACATGGTGCCGCATCAGGCGATCTATAAAATGACCCTGTCGAAGAACAGCCCGGCGTCGCAGTTCAACGGCCTGAGCGGTGCCGCGGTATCGCAGATCGAGCGCACCTGCGAGGGTTGGGTCATCAACGAACAGATTCTCATGACCATGCTGACCGTCAACGGCGGCGCGATCGAACGGGAAATGACCTTCAAGGCGCGCGAGAGCCTGGACGGCAGCAGTTATATCTTCGACAGTTCGAGCATCACCAACGGCAATTCCGAGAGATTTTCCGGAACCGCGCGCCGCAAGCAGGGCGGCGCGGCGGAAGCCGAGTTCGTCACGCCCCGGCCGTTCGAAATGCCGCTGCCCGACGGGACGCGGTTCTACATCTCCATGACGCACTGGCTGCTGGAACTTGCCGGGTCCGGCAAGCGCGCCGCTGAGAGCTATGCCTTCGACGGCACCGATGACGAAGGGCCGCAGAAGGTTTCGGCGTTCATTCTGCCCGACGGCATCGGCGGTGCCGGGCTCAACGGCGACAAATCGCTGCTCGACAGAAAGGCGTGGCAGGTGCGACTGGCGTTTTTCAAAACCGACAAGCAGGTCACGGAACCCGAATACGAGATATCGCTCAGGCTGCTCGACAACGGTGTGGTCACGCATTTCGAACTGATTTTTAACGACCTTGTTGTCGATCAGATCCTGCAGGATGTACTGCCAGCCAAGGACGAGCGGTGCGGTTAACCATGGTGTGACATGGTTGTTGTGGCAAATCATTGGAATCGTTAGATTATTTGGTCTGAATTTCGCCAAGGGAGGCGTCGTCCATGATTGAGTCCGTAACGAAGCGCCGTACCCTGGGTGTGTCTTTCATTCTGGTCGCTGCGTTTTTGCTGTTTTTGAGCGCGCGCGTTCATGCCGACGAACGTGGTTTCCTCGGCCTGCAGGTACAGGGCAACTCGCCGAAAATCGCCGCCGCGCTGGGCATCGAACTGTCGAGCGGCGTGCTGGTGCGCGACATCAGCGTCGACGGACCGGCGTCGAACGCGGGCATCGCGCGGGGCGACATCATCACTGAAATGAACGGCGTGGCAATCGACACCTTCGAGCGTCTGGTGCAGGTCGCGGGCGGTCTCAAGGCCGGCGACAAGATCGATGTGAAGGTGCTGCGCCTCGGCAAGACGATCAGTCTGAAAATGTCGGTCAGCGGCTGGCCCGACGGGTGGGAAGTCACGAATTCCGCATTTGCCGCACAGCCCGACCTCGGCGTGACCTTTGCCACGCTGACGCCGAAACTGCGCGGACATCTGGGGCTCCGCTGGGGGTCGACGGGGATCGTGGTGTCGGTGTTCAACGACATGTTCGCCGGCGTCACCTCGCTCCGGCGCGGCGACGTGGTGGCGCAGATCAATCAGAAGCGGGTCTGGGAACCGCAGCAGTTCCTCGACGCCTACGCCAAGGCCAAGGAAGAAGGCCGTCCGGCCCTGCTTTTGCTGGTCGAACGGACCGACGGCTACAAGTACATCTTGCAGCCCATCGTCGTCCAGCAGGCGGCGCCGGCCTTCAAGCTGCCGGGTCAGAAACTGCCCGGCCAGAAATAACCTGACGGTTGTGGAACGTTGTAAAGGCGCTGCCGCCGGCCGGCTTAGCTGCCGCGCGCATCCTTGATCAGTTTTTCCAGGGTGTCGCGGTCGAGCGCGCCCGGCACCAGCGTATTGTTGACAACGAAGGCGGGCGTTCCCTGAATGCCGAGGGCTTCCGCCAGCGCCATGTTGTGGCGCAGTTCGGTGTCGACACGCGGGTCGTCCATGTGCTTCTTGACGGCTGCCTTGTCGAGTCCGATGGACTCGGCGATTTCCAGAACCTTGTCCTCGTTGAGGCCACCCTTGGAGAGCATCAGCGCGTTATGGAAGGGCGTGTACTTGTCGGTGATGTTGAAAAACACGCCGAGTGCGGCGCGTGACGCAATCAGGGATTCCGGCCCAAGGATCGGGAATTCCTTGTACACAAGGCGCACATTGCCGTCGTCCTTGACGGTGCCCGCGACCGTGTCGTGGACCCGTTTGCAGTAGCCGCAGCGGTAATCGAAAAACTCGACGACCGTGACGTTGCCATCAGGATTGCCGCCGACCGGGGAATACTTGGCGTTCTCAAGCTGATCGCGCATTGTCACGAGTTGTTGCTGGCGCGCCGCTTTCTCCGCCTCGGCGGCGGCTTCCTGGTGCTTGCGCACGGCATCCAGGATGACTTGCGGATTCTTCATGATGTAATCGTGGATGAGTTTTTCGATTTCCGACGCCTGCGCGGCGCTGAGCGGTTTGTCGTCGGCGAAGGCCGGCACCGCCAGCAGATACGCCGTCAGGGTGGCGGAAACGCAGATTGCGGCAATAAGGCGTCGAAGCATGGTGTCATCCATCATTTGTTTTAAGAACGCTGAATGATGGTCGAGCGGGCACCTTGGGGCAAGCCTTAGCGCATGCCGTGACGTGAATTCACCAACTTGTGAGAAATCGTGCCGGCTTGCCTGCGCCTCAGCGCATCAGCCGGATCGCCGCGACGTTCATGGTTGCGGGTATCGACGCCGGGGACGTTGATGCCTGGGCGGCGACGCCGATGTAGCGGATATCCATCTTCGAGGGATCGTCGCCGGGCCAGACCTGGCGGTGGATCAGCGCAAGATCGACGGTGTCGAAGCGCCAGCGATTGCCCTGCTCGGGGCCGCCGCGCGCGATATAGCGGGCGCTTTCAGGCCGGCCCGCCTCGACCCTGGGGCCGACCACGCTGCCGCGACCGAGCGCACTGGCGTTCCATACCATCTGGATGACCCGTGTGACGTTGCCGCCGCCGAATTGCCACCACGACCGCTCGGCCTTGCGGTCACGGTCGACCAGAACCACGAGGATACGTACCGGGTGCGATCCGCTGCGCGCCACCTGATCGGTGTGCCAGGCCCAGCTCAGATACGGGGTCGCCAGCAGCGAGGCATGGGTGCGTCTGAGCAGGGCGAACGGCGTGGCCCCGGCGGTGACACCGAGGGCGCGGTACTTGTCGATCTGGTGGATGGCCAGCGCGCCGGGCGGCATCTCGCCGGAAATCTCCCAGCCGGGCGCGACCTCGCCCTGGCTTACGGCTTCGACAAGTGCCTGATCGGGACCAAGGACGCTCAGCGTGCCGCCGAGCGGCACCGCATCGCGGGGCTGAGCGCAGGCACCGAGAGCGAGTATCGCCAGCAGCGCCAGGAACGTCATACCCGTACGCCGGTGGGGCCGCTCAGGCATCCGGAAATCCCGCTCGCCGGTCATTCTTTCCTGTTCTTCGCCGCGAGCAGCAGGTCTTCGGCCTGCAGCCATTCCGGTGAGCCGCGCGCGAACAGCTCGGCGGCGCGCCCCGCATGAAAATTGACCTGCGGAATATCGCCTTGCATCAGCGACGCTTCTGCGAGGGCCAGCGAACTGCGTCCGACATCGCCGAGCTTGCCGTAGGCGATACCGAGCTGGCGCCATGCCGTATACGAGTTCTTCTCGCGCGACAGGCCGTATTTCAGGTTGTCGATGGCTTCCTCGAGGTCTTCCTTGCGCTGGCTTTCGATCAGGATGCGGGCGAATTCGGTGCGCAGCAGCGGTTCTTCGGGCAGTCGCTCGACGGCGCGGCGGAACGGCGGAATGGCGTCGGCGATGTTGCCGCTTTCGAACAGTACCTGCCCCTTGAGTTCCAGAAAGTAGGGATCGTCCGGCACTGCCTGCAAAAGCGCATCCAGCTCGCTGAGCGCGTTTTGCGGCTCAGGTATCCGCGAATAGGCGAACGCACGTGCATAACGCGCGGGGATAGAAGTATCCGTTTCCGGATACGTGCGCAGCGTCAACTGGGGCTGGTCGAAATAGCCGATCAGCTTGGCCCGTGCACGGTTGAAGGCGGCCGCCAGTTCCGGGCTCGGCTGCGCGTCACTGTTTTTCGAGCGTGCGACGTGCGCACGGATCGCCGCGATACGGTCTTCGGACAGCGGGTGGGTGCGGGCATAGGGATCCTGGCTGGCCGTCGTCAGCAGTTCCTGACCCTCGAGAATTTCCATGAACGACAGAAGCCCGCGCGCCGATTGCTTGGTTTCGTCGAGGAACGTCAAAGCCGCCTGGTCGGCGGAATTTTCCTGGGTTCTGGAAAATGACAGGAAGGTACGGTTGGCGGCCTGCTGACCGCTGCTGGCGATGGCGCCGCCGACATCGCCGCGTCCGGTGCCGATCCCTGCGGCAACGCCGATGATGGTAGCGACCAGCGCCGTGACGTTGCCCTGTTGCAGGGCCTTGCCGAGCCGGCTCAGATGCCCGCCCGCGATGTGGCCGGTTTCGTGCGCGATCACGCCGATCACCTGCGTGACGTCTTCGGCGCGCATCATCAGCCCGGTATGGATGAACAGGCGCTGGCCATCGGCGACGAACGCATTCAGGCTCTTGTCGTTGACCAGATGGATGGAAACCGAGGAAGGTGTCAGTCCGGCGGCCAGGAAAAGTGGCGTTGCCATCTTGCGAATGGTATCCTCGATTTCGGCATCCCGGATGATCGCCAGACCCTGGGCCCGCGCGGGCATGTTAACCGACGCAGAAAGTATGACGACAATGAGAATACGAATTAAGAAGCCTGGTTTCAGCACGCGCTTCTCCCTGGGAAACATCCTAGAACGTAGTCACGCCGCAGGTTGGCGTCAAATGACGGTTCTGTCATCGACTCTCGTGTTGTGCGGGTCGTTGCTGACTGCCTGCGGCGGCATCGATGAGGATCAAGTTACCCGGGGGACCATCGGCTTTATCTCCGGCGCGCTCGGACTGATTTCCGTGGAAGAACCGCAGGCGGCGCTGGTCGCCCGCGATTTGCTGTCCGCCGGCGGGACGGCCGCTGATGCGGCGACGGCCATCGGTTTTACACTCAGCGTCACCATGCCGTCGTCGGCGAGCCTGGCCGGCGGCGGTATCTGTATTGCCCGTGACGGCCGCGGCGAGAAGCCCGTGGTCATCGATTTCCTGCCGCGTGCCCCGAAGCAGGCGTCGCTGAACACCGAACGGCCGAGCGCCGTGCCCGGGCTGCCGCGCGGGTTGTTTCTGCTGCATTCGCGCTATGGCTTGCTGAAATGGGAACAGGTGGTGTCGCCGGCGGAAAATCTTGCGCGTTTCGGCTACAACATATCGCGCGCCTTCGCCGCCGAATATTCCAAGGTGTCCGACGTTCTGGTCCGCGATCCGTCCTTTGCCCGCGTCTTCGCCGGCCCCGGCGGCAAGGTGCTGACGGAAGGCAATTTTCTCAAGCAACCCGAACTCGCCGCCATCCTCGGACGCATGCGCATTCGCGGTGTCGGCGACTTTTATATCGGCAACGATGCCAGGAATTTTGTCGACGCCGTGGTCAAGGCCGGCGGCTCGCTCAGCTTCGAGGACATGCGCGATTTCCGCCCCGAGATGCGCGCCCCGCTGTCGTTCCCCTGGGAACACCTGACGAATTTCTATTTCGCCGGACCCCCGGCTGTCGGCGGGGCCGTCGAGGCGGAGATGATGGCACCCCTGCTGACCGAAAAGATGTTCGAGAAAGCCAGCCCGGCCGAGCGTGAGCATCTTCTGGTGGAGGCCGCCAAGCGTGCCTACGTCGAACGCATGAAAAACCTGCAGGCCGACGGCACCTATCGCCAGGACCCGCAGCAGCGGCTGAGCGAGAGCAATATCGAAAAGACCCAGGACGGGATCGATGAAGACAAGGCGACGCCGCTGTCCAAACTGATTTCCTCGCCAACCGACTGGCCGGAAATACCGGCCGCCGTCAGCTATGCGGTGATGGACACGCAGGGCGGCGCCGTTGCCTGCACGCTGACCCTGAACAACCTGTTCGGCAACGGCCGCATGGCGGACGGCTTCGGCATCGTTCTCGCCGCAGCACCCGACACGCGCGGCCGCACCTTCACGCCGCTGGGGCCGATGCTGCTCACCGGCGAAGAACGCAACAGGGCTTATATGGCCGCCGCAGCGTCAGGCGGCGTCACCGCGCCGACGGCGCTTGCCAACGTTGTTGTCCGGGCCGCCGCCGGGCCGCAGGGGCTCGATGAAGCGATGCGCGCGCCGCGCACCCATTACGCCGGGGTGCCGGACAAGGTGTACGTCGAACCCGAGATGCCGGCGGAGACCGTGGACGCGCTCCGCAAGCGCGGTCATGACGTCGTGCTGACCAAATCCATCGGACGGGTCACGGCGGTGTTTTGTTCGACCGGCATTCCCCTCGACCGGGGCGCACCGAGCTGCTTCAGTGCCGCCGATCCGCGCGGTTCAGGCATATCCATCGGCGGTAACTGATCAATGCCGCTGAAAGTCGCCAAGCGCGGACAGGTCGCGCCGTTCATCGTCATGGATGTGATGCGCGCCGCCAACGAGCGCGAACAGAAGGGTGAAAGCATCCTGCACATGGAAGTCGGCCAGCCCGGCACCGGCGCGCCGAAGGGGGTCGTCGAGGCTGCCGTCAACGCGCTGCGCACGGAGCGTCTCGGCTACACCGACGCCTTCGGCATCCCCGAGCTGCGCGCCGCCATCTGCAGCCATTACCAGCGGACCTACGGTCTTGAAGTGCCGCTGGAACGGATCGCCGTCACCACCGGATCAAGCGGCGCCTTCATCCTCGGTTTTCTGGCCGCGTTCGAGGCGGGCGACCGGGTGGCGCTGGCCGCACCCGGTTATCCGGCCTATCGCAACATCCTGATTTCTCTCGGCATCGAGGTCGTGGAAATCCCGGTCGGGCCGGACACCAATTTCCAGCCGACGCCGGAACTGCTGGCCGAGACCGGCGTCGCCCTCGACGGGCTGATCGTCGCCAGCCCGTCCAACCCGACCGGCACCATGATCGACGCGGCGGGTCTGGAAGCGCTCTATGCATATTGCCACCTGCACGGCATCCGCCTGGTTTCCGACGAGATCTATCACGGCATCACCTACGAAGCGCCGGCGGAAACCATGCTGCGTTTCGGCGATGACGCGATCATCGTCAACAGCTTCTCGAAATACTTTTCGATGACCGGCTGGCGGCTCGGCTGGATGATCATGCCCGAGGACCTTGTCCGTGCCATCGAATGCCTGGCGCAGAACCTGTTCATCTCGCCGCCCGCGGTGTCGCAGCATGCCGCCGTCGCCGTCTTCGAGTGCGACGACGAGTTGCAGGAAAACCTGAAGCGTTACGCCGCCAACCGGGAACTGCTGCTGAGAGAACTGCCGAAGGCCGGGTTCGACAAGCTGGCCTCCGCCGACGGTGCTTTCTACATCTACGCCGACGTCTCGGCGATGACCAACGACAGCGAGGCGTTCTGTCAGGCGATGCTGGCGGAAACCGGTGTCGCGGCGACGCCCGGTGCCGACTTCGATCCGAAACGCGGCCATCTCTATGTGCGCTTCTCGTTCGCCCGCGATCCTGAAGACATGGCGGAAGCGGCGGCGCGGCTGATCAAGTGGCGCGGCAAGTAAGCCGATCCTGTTTTAAATCGGCAACGAAAAAGGGCGGTCCGAAGACCGCCCTTAATTATTTCAACTGAACGCAAGAGGTTCAGCCGCGGCGCCACCAGCCGCGCTTGGCGGTCTTTTCCGCCTCGCTCAACTGCGCCACGTCGATGATCGTGGTCTTCGCCATCGCCGACGGCACCGGTTCGGCCTTTTCGGCTTCTTCCGCTTGCGGTTCTGCCTCTGCGGCGATTTCGATCACCGGCGCATCCGCTGCGGCGGCGTCCTTGCTTTCGTCCTTGCCTGAACCATTGTCGGCACCGTTGCCCGGTTTGCTCTCGGCGGCTTCGGCTTCAGCGGGCTGTTCGTCGGCCGGTGAATCGTCGGCGGCCTGCTTGGTCTTTTCGTCGGCCTTTTTGGTGCGGCGTGCACGCGGCTTGCGCTTCGGCTTTTCCTCGGCGGCCTCGGCAGCCTTGGCGTCGTCGTCGCTTTCCCCGGCAGCACCGTCAGCGGCTTCGGCATCGTCCGAAGCGTCCGCTTCGGCGGCTTCGGCCTGCTTTTCATCCTCGCCGGCGTTGTCATCGGCGGCTTTGTCGTCAGACGTGTCTGCGCCTGCAGCAGCCTCCGTTTCGGACACGGACTCGGCATCGGAATCAGCCTGAGCCTCGGCGCCTTCAGCCCCGTTCTCCTCGGCACCTTCCTCACCGGGACGGCCACGGCGGCGTCCGGCGCGGCGGCCACGGCGGCGGCGGCGCGAACGCTTCGGCTGTTCTTCGCCGTCATCCTCGCCCTCGGCGCGTTGCGTCTGCGGCTCGGCGTCGTCGTCGGTTTCGGTTTCAGCGGCTTCAGCGTCCTCGTTGGCAGCGGTTTGCTGCTCGTTCTGGTCCTCGTCCTTGCGGCCCTTGCGGCGGCCACGGCGGCGGCGGCGCTTGCGGCCGCCTTCCTCGTTCTCGCTGTCCTCGTCGCCCGCCGACGGTGCGGTGGCGGATGCGGCGGCCGGTGCAGGCCCGCGGTTTTCAGGGGCCTGCGCCTCGACGGTCTTGCCGTCGGTGCGAACCCGGTCCATGCGGTAGTCGGGCGGGATCAGGGTGTCGTCGTTCTCGAGGTACACCTTGAGTTCGTAGTCTTCCTCGATCCGGGCCAGCATTTCGCGCTTGTGGTTGAGGATGAACAGCGCGACCTGGGTCGGAATCCACATGGTGATTTCCGTCGAGCGCTTGCGCATCGCTTCCTCTTCGATGATGCGCAGGATCTGCAGCGCCGTGGTGTCGGCGGAGCGGCGGATGCCGGTCCCGGCACAGTGCGGGCAGGGCTCGGAATGGATTTCCTGGATGCTCGGGCGCAGTCTTTGGCGCGACATTTCCAGCAGACCGAACGGTGAAATCCGGCCGATCTGGATGCGCGCGCGGTCGGTGCGCATGGCGTCCTTCAGGGCGCGTTCCACCTTGCTCTGGTTGCGGTGGTTTTCCATGTCGATGAAGTCGATGACGATCAGGCCCGCGAGGTCGCGCAGCCGCAACTGGCGCGCCACTTCATCGGCGGCTTCGAGGTTGGTCTTGAACGCCGTTTCCTCGATGTTGCGCTCACGCGTCGAGCGGCCCGAGTTGACGTCGATGGCGACCAGTGCCTCGGTCGAGTTGATGACGATGTAGCCGCCCGATTTCAACTGCACTTCCGGCTGGTGCATGCTTTCGATCTGGGTTTCCACCTGATAGCGCTGCAGCATCGGAATGTTGGTTTCCTTGTACGGCTGCACACGCTTGGCGTGGCTCGGCATCATCAGCTTCATGAAGTCCTTGGCGGTGCGGTAGCCTTCCTCGCCGGCGACCACCACGTCCTCGATATCCTTGGTGTAGATATCGCGGATCGAGCGCTTTATCAGGTTGCCTTCCTCGTGGATCAGGCACGGCGCGATACTTTCCAGCGTCTTCTGGCGTATCTGCTCCCACAGCCGGATCAGGTATTCGTAGTCGCGCTTGATTTCCACCTTGGTGCGCTTGTCGCCGGCGGTGCGGACGATGACCGCCATGCCGTCGGGAATGCCGAGATCGGAAAGGATCGATTTCAGGCGCTTGCGGTCCTGACCCGACGCGATCTTGCGGGAAATGCCGCCGCCGCGCGCCGTGTTCGGCATCAGCACGCAATAACGGCCGGCCAGCGACAGGTACGTGGTCAGTGCCGCGCCCTTGTTGCCGCGTTCTTCCTTGACGACCTGGATCAACAGGATCTGGCGGCGCTTGATGACTTCCTGGATCTTGTAGCGGCGGCGGTCGACCATCGGCCGGCGCGCCTTGCCGGCTTCGTCGATCTCGTCCTCGTCGCCGCCGACTTCCTCGACGCCGGCTTCAGGCTCTTCGGCCTCGAACGCCTGCTGGGCGGCACGCTGGGCGTCCTCCTCCTCGGCGATCAGGGCTTCGCGGTCGGCGACCGGAATCTGGTAGTAGTCGGGATGAATTTCGCTGAAGGCCAGGAAGCCGTGGCGGTTGCCGCCGTATTCGACGAACGCCGCCTGAAGTGACGGCTCAACCCTGGTTACTTTTGCGAGATAGATGTTCCCTTTGAGTTGACGGCGGGATTCGACTTCGACATCAAAGTCTTCGACCCGGTTCCCCGACAGCACAACCACCCGTGTCTCTTCCGGGTGGGAGGCGTCGATTAGCATGCGTTTGGTAGCCATTGAAATTGAAACTCCGGGGCACGCGCTTGCTTGTCGTTTCGCTGAACAGCTGGACGTTCAAGGGACGTGCGTGCCGATTGGTGTGGTGAAAACCGGCGGCGCCTCGGGAAACGACAAGGTTCGTGCGTCCGCAACGCGTCTGCGCGGCGGTGAACTTCGTGTCGATCTTGCGGGCGGCTTGCACCGGCATGTGAAAAAACCTCGAATTGGGTGGTGCCGGAATCTGCGCCGGCACACAAAATCTTGGCCCACTTGGAGCGCGGCAAGGACTGCTTTGCTTTGAGGGCGGTCGATCAGAAACGGGACCGCTTAATAGCGATCTTCGTTAACATAACCGTAGGATTTCAATTCCACAATGTCATAATGAGATGGCCGCGTGCGCCGAGAATGCTTGAGATCAAGCCTTCCGGGCGCTAATAACGGCTATATATGGTTATTTTTTAGGAACGGCGGACGCAAAATATGGGCAGTAGCGGTCTGCGCCTGTTTACATCCGGGGCGATGCGCCCTGGAATAGTTACGGGAATCGTGGCGGGAATCGTCACCGGATTCCTGGCGCTATGCTGGGCGCCCGGGGCCTTTGCCGCGGATGCGGAAGTCACCGATATCCGCGTCGGCAAGCACGGCCTGTCGACGCGCATCGTCGTCGACCTCGACCGTCCGGTAGAAGCCAAGGTGTTCACACTGGCCGGCCCGGCCCGGCTGGTCATCGATCTGCCCGAAGTCGGCTGGCGGCTGCCGCCCCGGCCGCTGCCGTCCAACACCGGTCTGCTGTCGAAACTCAGATACGGGCTTTTCCAGCCCGGCAATTCCCGGATCGTCGTCGATCTGTCCGAGCCGTCCCGGGTGCACGAGGCGATCTCGCTGCCCGGTGCCGCCGGTCAGCCGGACCGGCTGGTGATCGATCTGGCGCGCGCCACCGGCAAGGCGTTCCTGCAGAGCGTCGCCGCGCCGCCGATGCTGGTGCGCGGCTCGGAGACGCAGATCGTCAGCGCCCAACCGCAAGTGCCGCCGCAAGCCGCGCCTGAGCCGTCCCGGTCCGTGCCCGAGGTCGTCGCCAAGGCCGTGACGGTGCCTGAAAAGCCGCAGCCGCCAGCCGCTGCCCCGCCGGCACCGCAGGCCCCGGTGTTCGCCGCCGCCAACAGCGCCGGGGCGGATGCCCGCCTGGCCTCGCTGCGCGTGCCGACCAAGCCGCCGGTGCCGGGGTTCCAGGAAAAACGCATCATCGTCATCGATCCCGGCCACGGCGGCGTCGATCCCGGGGCGATCAGCGTTTCCGGCATATACGAAAAGCACATCACCCTGGCCGCGGCCCGCGATCTGAAGGCGCATCTGGAAAGCACCGGCCGCTTCAAGGTCATGCTGACCCGCGACCGGGACATCTTCATCCGGCTGCGCGGACGCATCGAGCGGGCGCGGGAAATGAAGGCCGATCTGTTCATCTCGCTGCACGCCGACACCATCCGCAACCACGGGGTGCGGGGGCTGTCGCTGTATACGCTGTCCGAACGGGCTTCGGACAAGGAAGCGGCGGAACTGGCGGAACGTGAAAACAAGGCCGACCTGATCGCCGGCATCGATCTGACCCACGAAAGCGCCGAGGTCACCAACATCCTGATCGATCTGGCGCAGCGCGAGACCATGAACCAGTCGGCCAAGCTGGCGGCGCTTCTGGTCGACGAACTGCAGGATCGGGTCAAGGTCCTGCAGAACCCGCACCGGTTCGGCGGTTTCGCGGTGCTCAAGGCGCCGGATATACCCTCGGTGCTGATCGAACTCGGCTTCCTGTCCAACAAGGATGACGAACGCGCCCTCAGATCGAAAACGCACCGCCGCAAGCTGGCGCAGTCCATCGCCGGCGCCGTCGATCGCTATTTCACCAAGATCGAAAGTGCCAGCCGCCCATGATCTGGGCGTGAGCGCGGTCACTGAAGCGATCCGCCTGTTCCTCTAGTTTTCCTGAAATCGGCATTTGCCTTGGATTGGTCACAATCTTGCGATACGGGATCGTACGGACTCTGCTAATCCCCGCAGCCGTGTTAAACACATGCGCAACTGTTAACGGAATCTGCCCGGGCCTATGAAGTTTCTCCTGCGTTTCACCCTGATCACCCTGTCATTGCTGGTCGTGGCAGCCGCCGGTGTCGGCGGCGGCACGCTGTGGGTGCTGCACAAGTTCGGCCGCGACCTGCCCGATTACCGCCAGCTTGCGACATACGATCCGCAGGTGATGACCCGCGTGCATGCCGGCGACGGGCGGCTTCTGGCCGAGTTTGCCATCGAGAAACGCGCCTTCGTGCCGATCGAGGCGATGCCCAGGCGGATCATCGATGCGTTCCTGTCTGCCGAGGACAAGTCGTTCTATATCCATTCCGGCATCGATTTCACCGGCGTCGCGCGCGCCGTGGTGACCAACCTGCAGAACATCGCCACCGGGCGGCGTCTGGTCGGGGCCTCGACCATCACCCAGCAGGTGGCGAAGAACTTCCTGCTCACCAACGAGGTATCGTTCGACCGCAAGATCAAGGAAGCGATCCTGGCGATCCGCATCGAACGCGCCTTCACCAAAGACAAGATCCTCGAACTGTATCTGAACGAGATCTATCTCGGCTACGGCTCGTACGGGGTCGCGGCGGCGGCGCTGAACTATTTCAACAAGTCCCTGAACGAACTGTCGGTGGCCGAGGCGGCCTATCTGGCGGCGCTGCCGAAGGCGCCCAACAACTACAACCCGGTGAGCAAGCATGCTGCCGCCAAGGGCCGGCGCAACTGGGTCATCGGGCGGATGCTGGAAGACGGCCGGATTTCCGCCGAGGAGGCGAGCCGTGCCACCGAGGAACCGCTGCTGGTGGCGAGCCGCGAGGAAACGGAATTCGTCCAGGCCGATTACTTCACCGAGGAAGTGCGCCGCGAACTGGTCGATCGCTTCGGCGAGGATCAGCTTTACCAGGGCGGGCTGTCGGTGCGCACCACGCTCGATCCGAAACTGCAGACCATCGCCCGCAATGTGCTTCGGCGCGGCCTCGAAGCCTACGACCGCCGGCATGGCTACCGCGGCCCGGTGACGACGGCACCTGCCGGTCAGCGGCTCGACACGCCGCTCGACTGGCGTACCTATCTGGGGTCGATTACCCGGCCCAAGGGCATTGGTGAAAAGCAGCTTGCCGTGGTCATCGGCGTCGACGACGCCAAGGGCTTCGCCAGCATCGGCGTCGAGGACGGCACGCTCGGTATGATCCCGCTCGACGAGCTGACCTGGGCGCGCACCGAACTGGAACACCTGAAACGCGGCGGCGCGGTCAAGAAACCGTCCGACGTGCTGACCGCCGGCGACGTCGTCATGGTCGAGCCGGTGCCGATTTCCGATAAGAAACCGGCCGCCGGCGTCTACAGCCTGCAGCAGATTCCCGAGGTCAACGGCGGCATCATCGCCATCGACCCGCACACCGGACGCGTGCTGGCCATGGTCGGCGGCTATTCCTTCGAGCGCAGCCAGTTCAACCGCGCCACGCAGGCATCGCGCCAGCCGGGTTCGGCATTCAAGCCGTTCGTCTATCTCGCCGGTCTCGACATGGGCTTCACGCCGTCGACGCGCATCCTCGACGCGCCGTTCGTCATCGACCAGGGGCCGGGGCTGCCGAAGTGGCGGCCGGCCAACTACGGTAACAAGTTCTATGGCGCGTCGACGATGCGTCTGGGGATCGAGAAATCCAGAAACCTGATGACCGTGCGTCTGGCGCAGACCATCGGCATGGACCGCATCGCCGAATACGCCAACCGCTTCGGAATCGTCGACAACCTGCCGCAGACGCTGGCGATGTCGCTGGGCGCCGGCGAGACGACGCTGATCCGCCTGACCACCGCCTATGCGATGCTGGTCAACGGCGGCAAGAAGATCACGCCGACCCTGATCGACCGGGTGCAGGACCGGCTCGGGCGATCGGTGTACCGCCATGACGCGCGCCAATGCACGGACTGCCGCGCCGACGCCTGGCACAACCAGCGGGTACCGCAGATTCCCGACAACCGTCCGCAGATCACCGATCCGGCCAGCGCCTATCAGATCGTCAGCATGTTGCGCGGCGTCGTCGAGCGCGGCACCGGGCGCCGCATATCCGAGGTCGACAAGCCGCTCGCCGGCAAGACCGGCACCACCAACGAGGAACGCGACACCTGGTTCATCGGCTTTTCGCCGGATCTCGCGGTCGGCGTCTTCGTCGGCTTCGACGAGCCGCTGCCGCTGGGCCGCCACGAAACCGGCTCCTCGGTGTCGGCGCCGGTGTTCCGAGATTTCATGAGAGATGCCCTGGCCGGTCAGCCGGCGATCCCGTTCCGCACGCCGCCCGGCATCCGCCTGGTCCGCGTCAACCTGCGCACCGGGCTGCCGATCGGCCCCGGCGACAGCAACGTGATCCTCGAAGCCTTCAAGGAAGGCACGACGCCGAGCGCCGATGCCGGGGTGATCGAAGGGCAGGGATGGTCCGACGGCAGCGGCGAGGGCGCGAACATTTCCGGCGCGCCGTCGACAGGCACCGGCGGGCTTTACTGATACCTGTCCGCAAAAGGCCATCCTGCGAAAGGGAGTGGCTTGTTCCCTCATCCTGAGGAACGCGGATTCTCCACACGCTCACGATGGCTGGATTCGACAGCTCTCAGTCGGTTAACGGACCAGTTGCCGGGGCAATTCACATGACGGGTGATGACCCTGAGCGGACAAATTCTACTGCGACCCAAATATGGCCATTAATTCATTCCATGCCGTGTTCGCAAATCCCGCCGCTGCATCACGAACGCGCAGCATGGAAAGGTTCATAACAACCGAAGGAAAGGCTTCTGGATCATTTAGGAGACGAAGTTGACCATTTCGCAATTTCTCCGCCGCCAATAGCTCTGGTGCCCAGCCAATGCCTAAACCATGTTCGCAAAGTTCCAAAACCGCAGATGAAAATTCCGTCGACGCCACAAGCGTAAAGGTTGACGAAGAACGTGGCAGGATCTCGTCCCGCAGGACGCCGCCGAGGACCCCGCCCTCCGGGTATCCAACCATGGGTATGTGTCCCGCATAATTGCCGCCGAGCCAATTCCGCGTGATCTCATCTTTTGTGGAACAGACGGGTATAAAACGCTCTGTGCATAATGTAACCTTTTCAACCAAATCCGGGTTTAAGGTTGCTTCACCAGATCAGTCTCATAGACGAATCATTATTCGAACCTGTCCTGTCATCAATCCGATAAAACATTCATCACGGTTGGCTGCATGCAGGCGAAGACGCGATAGAGGCAAAATGCGGTTTAAGCGCATCATCGCTTCCGGCAGGTGAGCAAGAGCGATGGCGTGAAGCGCGGCAATCGCAAGGTTCCGATCGGGGCTGGCGCTGTCGATCAGATCATGCCCGAGCCGGCGCAGGGAATAAGCGAGCGTCCTGATCTCATCAATGTTCTGAAGCAGTGTATCGCTCGGCCGTGCCGGCTTGCTGCCCTTCTTGATAACCTGAATGCCCAATGCCTTTTCAATAGACTGAAGGCGCCGCGTAAACGCGGGTTGCGTGACGTTGCGCCTGATTGCTGCTGCGGACAAAGACTTTGATTCCGCGACCGCAATCAAGTCGTCCAGTAATTTAAGGTCCATGGCACCCCGCCCTATTATGCAATAATTGCATAATTTAGCTGGAAATCGGCATTAGATCACGAGTCAAAATAGGCGTTCAATAAATGCCACTTGAGCCGGAATCAATAATCGGCGCGTTTCAATCAAACAAAAAATGTAGGACACATCGCATGGACTTAACCGTATTTCCCCGCATTCGTCTCGGGCATTTGCCCACGCCTCTGGAGGCGATGACGCGCCTGTCCGAGGCATTAGGCGGGCCGGAGATCTGGATTAAGCGCGATGACTGCACCGGGTTGTCTACGGGCGGAAACAAGACCCGTAAACTGGAATACCTGATGGGCGATGCCCTAGCGCAAAAAGCGGAAATCGTCGTTACCCAGGGCGCGACCCAGTCGAACCACGCGCGGCAAACGGCCGCCGCGGCGGCAAAGCTCGGTCTTGGTTGCCATATTCTTCTGGAAAACCGAACAGGTTCGAACAATGCTGAATATTTGACCAACGGTAACGTGTTGCTCGACCATTTGCATGGGGCCACGGCTGAACACCGTCCAGGCGGCGGCAACATGAACGCCGAAATCGAAAAAGTCGCCGAGCAAATGCGCAAGGACGGCAAGGCTGCTTATGCGATCCCCGGTGGTGGCTCCAACGCGACCGGTGCGCTGGGATATGCAAACTGTGCGCTCGAACTGGTCGGTCAGATGAATGAACTCGGCCTCGGCTTCGATTACCTCGTGCACGGAACCGGGAGTTCCGGCACGCAAGCGGGTCTGCTTGCGGGGCTTTGCATTTTAAATTCACCAATCAAGGTATTGGGCATCAGCGTCCGTGCCGCCAAGGAAGCACAAGAGGAAGCTGTTTATAAACTGGCCCAGGCAACGGCTGAAAAGATCGGCGTGCCGGGTGCGGTTGCGCGCGACGCCGTCATCGCCGATGCCGGTTATGTCGGTGAAGGCTATGGCATCCCGGCAGCGAGTACGATCGAGGCGATCCGCATGGTGGCCGAGCTTGAGGGGATCCTTTTGGATCCAGTCTATTCCGGCAAAGGCATGGCGGGACTTATCGATTACGTACGCCAAGGGCGGTTCAACAAAACCGATAAAGTCTTATTCCTGCACACCGGCGGCTCTGCCGCGCTTTTCGGATACATCGACAAGTTCCCATCAGAGGGACGCGTCCGTTAAACGTCCCAACAACAAACCAAACACAGGCTTCAACACACTAAAGGAGATGACCAAGGACTTTTAAACTTCGTCACATTGCTATGGCGGCTGTATTCGCCGTTGCAGCGCCGTTATCCGCTGCGCACGCCGATGCCGGTGATTCGCCGACCCTGAAGCGTATCGAAGAACGTGGTGTCGTGAATATCGGCCACCGCGAAACGTCCATTCCGTTTTCGTACATGGGCAGCGACGGCAAGCCGCAAGGCTATACCATCGACATCTGCATGACGATCGTCGATGCGATCAAAGCAGAACTCGGCAAGAATGATCTGAAAGTACATTTCGTTCCCATCACCGGCCAGACCCGTATTCCACTCCTGGCGAACGGCACCATCGATATGGAATGTGGCTCCACGACCAACAACCTTACCCGTCAAAAGCAGGTATCGTATCTGCCGACGACGTTTATTACCGGCACCAAGATTGCCGTAAACAAAGGCTCTGGCATCAAAAGCATGGATGACATGAAGGGAAAAATCCTTGGCGTGTCCGCCGGCACCACCAACGAAAAAGCCCTCAAAGCATATATCGCTGCGCACAATCTCGATGTGAAAGTCACCGAGGTTAAAGATCACAGCCAGGGCTGGCTGGCCATGGAAACGGGGCGCATCGACGCTTACGGTTCGGACCACGTGCTCCTGTACGGGCTGATTTCCAAATCCAAAAAGCCCGAGAATTTTGAAGTCGTCGGGAATTTCCTCAGCTTCGACCCCTACTCGATCATAGTGCCCAGGAACGACAGCACCTTCCAACGCTTGGGTACGGCCGTGCTGGCGGGTCTGATGCGCACCGGCGAACTCGAAAAGATGTACAACAAATGGTTCGCGCCGGGGCCGACCAACATCAACATGCCGATTTCCGATACGCTCAAGTCCGCGTTCGAGACGCAAGCGTTACCGGAATAACCCTCCGATGGCAGCCGGAAAACCTTGAATGCGTTTTCCGGCTGCTCCTTTTCAACGTCGACGCTTTATCCAACGATAGGGTCGAGATGCTTCCGGGGAAGGCTATTCGATGAACTACAATTGGAATTGGTCGGTCTTGATAACGGATCCTTACATGACCTGGATCATGCAAGGGTTCGGATGGACCATGGCGGTTTCGATGGCAGCCTGGGTCATCGCTTTCTCGCTCGGCTCGGTCCTCGGCATCATGCGGACCATGACGAGTCCTATCCCTCGGGCCATCGCGACAACCTATGTTGAAGTCTTCCGCAATGTGCCGCTGCTGGTACATTTTTTCATTTGGTATTTTGTTTTCCCGGAATTGCTGCCGCATGATATGGGCATGTGGGTTAAGCGAGAGATGCCGTTGCCCGCGTTTACCACCGCCGTCGTGGCGCTTGGTCTTTATACGGCGTCGCGGGTCTGTGAGCAGGTTCGCTCCGGCATCGAAGCGGTTGGGCAGGGCCAACGCAGTGCCGGCCGGGCGATGGGATTCACGGAATCCCAAGTCTATCGTTACGTGCTGTTGCCCGTGGCCTATCGGATTATCATTCCGCCGCTCACCAGCGAGTTCCTGACGATTTTCAAGAACTCTTCTCTCGCGCTGACCATCGGCCTGATCGAGTTGACGGCGATCACGCGGCAAATTGAAGAATATACGTTTCAGGGCTTCGAGGCTTTCACGGCGGCAACCGTCATTTATAGCGTCATTACGTTGTCGGTTATGGCGATCATGCGCCGGGTCGAGCAGAAAACGCACGTCCCCGGCACTATGACGGCAAAGGGGAACTGATATGGAAGGTTTTGATTTTTCCGTCATCGGCGACAACCTGCCGTTCCTTTGGAAAGGCATGCAGATGACGTTGCTGCTGACCGCTCTCGCGATGAGCGGCGGCATTATCATCGGGACACTTCTTGCGCTTGCCCGGCTGTCGTCATTCAAGCCGCTCTCGATGGCGTCTGCGGCGTATGTAAATTTCTTCCGCTCGCTACCATTGATCCTTGTGATCTTCTGGTTTTATTTCCTGGTGCCGCTCGTCGTCGGGCGTCCGGTCGGCGGTTTCTATTCGGTACTGGTGGCATTCACGTTGTTTGAAGCCGCTTATTATTCGGAAATCATACGCGCAGGCATTTCCAGCGTGCGGAGTGGCCAAGCCGCCGCTGCCAAGGCGCTTGGCATGACCTATACCCAGACCATGCGCTACATCGTCCTGCCACAAGCGTTCCGGGCCATGATCCCGATTTTGCTGACGCAGGCAATCATCCTCTTCCAGGACACGTCGCTGGTGTACGTCGTCGGGCTGCACGATTTCCTCGTGAGCGCGGAAATCGTGGCGAACCGGGATCAGCGTCTGGTCGAGATGTATAGCTTCGTGGCCATTGTCTACCTGGTTCTTTGTTTCACGGCTTCAATAGGCGTGCGATCCCTTCAACGGAAGGTGCAGAAATGATTACATTCGAAAATGTTAGCAAATGGTATGGCGACTTTCAGGTCCTTAAGGACTGCACAACGTCCGTTGCGCGTAATGAAGTCGTCGTCGTGTGTGGGCCGTCAGGGTCCGGCAAAAGTACACTGATCAAATGCGCGAATGCGCTAGAGCCTTATCAGGCGGGTAAAATCGAGGTCGACGGGATCGACTTTGGCGACCCGAAAACCGATCTGCCGAAATTGCGCGCGCGGATCGGCATGGTGTTCCAGAGTTTCGAGTTGTTCCCGCACTTGAGCGTTGTCGACAATATCGCGATTGCACAGGTCAAGGTCCTGGAGCGCGATGCAACGGATGCACGTGACCGTGCCCTGGCACTGCTTGATCGTGTCGGCCTGAAAGAGCACGCAGAGAAATTTCCCGCGCAGCTATCCGGGGGTCAGCAGCAACGCGTGGCGATTGCACGCGGTTTGGCGATGGATCCGGTAGCGATGTTGTTTGACGAGCCGACCTCGGCGCTGGATCCGGAGATGATCAATGAAGTGCTGGACGTCATGGTCGAACTGGCACAAGAGGGCATGACCATGATGGTGGTGACCCACGAAATGGGTTTTGCGCGCAAAGTCGCCGACCGGGTCATTTTTATGGATGAGGGGCAGATCATCGAGGATGCGGCGAAGGATGATTTCTTCGGTTCGCCACGCAGCGACCGCGCTCAGTCTTTCCTATCCAAAATCCTGAGCCACTAACGCATTTTAGGATTTAACGCTCTCGTCCAAGAGATACGAGCTTGAACTCAACGTTAGTCTAATTTGCGTAGGTTCACTGCGTCCTGTGATGGCTAACGGCGGACCATACCGAATGGCATTGAGCCGTCAGTTTAGCACCCGAAAGCAGATGCTCTTGGGTCAGCCGTTCAACGGCAGCTAATGACCCGAAGGAGACTAATTTTATATACGCCCGTCAAATGCTCTATGGCCTTGATTTAGGTATACAGTTGGAAGCCATGTCGCTCATCGCTTTATATGGCGCGCACTATCAATCCAACTTTTGCAAGAAACGTAAGGCTATTTCTACAGCCATGTTGCCATATGACTGACGATAGCTTGGTCTGAATAATTCCGCTCGAAATACTGCGCCCCAGCAACTCGGATATCTTCGTACCTGGCATCACGGGCGCTCAGGGCCTCACAGATATCATCGAGCTCATCCAGGTTCGCAAAATCAAGAAAGTGCTCTCCTGCTCGGAGATAATATCCAACTTCAGCAGATCTTTCCTGGACAAGTAGCTGGCGTAACCGAAGTGCATCTGAAGTCCGCCCGACCATCGATACCCTCTTGTCAGCACGACGCACAAAATTGAGACAGGCATAAGTTGACGCCAGTTTTGAAACGTACTCAAGCAGACTGGAAGACACATCCTTTTGATCCGGGTAGTGGTTTGTGATCATGATTTTTGGCGGATGCTTCAGGCCCAGCGTGCCGACAACCCAAAAATATCGAAGGAAATTGAATTCCTCGATACCGCCACAAAAGCCGATATCACCGCCATCAACTCGATCCGCAGGAAGCGCAAACCGTGAAAACACGTCGGGCGCACCAACGGGAAACAGAATACATGACGCCGGCAGGCCGTCGATTTTGCCATCCGCATCCCGTAAGCTTGGCATCATAGCCCAAACCCGGTCATACAAATCACGGTTTGCGGTTATCCGCTCTGTAAGACCGCGCGCCCACGGGTCCATTTCGAACATCACCATTACCCTTGAATGTTCCCGAATACTCTCAAGAAAGCGTCGCTTCTCCTTCGGAGATTTCCTGAATACGTGCGGGTCGTCGACGAGTGCAATATCGCTCTTCGGAAAATTCATATTGTCTTGATCGGGGTCAACGAGATGACAACTTCCCCCGACAGAGTCAAAAGCTGAAGCCAGCCGGTAAGCGAGATCATGGGGTCGCGATGTGGGGAAAAACTTACCTCTGAAATAAATCGAGACAGATAATGATGTTGCCCCTTGGGGATCTTGCTCGAATTTCAGAATTTCGGGCTCACGTTCCTGGTTCTTATCGGCGCCGAAAACAGCATCACTTTCCGGGTCAAGTGCTTCAGCAACTGTCCTTAAAAGTGCTGCCTGAGTACGGTCGAGCTCTGCCCCGCTGGCGTAGTAATCTCGCAATGTGCAAATGGTGTATTTTCTGATATCGGTCGATTTGAATAAACGAAGGACTTCATGGTAGGAGCTTGGTGTTTGGAGTTGTTTAATTAACTTGTTGAGCGTGTCCTCGTCACAAGTGTACGCAGCGCGAAGGCTTGCAAGGATGCCCGCCAACGGGTCTTTTCCTTGCAACGATAGGATCAAATCTGCCGCAAGGTGATCTGAGGAGACGGCGAATGCGAAAGCTGATGGAACGCGTATCTTCCGACTGTACGGTCGTCTCAGAGCATACTTTCGGAATGTGTTGATCAAAATACTTTGTCCAAATCGAAAACGGGTGCAGCAAGATGTGGGGCACAATACCAAACTGCGTCAACATGTCCCATGCGTATCTTTTACCCCATACGGATGTTCTGCTGAGCAAGTTGCGGTTACAGGCGACACCCCAAATCGTCAACTTCTGGCTAATAACCGCCGTTCAAATGAGTTCCGCGGGTCGTCTCCAATGAGGACAATAGCGGACAAGAGACGACGTTTCTCACGTGTTGCGCGAACCGACAGCCTACGCGCCCTCGTCCAGGGCGTGACTTACGCGCCCCCGTCCAAGGCCTATCTTAGGCGCCCTCGTCCAGGGCGACGAACAGCGCCAGACCCAGCATCGACGAGCCGGTGATCCACTTCTGCCATCTCAGCGCGCCCGGATGGCGGGCGAACCAGTTGCCGGCCCGGCCGAAGGCATAGGCGATGAACAGAATCCACACCAGTCCGCCGCCGGCCAACACGGCGCCGTAAAACAGCATCTGCAGCGTGATGTTGCCGTGTTGGGCGTCGGTGAACTGCGGCAGGAAGGCGAGGAAGAAGATCGCGATCTTCGGGTTCAGGATGTTGCAGAAGAACCCCTGACGGTACAGCCGCCAGTCGTCGCGCCGGGTTTGCGTCGGTTGCAGGGTGACGGTCCCGGCGCGGCTCAGCAGGGCGCGCAGCCCGAGATAGACCAGGTATGCGATGCCCGCCCACTTGATGATCAGGAACGCCGCCGGCCATACCTTGAGCAGCGCCGCCAGGCCGAACGAAGCCGCGAACATGTGCACCAGGATGCCGCTGGAAATACCCAGTGCCGAGATCACCCCGGCACGTGCGCCCTGGCCCATGGCACGGCTGGCGACATAGACCATGTCCGGCCCCGGTGAGATGTAGAGCGCCAGCGATGCGGCGATGAAAACGCCAAGCGTCGAGAGATCGATTTCCATGCCGGGACTGTATGTCGGTGCGTGGCGGCGGGAAACCGGATTTTCATGACACCCCTTCACCGAGCCTCTCCCCTGTGGCCGACGGCGTGAGGGCAGGAAAGGGGGACTGCAATGAGCGGGCTTGAGTGGCGGCTCCTGTAACGGTAAAAACAGCACGAACGAATTAAAGGAACCCGCCCGCATGCGCGCAGAATTTCAATCCATGGCCGACGAGATCGAGCAGTCCGCAGGACTGCTAAGGAGGCATCTTTGACTACGATCAGGCCGTCCTCCGTCTCGAAGAACTGAACGCGCTCGCCGAAAGCCCCGATCTCTGGAACGACCCCGACAAGGCGCAGGCGCTGATGCGCGAGCGCACCAAGGTCGAAGCCGGCATCAAGGAAGTCGACGGTCTGTATGGCGATCTGCGCGATACCGCCGATCTGCTTGAACTGGCCGAAGCCGAAGGCGACGCCGACGTCATGGCCGAGGCCGAGGCGTCGATGCGCGAACTGCTCGGCCGTGCCCAGAAGGCGCAGTTGAAAACGCTGCTGTCGGGCGAAGCCGACGAGAACGACTGCTTCCTGCAGGTCCAGGCCGGTGCCGGCGGCACAGAGGCGCAGGACTGGGCTGAAATGCTTTTGCGCATGTATACCCGCTGGGCCGACCATCACGGCTATCAGGTCGAATGGCTCGAAGAAAGCCCCGGCGAAGAAGCCGGCATCAAGTCGGCGACGCTGAAAATCTCCGGCCTCAACGCCTACGGTTGGCTGAAGACGGAAAGCGGCGTGCACCGGCTGGTGCGTATCTCGCCCTACGATTCGTCGGCGCGCCGCCACACCAGTTTTTCCTCGGCCTGGGTCTCGCCGGTCATCGACGACGACATAGACATCGAAATCGACGACAAGGACCTGCGCGTCGACACCTACCGCGCGTCCGGCGCCGGCGGCCAGCACGTCAACAAGACGGAAAGCGCGATCCGCATCACGCACCAGCCGTCCGGTATCGTCGTGCAGTGCCAGAACGACCGTTCGCAGCACAAGAACCGCGCCCAGGCGATGTCGATGCTGCGTGCGCGCCTGTACGAGATGGAACTGAAGAAGCGCGAGGACGCCGCCCAGGCGACCGAGGATACGAAAACCGAAATCGGCTGGGGCCGGCAGATCAGGTCTTACGTCCTGCAGCCCTATCAGATGGTCAAGGACCTGCGCACCGAGGTCGAGACCTCGAACACCGGGGCCGTGCTCGACGGCGACATCGACATGTTCCTGGAAGCGGCGCTGGCGTCGAAGATCAAGGACGCGGACGAAAGCGCTGCGTAAGCACGGGTGCTGCTGCATCCTTCGAGACGCCCCGGACAGGTCCGGGGCTCCTCAGGATGAGGCAATGGAGACGAACGCCTCATGCTGAGGAGCGCAGAGCGCGTCTCGAAGCATGGGCACGGCGGCTACTGCACCATTGTTTCCGGGTGCTACTGCACCACCAGTTCCTTGAACAGCACCGTGTGCACCTGTGCCGGGCGGATGATGTTCTGGATGATCTACACCAGTTCGAAGCGCAGCCGCTCCGAGCCTTCCTTGCCGACCACGTGCTGGCGCTCCTGACCGCGCAGGTGCGTCAGGATCGCGTCCATGACCTGCATTTCCGCATCCTGCAGCCGGCCCACGTCTTCCGGCATCAACTGCACGTGAATCACGGCGCGCATGAACGGCGCGCGGCATTCACCGGTTTTAAGATCGGTGCGGATTTCCGGCAACGGATGGAACACCGGTTTGCCGAGCTCAAGCTCGGCGTGATGCTGCGGACGTTCCCAGCCCATGACGGCGTGGATCCAGCCCATGTAATAGGACAGGCCGCCGCCGATCAGCAGAAACACCACGACGCCGCCGATAATCGGGATCAGCAGTTTGGCTTTTGACGCCTTTTTGGAACCCTTGCCTTTTTTGCGCTTCGCGCCGTCTGCTTCGGCCATGCCTTGGCCCTCCTGAACTGCCGGGTCGTGCCGGGTTGCGATTGCGGGGATCAGAGGTTAGCCGCTCTCCGCGGCTTGTGGAAGGCTGCTGAGGCAGGAAGGCCCGCGGCTCAGGACATGATGACCCGGTCGCGGCCCTGCTGCTTCGCCTTGTAAAGGTTGGCATCGGCGGCACTGATCAGATCGCCGATTTCGATCGACTGGTCCGGAGTCACCATGGCACCGCCGATGCTGATCGTGACGTGACCGCAGACGCTCGACGACTTGTGCGGAATCTTCAGAAAGTTGACCGCTTCGCGCAGCGTCGCGCCGATCTGCGTCGCGCCTTCGAGGTTGGTCGTCGGCAGTACGCAGACGAATTCCTCGCCGCCGTATCGCGCGACCTAGTCGCCCGGCCGGTGCACGGACGACGACAGCGCCTTGGCGACCAGCGTCAGGCAGGCATCACCGGCCTGGTGGCCATAGGTGTCGTTGTACTGCTTGAAGTGATCGATATCGATCAGCAGAAGCGACAGTTCGGTGTTGCTGCGGGTCGCGCGCTGCCATTCGGCGCGGATGTGCTGGTCGAAGCTGCGCCGGTTCGGCACCCCGGTCAGGCCGTCGATGAAGGCGATGGTTTCCAGATAGTCGCGATAGCGCTTCAGTTGCAGATGGTTCCTGACCCGCGCCAGTACCACCGGGGCGACGATCGGCTTGGTGACGTAATCGACGGCGCCGGCCTCGAAGCCTTTGGCCTCGTCGGTGTCATCGGACATCGCGGTGGCGAAAATGACGGGGATGTTTTCCGTGCCCGTCGTTTCCTTGAGCTGGCGGCAGACCTGATAGCCGTCGGAGCCGGGCATCATCACGTCGAGGATGATGATGTCCGGTTTTTCCCGGACCGCCAGTTCGACGGCTTCATCGCCGGTGGTCGCGAACATGATATCGCCAAGTTCCTCGAGCGTACCGCTCATGACCTCGATGTTCAGGGGTTCGTCATCGACGATGAGGATTTTCGCCTTGGTTTCGGGTATGTTCACGCCGTACCGCCTTTATGTTCGACCAGTTCGTCCCGTAATTTATGGAGTATATGGCAGGCTTTTTCAAAATCGAGTTTGCCGACGGCGGTTTTCAGCGTCTCGAAGGTTGCGCCGCCGGACCCGTCCAGGGTGGTTTCCAACTCTTCCACCAGCTTGCGCGCGGAGATCCGCTTGGCCTTCAGGCCGGCCTCCAGTTGCTTCAATAAGCCTGGAATATCAGAGGCTTGTGCCTGTTCGGACGGCGTTTGCCCAAGCGCCTCGCCGCTCGCCTGCAGGGCGTCGAGAACGTGCCTGGTCCGTGCATGCGCGGCAATGGCCGGGGCGGGGTCGGCGCCGTCCAGACCGTTCTCGCGAAGAGCATTCTCGAGCGCACGGGATTCCCGCTGCAGGTCTTCTGCGCCGACAGTGCCTGCCAGACCGGCGACCGTATGAACCAGCCGGGCCGCTGTCTCGACGTCACCGTTGTCGAAGGCGCCGGTAAGCTCGGCCTCGAAATTTTCATATTTGTCGTTGAAGTCGCGCAGCAGCTTGAAGAAGAAGGCATCGTCGAGGCCGAGCCGGTCCTTGGCCTGGGCAAAATTGAAACCGTCTTCGCTGTCCGGTCCCGTCAGCCGGCTGTTCGCCGGTGCCGGCCCGATGGCAACAGGTTCTGCGGCAACAGGTTCCGCGGGTGCGGGGTCTGCCGAAGCCGTTGCGACAGCCGGTGCGGTGGTGGCGCCCTTTTGCGGCGCCCACTTTGCCAGCGTGCCGAACAGCTTCGTCGCCACGATGGGCTTCGAGACGTGATCGTTCATGCCGGCGGCCAGGCAGGCATCGCGTTCCTCGTTCATGGCGTGTGCCGTCATGGCGATGATCGGCTTTGACGCCATGTCCGGCAGGGCGCGGATCTGCCGTGTCGCCTCATAGCCATCCATCTCCGGCATCTGCAGATCCATCAGGATGACATCGACACTGTCCGGATCTTTCTTCATGCGCTCGACGGCGATGCGGCCGTTGTCGGCCAGCTCGACGCGGACACCCACATCACCGAGGATGCCGGTGGCGACTTGCTGGTTGATGGCGTTGTCCTCGACCACCAGCACCCGCAGGTCCCTGATGGCGTCGTGGATCTGCGTTTCCTCGATGCTGTCCGGCATAAGGATGTCGTGCGGGGTGCCGATGCTGGAAAAATGATCTGAGATGGCATCGATCAGCAGCGAGGTGTTGACCGGCTTGACGAGGAATCCCGCCAGCCCGATCTGGTCCGCCTGGCGCACGATTTCCATGCGGTTGTGCGCGGAGATCATGAAAACTGCCGGTGCCTGCGCGCCATTGCAGGCCGCTCTGATGCGTTTGGTGAGTTCGATGCCGTTCATTTCCGGCATCCGCCAGTCGACGATCATGATGTCGCAGGACTCGCCCCTTTCGAGACTGTCGGTGAACTTCCGGATCGCTGCCTTGGCGCTCAGTTCGCAGTCGACCTGTTTGAAATTGAGGCTCCGCAGCGTATCGCCGAGGATGTCCAGCGACGTCTGATTGTCGTCGACGATCATGATCCGCAACTGCGACGGGTCGAAATGCGCCGGCAAGCTCTTGCGCAAATCGTCTTGCTGCAGCCCGATCGGCAGTTCGACGGTGAATTTGCTGCCCTTGCCGGGTGTGCTCTCGACGGTGATGCCGCCGCCCATCTTTTCCGCCAGTTCCCGGCAGATCGTCAGGCCGAGGCCGGTGCCGCCGTACTGCCGCGTCGTCGTGACGTCGGCCTGGGTGAAGGGGCAGAACAGCTTATCGTACTGCTCCGGCGTCATGCCGATGCCTGTATCCTCGACCGAAATACGAAACCGGCCGCTGTCGCCCAGGCGTTCGATCATCTCGACGCGGACGACGACTTCGCCGCTTTCGGTGAACTTGATCGCATTGCTGGTCAGGTTGGTCAGGATCTGGCCGAGCCTGAGCGGGTCGCCGACAAGGGCGCGCGGGATGTCCGGCTCTGTCCAGAACAGCACCTCGAGGTTCTTGTCGCCGACGGACTCGCTGAACAGCGAGGCGTCGTTCTGCAAAACGTCGTCAAGGCGGAACGGTACGTTTTCAAGCTCCAGGCGCCCGGCTTCCATCTTCGAGAAATCGAGGATGTCGTTGATGATGCCGAGCAGCGCATGCGCCGAATTGTGCACCTTTTCCAGATAATCGCGGGTGCGCGGCGGAATGTCGGTTTTCAGGGCCAGTTGGCTGAGGCCGATGATGGCGTTCATCGGTGTGCGGATTTCGTGGCTCATGTTGGCCAGGAAGGATGATTTGGCGACGTTCGCGGCCTCGGCCTTTTCCTGTGCTTCCTTAAGCTCGGTGATGTCGACGCGAAAGCCGATGGAGCCGCCGTCCGGGGTGCGCCGGTCGGTTACTTTCAGCCAGCGCCCGGACGCCATCTTGCGCTCGAAAGAGCGGTCGGAGGTGCGGTGCAGTTCGGACCGTTCCTGGACCCATTCCTCGATCTTGTCCGGATCGATATTGTATTCGCCGCGTTTGGCGCCTTCGCGGATGATGTGCTCGAACGTGGTGCCGGGCACGAACAGGTCGGCGGACAAGGGGTAGTACTCGCGGTACTGGTCGTTGCACAGCGCCAGCTTGTCGTCCTTGTCGAAGTACACGAACCCCTCGTCCATCACGGCGATCGCTTCGAGAAGGCTGGAGCGGGCTTCGCGGGCCTCGCGCTCGGCGCGGACCCGCACCGTGATGTCGGAATAGGTGGTCACGAAGCCGCCGCCCGGAAGCGGCGCGCCGCGAATTTCCAGGACCGTGCCGTCCGGCCGTTCGCGGGTGAACAGGTGCGGCTCGAACTTGCGTGCCAGGGCAAGCCGTTCCTCGATCTGCGCCTTCTGGTCGCCGGGGCCGTATTCGCCGCGCTCGGCATTGATGCGGAACGCCGTCTCCAGCGGTGTGCCCGGCGGCATCATGTCCTTCGGAAAGTCCAGCAGTTCGTAAAACCGGTCGTTCATGACGACCAGGTTCAGCTTGTCGTCGACCATGGAAATACCCTGATCCATGGATTCCAGCGTTAATTCCAGAAGGTCACTCTGGCGCCTGTTCTGGTCGCGCATTTCGTCGATGCGCCGGATGTAGCGTATAATGATGAAGGCCGAGATCAGGATGATCGGCAGCATCAAAAAGCCGCCGGCGATATGCGCCAGGGTGCCTTCGATGGCTTCATTCGTGGCAGCGAGACCTTCCTCGGATCGTTTGCGGGTGGTTTCCTGCAGTTGCGCCAGCGCCGCTGCGGCCTGTCTGTCGTCGATGCGTACCAGTTGGTCGACTTCGCGAACCGTAAGCCCGTTGGCGATGGCGATCTGGGCATCGCCGAGCCGGTCGTGATAATTCTCGGCAACCTCACGCACCGTTTTCAGTGCCGCGACTTCGTCGGCGGACGGATCGGTCAGCAACAGCCGCTGAATAGCCTGCATGGCGATGGCGTAATCATCTTCTGCCTTGATCCTGTATGAATCTCTCTGGCGCAGGATGTAGTTCTTGAAGTTGTGGATCAGGCCGTTGTAGCCGAGACTCCGGTTCAACTCCGTCAGCGCCGCGGATCTCAGGGCAAGATTTTCTTCCTGCTGGCGCCAGGAGTTATTGACGTCGTTGACCCGCACATAACCGAGATACAGATACACCGAGAACGCGATCGCCAGAATGCCGGCCAGGCCGATGACCAGCCGCGAATCCGCCGACATTTCTCTGGGGGGTTTACTCATCTCTCAGGACTCCGGGCGGCAATTCTTGTCATTATATCGCGGCTTGCGTCCTGTCTGGGAGAGTTATGCGCAACGGCGTTAAAATCGCCGCAGTTTCAAAGGCCTGCGCCGAACACGCTGTCGTGCATGTCGTTGATAGCAGACCCCGGCGCGGCGGAATATCGTGGTAAGCCACAATAGGGGGCGCCGCCCAGAGGGGCCTTGATATCAAAGGTTTTTCGCCGCTTCCAGCACCTCGGCGGCGTGGCCCTTGACCTTGACCTTGGGCCAGACCTGGCGAATGACGCCCTTTGCATCGACCAGGAAGGTCGCGCGCAGGATGCCCATGTACTTGCGCCCATACATGTTCTTTTCGACCCAGACGCCGAAATCCTCGCATAAGGTGCCGGTTTCGTCGGAAATCAGCTTGAACGTCAGGTTCTGCTTCTCGACGAAATTATCGTGCCGTTTGACGCTGTCCTTGGACACCCCGACGACGGTGCAGTCGGCCTTGTCGAAGGCCTTGATATGGTCGCGGAAGTCCTGCGCCTCGGTGGTGCAGCCCGGCGTCATGTCCTTGGGATAGAAATAGATGACCGCCTTCTTGCCCTTCAGGTCCTTCAGCGACAGCGTGCCGCCGCCGTTGGTGGGAAGGGTGAAATTTGGGACTTTATCGCCGGCTTCGAGCATGGGTCGTTCTCCTGTTTATTATCTTCATGTAGTACGCCGCAAATCGGCGTCCAGATCAAATGTCGGCGCTGTCGGCATCGCCGGCGGTTTTCGGATCGCCGAGATAACGCACGAAGGCGGCGCGCACGTCGCGTTCGGTGCGGGCGAGACGTTCGGAAAGTGCGTCGAAATCGGCGTCGCCGGTGATTTCCGCAAGGTCCTCGCGCAGCGGCCCGGTAAACGTCGCGACCTTGGCATCGGTCATCTCGCCCTCGATGGTCAGCGCCAGAAACGTCTGCAGGTCCCTGTACAGGGCCTTCGCCGCGGCCAGCAACTTGGCATCTGTTTCGTCGATCAAACCCCTGTCGCCGGCCGTGGTGAACACGTCCGCGGCATTGGGGGAAACGATCTCGGGATGCGCATCGGCATGCACCAGAACCAGATACTGGGCCAGGAAATCGACGTCGACCTGACCGCCGGCGACCTGCTTGATCGACCAGATGCAGTCTGTGCCGTACTGCTTTTCGATGCGGCCCCGCATGTTGGCGACCTCCGATGCCGTCTTGGCGGTGTCGCGCGACCGGGTCACGGTATCGCGAATGCTGTCCAGCACCTTTGCGCCGATGCCGCCGGTTTCGAAAATCACGCGGGCGCGGACCAGGGCCATGTGCTCCCACGTCCAGGCGGTTTCCGCGTAATAGCGCTCGAACCCGTCGAGCGCGGTCGCCACCGGTCCCTTGTTGCCGCTCGGCCTGAGCCGCATGTCGATCTCGTACAGCGTGCCCTCGGCGGTCATCGACATCACGGCGTTGATGATGCGCTGGCCGAGGCGGCTGAAATACTGCGACACCGCCAGCGGGCGGCCACCGTCGGACTGATCGTCGGCGGCGTCGGCACCGTAGATGAAGATCAGGTCGAGGTCGCTCGACGGTGTCAACTCGCGCGAGCCGAGCTTGCCGAGCGCCAGCACGCACAGTGCGCCGCCGGCGATCCTGCCGTGCGCTTTTTCGAATTCGCGGATGACTTCCGGGATCAGGGTCTGCAGCACCGCATCGGCGACGTCGCTGAAATGCCGGGCGGCGTCGGCGCCGCCGGTCACGCCGCGCAGCATCTGCACGCCGATCTGGAACCGCTTGTCGGCGTTCCAGCGCCGCGTCGCATCGAGGATATCCTCGAAGAACATGGCGTCGGTCAGAGCCTCGGCGCAGTCGGCGCGGAGCGCGTCGATGTCGGGCAGGGGGTCGTAGAAATCGGCGCTGAGCACACTGTCCAGCAGGCTCGGGCGGCGGCTCAGGTGCGCCGCCAGACGGGGCGCCTCGCCCATGATTTCCGACAGCAGTTGCAGCAGTTCCGGGTATGCCTGGAACATCGAGAATAGCTGCACGCCCGCCGGTAGGCCGGAAAGAAAGGCATCGAAACGGATGAAGGTGGCGTCCGGGTCGGGCTGCTTGCCGATGGCTTCGAGCAGCGCCGGGGTCAGTTCCGTCAGCAGTTCCCTGGCCCGCGTCGAGCGGGTGGCGCGGATGCGTCCGTGGTGCCAGGCGCGGATCGATTTGTCGACCACCGCCGGATCGGTGAAACCGAACCGGGCCAGGGTCTTCAGGGTCTCCGGGTCGCTTTCGGCACCGGTGAAGGCGAGGTTGCCGGCATGACCGTTTTCCGCCGTCAGCGCCGGCGCATCCTCGAACAGATGGCCGTAATGGCCCTGCACGGTTTCCAGGTGATGCATCAGATCGGCGCGGAACGCATCGGCGTCGGCATAGCCGCAGAAGGCCGCGACCTGGGCGATCCCGGCATCGTCGTCGGGCAGGGTCTGGGTCTGTTCGTCGCGCTGCATCTGCAGGCGGTGCTCGACGCGGCGCAGGAACTCGTAGGCGCGTTCCAGCGCGTCGGCGGTGTCGGCCTCGACCATGCCGTGTTCGACCAGGTGGCGGATCGCCTCGATGGTGCGGCTGGTGCGCAGCGACGGTTCGCGCCCGCCCCAGATCAGTTGCTGGGTCTGGGCGAAGAATTCGATTTCGCGAATGCCGCCGCGGCCGATCTTGATGTCGTGGCCGTTGACGGCGACCTTGCCGCCGCCCTTGTGGGCATGGATCTGGCGCTTGATCGAGTGGATGTCCTGGATCGCCGCGAAGTCGAGGCTCTTGCGCCAAACGAACGGCCGCAGGTGCTGCAGGAACGCTTCGCCGGCCGCAATGTCGCCGGCGATCGGGCGGGCCTTGATCATCGCCGCCCGTTCCCAGTTCTGGCCCAGGCTTTCGTAATAGGTTTCCGCTGCCAGCACGGAAAGCGCCAGCGGCGTCGAGCCGGGATCGGGGCGCAGCCGCAGATCGACGCGGAACACGTAGCCGTCGGCGGTGCGCTCGTCGAGGATCTTCGCCAGGGTGCGGGTCATGCGGATGGCGTGCTGCTGCAGGCCGTCGGGGTCGTCGCAATCGATGATGTCGGTGTCGTACAGGCAGATCAGGTCGATATCGCTGGAATAGTTGAGTTCGCGCGCGCCGAGCTTGCCCATGCCGATGACAATGAACCCGGACTCTCGCACCGGGTCATCCGCGTGCCTGAGCCGAAACGCCCCCCTGCCGGCGGCGCGGCGGATGACGAAGCCGGCCGCCGCGTCGGCCGCCGCGTCGGCGAAATCCGAAAGTGCGCCGGTGACCTGATACAGCGACCATTGCCCGGCGATGTCGGCCAACGCCGCGCACAGCGCCAGCCGCCGCTTGGCGATCCTGAGCGCGCGCATGATCTGCGCTTCGTCGGTGAGCGCCGCCGTTTCGGTGCGGGTCTCGGCGAGGATTTCACGGCGTAGCGCATCGGCGCCTTCGTCGGCCAGCCGGCCCAGCCAGTGCGGCTCGCGCATCAGCGATTGCGTCAGATAGGGACTGTTGGCGAACACCGCGCGCAGCAGGCTTTCACCGTCGGCGCTTTCGGCGAAGGCCAGCGCGGCTGCGGCGGCGCCGGGGTTCTGTTCGTTTTCCTGGCGGCACAGTCCGGTGAAATCGGCAAGGCCGCGATCGGCCGCTTCGGTATCGAGAACCGCGGGCAGGTGGGGCACATCGATCGGAAAGGCGCTGCTCATACCCAGTCAAATACGGCATCGCGGCGCCCGAGGCAAAAGCCTTTCCCGCGGCAATCCGGTAAAACCGGCACAGCGCTGGACTCATCACCGGTTTACTCTGTGTTAAGTGACGTTTATGCATACTAATGACACCGTTTTTGCCCGGATGGCCCGGGTGAACAGGCGTGTCTGACGGAATCGAATATACGTTGCTATTCAGGCGGACATTTATCGGTTTTGTGCAGTTGATCGGTGGCCTCGGCGCGGGGCTGGCGATCATCACGCTGCTTGTTGCCTGGCAACTGAACAAGGGGCCGGTGTCGCTGTCGTTCCTGACACCCTATGTGGAGCGCGCGCTGAACAGCGGGCACCGCAGCTTTCGCCTCGCCATTGACGACACCACGCTGACCTGGGCCGGTTGGGACCGGGCCATCGAACTGCGCGTCAAGAACGTCCGTGCCATCGGCGAAAACGGTACGGCGCAGGCACGCATTCCCGAACTTTCCATGTCGATCAGCGGCCGCGCCCTGATCCGCGGCAAGCTGGCGCCCAAATTCATCGAACTGCTGGGGCCTGAAATCCGTGTGCGCCGGGAAACCAGCGGCGAGCTCGGAATCGAGGTCGCGGCCGGCGGCGACGTCACCGGCGAGCGCTTTGCCACCGGGCTGCTCGGCTGGCTGATCAAGAAGCCGGCACCGGACTCGCCGATGAGCTATCTGGAGACGGTCCGCATCAGCGGCGCCACCATGACGTTCGATGACCGTCTGACGGACAAGGTCTGGAAGGCGCCGGTCGGCTATCTGCGGTTGGTGCGCGCGCCGCACGGGCTGATTGCCGAAGGCTCCCTGCAGATCGACACCGACGAGCGGACCGCCGACATATCCCTGCACGGCTCGTTTCATTCCGAAGGACGCCGGCTCGACCTGACCGCCGCGTTCTCGGAAATATCCCCGGCCGCGTTCGCGGCGCTGGACCCGAACTTCACCGCGCTCAAATCGGTCAACCTGCCGCTGAGCGGCAAGCTGGTCGTCGGCCTGTCACTGGACGACGGCATCAACACCATCGGTTTCCATGTCACCGGCGACGACGGCACACTGATCGTGCCGGCGCCATTCGCACAGGAACTGAGCATTGATAAGATCGCCCTCGAGGGCATCTACAACGGCCGCAACGGCAAGGTCACGCTGGACAGTGCCGAGGTGACGCTGATGGAAGGCTCGGTGCTGAGCATCCCGGCGCCGATCGACCATGCCTTTCCGCTGGTCAGCCTGTCCGGTGCCGGCCAGTTCGACGGCAAGACGGGGACCGTCGATATCCAGCGGCTCAGTCTCAATCTGAACGGACCGGTGTTCGATCTCAAGGCGCAGGCCAGCGGCATCGGCGCCGGCGATATCGCCATCACTGCGGAAACGACCCTGGCCGACGTGCCGGTGGCACAGCTCAAGACCTACTGGCCGGCGACGCTCGGCCCCGATCCCTATAACTGGATCACGACGCATCTTGAGGGCGGGCGCATGATCCGCGCCGACGCGGCGTTCGAGCTCAGCGTCAAGGAAGACGCCAGCTACGTCCTCAAGGAACTGAACGGCACCATGAGCGCCGAGGGCGTCACGGTGACCTATCTCGAGGGCATGCCGCCGGTGAAGGACGTGCGGGCGCTGATGTCGTTTGACGAGAAGAGTTTCGACGTCGCCGTCGAGCGCGGCCAGAGCGGGCGCATCAACGTTGCCGGCGCGGCGATCCACATCAGCGGCCTGCAGGACGTCGACCAGTACATCGATATCGATCTGCATGCGGAATCGCCGATCCGCGACGCGCTGCAACTGATCGACCGCGAGCCGTTCGGCTTTGCCAGCGCCATGAAGATCGATCCCAAAGGGACGGGCGGCCAGGCCAAGGTCGACCTCGGCCTGCGCTTCATGCTGGCTAAGGACCTTGCCGTCGCGGATGTCGACGTGAAGGCCGAGGCGGCGCTGAGCGAAGTGAAGATGAAGAATGTCGTGCTCGGCCGTGACATTCATGACGGCACGCTAAAGCTCAAGGTCAACACGAAGAAGATGGCCGTCGACGGCAACGTGCTGATGGGCAAGGTACCGGTGGCGCTGATCTGGAACCAGAATTTCGAGGACCGCGCACCGTTCCGTTCGCAGTACCTGCTGGCCGCGAAGATCGACGACTTGTCGAGTGTCCGAGATCTCGGCGTCGATCCGGGACCGGCAGGCGATTTCGTATCCGGCGGGGTCGATGCCACGGTGCGCTATACGGAATTCGACGGTCGCAGCGGGCGCGTCGACGTCAATGCCAACCTGGCACGGGCAGAACTGCGCGTGCCGGTGATGGAATGGCGCAAGGCCGCCGGCGATGCCGGCTGGGTCGACGTGACGATCCTTTTGGAAAACGGTCTCGTCAAAAGCGTGCCGAACTTCGACGTCGTCGCCGGCGACCTGACCGTCAAGGGTGACGTCAAATACGCCCCCGCCGGTCTCGGTCTGGAGCGGGTCAATCTGAAGCAGGTGCTGTTCGGCCGCACCGAGGTTTCGGGCGCGGTGATCTCGCGGCCCGACGGCGGCTGGGAAATCGGCCTGCAGGGACCGGAACTGGAATTCTCGCCGCTCTGGGAGCGGCTGATGGGCGACCGGCCGGGGCAGGACGACCTGTCGCTGCCGGACCTGACCATCGCCGTCGAGCTCAACAAGATGTGGGTCGGCAAGCAGAAATTCCTGTCCGACGTTTCCGGCACCTTCGTGCACAAGCGGGGCTTCTGGCGCACCGCGCTGCTCGACAGCAAGATCAACGGCGGGCCGCAGCTCAACGTCAACATGGCGCCGGACCCCGACGGCAACCGGGTGCTGAACGTCAAGGCCGAGAACGCCGGCGACACGCTGCGCTTCTTCGACCTGTTCGACAACCTGCACGGCGGCCAGCTCGAGGTGCGCGGCCGCTATGACGACGCGGCGCCGCTGCGACCGCTGCGCGGCAAGCTTCGGGTCGTCAACTACCGGGTCCGCAACGCGCCGCTGATGACGCGCGTACTCTCGATCATGGCGCTGACCGGAATCGTCGATGCGCTGACCGGCGAGGGGTTGAACTTCGCCGAACTGGACGTGCCGTTCACCTACACCGAGGGCGAGGTGCAGATCGCCGAAGCCAAGGCGACGGGCGCCTCGATCGGCTTCACCGCGTCGGGCACGGTCTATACCCACGCCGACGTGCTGAACATCGAAGGCACCGTCGTCCCGGCCTATGCCATCAATTCGCTGTTCGGCAAGATTCCGCTGCTCGGCAACATTCTCGCCGGCACCGAATCCGGCGGCGGGGTGTTCGCCGCCAACTTCTCGATCTCGGGGCCGATGGAAGATCCGAAGACCACGGTCAATCCGCTGTCGGCGCTGACGCCGGGCATCCTCAGGAACCTGTTCGGGGCCTTCAAGGCCGACGAGCAGAAGCCGCCGCTGCTCGGCCCGGAAACCCTGCCGGGCACGCTGCAGTAACTTCCTTCATTTATCACCTCTAAGCTCTCCGGCGGGCGCGTCCGCGCCGACTTGCGAATGCCTCTAATTACCAACATTTTTATGTATAATTAGCGGGTAGAGTGCGATGAAATACACCTCTGCTCATTGCAACGATCGATCCGCCAGCCCCCGTATCAAGGAGAGTTCCACATGTCCGGTCCGTCCCTGTTCATCCTGCTGTGTTCCGGCGAGCACGAGAAAATCCAGATGGCCGCGATGATGGCCTCGGTCGCCGCGGTCTCGGACAGACCGGTGCAGGTGTTCGTCAGCATGAATGCGATGTTCACCTTCGAGCGCGGTGCCGACCCGGTCGGCCGCTACCAGGGCGGGCGCATGTCGAAGGTGCTGCTCGACCGCAAGGCGCCGGATGCCGTCGATCTGTTCGGCCAGGGCAAGATGCTGGGCGAGATGCAGGTCTTCGCCTGCTCGATGGCGCTCGATGTGCTCGGCTGGACCCTCGACAACCTGACGGAGGACCTGTTCGACGAACCGATGGGTCTGACCAAGTTCCTGAGCGACGCCGAGGAAGGCCAGCTCATCATGCTTTAAACACCGCTCGCCGCAGTGCGGCGCGCCCCGATGACAAAACGAAGAGGATTATTCATGTCACAAAGAAAGATGGTCGATGCACGCGGCGCCTTTTGCCCGGGACCTTTGATGGAAGTGATCGCCGCGCTGAAGCTGATCGATGTCGGTGACGAGGTCGAGGTCTGGTCGACGGATCAGGGGACGACCCAGGACCTGCCCGAATGGTGCAAGAAGATCGGTCACGAACTGGTCGAAACGAAAGAGTGTGACGGTTACTGGAGCCTTGTTGTCAGAAAGGCCAAGTGACCGCGCTTAAAGATTTTTCAGAAGACCCCAAAAGGGGCTGGAACATTTTCGCCGGCCGAAAGGCGGCATGAACACGGGAGGATAAAATGACGACACGTATACTCATCGTCGGCGGGGGACTCGCCGGCACGATCATCGCCAACGGCCTTTGCCGCCGCTTGGGCAAGGAACTCAAGACCGGCAAGGTATCGATGACCATGCTCGGCACCAGCGACACCCACATGTACCAGCCGGGTCTGCTGTACATCCCGTTCGGCAAGATGCGCGAGTCCGAACTGTTCCGCGATCAGCGCAAGGTGCTGGACGACCGCGTACCGTATTTCGTCGATCCGGCCACCAACATCGATGTCGAGAAAAAGGTGGTGACGACGAAGTCCGGCAAGACCCACGGCTACGACTATCTTGTCATCGCCACCGGATCCCGGATCGTGCCCGAGAGCGTCCCCGGCATGGCCGAAGGCGCGCACTGGTTCTATGACCTGGACGGCGCGCGCAAGATGCGCGATGCGCTGGCGGAATTCGAGGGCGGCAAGATCATCGTCAACGTCAATGCGCCGCACAAGTGCCCGGTGGCACCGTTGGAAATCACCTTCATGCTGTACGACTACCTGACCCAGAAGGGCGTCATGGACAAGTCGGAGATCATGTACACCTATCCGATCGGCCGTCTGCACGCGCCTGAGCCGGTGGCGCTCTGGGCGCAACCCGAAATGGACAAGCTCGGCATCAAGTACGAGACCTTCTTCAACACCAAGGAAGTCGATCCGGAAAAGAAGACCATCACGTCGGAAGAAGGCTCGACGCTGGATTACGATCTTCTGGTCACCATCCCGCCGCACCGGGGCGCCGAGGTGATCTCCGATTCCGGGCTCGGCGACGGCGGCTGGGTACCGACCGACAAGCAGAAACTGTTCCGCGAGGGCTCGACCGACGTCTTCGTCTGCGGTGACACCACGAACATTCCGATTTCCAAGGCCGGATCGACCGCGCACTTCGAGGCCGACACCATCGTCGACAACCTGAGCTCGCTGATATCCGAAGGGCGCTGGGCCAGGAACTACGACGGCAAGGTGTTCTGCTTCGTCGAAACCGGCATGAGCGACGGCACCTATGTGTGGTTCAACTACACCACGCCGCCAAATCCCGGCCCGCCGACGCAGATGATCCACTGGTTCAAGCTGGCCTATAACCGGCTGTACTGGCTGTCCGCCAGCGGCCTGTTGTAAGGGGGTCGAGATGACGGATATGTCAATGCGCAACGATCCGGGGGCGGACCTCGAAAGTCTGGTCCGCGCGCTTCAGGACTCCCTGACCGACGGCATGGTCGAGCGTCTCGCCTCGACGGCGGGCAACACCCTCGAGGTGGTCGACCGGCTGAACGACGAGGACACCCGCGAAGCCGTGCTGTACATCATCAACCGCGTGACCGAACTGCACCGTCTGGGGGCGCTGGAAACCCTGTTCCAGATGGTGACCCTGGTACACGGCGTGCGCGAGGCGATGACCGACGGCATGGTCGAGCGGCTGTTCGCGTTCATGGAGCACACGGTCAACAACCTCGCCAACGAGAACGTGTCGATCCTCGCCAACCATGCCGGCAAGGCGATGAGCGAGGCGGCGAAGGCGTCATCCGCCCGGCCGCCGTCGGGTGGGCTGATGTCGACGATTTCTCTGCTCTCGAAGCCGGAATCGCAGCAGGCGCTGCACTTCCTGCTCGATTTCGCCGGCAAGATGCAGGCGTATCAGCACGAAAAGACCGAATAGGGGAAACATCCCCGGACAGACCGAAAGGGCGCCTTCGCGGGCGCCCTTTTCATTCGTGTCGGCCGAAGATGTGCGTACTAGAGAACGAAGATGCCGAGCACGGCCCACACCACGGCGACAAGGGCCAGCGCGACGGCGCCGCCGCCGGCCAGGATGTAGGACATTTTTTTCAGGGAAATCTGGTTGTCGTTGCTCATGTTTCGCCTCCTTGCGTTAATCCGGACGTTACGTCCGGTTATGTTCATTCGTCGTGCGGGGACTGCGCCCGCGCGGCGTTGATCATTCTTACCAGACTTCGAAATAGGGCGGAAGCCGTTTAGCGAAGGGTGAAGGCGTGCGCTTGTGCAGCCGGGTAGCGGCTGGTCAGACCGGCCTGACCAGCGCGTGGCGCTTCTTGCCCGCCGACAGCTTGATCACGCCCTCGGCATTCACATCGGCCAGCGACGCCGTCGCGTTGACGTCGGTGATCGCCGCGTCGTTCAGCTTCGCGCCGCCGCCCTGCACGAGGCGCCGGGCCTCGCCGTTGGACGCGCTGAGACCGGCGCGGGTGAACAGCGCCAGCACGCCGATACCGGCGTCGAGTTCCGAGCTTGGCACGTCGACGCTGGGCAGCGTATCGCCCATGCCGCCCTGCTCGAAGGTGGTTTCCGCCGTTTTTCTGGCCTCGGCGGCAGCGTCCGCGCCGCGGCACAGTTTCGTCGCCTCGTCGGCGAGGATCTTCTTGGCGTCGTTGATTTCCGCCCCTTCAAGCGCCTCAAGACGCGCGATCTCGTCCAGCGGCAGTTCCGTGAACAGGCGCAGGAACTTGCCGACGTCGGCGTCCTCGGTGTTGCGCCAGTACTGCCAGTAATCGTAATGGCTCAGCGCATCCTCGTTGAGCCACACCGCGCCGTCGGCGGTCTTGCCCATCTTGGCGCCGGACGCCGTGGTCAGCAAAGGCGTGGTCAGGCCGTAAAGCTGTTTGTCGGCGATGCGCCGGCCCAGCTCGACGCCGTTGACGATGTTGCCCCACTGGTCCGATCCGCCCATCTGCAGCGCGCAACCGTTGCGCTTGGCCAGCTCGACGAAGTCGTAGGCCTGCAGGATCATGTAGTTGAATTCGAGGAACGTCAGCGGCTGTTCGCGCTCGAGCCGCAGCTTGACGCTGTCGAAGGTCAGCATGCGGTTGACGGTGAAGTGCGGGCCGATGTCGCGCAGCAGTTCGATGTATTTCAGTTCGTCCAGCCAGTCGGCGTTGTTGACCATGACGGCGTCGGTCGGGCCGTCGCCGAACGTCAGGAACTTCTGGAACACCTGCTTGATGCCGTTCATGTTGGCAGCGATGTCTTCATCCGTCAGCATCTTGCGGCTTTCGTCCTTGCCGGACGGGTCGCCGACCCGCGTCGTGCCGCCGCCCATGAGCACGATCGGCTTGTGGCCGGTCTGCTGAAACAGCCGGAGCAGCATGATCGACACCAGTGAGCCGACATGCAGGCTCGGTGCCGTGCAGTCGAAGCCGATGTAGGCGGTGACCGGGCCTTGGGCGCATTTGGCGTCCAGCGCGTCGAGATCGGTGCACTGATGCATGAACCGGCGCTGGGTCATCTGGCTGATGAAATCCGACTTGAAGCTATTGTTTTCCGAGGTCATGAACGGGTCTTGCTGTTTATTTTAAGGGCGCGGATGATTAGCACATGCAGACACATGCACACAACGATCTAGAGGACAATGCAGTGCCTGAACGCGGCCGGACCCTGACCGCCATCGGCTTGATGAGCGGCACCTCCATGGACGGCATTGATGTCGCCGTCATCGACACCGACGGCGAAGCCGTCAAGCGCAGGGGCGCCTTCGCGTCCTATCCCTATGAAGCGGGCCTCCGCAAACGTGTCCAGGCCGAAGCCGGGCGCAAACCGGAACCGGGCGATGCCCTTGCCGCCGTGGTCCGTGACATCACCGACGCGCATGCGGAAGCAGTGGAAGATTTCATGGCCCGTGCGGGGCTCAGCCCGCACGATGTCGACGTCGTCGGCTTTCACGGCCAGACCGTGTTTCACGATCCCGGAAACGGCATCACGGTTCAGCTCGGCGACGGCCAGCGGCTGGCGGCCAAGCTCGGGATTCCGGTGGTCTGTGATTTCCGCTCGGCCGACGTGGCGGCGGGGGGCGAGGGCGCACCGTTCGCGCCGCTCTATCACGCCGCGCTGGCAAAGCCGCTGCAGCCGCCTGTCTGTGTTTTGAACCTGGGCGGTGTGGGGAATCTGACCTGGATCAGCCCCGACGGCGGCATCGTCGCCTTCGACACCGGGCCGGCGAACGCATTGGTCGACGATTGGGTGCTGGCACAGACTGGCAAGCCAATGGACGAGGACGGCAGGATTTCCCGAAAGGGCCGGGTCAACGAAGACGCGCTCGCCGACCTGCTGGCCGACGATTATTTCGATCAGCCCTATCCGAAGTCGCTGGACCGTGATCACTTCGATCCGTCGCCGGTGATGGGCCTTACGCTCGAAGACGGCGCGGCGACGCTGGTGGCGTTTTCCGCGCACGCCGTGGCCCGTGCCCAGGCCATGCTGCCGGCGCTGCCGGAACGCTGGCTGGTGACCGGCGGCGGGCGCCACAACCCGGTGCTGATGGCGGCGCTCAGATCGGCGCTGGACCGCCCGGTGGAACCGGTCGAGGCGGTGGGGTGGTCCGGCGACGCGATGGAAGCACAGGCCTTCGCCTACCTCGCCGTGCGTTCCATGTACGATCTGCCCCTGAGCCTGCCGTCGACGACCGGCGTCATGGAACCGATGCCGGGCGGGGTGCTGCACAGGCCTTAACACATTCTATCCCGGAACGGCGGCGTGGCCGACGTGTCCGGGACCCATTTCCGAACTGAAATTGCGTGCGCATGCAGAGATTGGCCCCGGATCAAGTCCGGGGAACGATTATCGCGGGAATGACGAGCCGGTAAATTTACCCGACCGGTTCGAGATTGGCGTCGAGATACTTTTCGACGTGCTTTTCCAGCGTGTCCATGTGCTCGCGGAAGAAATGGTCGCAGCCCTTCACCACATTATAGTCGATGGTGATGTTCTTCTGCTTGCCGAGCTTGTCGACGAGCTTGGCGACGGATTCTTCCGGAATGATGTCGTCGCTGTCGCCGTGCACCATCAGGCCCGACGCCGGGCAGGGGGCGAGGAACGAGAAATCGTGGATCGAGGCCGGCGGCGCGACGGCGATGAAGCCGTTGATTTCCGGGCGGCGCATCATCAGCTGCATGGCGATCCAGGCGCCGAACGAGAATCCGGCGATCCAGCAACCGGTGGCGTTCGGGTTGTGGCCCTGCATCCAGTCGAGCGCGGCGGCGGCGTCGGAAAGCTCGCCGAGACCGCTGTCGAACGAGCCCTGGCTGCGGCCGACGCCACGGAAATTGAAGCGCAGCGTCGAGAAACCGCGCTTCGAAAAGGCGTGGTACAGCGAGTACACGACCTTGTTGTTCATGGTGCCGCCATGCTGCGGGTGCGGATGCAGAATCAGCGCGACCGGCGCGTCATTGCGCTTCGCATGCTGGTATCGGCCTTCAAGGCGGCCTTCCGGTCCGTTGAATATCACGTCGGGCATGGGTGGGAACCTCACTTAAAAAAAACGAAATTTAAAGATCGAGCAAAAAAGTCGGCTATTGAGCCGGCGTGCCGGGTTTGTGCCTATAAGGCATAAGATAAATACGGCTTGAAATACTTGACCACTTTACTCGGCTTTCCTATATAACCCTTAAGATATTGCGCTTATCCACGGACATCGTCACGTCCGGGTCCGAGCGCAACCCCTACGTAAATCGCCAAGGGCGAAGAGAACATAAAGAACATGCCATGCTTTTCAAGAGATTAAAGGCCGATCTGGACGCCTTTCTCGAGCGCGATCCGGCCGCGCGCTCCAGGTGGGAAGTCGTTATTCTGTATCAGGGCTTCCACGCCGTGGTGTTTTACCGCACCGCGCACTGGCTGTGGGGGATGAATTTACGCTTCCTCGGACGGCTGGTGTCGCAGTTCGGCCGGATGATCACGGGCATCGAGATTCACCCCGGCGCAACCATCGGCTGCTGCTTCGTGATCGACCACGGCACCGGTGTGGTGATCGGTGAAACCGCCGAAATCGGCGACAACGTGACGCTTTATCATGACGTGACGCTGGGTGGCGTCGCCCCCAGCGTCGACAGCCACACGCAGGTCGGCGTCAAGCGCCACCCGACGCTCGGCAACAACGTCATCGTCGGTTCCGGGGCGCAGATCCTGGGGCCGATCACGGTCGGCGACAATGCCCGCGTCGGCGCCAACGCGGTGGTCACGCAGGACGTGCCGGCAGGGGTGACCGCGGTCGGCATTCCGGCCCGCATCATCATGCCGAAGGACAAGTCGAAGGCCGGCGAATTCCGCGCCTATGCGACGATGCCCGAAGGCGTGCCCGATCCGGTTCAGCAGGTGCTCGACCAGATGCGCCAGAGCCTGACCGAACTGAAGGGCCGCGTCGACGAACTGGAAAGCGAACGCGACGCGTTGCGCGAGCAACTCGAAGCCAAGGATGACGGCAAAGGCGGCAAAGGCAGCCGCAAATCCTCAGTGGCCTGAGATCAAAGGCCCGAGAATAAAGGAGCGATAACGTGAAACTCTCAACCAAGGGACGCTACGCCGTGATGGCGATGGTCGATCTCGCGACGCAGACCAACGGCAAGCCGATCGCGCTGGCCGACGTGGCCGAGCGCCAGGAAATCTCGCTGTCGTATCTGGAGCAGCTATTCGGACGGCTGCGCCGCGGTCATCTGGTGAAAAGCGTGCGCGGTCCGGGCGGCGGTTATCTGCTGGCCCGCGATGCCTCCGAAATCCGTGTCGCCGACGTCATCATGGCCGTCGACGAGCCGATCAAGGCGACACGCTGCACGCCGGGCAGCCCGTCGGGTTGTCAGGGCCGCCAGCAACGCTGCCTGACCCATGACCTGTGGGAGGAACTCGGCAACCAGATCTATCTGTTCCTGAGCACGGTCTCGCTCGAAGACGTGGCGACGCGCCGCGTTCTCGGTTCCAGCGGTGCTCTGTACGCACAGGGCCGCGACCACCAAGCCGTCGCCGGCGAATAAGGGTAAACCTGATGACGGCCTGTTACCTCGATCATAACGCGACGACGCCGCTGGGCACGCCCGCCCAGGACGCCATGGCGCGTGCCATGACGGTGACGGGCAACGCATCGTCGGTGCACGGCTTCGGCCGCGCAGCGCGGAAAATCGTCGAGGACGCCCGCGCCCAGGTCGCGGCGCTGGCCGGTGTCGCGCCGGCCAACGTGATCTTCACGTCGGGCGGGTCCGAAGCCAACAACACCCTGCTCCGGGGCATCGCCGCCGAAACGGTCATCACCAGCGACATCGAGCATGCCTCGGTATTGGATGCGGTCCCCGATGCGGTCCGCGTGCCGGTCGATGAAAACGGCGTGTTGCGCTTAGACGCGCTCAGCCAGGTGCTGTCGGACCTGTCCGGCCGCACGCTGGTTTCGGTGATGGCCGCCAACAATGAAACCGGCGTCGTGCAGCCGATTGCCGAGATCGCGAAGCTGGTCAAGGATCACGACGCCCTGCTGCACGTCGATGCGATCCAGTGGGCCGGCAAGCGGCCGCTTTTCGAAATCGCCGCCTATGCCGACGCGCTGTCGCTGAGCGCGCACAAGCTCGGCGGGCCGCAGGGCACCGGCGCCATCATCGTCAAGGACGGGGTTGCGTTCGAACCCCTGATCCGGGGCGGCGGGCAGGAACGCCGGCGCCGCGCCGGTACGGAAAACATTATCGGCATCGCCGGTTTCGGTGCCGCCTGTGCCGAGGCGATGCAGAAGCTTTCCGCGTTCTCGAAGTTGGCCGAACTGCGCAACGACATCGAAACCGCGCTGGGAGCGGATGCCCGCATTTTCGGACGCGGCGCCGAGCGCCTTGCCAACACCACCTGCATCGCCATGCCGGGGGTGTCGGCGGAAACCCAGGTGATGGCCTTCGATCTGGCGGGGATCGCCGTCAGCGCCGGCTCGGCGTGCTCCAGCGGCAAGGTCGAACCGAGCCATGTCTTGCTGGCCATGGGCGCGACACGGGACCAGGCCGGCGAAGCGGTGCGCGTTTCGCTCGGTCTCGCGAACACTGCCGAAGACGTACAGAAATTCATCGTTGCGTGGCGCACGCTGCGCACCCGCGCCGCCTCGAAAGAGGCCGCGGCCTAAAAAGAACCTGAAATGAACTTGAGACCAAAAAGACTTTAAAGGATACGAAATGTCAGCAACTGCGGAAACAGTCGATCGGGTCAAATCGATATCGGGCGAGAAGTACAAGTACGGCTTCGTCACCGACATCGCCGCCGACAAGGCGCCGAAGGGCCTGAGCGAAGACATCGTGCGCTTCATCTCCGCCAAGAAGAACGAGCCGGCATGGCTGCTCGAATGGCGGCTGAAGGCGTACCGCCGCTGGCTGGAAATGCCCGAGCCGCAGTGGTCGAAGGTGCAGTTCCCGCCCATCGATTATCAGCAGTATCACTACTATTCGGCGCCGAAGAGCGATGCCGACAAGCCGAAAAGCCTGGACGAGGTCGACCCGGAATTGCTGGCGACCTATGAAAAACTGGGCATTCCGATCCGCGAGCAGGAAGTCCTGGCCGGCGTCGCCAACGTCGCCATGGACTACGTCTTCGACAGCGTTTCCGTGGCCACCACCTTCAAGAAGAAGCTGGAAGAGGTCGGCGTCATCTTCTGCCCGATTTCCGAAGCGCTGGAACGCTGCCCCGACCTCGTGCGCAAGTACCTGGGCACCGTGGTGCCAGTCGCCGACAACAAGCACGCGTGCCTGAATTCGGCGGTCTTCACCGACGGCTCGTTCGTCTACATTCCGCCCGGCGTCAAATGTCCGATGGAACTGTCGACGTACTTCCGCATCAACGAAATGAACACCGGCCAGTTCGAGCGCACGCTGATCGTCGCCGACAAGGGGTCGTACGTCGGCTATCTAGAAGGCTGCACGGCGCCGATGCGTGACGAGAACCAGCTACACGCCGCCGTCGTCGAACTGGTGGCGCTGGACGACGCGGAAATCAAGTATTCGACGGTGCAGAACTGGTATCCGGGCGACGAGGACGGCAAGGGTGGCATCTATAACTTCGTCACCAAGCGCGGTGCCTGCCGTGGCAGGAACTCAAAGATTTCCTGGACCCAGGTGGAAACCGGCTCGGCGATCACCTGGAAGTACCCGAGCTGCATCCTGCAGGGCGACAATT
>JAYNVG010000049.1:0-18127 GCA_038100295.1 Thalassospiraceae bacterium
GCAGGCTCTTCTGGACGTACTTGTTGTCCGCTGTGAGCCACACGCGGAACTGCCAATATTCGCCACGTTTATAGACAACAGCTCCATTCCTATTTTCAAAGATTGGAACTTCGTCATCGCTGAAATATCGCTTCTTCGCCATAGCCCTCTAACTCAAACTTTTGATTAGCTGTGCACTATGCACAGCAGTAGTGCACAAGATGTCCAAGTTCTTGTCTAAAAGCTAAAAGCTGATGTTAATGAAGTCAATGGGTTAGGGGAGCGTGTCTAGGTAATGTCTAAGTCATAGTATTGTTTAATATCAATGACTTAATGCCATTATTTTACTCCCACTCGATGGTGCCGGGCGGCTTCGAGGTGACGTCATAGACGACCCGGTTGATACCCTTGACCTCGTTGACGATGCGGTTCGAGACCCGTCCCAGGAATTCGTGATCGAACGGATAGTAATCCGCCGTCATGCCGTCGGTGGACGTCACGGCGCGGAGCGCGCAGACGAAATCATACGTCCGGGCATCGCCCATGACGCCGACGGTTTGCACCGGCAACAGCACGGCGAAGGCCTGCCAGATGGTATCGTACAGCCCGGCGCGGCGGATCTCGTCAAGATAGATCACATCGGCGGCACGCAGAATGTCGAGCCGGTCCTTGATGATAACGCCCGGCACGCGGATCGCCAGCCCCGGCCCCGGAAACGGATGGCGGCCGACGAAGCTGTCCGGCAGGCCAAGCTCACGGCCGAGTACGCGGACCTCGTCCTTGAACAGCTCGCGCAGCGGCTCGACCAGTTGCATGTTCATGCGCTCGGGCAGGCCGCCGACGTTGTGGTGCGATTTGATGGTCACACTCGGCCCACCGGTGAACGAGACACTTTCGATGACGTCCGGGTACAGCGTGCCCTGGGCAAGGAAATCGGCGCCGCCGACGTTCTTCGCTTCTTCCTCGAAGACATCGATGAACAGCTTGCCGATGGTCTTGCGCTTGACCTCGGGGTCCGACACGCCGTCCAGTTCGCCCAGGAACAACTCCTCGGCATTCCGGTGCACGAGGGGAATGTTGTAGTGATCCCGGAACAGGCTGACCACTTCCTCGGCCTCGTTGGCGCGCATCAGCCCGTGATCGACGAACACGCAGGTGAGCTGATCGCCGATCGCTTCGTGTAGCAATACGGCGACGACGGAACTGTCGACACCGCCGGACAGACCGCAGATCACGCGGCCCTTGCCGACCTGTTCGCGCACCTTGGCGATGGCTTCGTCCTTGAAGGACGCCATGGTCCAGTCGCCAGATGCACCGCAAATTTTATGGGTGAAGTTCTTGAGCAGCTTGGCGCCGTCCGGCGTGTGCATGACTTCCGGGTGGAACTGCACGCCATAGAGGCGCCTGGCTTCGTCGGCGATGATCGCGAACGGCGAGCCGTCGGACGTGCCGACCACGTCGAAGCCGTCGGGGATGGCGTCGATGCGGTCACCGTGGCTCATCCATACCTGGTGTTTCTCGCCGGGTTTCCAGATTCCCTCGAACAGGCAGCAATCCTTCTGAATTTCGACGAAGGCACGGCCGAACTCCCGGTGCGTGGAAGGCTGCACCTGACCGCCCATCTGCTGCACCATGGTCTGCTCGCCATAGCAGATACCGAACACCGGCACGCCCAGTTCGAACACCGCGTCATGGGCGCGGGGCGTCGTCGCCTCGTGCACGCTGGCCGGTCCGCCGGAAAGGATGATGCCCTTGGGCGCGAACGCGGCAAGCCCATCGGCACTGATGGTGTTGAACGGGTGGATTTCGCAGTAGACACCGGATTCCCGGACCCGGCGCGCGATGAGCTGGGTCACCTGCGAGCCGAAATCGACAATCAGAATACGGTCGTGCTGGGCGGGAATGTCGGACATGAGGTCTGATACCGGATCGCTCCCGAAAAGGAAAGAGGAGATGGTTGACGGTTTGTTAACCATTTCGACACGGAATCCGTGTTCAATACGTGATCGCAACAGGAGTGCGACGAATTGTCAGAAAATCGCAGATATCCGCCATTCCCGATCTTGCTGCCGCTGGCCGGCATGCTGGCGGCGGTGTTCGTCTGCGCAACTCCGCTTCAGGCGCAGGGCACGGAAGCGGCCAAGGCCGAGCCGGAAGCGCCCAAGGTGCGAATCACCAAAAAGGACTGCCGCCGGCTGGTGCGCCATCAGGCCAGTGCCGACGTCGCCTACAAACCGGGGGTCGACGTGCGCGGTAACGCAGTGGTGCCGGCGGATATCAGCGGAGGTTTCACCATCCCGCTGCCGGACGTATTCGAGTTCAACATCACCAAGGACCTGACCGCCTACCTGGGCGGGGCCGAGGATCAACTGGCCGCCGACAAGGCCGCCGCCATCGCCGCCGAGTAATCCGTCGCCGCCACCAATGCCGCCAAGGAGTCGGCCGCCCTGTCACTGTCCGGCGCCGAGACGATTTATAACAACGCCGTGGCGGCCGCAGCCGCAGACCCGAACAATGCTGAGCTGGCGGCCGCCGTGACGGCCGCTGAAAGCGGTCTGGCGACAACACAGTCAGCCTATGACGCGACACAAACCGCCGCGACGTCAGACGACGTGTCGACGGCGCTGGCCTTTGCCGAGGCGGCCAAGGCTGCTGCCGAAGCGATCGGTTATACCCCCGACGCCACGGCGACGACGGCCAGCGAGACGGCATCGCAGGCGGCGGCGGACGCTACAGCCGCAGATACTGCGGCACTCGCTGCGGCGGAAACGGTGGCGAAAAGCTCCGGCATGACGCTCAACGTCGGCACCGTGCGCTTCAACATCAATACCGGCGCCATGACGTTCAACGGCAAGCCGCTGACGGATGCGTCGGAATCTGAACTGGCGGAACGCTGCCGCGCCATGCTCAACGCGAAATAACGCTTAATACCCTCAGAAACACTGGGTGCGCTGTTTGCGGCAGGTCGACTTGCAGGCGCCGTCCGAACCGCATTGTGCCAGACACTGTTTGTAGATCGAACCGCAGTCGCGGCCCTGTTTGCCGCCGGTCGAACCCGTGCCGAAACCGCACTGCAATGCACAGGCCTGTTTCTTGCTCGAGCCGTAGGTTTCGATGCAGGTCTTGAAACAGACATTGGGGTCGCTCGTCGACTGCGCCTGAATGTCCGTTGCCTGGATCGAAATGCCGATGCTGACGATGCCGATGAGGGCGAGAAACAGCAATTTACGCATGCGTGCCTCCTTATTCATTGATTTGCGAAGATAGCATGGCCAAGTCTGATTGAGAAATCCCCGCAGCGCGTTAAGCTGTCGGACATCAGGGCGGTTCTCGCCGGTTACAGCTTGGGAGGAAATCCATTCATGAGCGGTGACGTTCACCCGCACGACCCGTGGTCGCGGGCATTGTTCAAACAGTTCAAGGCCGCGGGCGTCAGCCTGTTCAGTTATATCCCCGATGCAGGCAACGCCCGGTTGGTGGAACTGGCGGATGCCGACAACGAAATGCGGACGGTGCTGTTGACGACCGAGGAAGAAGGCGTCTCGCTGGCCGCCGGTGCCGATCTGGTCGGCCAGAAAGCGGTGTTGATGATGCAGTCGTCCGGCGTCGGCAACTGCCCCAACTTCCTGTCCTTCGTGAAGGGCGGGGGATTCCCGATCCTGATGATGGTTTCCATGCGCGGCGATTACGGCGAACAGAACCCCTGGCAGTACCCGATGGGCGAGGCCGTGGAACCGATCCTCGAGGCCATGGGGGTGCTGATTTTCAAGGTCGAGCGTGCCGACGAGCTTGAAGGCGCGGCAAATGCGGCGATCAACGCCGCCTTCAGAGGCGGCAAGGCGGCGGCACTGGTGCTGAGCCAGAAGTTTCTCGGCGCCAAGGCGTTTTGAGGGGGAGTGAGACGATGACCGAAGTAACACTGAACCGCGTCGGCGCGTTGCCGCAGATCTTTCCGAACCCGGACGATTACCTGTTCGTCACCGGCCTTGCCGGCCCGGCCCGCGATGCCGCCGCGCTGACCAGCGACGGAGCCAACATGTTCACCATGGCCGGCTGCATGGGGGCGGCGACGTCCATGGGTCTCGGCATGGCGCTCGGTGCGCCGGACAGGAACGTCGTGGTCATTGCCGGCGACGGCGAGATGATGATGAACATCGGCTCGCTGGCGACGGTGGCGACGCAGGCGCCGAAAAACCTGACCGTGGTCTGCGTCGACAACGGCGGGCATGGCGAAACCGGCGGCCAGGACGGCCATACCTCGGCGCGCACCAACCTCGCCAAGGTCGCCGAAGGGTTCGGGTTCGAAAAAGTCCTGACGGTGTCGTCCGAGGCGGGCCTCAAGGACGCGGCGGAATTCGTGGCGGCGGGCGACGGCCCCAGGTTTCTGTGGCTCCGCGTCATGGCCGGAGAACCAACCAAGTTCAAGCGCAACCTCAACCCGATGGAATGCCGGGTACGGTTCAAGAACGCTTTTCAGGCGGCCTGATTAAATCACCCCCTCACCGAACCTCTCCCCCTAGAAGGGGGAGAGGGAAGAGTAAAACCGTGCGTAAATGCATGAGTCCCCCTCCACCACGAAGTGGGGGAGAGGACAGGTGAGGGGGAATTGATCTCCCTCAATGCGCGCCATTGTCGCATATACGAGTATGCGCGCTTAATGATATCTCTCACAGATCGCGGAGGGCGACATGCTATTCGGCAATCCGTCACTGTTCACACGTATCGTCATCGGCAAGGGCGTCGGTTTCGCGCTGGGGATCATCGGGTTTTTTATGCTGCCCATACTGTGGCCCGGCGTACCGATGGAACTCAGGATCGGCTTTTTGTTCTGGTATGCGACCGTCGGCGCGATGATCGCCGTATTCGGCGTCGTCACCTGGCATCCGGTGCTGCACATACCGATGCCGTGGTGGTTCAGGGCGCCGCTGATCGGGGCGTGGATGAACCTGCTGATCGTGTTGATCGCGCATGGCGAACTGAGCACCATGATGATGAGCGCGTTCGGTGCCGGAAGCTTGTGGAATTCAGTTTACTGGCTGGTGCTCGAAGGGGCCTTGGTCGGGCTGCTGATCGGCGGGCTGTGCACGAAGTTCGGCGGCGAGGGCAAGGCCACCGTCGATGCGATGTCGGCACCTGACTGAGCAGACACCCCCTCACCTAACCTCTCCCCCTGAGAGGGGGAGAGGGATGGGGTTTCACGGTGTATTCGTCAGGGTCCTTCTCCCCTACAAAGTGGGGGGAGAGGACAGGTGAGGGGGCTAGCCCCTAGTCGTCTTCACCCGCCGCCGGGACCTTATTGGCCTCGTCGGCATACTCTTCCTTGTACAGCGCGCCGCCTTCGGCCTGGAACCGTTCGGCCATCTGCTTCATGCCGTCGTTGGAGTAGTTGCGCACCAGGTTGGTGATCTCCATGGCGCAGAACTTCGGTCCACACATGGAGCAGAAGTGCGCCGTCTTGTGCGCTTCCTTGGGCATGGTCTGGTCGTGGAAATCGCGCGCGCGATCCGGGTCCAGACCCAGGTTGAACTGATCTTCCCAGCGGAATTCGAAGCGTGCGCGCGAAAGCGCATCGTCGCGCGCCGCAGCACCCGGATGTCCCTTGGCCAGATCGGCGGCATGCGCCGCGATCTTGTAGGTCACGACCCCTTCCTTGACGTCGTTGCGGTCGGGCAGACCCAAGTGCTCTTTCGGCGTCACGTAACACAGCATCGCCGTGCCGTACCAGCCGATCATGGCGGCACCGATCCCGGACGTGATGTGGTCGTAGCCGGGCGCGATGTCGGTGACGAGGGGCCCAAGCGTATAGAACGGGGCTTCGCCGCAGACCTTGAGCTGCTTTTCCATGTTCAGCTTGATCTTGTGCATCGGCACGTGGCCGGGGCCTTCGATCATCACCTGCACGTCGCGTTCCCAGGCAACCTTGGTCAGCTCGCCCAGCGTTTCCAGTTCGGCGAACTGTGCGGCGTCGTTGGCGTCGGCGCCGGAGCCCGGCCGGAAGCCGTCGCCCAGAGAGAACGCCACGTCATAAGCGGCCATGATGTCGCAGATTTCATCGAACTTTTCGTACAGGAAGCTTTCCTTGTGATGCGCCAGGCACCACTGCGAGATGATCGAGCCGCCGCGGCTGACAATGCCGGTGACGCGGTCCGCCGTCAGGTGGATGTGCTTCAAGCGGATGCCGGCGTGGATGGTGAAGTAATCGACGCCCTGTTCGGCCTGTTCGATCAGCGTGTCGCGATAGATTTCCCACGTCAGATCCTCGGCGCGGTCGACCTTCTCCAGCGCCTGATAGATCGGCACCGTGCCGATTGGAACAGGCGAGTTGCGGATGATCCAGTCGCGGATGTTGTGAATGTTCCGGCCCGTCGACAGGTCCATAACCGTATCGGCGCCCCAGCGGATCGCCCACACCATCTTGTCGACCTCGTCGGCGACCGACGAGGTGACGGCGGAGTTGCCGATGTTGGCGTTGATCTTGACCAGGAAATTGCGGCCGATGGCCATCGGCTCGGTTTCCGGATGGTTGACGTTGTTGGGAATGATGGCGCGGCCGCGGGCGACCTCGTCACGGACGAATTCCGGCGTCACCACGTCGGGGATTTCCGCGCCCCAGCGTTCGGCCTCGGCCTTCAGCTTGGCGGCTTCCTCCGGCGAGATTTCGCGCAGCATGTTTTCGCGGATCGCCACGAATTCCATTTCCGGCGTGATGATGCCCTGACGCGCATAGGCCATCTGCGAGATGGATTTGACACCCTTTTTGGCGCGGCGCGGCGGGTTGGCGGTCGGGAATTGCGGTACCAGCTTGTCGTCGCCGACGTTGCCGTTGTCTTCCGGCTTGATCTCGCGGCCTTCATAGAATTCGGTGTCGCCGCGTGCTTCGATCCAGCCTTCGCGGATGCGCGGCAGACCCGCGTCTATGTCGATGTGCGCGTTCGGGTCAGTATAAATGCCCGACGTGTCATAGACCGTCAGCGGGGCCTCGTTGGCGCTTTCGTGCACGTGAATCCGGCGCATCGGCACGCCGACACCGTTCAGGCGTTCGCCCTGGATATAGATTTTTTCGGACGCCGGCAGCGGGCCATGCGTCACATCGGCGTTGGCGGGTTTACGAATTTCGTTCATCCTGGGGTCCTCTCCAAAAAATTAAAGAGACCCGGGACGGTTTCAGGAAGGAAGAACGGGATTATCGTTCGGGTTCCGATCCCTACGCCGGTGTCACCCGGATCAGGTTCGACGGGTCACCACGGCTTCGGCTTGCTGCCGACAATGTGGTATCTCAGCCCTTTGAGCAGGGCCCCCCGCGGAACAAATTACCGAGTGATGTTGCGGCTTATCGGCGCCGGGGTCAAGGCTCGGTTAGGACCGGATGCCGGATAACCCCAGAAATCCTGTGCTTCGCGCCTGGTTGTATCAGGCGGCAGCCGGCATTTTTTGGCCGGCTTGCGCTTGCGGCGGGGCAGCACCGTTGCCGCCAAGATCGGCATCGTGGATCACCTCGTCGCCCCATTCATCGAGAATCTTCCGCTGCGTCGCGCGAAGCTGCTGCAGACGCCGCTCCGACATCACCTGGATGAACGACGAGATCACCGGCGGCAGCGACAGATACAGCATCCAGCCCATGCAGGCGCCGCCGTACATCACGGCCAACGCGAACACGTCGGTCAGGATATGCATCGCCTGTCCAAGGTCGTGATCGCCGAACCACAGGTCCATGAGATAGGTAAACAGGCCGCAGAAATTGAGTCCGCCGACACAGAACGCCGCCGAGCGTTCCTCGGTGCGGTCGATGATCACGGCGACGATGGCCGGCAGCATGCCGAAGGCAATCAGCATCACCGTCGGCAGCGCGACGATCAGCAACAGGGCAAAGATCAGCACCGACCAAATGATCATGCGCATGTTCATGGCCGCCTCACAGGATTTCCGAGAAGAACATGATCGTTACCGCGATCATGGTGGTGATGATGGAAATCGTCGCGGCCGTTTTCTGACCGGTCTTTTCGGCCTTTTCCTGCAGCTCGTTGCCGCTGCCTTCGATACTGAGGATTTCCTCGGCGCAGATGGCATATTCCTCGACCGCATCGGCGTAACCGTCCTGGTCCTCGCGGCGTTTCTCGGCATTGTCGATCAGGTCGAACATGTCCGGCAGACTGCCGCGTCGCACCAGCTTGGGGATTTCCTTTTCCAGTTCGCGTCGCGTGGTGCGGCTGTGATAGGCGTTGATGGCCGGCCCCAGAAGCCCGCCGACCCAACTGGCAAGGCCGAACACGGGGGCGGTCTTGAGCTTCCACTGCAGGAAGGCGAGCAGGCTCAGCATGCCGATCACCGAAGTGCTTTCCTTGGCCGCGGCCAGGGCGCGCAGGTGCGGCTGCGTATCCTCGTTGAAGCGTGCCGCGATAAAGGCCGCGACATGGCGGTCAACCGGCTTGGCGTGACTGTCCGCGTGGTTGGCGGCGCGGTCCAGTGCCGGCAGTAGGTCATCGATGAAGACGATCCCTTCCTCGATGATATGCGGACTTTGGCAGGTCAGACCCGGGTTCAGCTCGTACAGGCAGCGTTCCAGACCCTGACCGACTTCATTGCTCGAAAGCCAGGCCTTCATCTGCGCGAATTGTTGTGAGATTTCGATGGAATCCAGCAGAAGCGCCCGGTCGCTGACCCAGAACTGATAGATTTCCCGGTTGATGATTTCCGTCAGCACCTGAACGTTGCCGTTGCGGATGATCTCCATGGCCAGCATCGGGCCGAAACCGTCGAGGTAGACGGACACACCCTTGTAACGAATAGGACCGTACGGATCCATCGCCGCGCAGCACCGCGCGATCAGGTATTCGTCGCTGCCCTGATGGTTCTCTTTGTGGAAATTCGCTGTATCGACATAGCCTTTCAGCGTATCCGACAGGTCGCCTTCGTTGGCGGAGCGCTTGAGCCAGGCGTGGAACGTTTCGTCCTTCAGCGCCTTCACGGCTTCGGGAATCTGCCGGTTGAAGGCATGCGCCAGGGTGCGGACGTTGGTGTGGTCGCGTCCGCCGAAACGCAGCGGCGTGTCGCCTTTGCGCGCCGGCTTCTTCTGCTGTGGCGTCTGCTTCAGGCCGTTCAGCCAGTTGGATATCTCATCGAGCCCCCAGCGCTCGTTCGGGCTGTCGGACAGCAGACCGCGCAGTGGCTCCAGCAGCGACAGCGGAATACGCGCATTGCCGCACACGGCGGCATAGCTGCCGAGATTGGTGCGGCGGAACAGAAGGTCCTCGCCCTTCATGCGCTCAATCGGGTTATTGCCGAGGGTCAGTACCACCAGCGACGCGCCAAGCGCATACATGTCGTCTATGGTCGATCCCTTGCCGCGTCCGGCGGGGTTGGCGAGGGCGCGTTCGAGCGGCTCGTACATCAACGGTTGGTCGAAACCCTCGGGGGCGGTGACGCAATCGCCAAGAACGATTTCCTGCATATCCTCGTCGAGGAAAAACAGGTTGTCGGGCCGTAAAGCACGGTGTGCCGTATTCAGGGATCTGATGTGGCGCAGTCCGTCGACGATCGGCTGGATGACCTTGCGTGGAATATCGTATTCGGTGATGCGCACCTGACCGGCCTTGATCCGGTCGATGACGCGCCCACCCATGGGCCGTTCGTAGATGATGACCATGGTGCGCTGACCGATAATCGGCCAGAACACGGATTCCGATTCGACAAGTTCCAGGTTGCCCGGGCCGGGTGTCACCTGGAGTTTCTTGATTGTGCTGGTGCGCAGCGGAATGCCGGGTGTGCAGACGAGCGCGAAAAGATTGCGCGACAGGTCATGCCGATCTTCCGCCAGGTAAGCCTTGGCGTTGGGCGAATCAAGATTTGGCAACGGTTTGTCACCGTTGACGATAAAGCGCTCACGAAGAACGATCGAACCGGCTTTTACTGGCGACGGTTCGCTGATCTCGTCCGCGTCAAAAGGCTCTTCTGCCATCGCACGCGTCCCTAAAGAACGTTACGCCGGTCTGCACTTTCGCACACCCGGCTCCCTGGCCGAAATAGATTCTCTTCGACCGATCCCCGCATTGAATCGTCAAACGGTAAAAATCGCAAGCTTTTCCTTGGTTTTTGGGGTTTATGGTTAATATCGAAGCAGGGATAATCGATCCATCCTGAACTTTGGGGGAATACAAAATGAGCGATATGCCGAGCATCAAGGGGGTACGGCTCACGCCGGTGCAGGTGCCCCTGTCACGACCAATGCGGACAGCGTCGGGAACCCTGCCGGGCGCCTCGCTATGCCTGATCGATGTCGAAACCGACGCGGGCGTCACGGGGACGTCCTACATCTTCACCTACACGCCGAAAATGCTCGCCGCCGTGCATGCGCTTCATGGCGATGTCGGGTCGATGTTCGTGGACGGGCTGCTTGACCCTGCAGCGCAGTTCACGCGCTTTCAGGCGACGTTCCGACTGTTGGGTATTCAGGGCCTGTTGGGTATGTATTTCGCCGGCGTCGAGCAGGCAATGTGGGATGCACAGGGCAAGATTGCCGGGAAATCCGTGGCGGAACTGTTGGGGGGCGAGGAAAAACCGATCCGCGCCTATGACAGTTTCGGGTTCATCGATCCGAAGCAAGACCTGCCCCTCGTTGAGGCCAGCGTCAAGGCGGGTTTCAAGGCCGTGAAGGTGAAACTCGGCGTCAGCGGTTTCGAGGATGACCTCGCCAGCGTCGCGGCGACCCGAACTCTCATTGGCCCCGATGTGGCGCTGATGCTCGATTACAACCAGTCCCTGGATACGGCCACGGCAATCGAGTACGCGAAGCGGCTGGCGGAGTACAATATTTACTGGCTCGAGGAACCGGTGCCGGCGGAGGACCTGGCCGGTCATGCGCGGGTCCGCGCCGAAAGCCCGATCAAGGTGCAGACCGGGGAAAACTGGTGGCATCCCGCCGGTGCCCGTCTGGCCATCGACGCCGGCGCCAGCGATTACGTCATGCCCGACATGATGAAGATCGGCGGGTACACAGGCTGGATGGCCGTGGCGCACATGGCCGAAGCCGCCGGGTTGCCGGTGTCCAGCCATGCCTTTGTCGAGGTCAGCGCGCATGCCTTGGCGGCGACACCGGGGGCGCACTGGCTCGAATATCTCGACAAGGCGCGGCCGCTCTTGAAACAGGCTTACGACGCCGTTGACGGGATGGTGACGCCGCGTGGTCCGGGTCTCGGGATCGAATGGGACCCCAGGAAGGTCGCCGAATTTAAAGTGTGATTGTTGTCATCCTAAAAGAAACGGCCCGATTAATACGGGCCGCCTCTCAGGATAAGAAACGGCCTAGTCCTCGAACGGATCGTGCACGAGGATCGTATCGTCGCGTTCCGGGCTGGTCGACAGCAATGCCACGGGGGCATCGATCAGTTCCTCGATACGGCGAATGTACTTGATCGCCGTCGCCGGCAGGTCGGCCCAGGAACGCGCACCCTGGGTGCTTTCGTTCCAGCCTTCCAGGGTTTCGTAGATCGGTGTGACCCGGCTCTGACGTACGGTAGAGGCCGGCAGATGGTCTATTTTCTGTCCGTCGATGTCATATCCGACGCAGACCTTGAGTTCCTTCTGGCCGTCCAGCACGTCGAGCTTGGTCAACGCGATACCGGTGATGCCGTTGACCTTGACGGCCTGGCGGACGAGCACCGCATCGAACCAGCCGCAGCGGCGTTTCCGGCCGGTGACGACGCCGAATTCACGGCCACGCGCACCGAGCTGTTCGCCGATTTCATCGGTCAGTTCGGTCGGAAACGGGCCGGAGCCGACCCGTGTCGTGTAGGCCTTGGTGATGCCGAGCACGTAATTGATGGCACCGGGCCCCTGGCCGGAGCCGATGGCGGCCTGCCCGGCGACGGTATTCGACGAGGTGACGTAGGGATAGGTACCGTGATCGATGTCGAGCATCGTACCCTGGGCCCCCTCGAACAGGATGCGGTGACCCTTGCGGCGCATCTGGTCCAGGTCCTGCCAGACCGTGGTCGCGAACGGCAGCAGCAGCGGCGCCATTTCGTTGAGTTCCTTGAGCAGTTCTGCGCCGTCGACTTCCGGCATGTCGAGCCCGCGCAGCAGGGCATTGTGGTGGAACAGCAGTGCATCGACCTTGTCGGCGAGGACTTCGGTGTCGGCCAGGTCGCCGACACGGATTGCCCGCCGCGCGGTCTTGTCTTCATAGGCCGGGCCGATACCGCGTCCGGTGGTGCCGATCTTGGCCTTGCCGGCAGCCTGTTCGCGGACCTGATCGAGGTTCTTGTGCAAGGGCAGGATCAGCGGGCAGTTTTCTGCGATACGCAGGTTTTCCGGGCTGACTTCCACACCGAGCTTCTTGATGTTCTCGATCTCGCTCATCAGCGCCCACGGGTCGACGACGACGCCGTTGCCGATGATCGACAGCTTGCCCTTGCGCACGATGCCGGACGGCAGAAGGCTCAGCTTGTAGGTGACACCGTCGATGACTAGGGTATGACCGGCGTTATGCCCGCCCTGGAACCGGACCACCACATTGGCGCGTTCCGACAGCCAATCGACGATCTTGCCTTTTCCTTCATCGCCCCACTGCGAGCCGATCACGACAACATTGGCCATGCGAACTGTCTCCTTCGATTTTAAATATTGCCGAGCGGCACGGGTTTGCCGTTCTGCAGGATGTGCGTGCATTTCATACGAGCGGCTTCACTCTCGGCTTCGCCGCCCGAGCAATGACCTTCAAGGGTGCGGTAGCCGGCGGCGCGCATCTCTTCGCCAGTGGCGCGTGCCGTCCCTTCAGGCAGATAGATCTTCGGTGCGCTTTCCGGAACGCTGACAGCGCGCAGGATGCTGTCGAGAAACAGGGTGAACCCGGTCGCTTGTTCCGCGTCTGAACTGTCGGCGCCATCGGTGAGCCCGGCCAGGTAGCGGCCACCCGAGCCCAGTTCGCCCCGGACACCGGGGGCGAAAAGGGTAAAGGTCACACCGGTGTGGTACTCGAAGCCGCGGTTCTCGACAGCATCGAGCGTCAGGTCGATTGTGGGATCGGCACGTTCAATTAGCGCCACGGTTTCCAGAAACGTGTCGCGGGCTTCCGCGGCCGCACCGGAAAGCGGCAAGCCGGCGATCTTCGGCGCGACGTTCTCCGACGGACCCGAGGCTTCGAGCAGTTTGACGAAAAGCTCCCGTGCATCCTGGCCCAGCGCTGTGGACAGGTTTTTGACCTCTGCCGCGTCCTTGGCGTCGAGCGCGGCACGCAGGTCGCGTGCTGCATCGCCATCGATACCCAGCGCCGCCATGACTTGCGGCACCAGTGTCGGCTGGCAAAGATCGACCTTGATGTCTCGGATGCCGAGCAGGGCAAGCGTTTCCACCGCCATCAACACCATTTCCGCATCGGCGCGCGGATCGGCGGTGCCGATCATCTCGGCGCCGGCCTGGCTGAACTGGCGTTCAGGCCGCAGTTGAGTGCCTCGGATACGTAACACCTCGCCGCCGTAGCACAGCCGGAGCGGGCGGGGTTCGTGGGCAAGTCGGGTGGTGGCGATGCGCGCAGCCTGCGGCGTGATGTCGGCACGCAGCCCCATCATGCGCTGCGATACCGGGTCCATCAGCCGGAACGTCTGCCCGGTCATGGCCGCGCCGGTGCCGGCAAGAAGGTTGTCCTCGAACTCGACGAGGGGAGGCGAAATGCGGTCGAAACCGCGCGCTACGAAGGATGCGACGAGCCGTTCGCGGACATCAACCTCGAAGGCCGCGTGCGGAGGTAACCCATCCGTCAGGCCGGCAGGCAGAAGTGCTTTTTCGCTCGAATTCGTCATCCAAAGAAAATCCACAGATTTAGACGGGCGATGCCGCTTCAGCATGCCACAAATGCGTTCGTTTCCTAGCGGTTTTGCAGGCGAAGGGCAAGGATGGGGCGCGTGTGCCCGCGGGCTTATTCGCTGCGGACGGTTTTGCCGATATTCTCGATGATCGGTTTCACCATGGAGCGGTGAAGAGCGGCATCTTCGCTGCTGGTGCCGGAATCGGTGACGCTCCAGCCCTGCCACAGACGCTTGCCGGTCTCGCGGTCCTCGATTGTGGCATCGATGCGGAATTCGCTCGGGCTGACCTGGGTGATGCCCTTGTCACGCTTCGGGTTGAGCAGGCCGCCACGTTGCGAGTCGAAAATGTTCAGTCGCACGTCCGGCGCGTCCTTGCCAGTGTGATTGTCGCTGTTGCCGATCTCGACAAGACGGTTCGGACCGCCGCCGGTCCACTTGCCGGAGGTGTCGGTGATCGTGAAACTGAGGATCAGGCGGGCGCCGTCGTTGACGCTGTAGCCATGCAGGCGCAGTTCTTCCTCGAACAGCTTCTTGAGTTTCAGCACTTCTTCGGCATCGTCGTAAATTTCGACGGTGACGGCCTGTCCGCGCGGTATATCCGCGAACGAGACGGCATTGAGTTCTACCCCCTGCGCTCGCAAAGGCTGCGCAAGGAACAGGGCGCTCAGGAGTAATGCGCTGAAAGCCAGAATGGCAGGCCGCATGTGTTTTTCCCCGGTGAAAATCGCAAAGTCCTGATTCAGGGAATCACCTTCCCCTAAAAGAGTCAACTCGCGGCAATACGTGCCCTTGCCGTGGGAGTTTTTCAAGCCTTCAGATGATCGCGTGGCGAACCTTGGCGGAAACCCACTCGCTGACGATGACGGTGCCCAGAATGACCAGCAGAATCAGCGAAACCTGGGTCCAGGCGACATTGTTGATCGAGGCGTTCAATTGCAGGCCGATGCCGCCCGCGCCGACCAGGCCCAGCACCGTGGATTCGCGGATGTTGATGTCCCAGCGGAAAACGGAAATACCGGCAAACGCCGGCATGATCTGAGGCACGATCCCGTAATGAAGGATCTGCGGCCCCGAGGCGCCGGTGGCTGTGATCGCTTCGACCTGGGTAACCTCGATTTCCTCAATCGCCTCGTACAGCAGCTTGGCACAGAAGCCGATCGAGCGGAACCCGATCGCCAACACGCCAGCCAGTACGCCCGGGCCGATGATGGTGACCAGCATCAGCGCCCACAGCAATGAGTTGATGGAGCGCGACGAAACGATGATGAACAGCGCGATGGGGCGAATGAAGACTTTCGACGGTGTGGTGTTGCGCGCCGCCAGAAAGGCGATGGGGAAGGCCAGCACGACGGCCATCAGCGTCCCCAGCGTAGCGATGTTGAGGGTGTCCCATACCGCCAGCCACAGCTTGTCCATATAGCCCCAGGCCGGTGGCACCATGCGCGATCCCATATCGGCGGCCTGTCTGGGCGCGTCATAGACGAATTCCCATATGGTCTTTTCCGACACCAGCGACCAGCAATAGACGAACACGATCAGGCAGGCGAGTTGCACTGCCCAGACAGTCAGTTGTGTCCGGCGATCGCGGCGCTGCCAAACCCTGGTCTCGGCTACTTGTTTCACCGGCATGTTACTGCACCCATCTTCTGATGTAGCTAGACGAATATTCGACGGCCATCACGATAATGATGATGACCAGCAGGATCGCCGCTGCGGAATCGAACTCGTAGCGGTCGAACGAGGTCAGTAGCGTGGCACCGATGCCGCCGCCGCCGACGATCCCGACAACCGCGGATTCCCGGAAGTTGATGTCGAGCCGGTACATGCCGAGACCGATCATGCGCGGCATGACCTGCGGCTGCACGGCGTAGTTGAGCCACTGGAACCAGCTTGCCCCGGTCGCTTTGACCGCCTCGGCCTGTGACGGGTCCATGTCCTCGATGTCCTCGGCGAGCAGCTTGCCGTAGAAGCCGACGGTGCCGATGGAAAGCGCGATGAAACCGGCGAACGGACCGAAGCCGAACAGTTTCACGGCGAACAGCGCGATGATGATTTCCGGAAAGGTCCGGGAAATCGCCAGCACCGCGCGCGAGAACAGATACACCGGGCGCGGTGACAAATTCCGCGCGGCCCCGAGACCGACCGGGATGGAGAGCGCGATCCCCGCCACCGTCGAGATAATGGTGATCCAAAGGCTTTCCAGAATACCGTCGAAAATATCCCCGGCGCGGGAGACGAAATCGGGCGGGAAGAACGATGCCAGGAAGCGCTGGCCGCGTGGTATGCCGTCGGCGACGCGGCCCCAGTTGACGTCCATGGTGCCGAACACGACGGCAAGATACACCGCTGCGCCAACGACGAGAGACCAGCGCAGCAACGGGCTTTGGATAAACGGCGGCTTCTTCCAGGTGCGGTGTGCCGGGGTGACGGTGTTCATGGCGTCCTCATGGGACAGCATCCGTTTCTTCTTCGTCCTCGTCCTCGACCTTGGCGATGGTCGCTTCCCAGTCTTCCTCGCCGTAAATCTGCGTCAGCACGTCGGGTGTCAGGCCGTCGGGTGGCCCGTCATAGACGATCTCGCCCAGTTGCAGGCCGACGATGCGCTCGGCAAACATCTGCGCCAGCAACACGTCATGAATATTGATGATGGCGGCAAGGCCACGTTCCTTACACAGTTCACAGACCAGTCGCATGATCTGGCGCGAGGTTTTCGGATCAAGTGACGCCGTCGGCTCGTCCACCAGAAGCAGTTCAGGATTCTGGATCAGCGCCCGGCAAATGCCTACACGCTGGCGCTGGCCGCCGGAGAGCTCGTCGGCGCGCTTGTCGACCATGTGGTCGAGCCCGACCCGCGCAAGCAGGCGGAACGCCTCGTCGACATCGGATTGTGGAAATTTTCTGAAATAACTGCGCCAGAACGGCACATAGCCGAGGCGCCCTGAGAGTACGTTTTCCATCACCGACAGGCGCTCGACCAGGGCGTATTCCTGAAAGATCATGCCCATGCGGCGGCGTGCACGGCGCAGTGCGCCCTGACGCAGCGAGGTCAGTTCCATGTCGCCGAGGTAAATCTTGCCCGAGGTCGGTTCGACCAGGCGGTTGACGCAGCGGATCAGTGTCGACTTGCCCGCACCGGATGGCCCGATCAGGGCCATTACCTGGCCGTTCGGCACTTCCAGGTTGACGCTTTTCAGCGCCTTGTCGCCGGTCTTGTACTGCTTGACGAGATCAACAAGTCGTAACATCGTCCGCGTATCCCCCTATAAGGCGGCGAGGTGCCAACGATGACGCCGGCACCTCATTTGCCTAAACTACGAGACGACTTACTTGCAAGTATACTTGACGCCGTTCGCAGCATCTATCTTGCGGATCACGTCCCAGTCCTTCTTGTGAGTGATGGGAATGAACTTGCCTTCCTTCTTGAACTCCTTCTGCAGTTCGGAACCTTCCCAAGGGAAGGAGAAGAAGGCGTCCTTGATCTTGGCGGCCAGCGCCGGATCAAGGTTGTAGACGAGGCCGTAACCGGTGGTCGGGAAGGTCTGCGACTTGTAGATCGAACGGATCTGTTCCTTCTTCACCACATCACGCTGAATCATCCGGTTCATCACCGAGTTGGCAACGGCGGCGGCTTCATAGTCCTTGTTGGCGACGCCGAGCACGGAGTTGTCGTGCTTGCCCGAGAACGTGGTCTTGAAGTCCTTGTCGGCGACCAGCCCGAATTCGCTCTTCAGCAGAGCCGAAGGTGCCTTGAAGCCGGAGTTGGACGTCGGCGAAGTGAAGGCCAGGGTGTGGCCCTTGAGGCCGGCCGGATCCTTGATCGCGCTGTCGGCAGGAACGATCAGTTCCATTTCATAACCGTACGATCCGTCCTTGGCGGCCATCATGGCGAACGGGACAAACCCGGCACAGGCAACCGCGATCGGGTTGGACCCGGTGTTGAAGCCGGCTACATGAAGACGACCTGAGCGCATCGCTTCGATCTGTGCAGCATTCGACTGGACAGGGAAGAACACGACTTTCTTACCGGTGGTCTTGGCCATGTGCTGGATGAAACCGTCCCACACCTTGGCATAGACTGCCGGATCTTCGACTGGTGTATAGGCGAAGATGATGGTGTCCGGATTGATGATCTTGCTCTTGTCCGTCGGCAAATCGGCGGTCAGATCGCCGTCCCGGTCACAATACTGGGTGTCGAGGAAGCTGTGCGGGCAGTCCTCGGCCTTGGCCACGCCACCACACAGAAGAAGCACCGCAGCCAATGCGGCACCGAATAATTTTTTCATGAAAACCTCCCAATCTACAATGTGTCAGTTATGTTGCGTTTTTATGACATGCACTGACTGAGGGGC
>JAYNVG010000049.1:18137-21868 GCA_038100295.1 Thalassospiraceae bacterium
TGTTTTAGTGGATTTCTTCACCTTATTTCACACCGCGAAAGCATGCGGGCTGCGTGATTGGAGTCTAGTCATATTGCTGTCCGCCAAAATCGACGCTGAATGGGTGTTTCGCCGCTATCAGGAAATCCGTCACCGGTTGCCTGTCGCAACCTTTCCGCCGTCTCCGGTAAGTGTAAGCGGTGGGCAGGCACTGTCTGGGGACTTTGATGTTTTTATTTTCGATTCTTTCGGTGTCTTGAACATTGGCGAACGTCCGGTAGCCGGCGCCGGCGTGGCGATAGATGCGCTACGCCGGGCAGGCAAGCAAGTACGCGTGCTGACCAACGCCGCGAGCCTGCCCCGGTCCGAGAACACAAAACGCTTTGCCAACATGGGTTACGACTTCACCGACACGGAAATCGTCACTTCGCGAATGGTGTTGTCGGAAGCGCTATCCGAATACGATCCCGGCATGCTCTGGGCGGTGGTTGCCCCCGAGGCTTCGCTCATCGATGAACTGCCGTGCCGGGTGATACCGCTCGCCGGCACGGCACTGGATCAGGCCGACGGCTTCATCATGCTGAGCAGCCATGGATGGACACAGCGCTGTCAGGATGAACTGGCGGCGGCACTTCGAAGCCGCCCGCGCCCGCTGTTGATCGGCAACGCGGACATCGCCGCGCCGCGTGAAGACGGGTTCAGTCTTCAGACCGGCGCCTGGGCGCATGATCTTGCCGATACGCTCGGGATCGCGCCACGGTTTTTCGGCAAACCATACGCGGATATCTTCAAGGCGGTGCTGTCCCTGTTGCCTGCCGGCATTACGCCGGATCGCATTTTAATGCTGGGCGACACGTTGCATACGGATATTCTCGGCGCCGCTGCGATGTGCATGAAGACGGCGCTGGTGACGGATCACGGAGTTCTCGGCGGGATGGATATTAATGTCTGCATCGCCGAATCGGGGATCTGTCCTGATTATATCCTGCCGTCGCTCTGACGCCCTCGCCACATGCGTCTGGATATGTAAAATCGCCCGATGACGACGTATGACAACAACAGGGCGGGGGTCGCTGCCGGCCATCGTGAGACTGCAGAAGCGGCGCTGGGCATCCTCAGGGACGGCGGCAATGCCTTCGACGCGGCGATTGCCGGATTCCTGGCGGCATGCGTTGCCGAGCCGGTTCTGGCATCCCTTGGAGGTGGTGGATTTCTGGTCGCCAAAACCGCAGGCGGGGAAGTCGGCGTCTTCGATTTCTTCACCGAAACACCGCTGAAGCGCCCGCCAAGGGACACCGTCGATTTCTACCCGGTGATCGCGGATTTCGGCACTGCTCAACAGGAATTCCACATCGGCATGGGGGCGGTGGCAACGCCGGGAGCGGTCGCCGGCATACACACCGTTCACGAAGCGTTGGGCCGCGCTCCGATGGCAACGCTGGTGGAACCGGCTAAGGCGCTGGCGAAGGCGGGTCTCGCGCTTGATCCGTTCCAGTCTTATCTGCTGGGGGTTGTCGGTCCGATCTACTGCGCGAGCGAGTCCGCCCGAGCTCTGTACTGCAAGGACGGCGGCGACACGCTTCTTGGGGATGGCGATGTGTATCACCCGGCAGCCTATGCAGATTTTCTCGATGCGATGGTCAGTGAAGGGCCGGATCTTTTTTATAGAGGGGAGGTCGCAGATCGGATTGCCGCCATGGACGGCAGTACCATCGGCCGCGACGATCTGGCCCGCTATGAGGTGGCACGACGAAAGCCGTTCAAAAGCCGTATCGGCGAACATGATATTTTCCTTAATCCGCCACCAGCCATCGGCGGCGCACTGATCGATTACATGTTACGCACGCTTGATGGTGCCGGACTGCAACGAGACGGCTTCGGCACCAAAGCCCACACGGCGGCGCTGATCGGCGCCATGCAAGCCTGCAACCGTGCCCGCGCTGAAAGCCGCATCGATCACGATTCACACGGCGGCGCTGCGGCGCTTTGGTCCATGGACGCGCACCCGCCTGCTTACCGCGGCACGACGCACATCAGTGTTGCAGATGCCGACGGCAACCTGGCAGCGCTGACGGTTTCCAACGGCGAAGGTTGCGGGCATCTGATTCCGGGCACCGGCATCATGCTGAACAACATGCTCGGTGAGGACGATCTGAATGCCGCCGGTTTCTTTGCATGGCCGGAAGGCGTTCGACTGTCGTCGATGATGACCCCCGGCGTGATGGCGGCACCGGATGGCACATGGACCGCCTTCGGGTCGGGCGGGTCGAACCGCATCCGCACGGCCCTGACCCAGGTCATCGTGAATATCTGTGTGTACGGGCAATCCATCGGCGATGCGGTGCGGGGACCGCGTATGCATCTGGAAACGGACAAGCTGTCGCTTGAGCCGGGACTTTCGGTGGCTGAAGAGAGCTGGCAGGGAAACATGCAGAGGTGGCCTGAACCCAACATGTTCTTTGGCGGGGCTCATGTTGTGCAGCGCGCCGCCGACGGCAGCGTCAGCGGCGCCGGCGATCCCCGACGTGACGGTATCTACCTCAGCCTATAGATTTCAGACTTTTGGGAACCGCAAAGGATCGTTCAGGTGCACCGGCGTCACCGGCTGGCGGCGTGTGTCATGACCGATGAACGCCAGTAAAAGCTGCACGCCGACGATGATCGGCATGGCAGACAGGATCACCGTGCCGGCGGTTGCCGGAACACCGGTCTCGATGCTGCGCCACCAGTGGAAAGCACCATATAAGGCTCCAGCCGGCAAAAGCAGGGCGCCGAGCATCAGTTCCAGCGAAGCCATGCTGATATCACGCACAAAGTAAGTGTCGATCAGGCGGCGCCAGGTATTGCGGGTGTGACCCTTGAGGAAAGGCCAGAATATCCGGTGTACGACAAGATGACTGGTTTCCTCGCCGTAATGCGCGCGCATGGAAACATCGCGGACCACGGCGGTCTGTTCCGACAGGCGATACAGCATGTCTGATTCAAAAAAGAAATCCTTGGCGATATCGTCCATCGGCAACTCGCGGGCGACGGCGGCGTGGATCGCCGTAAAACCGTTGGTCGGGTCCATGATGTCCCAATAGCCGCTGGACAGTTTCGACAACAGGGTCAGACCGACGTTGCCGAACAGCCGGATCACCGGCATGCCGCGGGCACTGTCACGCCGGTGCAGGCGGTTGCCCTTGGCGTAATCCGCCTCATGACGCTGGATCGGCAGCACCAGATTGGGGATCAGCGCCGGGTTCATTTGTCCGTCCCCGTCCAGTTTGACGATGATATCCGCACCGGCTTCGAGCGCCGCCCGGTAGCCGTTCAACGTTGTGCCGCCGACGCCAAGATTGACAGGATTGCGCAGGACCCTGATGCGGGGGTCCTTCGTGCCGGCTTCCACGAAGTCGCCGGTTTTGTCGGGACACGCGTCATCGACCACGAAAATCCACGTCACCTCAGGTCCGATGGCCGATAGTACATCCAGAATATGGTTCTTCTCGCGATAGCACGGCACCACGACGGCGATCTTCTGCGCTTCGGCAGCAAGGTCTTTGGCTGTGCTATCGGTCATCTTTTGTTCCCCGGCATTCCGCGCACAATAGATCACGCGGGATTCCTACCGCAAGCACGAGAAAAAGGCCGTTTGTCGCAATTTTGCGGGGACTTCATTTCACGGGTTCGCATTTCCATAATTTTAAGTCTAGGAGCTGACATAGATAAGGAATTTTCTTTATGAGTGTCAGATGGTTAGCAGAAGACGC
>JAYNVG010000050.1:0-21752 GCA_038100295.1 Thalassospiraceae bacterium
TGCTAACCATCTGACACTCATAAAGAAAATTCCTTATCTATGTCAGCCCCTTAATAAAAGGTGTTTGTGGATGTTCCGAGACAAATTTGCCAGCCCTCCCCCGCGAATTCAATCCTTCGTATATGCGGGCTGGGGAGGATCATGGATGGCATTAACCGGAAGCGATTGCCCTGAAGCTGCATCAGGATAACGTGCCGACCGGTCATGGCACACGGCCAGGGCGCGGAAGAAACACGTCCCTTACGTGGGATTAAAAGCAGTTGAACTGATCTGAGTGCAAGTCTGGTTGGCGCTCAAGATCCTGCTTGATCCACAACCCTATTCCGCCATTTTGGAAAGCCGTTTTATCAGATAGCCGCCGGTTCGTTTATAATGCGCCACGAGCAAGGCGACAGCCTCCTCGACGTCACGGTTCAGCGTCGCCTCGGCGATACTCTTGTGTTCGTTCGAGACATTCCGGCTGGGATATGCGGCAAGGCTGGCGATGTTCCGGTAGCGGACATTCAGGTCATAAAGCTGATCGCAAAACTGCAGCAAGTAGGCTGAAGGGCACGAAGAGATAAGTGCCTTGTGGAAATCCTGGTGCAACGATTCCCATGCCTGACCGTTGCCGGCATGCTCCGGCGAACGGTTGGTGTTTGCCAGACGATATTCGGCAAGAACGATGCTTTCCTCCCAGGCGGCATCGCCGCAGGCGATCGACTCCCTGAGTGCGCGCTCCTCGGCCCAGCACCTTGTCTGCAGCAGGGACTCGAAGTCTGCGACGCTGACCCGTGCGGCGCGAAATCCCCGCTGTTCGAACCGCTCGACAAGACCTTCGGACGACAACAGGCTCAAAGCCTCGCGAATCGGGCTTGCACCAAAGGACAGGCGTTCACGCAATTCGTCGATCTTGATTTTACTGCCCGGTTCTATCTCTCCGGCCAAAACCATGTCGCGCACAGCTTTATAGGCATGCGATGTCAGGGACGTCGGTTTTTCCAGGGTTTTGGTCACGTCACTGAGTTCCTACCGCTTCGAGGATGAGTGGGTTTGGGCGATGCGGGCATTGAGGCAGACTTGGACATCTTGTTCGATGATATCGATCTTTTTGCTGCTTCACCAACATACATTCCGATCAATCGCTGGCCGTCCTGTCCCGCATATAGCAAAGGCCATAATCCCCTTCATGATCGTTATACGCCGATCCCGCCTATAATATATATCGATATTTTTAATTATTTAGCAAAATTATCGATTAAAATTGACTCCTGAAAATGAACGGTCTTTTATGGGACAAGCAATTTCGTTGAGGGGGTCCATAATGCGGTTTGTTTCGTTTGAACGTGACGGCGAAGCCCGTGTCGGTGTCCGCGATGGTGGCGACATCGTCGATCTTTCGGTGGCGGCGCCATCGCTGCCGCAGAGCCTGCTGGGACTTTTGCAGGCCGGCGGCGAAGCCCTTGCCACCGCAGCGGCGGCGGCGCCCGGTTCCGGCGGCGATGCCCGCCTGGCCGTCGACGAGGCAACCTACCTGCCGCTTATCCCTCGCCCGCCGAAAATCATTTGCATCGGCCGGAATTATGCCGCCCATGCCAAGGAAGGCGGCGCCGAAACGCCCACCTATCCGGAAATCTTCTATCGCGGGGCGACATCGCTGATCGCGCATAATCAACCGATCGTCCGGCCGGCCTGTTCGGACAAGCTTGATTATGAAGGCGAGCTGGTGGCGATCATCGGCACCAAAGCGCGGCACGTGCGCGAAGCCGACGCCCTGCCGTACATCGCCGGATATTCGCTGTTCAATGACGCGACATTGCGGGACTACCAGCGGAAAAGCTCGCAGTGGACGATCGGCAAGAACTTCGACGGCACGGGCGCTTTCGGCCCCGAATTCGTCAGCGCCGATGAATTGCCGGACGGCGCACACGGGCTTCGCATTCAGACGCGCCTGAACGGCACGGTCATGCAGGATGCGAATACCGAGGATCTGGTGTTTCCGATGACGTACCTGATTGCCGCGTTGTCCGAATGCATGACGCTGGAACCGGGTGACATCATCGTCACCGGCACGCCGTCGGGTGTCGGTTATGCGCGCAACCCGCCTGTCTTCATGAAGGCCGGCGATGTCTGCGAGATCGAGGTCGACGGCGTCGGCACGCTGCGCAACAGCGTTGTCGACGAATAACGGAAGCTTTTGAACCGGCCGGACGGCGGCACGGTAAGGAGCATTGCGATGGCCTGGAAAGACTACAAGGAAACGGCACGCGAAAGAGGCGCATTGGCTTTCGAGTGTTATGTGGTGACGTCGCTTCTGGTCGAAGGCAAAACCGTCGATCAGGGCATTCTCAAGCAGCATCTTGCATATATTGCCGAGCAGGAAGCACAGGGGACGGTGATGTTCGCCGGTCCGCTGTCGGATGAAACCGGCGAGGAAATCGTCGGCGGCATGTTGATCATGAAGACCGCCGATATGCAGACGGCTGAACGGATTGCCGCGAACGATCCGATACACCTCGCCGGCATCCGACGCTTCTCGGTACGGCGCTGGCTGATCAATGAAGGCGGCCTGAGCGTGACCTTCAACCTCGGCGCACAAAAAGTGGCTATCGCATAGCAATTCCTGACAACAGGTTCTGAGACAGACTGGCAGCACGCATGGACACGAATTCGAAAACCCAGGACATGAATATCGAAGAATTGCGCGCGCACGCGCAGCAAACCGTGCAGCGGTTGCGCGCCGAAGTCGGCCGGTTGCCGCAGGAATCGATCGATTTCATTCTCAGCGGCGCGCGTTCGCATTATGCCTGGAAGCCGATCCCCGTACCCGAGGATCTGCTGCGCGAGATTTACGCTATTGCGGCGCAGGGTCCGACCAGCATGAACTCCTGCCCGGCGCGGTTCATCTTCGTGACCTCTGACGAGGCAAAAGCCCGGCTCGGCAAATCACTCAAGCCGAAGAACCTGCCGAAAATGATGTCGGCCCCCGTCACGGTCATCGTCGCACAGGATCTGGCGTTCTGGCAGCGGCTCGATTTCCTGTTTCCGCACGAGGACCGCAAGCCGCTGTTCGAAAACAACGAAGCCTTCGTCAAGGACACCGCTTATCGAAATGCGACACTGCAGGGAGCATGGCTGATGATTGCCGCACGCGCCGTCGGGCTCGATACCGGTCCGATGTCGGGTTTCGACAATGCCGTGGTCGACGAGGAATTCTTCAAGGGCACGACGTTCCGTTCCAACTTCCTGCTCAATCTCGGCTATGCGGACGAAAGCGCGCTGTTCCAGAAACTGCCGAGGTTCGATTTTGACGACGTGTGCCGGATCATATGACCAGTTGCACGAACGAATGATGCCGGCGCAAAGACCACGTGTTTTAACGACTGAATATGCAAACGGGAGGAAACGACGATGAAAAATATTCCAGACGCAGTTTGATGCTATCGGGCGCCGGGGCACTCGCCGTCGGCGCATTCGGCCTGCCGAAACTGGGTTCGGCCGGCATGCGCGTTACCGCGATCGACGGATACCCGGCGAAAGCGATGTGGGTGCGCGAGTTCTCCGGCTTCTTTATCCCCGAGGTCAACAAGCGCCTCGCCGCCATCGGCGCCGAGCCGTTCGAATGGCAGGAATCATACGGTGGTGCCATCGTCAAGCCCAAGGGAGTCCTCGAAGGTATGAAGCTTGGGTTGGGCGACATCGGCATCGTTACGACGATCTTCCACTCATCGACATTGCCCAGCCAGGCGCTTGCCGCGGTGACGCCGTTCATTTCTTCCGACGCACGGGTCGTCGCCAAGGCCGTCGACGAAATCGCCAACGAGTTCCCCGATATGCGCGATGAATTCACGGCCCAGGGACAGGTCTACCTGACGACGGGCGTGGTTCTTGATTCCTACCAGTTGTTCTCCAAAAAGAAGGTGACGCACGTCAAGGATATCGAGGGCATGAAGATCGCCGGCGCCGGCTATAACCTGCGTTACCTCGAAGGGATCAAGGATGCCGCCGGCGTGCGCGGCGGCCTGACCGACTTCTACAACATGGTGCAAACGGGCGTCACCGACGGCGCGATGCTGTGGGTCGAAGCAGCCAAGACATTCGGTATCGCCGATGTCGCGCCGCATATGCTGCGCGCCAACATGGGTGCCGTGAATACCAAGACCGTCATCGTCAACGCCAAGTTCTGGAGCAAGCTGCCGGCGAACGTCCAGAAAGAAATCAAGGGCGCGGCGATCGCCTATCGTGACCACATCGCGAATGTCGCGATGGGCGCGGCGGCGGAGAGCGAAAAGGCGTTCATGGCGAAAGGCGGGACGATTACCAACCTCGCCGATTCCGAAAGGAAGGCCTGGGCCGAAGCGATGCCGAACATCGCGTCCGAATGGGCGGCCGGGCTCGACAAGAAGGGCAAGAACGGCACCAAGATGCTCAAGGCCTATATCGCCAAGCTTCGCGCCGCCGGTGCGACACCGGCACGCGACTGGTCCGCTTAAGCCGCCCCGTGCCGCTGAACGCAAACGATACAGGGGATGATCCCACCGTTCCCCGCGCGGTACACCATGCCGCGCGGGGACTCTCTTATATCGCCAAGGCATCCAACGCCGTCGGCACGCTGGTCGTCCTCGGTCTCGTCCTGACCATCGATTCGGACGTCATCGCGCGGGGTGTTTTCAATGCCCCGTTCAGCGGCAGTTTCGAAGTCGTTCAGTTTTCAATGGTATTGATCGTTTTTCTGCAGTTGCCCGACGTCATCCGCATCAACCGCCTGACGCGCTCGGAGGGTATTCTGGCAAACCTCGCAGAACGCCGTCCGGCCATCGCACGTGCAATGGCGCGGCTGATCGATGCCGTGTCATGCGTAGCCATGGCCACCATTGCTTACGCCATATTTCCCGAGTTCCTCGATACGTGGGAAAGTAACCAGTATTTCGGCACGCCGGGTATCTTCACGGCCCCGGTCTGGCCGCTGAAGCTCGTCATCACCTTTTCCGCCGTTGTTTCCGCCTTGATCTTCGCGACCAAGTTCGTTGCCGGGAGACGGCGCCCGGAACATATGCACCTAGAGGAATCCGGCGCATGAGTCCGATCGTCATCGGTCTGATTTCGGTTATCGCCATCGTCGCGATGATCTACATCGGTTTTTACATTCCGATTGCCCTCGGCGTCGTGTCGTTCGTCGCCATTTGGCTGGTGCGTGACAGCATCGATCTGCCGCTGGCGCTTCTGAAAATCGCCGTCAGCGACAGCGTGACGGAATATGCGTTCGCGACGGTGCCGCTGTTCACCTTCATGGGGCTGGTCGTCGCCAAGGCCGGCCTGGGCCGGGATGTCTACACCGCGATGAACTGCATTTTCCATCGCATCAAGGGCGGCGTCGGCATGGCCACGGTCGGTGCGAATGCCCTGTTCGCCGCAGTGACGGGATCTTCCATAGCGTCAGCATCGGTCTTCACGCGCGTTGCCGTGCCGCAGATGCTGCGGCTGGAATACAATCCGCGTTTCGCCGTGGGTGTCGTTGCCGGCTCATCGGTGCTCGGCATGATCATTCCGCCCAGCGCCATGCTGATCATCTACGCGATCGTCGCCGAACAATCCGTCGGTCATATGTTTATCGCCGGGATCGTACCGGGCATTTTTCTTGCCGTTGCGTATATCCTGGCCATCTTCGTCATGGCGCGCCTGACGCCCGGGTTCGTCGGCAAGGCAACCGTGCCGGTCGACGTGCCATGGATCGGATTTGCGGCGCTGCTTCGGCTTCTGGGGCCGATCGTGTTTCTTGTCGCAACCGTGTTGGGGGGCATTTACACGGGCTGGCTGACACCGGTCGAAGCCGGCGCCGCCGGGGCCACGCTGGGCCTCGTGATCGCCTTTGTGCGCCGAGAAATGAACCTGAAGACGTTCTGGGCGACGCTGCTCGAAACCGGACACATCACGGCGGCCATCCTGTTCCTGATCACCGCCGCGTCGATCTACAGCCGCATGCTCGGCATCGTCGGGTTGCCCAACGCACTGGCGGACTCGCTGGCGCACTGGAACGTCGGGTTCGGCATGCTGATGTTCCTGTTCGTGCTGCTGATGCTTTTCCTCGGCACGCTGCTGGATACGGCGTCGATCATTCTGATTGTCGTGCCTTTGTTCCTGCCGATCGTTGAACCCATGGGCGTCAATCTGGTTTGGTTCGGCATCATTACCGTTATCGGTGCCGAGATCGGCCTTCTGACGCCGCCGCTCGGCATATCGTGTTTCGTCATCAAGAGCACCATCGAGAACCCGGACATTTCCCTGAAGGACGTGTTCCTGGGGGCGCTGCCGTTCGCGGCCGTGATGCTGTTCGTCCTCATCATTCTGATACGCTTCCCGGGTCTGACGACCGGATTGCTCAACTAGCGTGGAGACTTTCTATGCGTAATGTCACAGCCGACACCCTGACGCGGGCTTTCATGGATTATTGCGCGGCAGAGACGGACCCCCGTCTCCGCAGTGTCCTGACCAGCCTGGCGACGCATCTTCATGCCTTCGTGAAGGAAACCGGCCTGACCCATGCGGAATGGCGCAAGGGCATTGAGCTGCTGACCAAGGCCGGGCAGATCACCGACGAGGAACGCAACGAATTCGTGCTTTTTTCAGATGTGCTCGGCGTGTCTTCGCTGGTCGACATGGTCAATTCGCCGGCCGATGCGACGTCGTCCAGCGTCCTGGGACCGTTCCATGTCTTGGGGGCACCCGAACTTCCGGTCGGCGGCGATCTGCTCCGGGACAATGACGGCATGCCGCTGATCATCGACGGTCGCGTCAAGGACCGCCAGGGCCGCGCCATCGCAGGTGCAAATATCGAGATATGGCAAACCGCCGACAACGGGCTTTACTCCAATCAGGATCCGGCACAAGCGGCCTACAATCTGCGTGCCAGCATGACCGTCGGCGACGACGGACGGTACGGATTGTCGACGGTGCGCCCGGCCCCGTACATGGTGCCCACGGACGGGCCGGTGGGTGAACTGCTGAACGCCACGGGCCGCGACGCATGGCGGCCGTCGCACCTGCATTTCATCATACAGGCCCCCGGGTATCGGACACTTGTGACCGAGGTATTTCCGAGCGATGACCCGTATCTGGACAAGGACGCCGTGTTCGGCGTCCGCGAGGATCTGGTGATGGACTACGTGGAGTGTAACGAGCGCAAAGAAATCCCCGAGGACTTTGCCGCTAGGGACACGATCCCGATACCGTTCTGCCGCGTCAGCTTCGACTTTACCCTGTGCGAGGCCGGTTCGGACTAAACCGGTCAGCTTCCGGGGTCATTTCATCTGTATGATACCGGGGTAAGCATCTAACCTGCTATTTCGTTGACTGCGCGTCACGTGTGGTTCGTGGCGATCAACATCCGGGAATAGCCTCAGAGATGCTTCTGAAATCATGACCCAGCTCGCCGCCGCACTTTCTCTGCTTGTCCTGACGCACCTGGTTCCGTCGGCGCCCGGCGTAAGGCCCGGCTGCATCCGTATTCTCGGGCTGAGCGGTTTTCGTATCGCCTACAGCATCGTGTCGGCCGCTGTCGTGGCGTGGGTAATCGCCGCCTACATTGATGCGGCAGACGGGCCATGGCTGTGGACACCGCCCGGCTGGGGGCGCTGGGTTGCCGTTGCCGCGATGCCGGTGGCGCTTTGGCTGATCGCGGTGCGGTTGCTGCAAAGACCCGGGGAGAGACGGACCGGCGTCTACCGGGTGATCCCGGCGCCGGGGAGTTCGGGACTTTTGCTGTGGGCAGGGCTGCATCTTCTCAACGTCGGTCACGCACGGGCTGTGATGCTGATTGGCGTGTTTGCCGCCCTCTCCGCCGTCGCCGCGATCAAGAACACGATGACCGCACCGGCAGCGGCGCCCTGCGTCGGCACGGACGCGAACTGGAAACCCATCCTTGCCGCGCTCTTGGCCTGGTTGCTGTTGTTGGCGGCCCATCCCCACGTGATCGGTGTCGACCCGCTGGCCGGGATCATTCCCTGATCGTCGACGTCGGCGGACGTTACGTTCCGTAGGCCCTGCAGTCGCCCGTGGAGATTGCATCCGAATATGTGACAGGTATTCCGTAGCGTGATTCGAAGATGAACAGCAGTGCGCCGGCATCGAGCCGCTGATTGCTGTCAGGCAGGCCGACGGCAACGACGTAACCGTTGGCATTGAGTTCGTAAATGCCGCAACCGTCGAACGGCGGGATCGCCAGACGCTTGAGAAGCTGGGCATCGCGCGGGCGGATACGGTCGCCGGCCTTGAGACGCACCCACAGGCTTTCCATGCTGCGGAGGTTGATGTCCGGCGTGGTGCTGGATGCTTTGGGCTTGTCTGCGCAATCGATCGCACGTAATTCACCGAACATAAAAACCTCCTGGGGCGAGAAATTCCTTTATTTCATATTTTCGATATATCAAATATTATTCTTATATACAAATTAATTCTACAGGAATGCCCCATGTTCTCCTGCCTGCGAGTGCAGCGTAACCGGCATTGAAATGATGGATGGAAAGAAAATGCAGCCCGTTCGGCCGCGGGCTTTCAGCCGAAGGTGACGAACAGAAGCACGCTCGCTTCCTTGCGCCCGGCGGCGGAGATCGAATGCGGCCGGTTGGCAGGGTAACGCACGCTACGCCCGGCGCCGATACGCATGACGTCGTCTCCGCAACGGACCTCGATCTCGCCCTCGATCACCGTCACCTGCTCCATGGCGCCGGCTTCGTGCGGATTGCTCTTCAGGGCACCGCCGGCACGCAGCAGCAACCGGTAAAGCTCGCACTTGCCGGCCATTTCGGGCGGGTTGAGGATGATCAGGCGATATTTCCATTCCTTGCTTTCGATAACGGGATCGTTGATCTCGGCAATCAGCGCCGTATCGTCATCGTCCCCGTCACCCGGGCCGGCGGCGCTGCCGAAAAGCTCCAGCGGATCCAGCGACAGCGCCCGCGCGATGTTCCACAGCGTCGACAGCGTCGGGTTGGTGACGCCGCGTTCCACTTGCGACAGCACCGACTTCGAAACCCCCGACTCGGTGGCCAGGTTTTCAAGCGTGATGTGCTTGCCCTTGCGGGCATCGCGTATCTTTTTTCCGAGCCTGGCCAGGTCGCCGGCCGAGTCCTGCGCGTTCATGGCATTCTTTCAACAGCTTGCGTTCAGGAATTGTTATCACGATTTTCCGGAAAATACAGGCTGATAGAAAACTCAGGCCATGCCCACCGGTTCCGGGAACGGCGACATTTCGTCGTCGGGCCGGCTCCGGATCATGTCTTGCAGTTCCTTGCGCACGGTTCTGGCGCCGTCGTCGTCGAACAGGTTATCCATTTCGTTGGGATCATTGACGAGGTCATACAGTTCGCCGGCGCCGGAAACCGTTTCCAGCGTCAGCTTGTGCGTCTTCGTCCGCGCCACACGCAGATCCAGTGCAACCCCGCACCGCGACGCATTGACCGCCCATTCGTTGTAGGCGAAATCGCGGCTTTCGCCGCCGTCCATCAGCGGTACCAGCGAGCGGCTGTGCATGTCCATGGCCGGGCTGACACCCATGGCATCCAGGACGGTCGCCGCGATGTCGAGCGTCGACACGGGATCATCAACGATCTGCCCCGCCGGCACACCCGGCCCCTGCAGCAGACATCCGACCCTGAGCAGCCCCTCGTAATTGATTGGACCTTTGAGGATCAACCCGTGATCGCCGAGCCAGTCGCCGTGATCGGTGGAATAGATGACCAGCGTATCCTCGGCGAGACCCAGGCTCTGCAGCGACGCCATGATGCGCCCGACGTTATGATCGATCAGCGAGATCATGCCGTAGTAGTTGGCGATGATCTCGCGCAGCTGGCGGTCGTCCTGATCGGGCATACGCGAATAGTTGACGCGCACGTCCTTGAACTTTTCCGTCGTCTGCGGCGTGCTTTCCAGGCTGGCGCGATGCCACCACGGGCGGCGCTCGAGATCCTTGGTGCGTTCAGGCGGCAAATCGACTTCATCCGGGTGATGCATTCTGGACCAGGGGTCCGGCGCATCGAACGGGTGGTGCGGGTCCGGGAACGAGGCCCAGACGAAGAACCGCTCGTCCTTGTGGTCCTTGATGTAATCGATGGTCTGATCGCCGATCCAGGTCGAGTTGTGCCACGCCGTCGGCAACGCCGAATGCCAGGTCTGCGCGGCGCCGGTTTCCGGCGGCAATTGCGTCTGATAGAGCTTGTTCTTCATCGCGCCCAGCCCGTCGGCGTAATACCAGCGCTCGTAATGCTGCCCGCCGGGCGGGTCCTGCGGCAGCCAGAAATTATGCCCCTCGCAGACCAGTTCCACATGCTGGAAGCCCATGTAGGGACCGAACCAGTCCGGCCCGTATTCCGGCGACGAAAAGCGGCATTCCGGCGAACCGGTGCGGGCGAACGTGTGATTACTGGTGAAGTGCGCCTTGCCGATGAACCCGGTGCTGACCCCGGCTCCGGCCAGCGAGCCGGCGATGCCCTTTTCACCCAGCCCCGCATCCAGATCGATGCCGTTGTCGTGCACGCCGTGGGTGTTCGGCAATAACCCGGTCAGCAGCGATGCCCGCGACGGCTGGCAGACGTTGTTCGGCGTGATGCAGGCGGAGAACCGCGTCCCTGCCGACGCCATCAGATCGAGGTGCGGGGTTTTGACCTTGCGGCCTTCAAAGCCGTAGCAATCGCCGCGCTGCTGGTCTGACGTGATGAAGACGACGTTCTTCGCGCGCACCGGCATCGGTTACTCCATCTTCGCCATGGCCGGGCCGGTGACGGGGATTTCCATCAGGTCTTCGCCCCAGATGATGTCGCCGTCGAAAATCTGGAACATCTCGCGCACCAATTGCTCGCGGATGCCCGGCTGGTCGATCTGTTCCAGGAAGTGCGTCAGCACCAGGGTCTTGACCCCGGCCTGCTGCGCGACATGCGCTGTGTCGATATGGTTGCCGCAGACGGCTCGATAAATATCCGTCGGCTCGGTGCCGGTGCGGTAGTGATTCATGTGGATCAGCACGTCGACGCCCTTCGCCAGCTCGACGATACTCGGGCACACGGCGCCGCTGTCGCCGGAATAGCACATCGAGCCTTCCTTGGAATCCAGCCGGTAGCCGTAGCATTCCAGATACGGCTGCACGTGCGAGGCTTCACCGACCGTCACCGTCCAGTTGCCGCCGTCGATCACGTCGCCGGGCTTGACCTCGGTGACTTCCGGCTTCGGCCACTTGCGGGGCGGGACGCCGCCGCGCGCCTCGAACACGTCGATGCTGCCCTGGTGCTTGATGCGCGCCGTGATGTCCGGTCCATAGAAACCATCCTCGTCGAACAGCTGCTTGGTCATCCGCGCCAGCGGCTGCGGGCCGTAGCATTTCAACTCGGCGATCTTGTCGGCACCGATGTCCCAGCGCTGCAGGATCAGCCGTCCGTAATCCATGCAGTGATCGTAATGCAGATGCGACAGGAAGCAGTGCGTCACGTCGATGGCGCGGGTGCCGCTTTCGATCAGCCGATGATGCGCCCCGGGGCCGTGATCCATGACGATCTTGTCGCCGCCGACTTCGATCAGATAGCCGGAGCTTTGCCGTTTCATGGAGGGTGTCGGCGTGCCGGTGCCAAGCAAAGTGATTTTCATCTGGTTATCCTTTCGAGCGGATTAGTGATATTCGGCCTGAACGCCGGGGGGTGGTGAGAACCCGAGATCGCCGCGCGCGATAACCGCCTCGCGTCCGCCGTTTGCGGCCAGCAAATCCTGCTGGCGGGCCTTGGCGCGGCGGTCGACGTCCTCGGGGTCGCAGAAGCTCAGAAGTGCCGCATGCAGGCGTGTGCGCACCTCGCCGAAAGCCGGATCATCGATCAGGTCGCGGGTTTCGTCGGGATCATTCAGCATGTCGAACAGTTGCGCCGGATGATCCACGTAATAGACATATTTGAATTGCCGGTCGCGGCACATGAAGATCCCGGCGGTCGAACCCATGCCGTGGTATTCCGACAGCACAACTCTTTCCGGATCGGAAACATCACCGAGTTCGAACAGCGAGCGCCCGAGGCGGCCGCTCTGCTGGTCGGTGCCGTTGATGCCGAGGCACTGTAAAACCGTCGGATAGATGTCGACATGACTGACCGGCACGCCGCACACCTGATTGGCGGGGATATCCGGTCCGGCCATGATCATCGGCACGGCGGCGGCCTCGTCGTTCATCGTCGACTTGCCCCAGACACCGCGATTGCCGAGGTTGTCGCCGTGATCGCTGGTGTAAACAATGCGCGTGGTTTCGCCCAAACCGGTCTGTTCGAGGGCGGAAAGTATCTTGCCGACCTGTTCGTCCATGAACGTGGTCAGCGCGTAATAGCCGGCGACGGCGCGGCGGATTTTCTCGTCGTTGTCGAAATAGTCGTCGAAATTGAAGACCCTGGCGTACTCCTTCAGATACGGGTGCGCCAGACGTTCGCCGTCGCCGCGCAGGGTCGGCATCGGCAGCGCCGGGTCTTCGAGATAGCGGTAATAATGCTCGGGCGGCGCGGTCAGCGGATAGTGCGGACAGACCAGCGAGACGAACAGCACCCATGGTTTGTCGTCGGCGCGCTTGGCCGCTTCATGCAGCCAGATCTGGGCGCGCGACGTGATGTCGCGGTCATAGAACGTGTACGAGCTTTCGCCGGGGCCGGCCATGCCTTCCATCTTCCAGGCGGCGCCGCGGACCGGCATGTCGTCGCGGACCAGTCCCATCAGGTCGCCCTTGCCGTCGATGACCTGCATGGCGATCTGGCTTTCGCTGAATCCGTAATCGTCTTCGTCGCTGCGGAAATGCAGCTTGCCGATCGAGCTTGCAACGTGTCCCGCATCCCGTGCCTGGCGGTGCCAGCTGTCGACGGCACCGTCGTAGGGATCGGCGTTGTCCCAATAGCCGATCTGGTTGTTGTAGAGCCCGGTCGCGAACGAGGCACGCGCCGGCACGCAGACCGGTGAGCATGTGTAGGCGGCATCGAACTTCACGCCCCGCGCCGCCAGGCTGTCGATGTTCGGCGTATCGATGACGCGGTTGCCGTAGCACCCGGTGACTTTCTTGTTGTGCTGGTCGGACATCAGGACGAGCAGGTTCGCAGGCTTCATAAACAAACTCCGGCTGTGTGCGGGACCGACAGGGACAAACTCACCCGTCGATTTCGGTCTTCTGGTTATGTCTGAGACCCGTTTCCCTGAGCGTCGGCACGATCCCGAGGAAACCGAGGACCAGACCGGCGAGGCTGAGCCAGACGTCGGGCCAGATCAGCATGACCCCCGCCGCCATCAGCATGCCACGGCTCAGGGTGTTCAGCGGTTTTCGGAAATACCCCTCGAGGCCGTAGGCCCAGAACAGGATCCCGATCGTACACGCGCCGATGTGAACGACCGACTCGCCGATATCACCGCCGATCAGCAGCAGCCCCGGATCGTAGACGAAGGCGAACGGCAGCAGGAACACGATGATGCCGAGCCGCATGGCGACGAAACCGGTCTGTACCGGGTCCGCCTTGGCAATCCCCGCGGCGACGTAGGCACCGGTGCAGACCGGCGGCGTGATCGCAGAGAGGATCGCGAAATAGAAGATGAACATGTGCGCCGCGATGGCCGGCACGCCGAGCTTGATCATCGATGCCGGCACCAGCGTCGCCAACACCACGTAGGCGGCCACCGTCGGCAATCCCATGCCGAGGATGATGCAGGCGATCATCGTCATCACCAGGGTGACGAACAGATTGCCCTGCGCGACGTATTCGATCAGGTAGGTAATTTTCAGATTAAGCCCCGTCGCCGACAGCACACCGATCAGAATCCCGGCCCCGGCGCAGATCGCGACCAGCGGCACCATGCCGGCCATCGCGTCGTGGAAGGCGTAATAATATCCGGCGAGATCGAGACGGGTTTCCTTGCGAAACTGGCAAACGATCATCGCCGTCAGCACCGCGAAGAATGCCACGTACATGATCCCGTACTGCTGGACCAGCAGCACCACCAGCACGACGATCGGCAGCATCATATGGCCGCGTGCCTTGATCTCGTCGAAGATGTTGGGAATTTCCGCTTTCGGGATCGGCTTGAAGCCTTCCTTGACCGAGCGGACATGGACGATCATCAGCACCGAGAAGAAGAACAGGATCGCCGGCACGATGGCATGCACGACGAGGTCCGCATAGGAAATGTTCAGGTAGTCGATCATCACGAACGCCGCCGCGCCCATGATCGGCGGCATCAGCTGCCCGCCGGAGGATGCAAGCGCCTCGACGGCGCCTGCGAAACGTGGATCGTACCCGGATTTTTTCATCATCGGGATGGTGACGGACCCCGTGGTCGCGACGTTCGCCACCGTTGCCCCGGTAATCATGCCCATCAGGGCTGAGCCGATTACGGCGATCTTCGCCGGTCCGCCCATCAGCCCGCCGGCCATCGCCTTGGCGACGTTCATGAAGAATTCCGCACCGCCGCATGCCGTCAGGAAGGCGCCCAGCATCATGATGACGATGATGAACGTCGCACAGACTGAAATCGGCGTGCCGAACACGCCGTCCGTGCCGAAAAAGATGATGCTGGCGATTGTTTCCAAATCCAGCCCGGCGTGCCGCAGTATCTGAAACGGCACGTGATTACCGTAATAAGCGAAAGCCAGGAACCCGATCAGGATCAGCGTTATCGCTAGGCCGACCGTCCGGCGTACCGCTTCCAGAACCAGAACGAGGCCGAGCAAGCCGACGACGATATCCAGGGTTTCGATAAAGGGTTCCGAATACAGTCTTTGGAAGTTGACCAGATTGTAGAACATGACGGCCACGGTGAGCACGGCCAGGATCACGTTCAGTACCGCGTCGACGGTTTCGTTTTTAATGATCTTCGACGGTGCCAGCAGAAACACAATCGGCAACGAAACCATCACGAAAAACCCGGTCTGTACCGGCGCTTCGAACGGTCCTGTCGCCCCTGTATACAAGGCAAACCCTGCCCCTGTGACGACCAGCGCTGTGACAAAAAGACGAATCAGACGATCGAGAACAGTCGGCACGGGAGCCTCCCTTGATGCACGTGGATCGATGCAGAGACGGGTATGGACAACTTTATTCAGCCGGGCGGATCGGCCGGGCGGACACGAACGTCCTACCCGGCCGGCCCTGATCCCAATGGCTTAGTCCTTGTGGTACTTCGCCCACACGCCTTTTTCTTTGTAGTACTTGATGGCACCCGGGTGATACGGCGCCAGGGTAATGGCCGGAGCCGATTCCAGCGTTGCCTCGCCGGGATCGTTCCACCACGGTGCGCTGGCGGTGATCTCACCCCAGTTCTCGTAGATCGCCTTGGTCATCTTGTAGACCAGATCCTCGGACAGATCGCCGCGGATGACCATGCCCTGATAGAAGGCAATCCCTTCCAGGTTCGGACGACCGAACACCGGCTCGCCGAGCTTGTCGAGGAAGAAGATCTTGTCGGTCTTCAGGAATTCCTGCGTCTTGTCCGGATCGGGGCTGACGAAGTCGACGTCGACACCGATCTTGCGCGCGGCGAAGATCGGACCCAGGTGGCCCTGGTTGTTCCGCGCATAGGCATAGGCGATGGCATCGATCTGGCCGTTGGCGAGCGCCGCCTGACCGTCCTTGCGACCGACATACTGGAACTTGGTGTTGGAATCGTCGAGCCCGTAACCGGCCAGGATCTGCTTGGCGATCAGATCGTCACCGCTACCCTTGACGCCGATGGCGACGGTCTTGCCCTTCAGATCGGAGAAGGTCTTGATATCGGTCGTGGCGACGACACGGAACAGGTGCGTGCCCAGTTTCATCCAGACCTTGGCGTTGGAATAGTCACCGTCGGCGAACTGTTCCTTTTTCTTCATGGCGTTCGCCAGATCGAACAGATAGAAGCGGCCGCCGTCGACCTTGCCGGCAGCGGTTCGTTTGATGTTACCGACCGACACGCCCTTGCCGATCACACCGTTGACCGTCAGGCCGGGGAGTTTTTCGGTCAGCACCTTGCCGAATACCGAGGCTTCCTTGAACCACCGGCCCTGCGGACCGGCGCCCGACAGCGTAATGACCGTCGGATCGGCGGCAACCGACACGGTCGGTTGCGCACCAAGGGTTGCAGCGAAGGCCAGCGCTGCGATCGCAATGCCTTTAAACAAATTGGCTTTCATTTTTCATCTCCTAGATCGACGTGATAGCTACCCCACCGCCAATGGTCTTCATGCCATTCATCAAGGCGGCAAAAAATTGTGCAAAAATCTTCACGGACTTTGCGCGGAGTCCTTCTTGATCTTCGGCCCGACCACACCGAGACCGACGCGGGATGCCTCGGTTTCGATGATTTCATCGGGCATGATATTGGCGATATTCACATCCGGCCCGAATTCCCTGATCAGGAATTTCTTGAGGTCGTGAATTTCACTCATCGATACGCCGCTGATCCACGGACCCGGCAGCTCGAACAGAACCTTGTCCAGATCCAGACCCGTTTTCAGCCCTGCCAGCAGTTCTTCGTTCGGCCGTCCGTTCTCCGTCAGCTCCGCGCCTTCGACGAGCACCAGCTCGGCGCCCGCGGAGAACGCATCGCCCGCCTGTTCGACCAGGGTGTCGAGCATGTTGTCGCCGGCTTTCGAACCGACTTCACCGAACACGGACAACCCCTTGCTAACAGCCAGGCTGATCTGCTGCATGCGCTGTTCCTTGGTCAGCGGCACGGTGTTGTCGGACACTTCCACTACCTGGAAGCCGAGTCGCTTGGCTTCATCGAGAAACGCCGGGATCGCGTCTTCGCCCTGCGTGGCGAAAATGTATTCCTGAAACTGCCCGCCGAGAAACGGACGGACATTGAAACTTCTGTACAAATCCAGTTTCCGGCGAAGCTGGTCTTCGGGATAGAGCCGCGACGTGCCCGTGGCGATCTTGGCCAGATCGAGATAAGGGGCGGCGATTTCCATCAGGTCTTTGGTGCGCCCGAGCGGCAGCCCCCAGTCGACCATCATCGTCAGCCCGCTTTTGCGCGGCTTGGTCTGCGACCGGGCGCTTGGCAAGGTTACAGACGCAAAAGGTGTGGTCATTAAGCCCCCCTCCACTTTTTATTGGCGGGCCTTCATTTTGCACGAACCCAACAGCGACGTCCACGAAGCCGCATGAGCCCATGCCACGTTGGCCATTGCTATCATGATGATCCCAAGACAAGGAAACCGTCAAGAAAATTATTTATAGCTATATAGGACTTTATAAGATACTGTTTATAAGTCGTTATTTCACTATTCAAACCGAACTGGCATGCGCACTTTAATTGGAGACGTTCCATGAGCAGCACTTCCGTGTCCCCCGTCAGCAATCTCGTTCAGAACATCGAGCCTGAAATCGTCGGCAGTGCGACCATCACGCCGACCGGGTCCTTCGAGGCCGGCTCCTACCAGACGTTCGTTCTCGAATACACGGCGGGGTATCACGGCATTGACGACAGCGGCAGCCTGAAGATCGTGTTCCGCTTCGCCGGCGATCAGACCCGCCCGCAACTGGACGACCCCACGCGCCCCAACTACACGACGGTGAAGGCCAGCAACAATGCGGTGCTGGAAAGCCGCTACGATCCCAAGGGCAATGTCCGCCCGTGGGACCGCTGCCTGTACATCAAGGTCGTGCACGGTTTTCTGGAAGAAGGCGACAAGATCACCATCACCTTCGGCGACACCAGCGGCGGCTCGCCGGGCATGCGGCTGCAGACCTTCTGCGAGGATACCTTCGAGTTCCGCGTCCTGGTTGATCCGATCGCGACATACACCTATGTGCCGATCGTCGAACAGCCCTTCATCGCCATCACGCCCGGCGACCCCGTGCAGTGGCGTGCCGTCACGCCGACGATGCGCCCCCCCGGCGAGCCGTTTCAACTGCGCCTTAAAGCCGAAGACAAGTGGGGCAATCCGAGCAACAAAGTTCAAGGCGCGCTCCGCCTGGAAGCGGATGCCGATGTCGACAATCTGCCGGCGTCCGTGAATTTTGATAAAGGCACGTTCAGCGTCACCGTCGATGATCTGCGTATTTCCACACCCGGCACTCACCGTTTTCGGATTCTGTCGGAAAGCGGCGACCTGCTGTGCGAAAGCAATCCGATCCGTATCGAGCCGGTGCCGGCCGACGGCAGCCTGCATTTTTGGGGCGACCTGCACGGCCAGAGCGAGGAGACCGTCGGCACCAACAGCGCGCGACAGTACTTCGAATTCGGCCGCGACAAGGCGTTTCTCGACGTCACCTCGCACCAGGGCAACGATTTCCAGATCACCCGCGAATTCTGGGATGAACTGAACAGACTGACCGCGGAATTCAACGAGGACGGCCGCTTCATCACCCTGCCCGGCTACGAATGGTCCGGCAACACCAACCTCGGCGGCGATCGCAACGTCTATTACACCGATGAAAGCCACGGCATCTATCGCTCCTCGCATGCCCTGATCGCCGAGCGGGACGACATCGACACCGACCGTTCGACGGCGAAGGCCCTGTTCGAGACGCTGAGCGAGATGAAACAGGACGTCGCCTGCTTCGCACATTGCGGCGGCCGCTACGCCGACATCAAGCTGGCCCACGACGGCCAGGTCGAGCGCTCCGTCGAGATTCATTCATCATGGGGGACCTTTGAGTGGATCCTGCACGACGCCTTCGAAATGGGCTATCGCGTCGGCATCGTTTCCAACAGCGACGGCCACAAGGGCCGTCCCGGCGCCAGCTATCCGGGCGCATCCCTTTTCGGTGCCGTCGGCGGGCTGACCTGCCTGTTGATGCCCGACCTGACACGCAAAAGCGTCTTCGACTGCCTGCGCAAACGCCACCATTACGGCACCACCGGCAACCGCATGTATATGAACGTGGTGATGGATACGGATGCCCCCGGTACGCTGTATCACGAAGACCCTGCGCTGGGGCCGGCCGAAGGCACATCGGCTTCATCGGCGATGATGGGCGATATCGTTCATCTGCCAACCGGCGAAGCCACGCTGAAGGTCGACATCGCCACGCCGTCACCGATCGTGCGTGTCGATGTGTTCAACGGCCTGGAACATCTGGAAACCATCCGGCCCTACGGCAAGGATGAACTCGGCAGCCGTATCCGCGTGCTCTGGGAAGGTGCCGAATACCGGGGCCGGTTCCGCCAGGTGATCTGGGACGGCACGGCATCGCTGGACGGCAACACGATCACCGGCGCGGCACCGATCAACTTCTTCAACAAGGACAAGACGCTGGATCAGACGGCACCCGGCGCGCTTGCCTGGCGCGCGCTGACGACCGGCAACCTGGGCGGCTTCCATGCGACCCTCGCCGAACCGGACGCCGGACAATTGAAGATCAGCACACCGGTCTGCGAGATCGACGTGCCGGTCAGCGACATCGGTTACGACGACATCGCTGTCGACGCCGGAGCGCTCGGGCGGCGGTTGAGTGTGGTCCGGCTGCCGGACGACAACCGCCACACCGAATTCAAATTCGAACGCCGGCTGTCGTTCCGCCCCGAAGGCGACAACCCGATCTTCGTCCGCGTCACCGACGAGGACGGGAACCAGGCCTGGTCGAGCCCGATATACGTGTACAGGTAAGCCGGAAAGCGACGGTTTTCAGCTGTTACGCACCAGATGCGCCCCGGTGAACCGGGCGTTCTTCACCGGCGCGCCACCGGCGGTGATGGAGATCGTTTCCTCGTGCGTCATGTCCATGTAGAAGTCGCTGGACGGAACCCAGATGCGCTGCAGGAATATGTTTTCCTTGCCGTGACTGTGGCCGATAACGTCGACATCCATGCCCATGGTGCCCGCGGCAAGCCCTAGCGATGCCAGCGCCTGATCGGGGATCGGCGATACCCGGGCATGCTGCGTGATGGAAAGCGTCGGCGCGTTGAACTGGCGTGCCAGTATGGTCTTGATGTTGACGTTCCTGAGCTGCGCCATGGCGATATCGCGGAGCGCGCCGAAGCGGGTATTGCAGAAATACAGTTCGTTGTAGCAATCCAGCCCGCCGGAAACGGAGACGATCCGCACGATCTTCAGATGCCCCTCGGGATCGTAGCCGAGCGCGTCCAGCCAGCGGCCGGGTCCCTCGACGATCGTCTCCTCGATGACCTTTGAGGAAACCGGCAGGAGTTTGTCGTCGCCTAACCGGCGGAAACGGAACTGCCAGATTTCATCCTTCGGCAGGGCCGGCTCGGTAACGAAGGTCCCGCGCCCATGCAGGCGCAGCAGCGTGCCGTCGATCGACAGTTCACGCAGCGCCCGCTGCACGGTGCCGAGACTTACGGAAAGCGCGGCGCAAAGCTCCTGCTCGGGAGGGATCTGATCGCCGTTGTGCAGATGCCCCTCGACGATGGCGTCGAGAATCGCATGGCGCACCCGGATGTGCTTCGACTGACGTGTCCTCAGTGAGTTCGCGAAATACGTGGCGATGATGGACAGTGTCTCAAGGTTGGAGGATTTCTTCTGCGTCGTTTTTACGCCGGCCTTTGCCATTTAGAATTCCCAAATACAGCGAACCTGCACCCTGCAGAAGCGCGGGTATTCTAATCTGACAAACCCGAAACGTAAATATTCCGTACGCTCTATCCGGCCTGCCTCAAGAATGTTCTCGTCAAAGCCATGTCCTCCGCCGCTCAGGACTTGCCCGACAAGCCGCCGGATATGTCCTCCGTGGACTCCTCGCTCAAGGGGTTCGGCAGCGTCAGGTTCAGCACGATGGCGATGAATGCCGCCGGCAGAATCCCCGACGACAGGATCACCTTCAGCGTCGACGGCAGATGCTGCAGCGATTCCGGCACCAGTTGCAGACCCAGACCGATCGACAGCGCGACGGCTAAAATTACCATGTTGCGGCGGTCCCAGGCGACGCTGGAAAGCAGCGACACCCCGGCCGCGCAGACCATGCCGAACATGACGATGACACCGCCGCCCAGCACCTGAATCGGCACGCTTGAAATCACCGCACCGACTTTCGGCACCAGCCCACAGACGATCAGGAAGATCGCGCCGAAGGTGACGATGTGGCGGCTCATCACGCCGGTCAGGGCGATCAGGCCGACGTTCTGACTGAACGACGTGTTGGGCAATGCCCCGAACAGGCCCGCGACCGCGGAGCCGAGGCCGTCGGCGAACGTCGCCCCGGTGATTTCCCTGTCGGTCGCTTCGCGTCCGGCACCGCCCTTGGTGATCCCCGATACGTCGCCAACGGTTTCGATGGCCGAGACGATGCCCATGGCGCAGAACCCGACCACCGCGGCGGTGGTGAACTCGACGCCGAAATGCAGCGGGTCCGGCACCGCGAAGACGGCCGCCTTGGCGACATTGCCGAAGTGCACCATGCCGAGCGCATAGGCAACGACATACCCGGCGATCAGCCCGATCAGCACGGCGGCGATGGACAGCATGCCGCGGGCGAAGAACTTCACGCCCAGGGTGACGACGATCACCACCATCGCCACGCCCCAGCTCTGGCCGTTGCCGAACGCCGGCTTGCCGATCATCGGCACGCCGCCGGCGGCATACTGGATGCCGACCTTGACCAGCGCCAGGCCGATCATCAGCACGATCAGCCCGGTCACCAGCGGCGGCAGGGCGAAGCGCAGTTTGCCAATGACGGTGCCAAGCGCGGCATGGAACAGCCCGCCCGCCAGCACACCGCCCATGAGGATCGGCATGGCCTCCACGCCCTTGCCGGCAACCAGCGGGATCATCACCGGGATGAAGGCGAAGCTGGTGCCCTGCACGATCGGCAGGCGCGCGCCGACCGGGCCGAAGCCGA
>JAYNVG010000015.1:0-75160 GCA_038100295.1 Thalassospiraceae bacterium
GTTACGCTTTTCGCCAGATTCCGGGGCTGATCGACATCGGTGCCCTTGATCACGGCCACATGATACGCCAGCAACTGTACCGGGATCGCATACAAAATGGGCGAAACAAAGGCATTCACGCTCGGCAGCGCGATCACCGCCTCGGCGCTGTCGTGCAGATGCCGGGCACCCTTGTTGTCGGTAAACACGATGACCCGGCCACCGCGGGCTCTGACTTCCTGAATGTTTGATGCGGTTTTTTCGAACAGCTTGTCTTCGGGGGCGATGCAGATGATCGGCACCGCTTCGTCGATCAGCGCGATCGGACCGTGCTTCATTTCACCTGCCGCATAACCCTCGGCATGGATGTAGGAAATTTCCTTCAGCTTCAGTGCGCCTTCCAGCGCGATCGGATAGTTGGTGCCGCGTCCGAGATACAGCACATCGCGGGCCTCGGCGATGCTGGCGGCAAGGTCGCGGATCGCGTCATCGTGGTTGAGCACCTCGGCGGCGCGGGCCGGCACCTCGGTCAGGGCGCCGACCAGATCGGCAATCTCATTCTCGGAAACGGTACCGCGTGCCTCCGCCGTGGCGATGGCCAGGCAGGCCAGCACGGTCAGTTGCGTGGTGAACGCTTTGGTCGAGGCAACACCGATTTCCGGTCCGGCCAGGGTCTGCAACACGGCGTCGGATTCCCGTGCGATGGCGCTTTCCGGCGCATTGACGATGGACAGGATCTTCTGTCCGCCCTGCTTGGCATGACGCAGCGCCGCCAGTGTGTCGATGGTCTCGCCGGACTGCGAGATGAAGATGGCGACGCCGTTCTCGGGCGGCACCGGGTCGCGGTAGCGGTATTCGGACGCGATATCGACCTCGACAGGAATACGGGCCAGGCTTTCAAACCAGTATTTCGCCGTCATGCAGGCGTAATAGGACGTGCCGCAGGCAATCAGGGTGATCTTGTCGGCCTTCGCCAGGTCGACATCGCCTTTCGGCATGATGATGCGGCGTTCCGACGGATTGATCAGTGAATGCAGGGTGTCGCCGATGACCTGCGGCTGCTCGTAGATTTCCTTGAGCATGAAATGCCGGTAGCCGCCCTTGCCGATGGCGGCGCCGGAAAGTTCGGTCAGGCGGATCGGGCGTTCGACCGGCCGGCCGTCGGCGTCGAAAATCTCGGCGCCGGCCGACGTGATCATCGCCCAGTCGCCGTCTTCCATGTACAGGATGCGATTGGTCAGCGGCGCCAGCGCCAGCGCGTCCGATCCCAGATACATTTCGTCGTCGCCGAAGCCCAGCGCCAGCGGGCTGCCCTGGCGGGCCGCGGCCATCAGGTTGTGCTCGCCGGAAAAGATGAAGCCCAGCGCATAGGCGCCGTGCAGCTTGCGCACGGTCTCGTACACCGCATCCTTCGGCGAGAGACCGGCATCCAGCCCCATGGTCACCAGATGGGCAATGACCTCGGTATCGGTTTCCGACGCCAGGGTGCGGCCGGCGGCGGCGACCTCTTCGCGCAGTTCCCGGAAATTCTCGATGATCCCGTTGTGTACCACCGCGACACGCTCCGTGGCGTGCGGGTGAGCGTTCCGTTCATTGGGGACGCCATGCGTCGCCCAGCGGGTGTGGCCGATGCCGGTGGTGCCCTCAAGCGGCTGTTCGATCAGACGCTTGTCGAGGTTGATGAGCTTGCCCTCGGCACGGCGTCGCTCGATGCCGTTATGCGTCAGTGTCGCGATGCCCGCCGAATCATAGCCTCGATATTCGAGCCGCTTCAGCGCTTCCAGAAGCCGGGGGGTTGCCGGGTTGTTGCCGACGATGCCGATGATGCCGCACATCAGCCCTTTTCCCCGCGATCCTTGAGGGCCTTCTTGCGCTCGAAGGTCTGTCGGCCCCAGTCCTTGATCTCGCGCTGCGGCGCGCGGGTCACGGCCAGCGCATCCGCCGACACGTCCTTGGCAATGGTACTGCCGGCGCCGGTGACGGCGCCCGGTCCGACCGTGACCGGTGCCACCAGCGACGTGTTGGAGCCGATGAAGGCACCGTCGCCGATGGTCGTCCGCCACTTGAAGACGCCGTCGTAATTGCAGGTGATGGTGCCGGCACCGATGTTGGCGCCCGCGCCGACGTCGCTGTCGCCGACATAGGACAGGTGGTTGGCCTTGGCGCCGGGGCCGATGTTGGCGTTCTTGACCTCGACGAAGTTGCCGATATGCACGTTCTCGCCGATGTTGGCGCCGGGGCGGAGCCGCGCGAACGGGCCGACGATGGCGCCGGATGCGATGACCGCGCCCTCGATATGGCTGAAGGCGCGGATCGTCACATGATCGGCGATCTCGACACCAGGGCCGAAGACCACGTTGGGTTCGATCGTCACATCGCTGCCGATTCTGGTGTCGTAACTGAAGAACACGGTTTCCGGCGCGATCAGAGTGGCGCCGCCGGCCATGGCGTTTGTGCGCATGCGTTGCTGCAGGCGGGCCTCGGCGACAGCCAGCTCGGCGCGCGAGTTGACGCCGTGCAGATCCTCGGCCGGTCCTTCGCAGAACGTGCAGATCCGATCCATGTTACGGGCCACGCCGATCACGTCGGGCAGGTAATATTCCCCGGCGGCGTTGTCGTTGCCGATCCTTTCCAGCATGTCGAAGGCGCACGAGCCGTCCAGCGCCATCATGCCGGAACTGCAAAGATCGATGGCGAACTCGTCGGGATCGGCGTCCTTGGCTTCGATGATGGCGTGCAGGACGCCGTCCCCGGTGGTGATCATGCGGCCATAGGGACCGGGATGGTCGGTGCGGAAGCCAAGCACGACGGCCGCCGGGTTCTCCGGCCGGGCGCGTCCGTCCAGCAGGTCGGCGATCGCGCTTTCCGGGATCAGCGGATTGTCGGCGTTGAGGATCAGCAGATCGTCGATGCCGTCCGGCACGCTGGTCCTGGCCGCCAGTGCCGCGTGCGCAGTGCCCAGGCGCTCGCTCTGCACCGCGGTCTGCCACGGTGCCACGGCGTCGGCGACGTCGTCCATGTCGGGACCGATGACGACGCAGATGTCCTCGATCCCGGCGCGTTGCAGTGTCGTCAGGATGTGGCGGATCATCGGCTGTCCGCCGAGCGGGTGCAGGACTTTCGGCTTGGCTGATTTCATCCGCGTGCCGTGGCCGGCGGCAAGGACGATGGCGGCGGTGCGTCGACGGCTCATGATGGTCAGATTTTACCCCGATACGCGCGTGTGTTGGCAAATCGTGTGCCACATCAGCCGGTTGGCGCCAAGTCAAAGATTGTTTCCGGAGGTTTCAGCACAGCCCCGGCCAACGGACGGCGTATGTTAAACCGGGCAGGCGGGCATTGACAGGCTTGCCGGGCGGGCATTATATCACGCCTCCCGGCCAGTCCTGGCAAAGGCTTGCCGGGCCGCTTATGGCGGGGCGCGTAGCTCAGCGGGAGAGCACTGCCTTCACACGGCAGGGGTCACAGGTTCAATCCCTGTCGCGCCCACCATACCTTCCTCCGTTTCTTTGCGGTTCGATGTCCAACATGGGCGCGAGAATAAAACAGATACAAGCGCGCAATGCGCGCGGGCATGACGGCCCGCCCCGCCGTCAAGGCATCGCAGGCCAGGGACATTAGAGGCTTCATGCTAAAAAGAATTTTCCCCTTCATGGCGGCGGCACTGTGCGGCGTGACGGCACTGGCTTATCTGGCACCCTATGCGTGGTGGATCGATCTGATTCCCCATTTCCGCCAGCACCTCGCCGTCGCGGCGATGATTCTTGCGGTCATTTTTGTGGCTCAGCGGCGACGCGCCTGGGCACTGGCGTGCGGGGCCGCCCTGTTGGCCGCCGCGGGGCCACTTTTCGTCGATATCTCATATAAATCCGAAACCATTCACGATCCCGATCTTAGGATTCTGAGCTGGAATGTCCTCCATGATCAAACGAGTCCCGATGAAGGGATCGCGATGCTCCGTGCCCGAGATGCGGACATTCTTATTCTGTCGGAAACATCCCCGCAGTGGCGCCAACGTCTGCAGTCCCTTGCCGATACGTATCCCTATCAGCGGCATGCCGATTCCTGTGACAATGTCGGTTGCCAGGTATCGCTGCTGTCAAAGCGGCCCTGGCTCAACGTCGAGGCGGAAAAGTACGTCGCGAGCACCCCTCCGGTGATCTGGGCCGCGTACCCGGGCATCGACGGCGGCCCACCGTTTCGGGTGATTGCCGTTCACGTGCGCAAAGCAGTCACCGCGGACGGTGCCATGCGTCAGAAAAAACAGGTAACGGCTCTGGGGAAGCTGGTGCGCGGCCTCGACGGAACGATCATCATGGCCGGCGACATGAACGCGGCACCGTCGTCGGCGGCATTCCGGCGCATCGTCGACGGGACCGGGCTGGAAGGCGTGCAAATCAGTCTGTTGCCGACGTGGCCGACCGTGTTGGGGCCGTTCGGGATCAGCATCGATCACTTCTTCAAGCGCGGCCCGGTCCGGCTTTCCGTAGAGCGGCTCGGCAGTTTCGGCTCCGACCACATGGCGCTGGAAGCAGCCGTTTCCTTCAGGTGAAGTCGAAGCCGCGGGCCTTCAGCGCGGCGCGCAGGCCGTCGCGGGGCCGGGTCGAGAACTTGGCGTCGACTTCGTCGGTCCACGATGCCTCGGTGGTTTCCTTGCCGATGGCATCGTAGTGCGCCTTCAGATCGGCATCGTACGGATCCAACACGCTCAGCGAGGCTGTCGCATCATAGGTTTCATGGTGCACGATTCCGCTCAGCGGCATGCGCGGTTTCTGTTTCGGCGCTTCGGCGGGGAAGCCCAGACACATGCCGAACACCGCATAGACGCGCTTCGGCAGGTTGAGGATTTCGGCGATTTCTTCCGGTTTGTTGCGCATGGCGCCGATCATCACGCCCTGGATGCCGAGCGATTCGGCGGCGACGTACGCTGCCATCCCGACAAGGGACGCATCGACGGTGGCGACCAGCCCCAGTTCCAGGTTGTTGTCGTCCGCCGTGTGCCCATGGCGCCGGAAAGCAGCCTCGATACGTGTCAGATCCGCCAGAAATGCCAGGAACACCGGGCATGAGACGATGTGCTTCTGGTTGCCGCAGGGCACGGCAAGACGCTCCTTGATCGCCGGATCGCGGACCACGACGACGCTGCAGGCCTGCACGTTCGACGACGTCGGCGCCCTGAGCGCCGCGCCCAGAATCGCCTCGACATGGGCATCGGTGACAGGGGTGTCCGAATACCTGCGAATGCTGCGGCGCTGCATCAGCACCTCGATGGTTTCGCTGCCGACGGCAGGGGCGGGTATGCTTTGGTTCATGGGCGTTTCCGATGTTTTCGTCTGAATATTCCGAGATCGGCAGCATGCCAGCCGGTACATTTAGTTAGCAATGCGTCATACATATTCAATAATTATATATTGTTATCGGAATCTACGTGGAAGATCGCCCCGATTGACATGAATCAATTACGATTATCGCGGTTTTCCCTAGTGTTCTGGCAGATGGCGCCCGTCGGGCGTCGTCCCTTGTGTGCAAGACGGGGTTGAGACAATGAACAATTTGATCATTCTACCGCTCGCCATCGGCGCGCTCCTTGGACTTGAAATCGGGCCAGTTCGACGATCTCGACGGGGCGGCGGAGCGAATCCTGCTCGATGACGAAGGCCGCGCCGTCGACCGTTGACGGCACCGATACGCATTTGAACAAGGGAATCCCATGCTGGCCTTTCTGAAGAAGATCTTCAAAAGCCTCGACGACGCTTCCAAGCGCCACGAGATCAAATGCGATTCCTGCGGCCATGTGATGCAGGGCTCCCCCCGCCTGTGCGAGAAGTGCAACAATCCGGTTCACCTGTCCCGCCAGGTCTAGGCCTCCGGGTTTCCACAAGGCTTCTCCCTGAAATAAATCTCGATGCTTGCGCGGCGTATTGTTCACTCACTCATTAACCCGTTCATAACGTCCCTTCTGGCATAAAGCGGCATGGCCCGGAAGTCGACCCGCAGCAAGAAACAGAAAGCCGCCGGCGCGCCGTTATGGCGGCGCATCGGCAAGTGGCTTGGCACGATCATGGTCTGGGGGCTGATCGCCACCCTGTTCATCGCCGGCTGGTTCTATACCGATCTGCCCGACGTCGAGGACAGTCTTGCCCCGTCGCGGCGTCCGACGGTCTGGGTACTGGCACAGGACGGCAAGGAAATCGCCGCCGTCGGCGATCTGTACGGCATTCCCGTGCGCCTGTCCGATCTGCCGCCGGCGCTGCCGCAGGCGGTTCTGGCAACGGAAGACCGGCGCTTTTACGACCATTTCGGCATCGATCTGATCGGCCTCGCCCGCGCCATGTTCGCCAATGTCCGCGCCGGGCGGATCGTGCAGGGCGGCAGCACCATCACCCAGCAGGTGGCGAAGAACCTGTTTCTCAGCCCGGAACGCACGATCAAGCGCAAGATCCAGGAAGTCATGCTGGCGCTGTGGCTGGAAAACAGGTTTTCCAAGGATCAGATTCTCGAACTGTACCTGAACCGGGTCTATCTGGGATCGGGAACCTACGGCGTCGATGCGGCGGCGCGAAAGTATTTCGACAGGCCTGCTTCCGCGCTCAACGTCTGGCAGTCGGCGATGCTGGCGGGGCTTCTGAAGGCGCCCAGCCGCTACAATCCGCACAGCGATGACGAACGCGCCACAGGCCGCACCAAGGTGGTGCTCGCCAACATGGTGGCGGCGGGCTACCTGACCGAGGAACAGGCCAAGAAGGCCCGTGCTTCCAGTGGACGCGGCACGACTAGACGCCCGGGCCGCTCGGCGCCGTATTTCGTCGACTGGGTGCTGGACCAGGTGCGCGACTACATCGGCGGACGCGACCGCGACCTGATCGTCAAGACGACCCTCGACCGCGACATGCAGGCAGAGGCGGAGCGCGCGCTCGTCGCCACCATCGCCAAATCCGGTAAGGCCCGGCAAATCGGCGACGGTGCGGTGCTGGTGATGGCCCCCGGCGGGGCCGTCCGGGTCATGGTCGGCGGCAGCAGTTACGCGGACTCCCAGTTCAACCGGGCAACGCAGGCCAGGCGCCAGCCCGGCTCGGCGTTCAAGCCGTTCGTTTACCTGGCCGGGCTCAAGGCGGGATTGACGCCGAACGACATGATCGAGGATGCGCCGATCAAGATCGGTAACTGGCAGCCCAGCAACTTCAACGGCAAGTTCGCCGGTCCGATCACGGTCGCCGACGGGCTGGCGAACTCGGTCAACACGGTGGCGGTCCGCGTTGCCATGAAAGCCGGGATCGGCCGGGTCGCGGAAACCGCGCGGCAGGTCGGTATCGACCCGGGCGAAAAGCCCGATGCTTCGATCGCGCTGGGCACCGTCGAGACGACGCTGCTGGAACTGGTCAGCGCCTATGCGCCATTCGCCAACAACGGCATGGGGACGATTCCCTACGGGATCGAGGAAATCCGCGACGGCGGCGGCGAGGTTCTTTACCGCCGCGCCGGGTCGGGGCCGGGGCTGGCGATGCCGGCGCACCTGATCGCGCCGATGAACCGCATGCTGCGCCAGGTCATTACCGACGGTACCGGCAAGGCCGCCGCCTTCGGGCGCACCGCCGCCGGCAAGACCGGCACCTCGCAGAACTACCGCGATGCCTGGTTCATCGGCTACACCGCCGATTACATTGCCGGCGTCTGGCTCGGCAACGACGACGGCGCGCCGATGAAGGGCGTGACCGGCGGCAGCTTTCCGGCACGCATCTGGCGCGACGTGATGGTCGAGGCGCACAAGGGGCTGCCGTCGCGCGATCTGCCCAGCCCGACGGACGATCGCGGATTCTTTGCCAAGCTGTTCGAGACCATCGAAGACGCCAAGCAGGAAGCACAGAAGGTTATCGAAAACGTGGAACCGGCGCAGAAGGGAGCGGACGCCTCGCCGCCGGACGGGACCAACAAATACTCTGACAGATAGAGGACGGGCTTACTTGCCGTTCCTGCTGAGCCGCTCGATGGTCGCGGTGGTCGAAAAGCCTTCTTTCAATTCCGCCAGCACGACGCTGCCGCCCCAGCCGGTCACCAGATCGGCGCCGACGACCTGCTCGACGGTGTAATCGGCGCCCTTGACCAGAACGTCCGGATGCAGCCGCTCGATCAGCTCGAACGGCGTGTCTTCGGCAAAGATCACGACGACATCGACCGATGCCAGCGACGCCAGCACCGTGCTGCGCGCGGCTTCGTTCTGTACCGGGCGCTCTTCGCCCTTGAGACGCTTCACCGAAGCATCCGAGTTGAGACCGACGATCAGCCGGTCGCAGGCGGCGCGCGCCTGCGCCAGCAGGGATACGTGTCCCGGATGCAGCAAATCGAAACAGCCGTTGGTGAAGCCGACTTTCAGACCCTGGCGCTGCCAGCGCTGGATACGCTCCAGCGCCTGCGCGTCGGTCAGCACCTTGGCTTCGGCGTCGGACAGGTCCTTGTGATGCAGCGCCGCGATTAATTCAGCGGCATGGCAGACCGCGGTGCCGACCTTGGCGACGACGATCCCGGCCGCTGTGTTGGCGACGCACGCCGCATCAAGTGTATCTGCCCCCGACGCGATCATCGCCGCGACGCAGGCGACCACGGTATCACCGGCGCCCGACACATCGAACACTTCGCGGGTTTCCGCGGCAAGGTGGTGCGCCTCGCCGTCCGGGGACACCAGGGTCATGCCGTCGGCGCTGCGCGTGACGAGCATGCCGCCCAGTCCGTGCGCGGCGATCAGCTCGGCGGCACAGGCGCGGATCGTCTCGGACTCCGGGGCGAGTCGTTTCGCTGCCTGCTCCAGTTCCTTGCGGTTCGGCGTGATCAGCCCGGCACCATGATAACGCTCATAGCCGTTGCCCTTGGGATCGACGATCACCGGCACGCCGGCGGCGTTGGCGGCATCGATGATGGCCCGCGCCCGGCCGTCGGCCAGTACGCCCTTGTCGTAATCCGACAGCACTACCGCGCCATAGCCGCCGATATCCTTGGTCGCGGCACCCAGCATGGCACTGGCGGTGCCGGCATCGATGGTCTGCTCGCCCTCCCAGTCGGCGCGCAGCATCTGCTGGTTGCCGGCCAGGTAGCGGACCTTGATCGTTGTCGGGCGTGTCGGGTCGGCATGAAGATCGGCGTCGATCAGCGGATCGCTCGACAAGGCCGAAGCGAGTTCCCTGCCCGCCGCGTCGTCGCCGCAGACGGCGATGAAGGTGACGCGGGCGCCCAGCGCGGCGAGGTTGCGCGCCACGTTGCCGGCGCCGCCCGGCATGCTCGATTCCGACGTCACCCGCAGCACCGGGATCGGCGCTTCGGGGGAAATCCGTTCGACGGCACCGTTGACGAAGCGGTCCAGCATGGCGTCACCGATGACGAGGACGCGGGCATTCTCGATATTCTCGACCAGCGGGATCAGGCGCGAACGGTCCATGTTCAGACAAGCCCCAGTTCGATTTCCAGCGCCCCGCACAGCATCTGCCCCAGCGTGATATGCATTTCCTGAATGCGCGCCGTGGTGTCGCTGGGAACGATGATCAGCGGATCGGCGATACCCCTGAGCCGGCCGCCGTCCTTGCCGCTGAGCGCGGCCGGGACGATGTCGAGGGCTTGCGCCGTCTGCAGCGCGCGGATGACGTTTTCGGAGTTGCCCGAGGTGGTGATGCCGATGGCGACGTCGCCGGGTTTGCCCAACGCCTCGATCTGGCGCGCGAAGATGTTCTCGAAGCCGAGATCGTTGCCGCCCGCGGTCAGTGCCGAGGTGTCGGTGGTCAGCGCGATGGCGGCGATCGGCGCACGGTCGGTCTTGTAGCGGATCGTCAGTTCCGTCGCCAGATGCTGACAATCGGCGGCGCTGCCGCCGTTGCCGAAGAAAATGATCTTGCCGCCGTGACGGACGCTCTGGGCACAACGTGCCAGAAGTTCGGCGAACCCGTCCTTGCAGGCGTCGCGGGTTTTTTGCGCGACCGCCGCGTGTTCGTCGAATTCGGAATCGTAAAAGACGGATATGTCCATGATGCGTTGTATCTTACAAATCTATGCGGTTGCCGGTCCGCAGGCTGTCCATGACGGCGATGATCGCCGCCGACGTCTCGATCAGTTCGGCTGGGTCTATGGGGGCATCGCCGCCGCTTCGGATGCTCGCGGCGAACGCCGCCAGTTGCCCGTCCCGGCCCTTGTCCTGGGTCGCCGACGAGGTCCTGGCCCGGCCGTCCGCGGCCAGGGTGAGGGTGCGGAAATCATCCAGCGTCGCGGCCCGTCCGCCGGCGAACATCTCGATATACTCCTTCGAAATCGCGGTGTCGCCGAGCGCGGTGTAGACGACGGACGCGATCGAGCCGTCGGCAAAACGCATCTCGGCCACGACATTGTCGCCGCTACCGCCGGTTTCCGTCGCTGCGTCGGCGCGGACGCTGACGATGGCGCTGCCGGCCAGATGGCGCGCCAGATCGACGAAGTGGCACATCTCGCCCAGCACGCGACCGCCGCCCTCGTCGGTGGACTGTGTCCAGTGGGTGCCGTCGATGGCGCCGCCGTTGACACGAATGGTGATCACGCGCGGACCATGGCAATCCTTGAAGTGCGCGCGCATCGCCACGATCTGCGGGGCGAAGCGGCGGTTGAAACCGACATGCAGGATGCCTGTACCCTGATTGTGGGCGTCGATGACGGCGTTCAGCTGGTCGAGGTCGAGCGCCAGCGGCTTTTCGACGAATACGGACTTCCCGGCTTTCAGGGCGCGCGCCGTCAGGTCGGCATGACTGTCGTGGCGCGTCGCGATGACCACGGTGTCGATCTCGGGATCGTCGAAGACCGCGGCTTCATCGGTGGCGGCGGTCTCGAAACCCTGCTGTTCGGCGCCGTGTTCCGCTGTGGCGCCGCGCGTGGTGACCAGTGTCTTGAGCCGGGTGCCGGGGATCGCCTTCAGTCCCGGCAAAAGCACCGTACGGGCAAAGTTGCCGGCACCGATGACGCCGAACACGCAATCGCCGGCTTTCGCCGCCGTACGTTTGGCAAGCGTCGTCGTCGCCGGGGTATCGCTTTCGGGATAGCTCAGCAGCACGCCCAGAAAACGCTCAGAACCGCTGGTGACCAGGGAATAGGCTTTCTCGGCATCGTCGAGACTGAATGTATGCGTGGTCAGCAGCGATACGTCGAGGCGTTGCGCACGGTCCGGCTGCATCAGGCGCAGCGTCTCGGCGAGGTTTTCGGTTTCCGTCCAGCGCACCCAGCCTTCCGGGTACTTCATGCCGCGTTGTTCGAAATCGCCATCGTAGCGGCCCGGCCCATAGGAGCGCGAGACGATGATGTTGAGTTCCTTCTGCATGTACGCGGTATGCGGAAACGCGGTCCCGGTCAGGCCGACCATGACGACGCGGGCCCGGTCGCGGGCGATGTCGGCGGCGAATTCGAACGGCGCCGCGCTGTCCGTCGCGGCGGCAATCAGCACCGCATCGCAGCCGAGGCCGCTGCTGATCTGACGTACCGTCTCGAGGCTTGCGGATTCGGGTACCATCGCCGTTTCAGCGCCCATGCGGCGGGCCAGTTCAAGCCGGTCGTCGGCGTAATCGAAGCCGATGACGCGCGCACCGGCGAGGGTCAGGAAACGAATAGCCATCTGTCCGACAAGACCGCAGCCGATGACCCCGACCACGTCGCCGAGGCCGGTCTGGGCATTGCGGACCGCATGCAGCGCGATCGCGCCCAGCGTCCCGTAACAGGCTTCCTCGTCAAGCACCCCGGCCGGAATCTTGGCGACCAGATTGCGGGGTACGGTGTTCATTTCGGCATGATTGGCGATGCCGGCACCGGCCATGGCGACACGTTCGCCGACACGGAACTCGCCTTCCAGCCCGGCACCGACGGCGATCACCTCGCCGGCCGCGGAGTAGCCGAGCGGTAGCGGCTCGTCGAGCCTGGCCATCACGGTTTTCCAGGTGTTGACCAGGCCTTCCTTTTTGGCTTTCTCGATCACCTTGCGGACCAGGTCCGGCCGTGCCTGCGCCTTGCCGGCGAGACTTTTACGCGCGAAGTCGATGACCATGCGCTCGGTGCCGGCGGAAATCAGCGATGCGCGGGTGCGCACCAGAAGGCAGCCTGCGCGCACCTTCGGCGCTGGCACGTCCTTGATCGCCAGCTTGCCGGTTTTGCGCGATTGAATGACCTGCTTCAAGGTTTCGACGCCCCCATTACAAAGTCGTCACACCAATGTCTTGAAATAGGCGATGGTCTTTTCCAGGCCCTCGCGGAGCTGGATCGTCGGTTCCCAGCCAAGCACGGATTTCGCCAGGCTGATATCCGGGCAGCGCTGCATCGGATCGTCCTCGGGCAGCGGCTTGAGCACGATTTCCGACTTCGCCCCGGTCATCTCAATGATCGTCTCGGCCAACTGGCGGATGGTGAACTCGCCGGGATTACCGAGGTTCATCGGTCCGGTTTGGGCGTCGTCGGCATCCATCAGCCGCAACATGCCTTCGACCAGATCGTCGACAAAACAGAAAGAGCGGGTCTGCATGCCGTCGCCGTACAACGTCAACGGTTCGCCGCGCAGCGCCTGCATGATGAAATTGGAAACGACACGGCCGTCTTCCGGATGCATTCGCGGCCCGTAGGTATTGAAGATGCGGCACACGCGGATGTTCAGCTTGTGCTGGCGGTAATAGTCGAAGAACAGGGTCTCGGCGCAGCGTTTGCCTTCGTCATAGCAGGCGCGCGGACCGATCGTATTGACGTTGCCCTTGTAGCTTTCCGGCTGCGGGTGGATTTCCGGGTCGCCGTACACTTCGCTGGTCGACGCCTGCAGGATCTTGGCGTCTGTGCGCTTTGCCAGCCCCAGCATGTTGATGGCACCGTGAACGCTGGTCTTCGTCGTCTGCACCGGATCGTACTGGTAATGCACCGGCGACGCGGGGCAGGCGAGGTTGAAGATCTCGTCGACCTCGACGTACAGCGGAAAAGTCACGTCATGGCGCAAAAGCTCGAAATTGTCTTCCCTCAGCAGGTGCGCGACGTTGGCCTTGGCGCCGGTGAAGAAATTGTCGAGGCACAGCACATCGTCGCCGCGCGCGACCAGACGTTCGCACAGGTGCGAGCCGATAAAACCGGCGCCGCCGGTAACGAGGACTTTTTTTGCCAGAAGCGAGCTCACGGCCATCGTCATTCCTGCCTAGTTGATTGGTGTCGGAAACTAGCACCGGTGGAGCGGAGGGCCAAGACGAAAGGGCTTGAATTATTGCTATAAGTGCTTGATTCGGCCACTTTCCGTGCCCTCGGCATGGCTATTTTCCTCGTCCCAGTATAATAAGTTAACGGAAATCTGTACTATTTGACGGCAGCGATCGTTAACGGTTTGTGAAACCTCGCGGATTACAAGAAATGCATGGCTAAGCCATTGGATACATCAATGACCCAGGAGGCGGTTCTCCTGGAAAAGCTGTCGCGGATCGAAGAAAACCCGTCAGGCTATTTTGCCGTGCATCTGCATCTGTCGCATTTGCGCCCGAGCAACCGTCAGCGCCACTTCATCAATATCGCGGTCCGGGTATTCGACAACCTCGTCAACAACGCCGACGCCATCCTGTATCTGATGATGAACCAGGACCTGGTGCTGATCTGCCGCGAAGTGCTGGTCGAGGATATCGACCCCTACATCAACAAGGTCCGCGCCATGTTCAGCGAGGACCCGCTGACGTCCAGCGAGGATGAATTCGAAGACCGGCTGTCGACCTGGTACGACCTGGCCTCGAAGGAGGATTTCGCCGCGTTCCTGTCCGCCGCCACCGAGCTTTCGGTGAAGGCCCAGGTGATGATCGAGGATATGCAGCGCAATCGCGAAAAGGAGGAGAGCAACGATTCCGGCGATCCCCTGTCGGCGCGCAATCTGGCGGCGATCAACCAGAAGCTCCAGTCGACCCGTGTCGCCGATCTGATACGCCAGCAGACCTGCATCCGCATCGCACCCGGCAAGGCCGGCGCCTTCGTATTCCGCGAGCACTTCATCGCCATGACGGAACTGCGCGAGCGTGTGTCGCCGGGGGTCAACCTGTTCACCAGCGCATGGCTGTTCCAGTACCTGACGGAAACCCTCGACAAGCGCGTGCTGTCGGTGATCGGCCGCAAGAACTTCGATGAGATGAAGGACCCGATCAGCCTCAACCTGAATATCGGTACGGTGCTGTCGCGGGACTTCAACAATTTCAACCGCGTCGTCGGCGACAACGCACACAAGGTCATCATCGAACTGCAGATCATCGACATCTTCGCCGACATGAATACCTACGGTTATGCCCGCGACATGCTGCAGGACCGCGGCTACAAGGTGCTGGTCGACGGGGTCAATCCGCTGGCCCTGCAGTTTTTCGATCCGGCCAATCTGCGCCCGGACTACATCAAGGTCGTATGGGGCAAGGAATTCGAGGAGGAATCGAACGAGGGTTCCCGTCTGGCGATGTTCCGCGAGACCGTCGAACATGCCGGCAAGGACAGCATCATCCTGTACCGCGTGGATTCCGAAAAGGCGGTCAAATGGGGGCTGGCGCTCGGCATCAGCCGCTTCCAGGGCTACTTCATCGACAAGCTGGTGCAGGCGATGATGCGCTCCAGCGTCAAACCCAAAGCCAAGGTCAAGGCGGGGTAGGGGCGGCATGGCAACCCAACCCGACAAGCTGCCGTCGCAGGAAAAGCTGCTTACGGACTACGTGCGCCGCCTCGAGAACCTCAAGGAAGGGCGTGGGCTGGCGCACATCCACCTGTCGCATCTGCGGCCCTTCAACCGCCGCGACCAGCACATCCGTACGGCGGCGCAGAATTTCGACGGCATGGTCAAGGACATGAGCGGCCAGTTGTTCACCCTCAAGAACGCGGATCTGTTCTTTTTCTTCAAGAGCGGCATCAAGCCGCAGGTCGAAACCGTGGTGCAGAAGATCCGCTTTCTGTTCGGCGACGACCCGCTGGTCGAATCCGACGGCAAGGACGGCCGCGAGTTCGCCACCTGGCACGACGCCTCGAAGCAGTACGAGGATATAGTCCAGCTTGTGCAGGGCATGGCCGATGCCGAGGAAAAGCGCCAGAGCGAGGTGCGCAACCGCATGGATGCGCGCCAGCGGCTCAAGGAAAAGCAGAAAAAGGGCGAGCCGCTGACGCCGAGCGTGCTGGCCAAGGTCGAGGAAGCATTGTCGCGTGCCGACCTGTCGAACCTCGTGCGCCGTCAGTTCATTTGCCGCGTCGACGGCAAGATGGTGCCCGAGCAGCTGTTCAGTGAGCTGTTCATATCCATCCAGGACCTGCGCGAAACGATCCTGCCCGGCGTCAATCTGGTATCCAACCGCAGGCTGTTCCAGCACCTGACCGAAACCCTCGACCGCCGGGTGCTGTCGATGCTGATGAAGACCGACGCGGTGTCGATCTCCGGCGATATCAGTTTCAACATCAACGTGCGCACGTTGCTGTCCGACCAGTTCCAGGTCTTCGACGACAACCTGTCGGCGGCGCGGCGCGGCGCCATCGTCATCGAGCTGCAGAAGGAGGATATCTTCTCCAACCTGTCGGCCTATCTGTTCGCGCGGGAATTCGTGCAGACAAAAGGCTACAGGGTCTGTCTCGATGGGCTGTCGATGGAAACCCTGCAGGTCATCGACCGCGAGCGGCTGGGTGCGGACATCGCGAAAATCGTCTGGCACCCCAACCTGGCCGACGGCGGTGACGAGATGCAGGCGATCCTCAAGGGGCTGATCGCCCGCGATGGGCCGGAAAGGTGGATTCTCTGCCGCTGCGACAACCGCGAAGCCATCGATTTCGGGCGCTCCGTCGGGATCAACCAGTTCCAGGGCCGGTTCGTCGAAGACCTGATCGCCGAGGACGGCCGCCGCCGCGACCTTCTGAAACTGAAGCGGCGTATCGAGCGTTCCTCGGAACCGCAGGATGCCGACGAATAATCATCTGCGGCCTGCCTGCTGTGGCTGCGCCCGCCGATTTCTGATGACAACATCCACATCATGGCCCATGATGCACAACATGAGTCATGATGTTAGGTGCGTCCTCTCCATGCTTTGCGCCGTACATTCATGCAAGGGGACGTGGTTTCCCGCGCGGAGAGACTGCTTTCCGTGATCAATAAAAAGTAACCAACGCTGTCCGCGCTGACAGAGAGGTTATCATGGAGAACGCATCGATCTGGCTGCAGGGCCTGAAGAGCGGGTTGATCGAAATCACCGCCGGGCTGATCGATTTCCTGCCCAATCTCGCCGCCGCTGTGGCGCTGCTGGTCATCGGCTGGTACGTCGGCAAAATGGCGCGGGTTTTCGCCGTCAAGATTACGAACGGCGTGAACCGGCTCATGGACGGTGTGGTCGCCACCGGGCGGCTGGCAACGGTCAGGATATCGGCGAACGTGGCCGAACTGATTGGCACGATTGCCTTCTGGCTGGTGGTGTTTGTTTTTGCGACGGCAGCTGCCGACGTCGCGGAACTGACCGTGTTTTCGGTCTGGCTGGAAAGTATCGTCGCCTATCTCCCCAATCTGCTGGGCGGCGGCCTAATCATCTTCATCGGCTATTTGGTCAGCGTCGCAGTCCGCGACCTGTCGATGTCGGCGCTGAATACGCTCAGTGTCCGCCAGGGCAACATCATCGGTGCCACCCTTCAGTGGGCGACGTTTCTCATCGCCTTCATCATCGGCATCGAACAGATTGGCATCGACGTTACCTTTCTGATTGTCGTCATCGCGATCATTGCCGGTTCGATGTTCAGCGGACTGGCACTGGCCTTTGGTTTCGGTGCGAAGCCGCTGAAGACGAATCTGATGGGGGCGCACTTCCTGCGCCAGCATTATATAATCGGCCAGCCACTGCGCATCGGCGGTGTCGAGGGGAAGGTGCTGGAATTCACTACTACCGGTTTGACGCTCGCGACGGCGGAGGGGATCACGGCGGTGCCGGGCGCTGCCTACTTTGATGACGTCATCATTCTGATGAACGAGGATGACGATCATGACTGACACCATGTTTCTCAGCATTGCCTATATCGAAAGCAAGCCCGAACGTGCGGCCAGGACGCTGGAATCCCTTCACGCTGAAGACGCGGCGGCCCTGATGGCAACTGTCCCGGTGCGGATCGCGGCCATGGCGCTGGCCCGCATGAACGTCTGGAGCGGCGCCAGGTGCATTGAGCATATCCCCGTCGAACGCGCCGCAGGCATCATTGAACAGATGCCGTTTCTGGACGCCGCCGCTCTGTTGCGCATGGCATCGGACGGCAACCGCGAAGCCATTTTCGAAGCCCTGGCGGTCAAGCTGGCGCGAGCGTTCAGGAATTCGCTGGCATTTCCGCCAGGCACCGTCGGTGCGCAGATGGATAAGCTGGCACCGTCAATGGAGGCGACGCGCACCGTTGCGGATGCGTTGAAATATGCGCGCCAGAAAAGGCGTCCAAAAGGGGATATCGTCTTCCTGACCGATGCCGAGCGGAACTACATGGGCATCATCAGAATTTCCGAACTGGTCCGCCATGACGGCAAGGTTCCACTATCTGACATCATGGAAGCCGACGTCCTGCCGTTGTTGGCACGTTCTTCGCTGTCCGCGATCGAAAGCGTGCCGGCATGGGATAGGCAAAGCGTCCTGCCGGTTGTCGGGCGCAAAGGGAATTTCCTGGGCGCGCTGTCGCGGGCGGACCTCGCGGCGGCCAAGGACACGGTGAATGCAGGGGACAGGGGATCGGGCGGTGCCACTATCATTCATCAGCTGGTGACCTGTTACGCGGTGACCGTCTACGGTCTGCTGAAGCTGATCCTGCAGCCGGGTAATCCACAGGCCGAGGGAGAACAGTCATGAACGGTAGCATCGAAACCGCGATATCGGCGCTGAATCGACGCTATCTCCTCGATCATCCGGTCGATGCGGCCAGGCTTCTCGAGGCAATGGACGCCGATGACGCGGCCAGCACTCTGTCCGATGTGGACGTACAGGTCCTGATTCCGGTATGGCGTCGCATCCTGCCCGGCGACGGTGCCTTGATACTTGCCGAGATGCCGGAACCGCTGGCGGTCGACTTGTTGTCCGAAATGCTGCCGAACGAAGCGCTGCAGTTTCTCTATCTGCTGGATGATAAAGAACGTGACCGGCTGATGCAGGCGCTGAAACCGGAAATCGCAGACGAAATCAAGAAGCTGATGAGTTATCCCGAAAACAGCGCCGGGCGAATCATGAACCCGTCCGTGTGGTCGTTCCGCGATTCCATTTCGGCAGCCGACGCCTTGCACAAGCTGCGTATCGCTGGGATCAATCAGGCCCGCAGCCTGTTCATCGTCGATGACGAAAACCGCCTGCGTTCCTGCGTTTTCATTCAGGACATGGCAATCGCCGACGGGCATACCGCGCTTGGCAAACTGGAACGCCCGCTCAGCGACTACGTGACGCCGATGTCGAGTATCGACGAAGTCACTGAGTTGTTGGAAAAGGACCGCTTTGCCGATTTGCCGGTGGTCGATGCCGACGGGCGGCTCGTAGGCGTGATTTCGCATGCGCAAATGGTGCAGTCCATCCAGGAAGACGCCACGGCGGACATTCAGACCATGGTCGGTGCCAGCAAGGACGAACGCGCTTTGTCTGCGCCGTTGTTTGCCGTCCGCAAACGTTTGCCGTGGCTGCAGATCAATCTGTTGACGGCCTTCATGGCGGCGGCCGTGGTCGGGTTGTTCGAAAGCACCATCGCCCAGTTCACGGCGCTGGCCGTGCTCTTGCCGGTGGTTGCCGGTCAGTCCGGAAACGCCGGCGCGCAGGCGCTGGCTGTCACCATGCGCGGACTGGCACTGCGTGAAATCTCCATCCGCCAGTGGCTGCGGGTCACGGTGAAGGAAGTCAACGTCGGCTTGTTGAACGGGCTTGCTGTCGCGCTCACGTGCGGAATCGGGGTGTATTTCTGGAGCGGTTCTGCAGGGCTGGTTCTGGTCATCGCGCTGTCGATGGTCCTGGCGATGGTCGCTGCAGGCTTCGCCGGCGCGGTGGTGCCGATTGTCCTGACACGTCTGGGGCAGGACCCGGCGCAGTCTTCGTCCATCGTGCTGACAACGGTTACGGATATAGCCGGGTTCTTCTCATTCCTGGGGATCGCGACGATCCTGTCGTCGATGTTGTGACGCTTAGTCCGGTTTGCCGCTGACGCCGGCGTCGGCGAAGCTGGCCATGCCGGTATGGCAGGCGCAGGCGGCACGCACGATATTGATGGCCAGTGCCGCGCCGGATGCCTCGCCGAGCCGCATCTCGAGATCCAGCAGCGGCGGCATGCCGAGCGCTTGCAAAAGCCGGCGGTGGCCGGGCTCCGCCGATACATGGGCTGCCAGTGTGTGATCGAGGGCGCCGGGACGTGCCACCGCCAGTGCCGCCACCGCCGCGCCCGATACATAGCCGTCGATCAGCACCGGGCAATGCCGGTATCGGGCCGCGAGGGTGGCCCCCGCCATCGCCGCTAGTTCGCGCCCGCCGAGCCTGCGCAGGATGTCCAGCGGCCCCGTCGCGGCGCCGGCGTGCAGTTCCACGGCCTCGGCGACGACGCGGGCCTTCATCGACAATGCCTCGCCGGTGACGCCGGTGCCGGGGCCGGTCCAGTCCTCGGCCCGGCCGCCGAACAGCGCGTGGCATACCGCGGCGGCCGACGTGGTGTTGGCGATCCCCATTTCGCCGATGGCCAGCAGGTCGGTGTCGTCGCCCACCGCGTTCCAGCCGGCGGCGAAGGCGTCGACGAACGCCGCCTCGCTCATCGCAGGCGCCTGCGAGAAATCCTCGGTCGGGTTGGCAAGATCAAGGGGCACGATCCTGAACGAAGCCCCGGCGACCCGGCTCAACTGATTGACGGCGGCGCCCCCGGCTTCGAAGTTGGCGACCATCTGCGCCGTCACCTCGGCCGGAAAGGCGGAAACCCCCCTGGCCGCGACGCCGTGATTGCCGGCGAAAACGACGACGTCGGCATGATCGATCCGGGGCGGATTGCGCTGCTGCCAGAACGCCAGCCATTCGGCGACGGCTTCGAGCCAGCCGAGCGCACCCGGCGGTTTGGTCAGTGTGGCATCGCGTGCACGCGCCGTTGCGGCGGCATCGGCGCTGCCGTCCGGGGCATCGGCCAGCAGGGCGGCGATCTCGTCGATATGTTGCGGCGCGTCGGTCATGGCCCGGACTATAAAAGCATGGCCCCCGGTTTCGAAAGCTTAATTCGGTGACAGGTGCAGCCGGTCGGGATAGAACCTGCTGTATGCCGATGCCAGATACCCGTTTCAGTCCGGTCCGCGATCTTCGTGTCTGCGTGCTGTTTCTAACCCGCATCCCGGTGGGCCGGATTTCCGGGCTCGAGACCGCCGATCTCGCCGCGAGCGCCTGGGCGTTCCCGCTGGCCGGTATGTTTGTCGGCGCGATTGCGGGCGGTGTGCTGTATGCCGCCGCCGCGACCGAGGTATCGCCCATCGCCTGTGCATTGCTGGCGCTGGCCGTGCAGGCCGTCGTCACCGGCGCCCTGCATGAGGATGGTCTGGCCGATGTCGCCGACGGCATGGGCGGGCGCGACCGCGAACGCACGCTGGAAATCATGCGGGATTCCCGGATCGGCGCCTACGGGGTGCTGGCACTGGTTTTCTCCGTTTTGCTTCGTGCCGCCATGATCGCCGGTATTCCCGGCCCCGGCTTCGCCGCGCTGACGGTGATCGCCGCCGCCATGTTCTCGCGTGCGCTGCTGCCGGCGCTGATGCGCGTCATGCCGCCGGCACGGCCGGACGGCCTTGCGCAGGGGGCCGGACAGCCATCGCTCAGAGGCGCTGCGGTGGCGGCGGGGCTCGGTGCGATCGCGCTCTTTACTTTATTGCCGCTATCCGTAGCCTTGGCCGCCATTGCAGCGGGCCTCGTGCTGGGCGGTGCCGTGATTATGTGGGCGCAGCGCAAGCTCGGCGGTCAGACCGGGGACGTCCTTGGCGCGGTGCAGCAGATGATTGAAATCGCGGTGTTTAGCGCCGCCGCAGCCTGGAGTTCGGCTTTTTATGCATGACGGAACGACGAGATGGTGGCTGGTCCGCCATGCCCCGGTGGTGGGGGTGCAGGGCAAGATCTACGGTGCCGACGATGTCGAATGCGACCGCTCGGACGCACTGTCGTTTCAGTCGCTGGCACGGCGCCTGCCGGGCGGCGTGCCGTGGTACACCTCGCATCTCAGCCGCGCCATCCTGACCGCGCAGTCGATCCGCGAGGCCGGACTTGAAACCGCCGATCCGGTCATCGACCAGCGTTTCGGCGAACAGAGCTTCGGCGACTGGCAGGGCCGCACCTGGGACGAAATGCGTGCCGCCGATCCTGCGACCTATGATGCCTTCTGGCAGGACCCGGTGCGCAACCGCACGCCGAACGGCGAAAGCTTCGCCGACCAGATCGCCCGCGTCGGTCAGGCCATCGACGAATACACCGAAACCCATCAGGGTTCGGACATCGTCTGCGTGTCGCACGGCGGCACGGTGCGCGCCGCGGTGTCGCATACGCTGGGGCTGGACCCGGCGGCGGGCATGGCGCTGACCGTGCATACCCTGTCACTGACCGTTCTCGAACACGTCCCGGATGGGCTGCTCAAGGGCCGAGGCGGGGCCTGGCGGGTGGTGCACGTCAACCGTCCGGCGCGCGAGGATCACTGAGGTGAGCGGCCTGCCCCACCTGACGCTGGTGCTGGGCGGTGCGCGCTCGGGCAAGAGCCGTTATGCGGAAAGCCTGGTCGAAGCCGAGGGCGGCGGCATTTATATCGCCACCGCGCAGGCTTGGGACAGCGAGATGACCGAACGAATCGCCACGCATCGGGCACGACGCGGCGATCTCTGGGAAACACTGGAAGCGCCGACCGATCTGGTGGGCGCGCTGTCGTCGAAAACCTGCCGCGGCAAGGCGGTTCTGGTGGATTGCCTGACGCTGTGGCTTTCCAACCTGATGATGGGGCACAGCGACATCGAACGCGAAGTGGCGATGCTGACGGCGATGCTGCCGAAACTTGACGCCCGGGTCGTGTTCGTGTCCAACGAGGTCGGTCTCGGGATTGTCCCGGAAAACGCAATGGCACGACAATTCCGCGATCATGCCGGCAACACCCATCAGCGGATCGCAAAGATCGCCGACCGCGTGGTGTTCGTTGCCGCAGGGCTGCCGATGACAATGAAAGACGAAACGACATGAAGATACCCGCTACCGTGATCACCGGATTTCTGGGCGCCGGCAAGACGACGCTGATCCGCCATATCCTTGCCAATGCCAACGGCAAGCGGATCGCGCTGATCATCAACGAATTCGGCGACATCGGCGTCGACCGCGAGGTTATCAACGGCTGCGGCTTCGAAGGCTGCGACGAAGACGACGTCATGGAACTGGCCAACGGTTGCATCTGCTGCACCGTCGCCGACGACTTCCTGCCGACCATGCAGAAGCTTCTGAACCGCGCCGAGCCGCCCGATCACATCGTCATCGAAACCTCGGGCCTGGCGCTGCCGAAGCCGCTGGTCAAGGCCTTCAACTGGCCGGAAGTTCGCTCGCGCGTGACCGTCGACGGCGTCATCGCCGTGGTCGATGCACCGGCGGTCCGCGACGGTCGTTTCGCCGACGATCCGGACAAAATCCAGGCGGCACGCGAAGCCGACGAAAACCTCGATCACCATTCGCCGCTGGAAGAGGTTTTCGAGGACCAGTTGCTGTGCGCCGATCTGGTGCTGCTGAACAAGGCCGACCTATTGCAGGACGCGGACAAGCCGGGCGTGTATGACATCCTTGGCCGGGAAACCCGCGCCGGGGTCCGTGTCGTCGAAACCGTGAAGGGCAATATCGATCTTTCGGTGCTGCTGGCGATGGCGGCGGCGGTCGAGGACGATCTCGATCAGCGTCCCTCGCACCACGACGGCGACGACGATCACGATCACGACGACTTCGAGAGTTTTCAGGTGCCGCTCGGCGATATAGCCGACCCGGACGCGCTGGAAGAACGCATCAAGGCGGCGACGGTGGTGCACGACATCCTGCGCATCAAGGGCTTCGTCAACGTCCCGGGCAAGCCGATGCGCCACGTTATTCAGGCGGTCGGGCCGAGGATCGAGCGCTACTTCGACCGTCCCTGGCAGGAAGGCGAGCCGCGCCGCAGCGAGCTGGTGGTGATCGGCCTCGCCGGGCTGGACAGGGATGCGATCGTGGAAATGCTCAAGGTGTAGTTACCCCCTCTCCCTCGGGAGAGGGAGGGACCCGGCCGCGTGGCGGACGGGAGGGAGAGGGGATTGGAGGAATCGAACACCGATGCATCTTCTAGCCGCACAACCGGGCGCCATCACCGATGGCGAGGAAGCCGTCGATCTGGGGCAGACCCCGGGCGACATGGTGTTCCTGTCGGCGGCGGATACGGAGCTGGCGCTGCTGGCGGATGCCCGCCGGCAGTTGACCGAGGCCGGCACCGATGTGCCGTCATTGCGTCTCGCCAACCTGATGCAGCTCGGCCACAACATGTCGGTCGATCTGTACGTCGATGAGATCATCGGCCATGCGAAGCTGGTCGTGGTGCGGATTCTCGGCGGCTATGGATACTGGTCCTACGGGATCGAACAGATCGCCGAAACCTGCCGCAAACGGATAATCGCGCTGGCCGTGCTGCCGGGCGATGACCAGCCCGATCCGGAACTGGCGGCGTACGCGACGCTGGACGCCGAAATTTGCCACAGGCTCTGGCAGTACGGGGTGCACGGCGGCCCGGCCAACAGCCGCAACCTGCTGTTATATATGTCGCATCTTGCCGGGACGGATACGGACTGGCGCGAACCCGTGGCGCTGCTGCGGGCCGGTCTGTACTGGCCCGGTATCGATCAGCCGGCCTTGCACGATATTCGTGCGCATTGGGCCGAAGCGAAGCCGGTTGCCGCATTGGTGTTTTACCGCGCCCTGGTGCAGGCCGGGAATCTCGCCGCCGTCGATCAGATGATCGCGGCGCTCACCGAAGCCGGTCTCAACCCGTTGCCGGTGTTCGCGCAGAGTCTCAAGGACCCGGTGTCGGCGGACACCATCGCCAGGCTTTACGAAGACGCCGCGCCCGACGTGGTGCTGAACGCGACCGGGTTCGCAGTTTCCGCGCCGGGCAGGGATTTCACGCCGGGGCCGCTTGACGCCGCCGGCGGACCGGTGCTGCAGGTGGTCTTCTCGGGCGGCAACCGCGAAGGCTGGGAAGGCGGCACGCGCGGCCTGTCGGCGCGCGACATCGCCATGAACGTGGCGCTGCCGGAAGTGGACGGTCGCATTTTTACCCGCGCCGTGTCGTTCAAGGGGCGCGCGCGCCGCGACGATGCGACGGAAAGCGACATCGTCAGCTACGAACCGGTGCCGGACCGCATGGCTTTCGTCGCCCGGCTCGCCGCCAACTGGGCGAAGCTCCGCAATACGCCGGCGGCGGAACGCCGTATCGCCCTGGTGCTCGCCAACTATCCGAACAAGGATGCCAGGCTCGGCAACGGTGTCGGTCTGGATACGCCGGCGGGTACCGTGCGGGTTCTGCGGACGCTGGCCGATGCCGGATACCGTGTCGCCGACATGCCCGCCAACGGTGCCGAGCTGATCGCGCGGCTGAAGGCCGGACCGACCAACGACTTCAAGGTGCTGGCCAGCCGCAATGTGACGGAAAGCCTGTCGCTCGCCGATTATCAGATCTGGTTCGCCGGCTTGCCGCGCGCCGTGCGCGAGCAGGTTGCCGAGCGCTGGGGAGCGCCGGAAAGTGATCCGTTCTATCGTTCGGGAGATGTCGACTGCGGCAGTTTCGCGATTTCGTCGTACCGTTGCGGCAACGTCGTCATCGGCCTGCAGCCGGCGCGCGGCTACAACATCGATCCGGTGCAGAGCTATCACGACCCGGCGCTGGTGCCGCCGCACGGATATCTCGCGTTCTATGCGTGGCTGGAGCGGGGCTTTCGCGCCGACGCGGTCTGTCACATGGGCAAGCACGGCAATCTGGAATGGCTGCCCGGCAAGGCGCTGGCGCTGTCCGAGGATTGTTTTCCCGAAGCTGCACTTGGACCGATGCCGCATATCTATCCGTTCATCGTCAACGATCCGGGCGAAGGCACGCAGGCCAAGCGCCGGGCGTCCGCCGTCATCATCGATCATCTGACGCCGCCGCTGACCCGTGCCGAAAGCTATGGGCCGCTGAAGGACCTGGAACTGCTGGTCGATGAATACTACGAGGCCGCCGGTGTCGATCCCCGGCGCCTGCGCGTCCTGACGGAGAATATCCTGTCGCTGTGCCGCGCCACCGGTCTGGACGAGGACATAGGCATCGCCGTCAACGAGAGCGAGGACGATGCGCTTGCCAAGCTCGACGGCTATCTGTGCGAACTGAAGGAAATGCAGATCCGTGACGGCCTGCACGTGTTCGGCGAAAGTCCCGAAGGACGGTTGCTGACCGATCTGCTGGTGGCGCTGGTGCGCGTGCCGCGCGGCAACGGGACCGGCGCGGATGCGTCGCTGCACCGGGCAATGGCGGCGGATTACGGCCTCGACTTCGACCCGCTCGACTGCGACATGGCGGCGCCGTGGAGCGGCGCGAAGCCGCCGGTCCTGCAAGCGCTGAGCGACGATCCCTGGCGCACCACGGGCGATACGGTGGAGCGGCTGGAGCTGCTGGCCCACGCGCATGTGAGCTGGGACCTTGCCGTCAACCAGAACCGGGCACGGACGGCGGCGGTCATGAAGTGGCTCGAGGACGACCTGCGCCCGCGTGTCGCCGCCTGCGGTGCGGCGGAGCTTTCGGGCATGCTGGCGGCGCTGGACGGACGCTTCGTACATCCGGGCCCGTCCGGCGCGCCGACCCGGGGCCGTCCCGACGTGCTGCCGACGGGGCGCAATTTCTATTCCGTCGATACCCGCACCGTGCCGACCCCGGCGGCGTGGACGCTGGGCTGGGCGTCGGCGACGCTGCTGGTCGAACGCTACATGCAGGATCACGGCGAGTGGCCGGTGGCGATGGCACTGTCGGCGTGGGGCACCTCGAACATGCGCACCGGCGGCGATGACATCGCGCAGGCGCTGGCGCTGATGGGCGTGCGCCCGACGTGGGACGGCGCCAGCCGCCGTGTCACCGGGTTCGAGATATTGCCGCTGGATCTGCTCGACCGCCCGCGCGTCGACGTGACGCTCCGGATATCCGGGTTTTTCCGCGATGCCTTCCCGGCGCTGATCGATCTGTTCGACAGCGCGGTGCGCGCCGTCGCCGCGCTGGATGAACCCGAGGCGCAAAACCCCGTCGCGACCCGCGTCGAAGCCGAAACCGAGCGGCTTGTCTCGGAGGGCGTCGATGCCAAGGCCGCCGCCAGGCGTGCCGGGTTCCGGGTGTTCGGTTCAAAACCCGGCGCTTACGGTGCCGGGCTGCAGGCGCTGATCGACGAAAAGGGCTGGCAGAACGAAGCCGATCTCGCCGGGGCCTACGTGGCGTGGGGCGGCTATGCCTACGGCGCCGGTGCCGAAGGGGCGTCGGAGCACGCTCTGTTCAGGGACCGGCTCGGGCGCGTGCAGGCGGTGATCCACAACCAGGACAACCGCGAGCACGATCTTCTGGATTCCGACGATTACTATCAGTTCGAAGGCGGCATGACGGCGGCGGTGCATGCCGAACGGGGCCAGCGGCCGGCGGTCTATCACAACGATCATTCCAGGCCCGAACGTCCGGTGGTGCGTCCGCTCGAAGATGAAATCGCGCGCGTCGTGCGTGCGCGCGTCGTCAATCCGAAGTGGATCGACGGAGTCAGGCGGCACGGCTACAAGGGTGCCTTCGAAATGGCGGCGACGGTCGATTACCTGTTCGCCTTCGCCGCGACCACCGGCGCGGTAAAGGATCATCATTTCGATCTGGTGTTTCAGGCGTATCTGGACGACGAGGACGTGCGCGGTTTTCTGGAAGACGCCAATCCGGACGCGCTTCGCGATATCGCCGAACGGTTGATGGAAGCGCAGGACCGGGGCCTGTGGTCGCCGCGCCTGAACTCGACGCGCGAATTGTTACAGCGCTTGGGCCGGGGCCGGACGGTCTAGTATAGTAAAGCGATCGAACGGGGAGAGACGATGAGCAGCAAGGACAACATGAACGAAGACGAACTCAACGCGCGTCATGCCGAAAAGATGGCCAAGAAAAAAGCCGCGCGCGACAAGATCCTCGCCACCAAGACCATCGAAAAAGGCCTGATCATCGTCCACACCGGCAAGGGCAAGGGCAAGTCGACCGCCGCCATGGGGCTTGCCGTGCGGGCCATCGGCAACGGCATGAAGGTCGGCCTGGTGCAGTTCGTGAAAGGCAAGTGGGAAACCGGCGAGCGCAAGGTTCTGGAAGCGTTCCCGGATCTTTGCGTGATGAAGGCGATGGGCGAGGGTTTCAGCTGGGAGACCCAGGACCGCGCCCGCGATATCGCCGCCGCGCGTCAGGCCTGGGAGATGGCGAAAGAAATGATTAACGATCCATCGTACAAGATGGTCATTCTGGATGAGCTGAACATCGTGCTGCGTTACGAAAACCTGCCCCTCGATGAAGTGATCGAGGTTCTGCAGAACAAGCCCGAAATGCTGCATGTCGCGGTGACGGGCCGGAACGCCAAGGACGAATTGATCGAAATCGCCGATCTGGTGACCGAGATGACGCAGATCAAGCACCCGTTCCGCGCCGGCGTCAAAGCGCAGGTCGGTATCGAATTTTAAGGAGAAGCAACATGCTTTCGAAACTTTCGCGCCGACGCTTCCTGGGGGCCTTTGCCGTCACGCTCGCGCTCGGTGGCGTGTCGGGATGCACGCAGCTCGATGAATCGCCGACACTCAAGGCCGAGCATCTGGTCGATGCCGCCGTGGCCACGGTGGAACGCTTCCAGACCCTCGAGGGCTTGCAGAAATTCGCGGAGTACCTGCCGAATTCCGCGGCCATCGCCATCTTCCCGAGCGTCATCAAGGCCGGATTCTTCGTCGGCGGCGAGGCCGGCAACGGCCTGCTGATGGCGCGCACCGCGAACGGCTGGAGCGCGCCCGCGTTCTACACCATGGGGGCCGGTAGCTTCGGCCTGCAGTTCGGCGCTCAGGACACGGAAATCATTCTGGTGGTCCGCAATCAGGGCGCACTGGAATCGATCCTCAAGGATCAGGCCAAGATCGGTGCGGACGCCGGCATCACGGCGGGTATCTACGGCGTCGGTGCGGAAGCTTCGACGACGACCAATCTTGGTGTCGACGTGCTGGCGTTCGCCAACGCCAAGGTCGGCGCCTATGCCGGTGCCAGTGTCGAGGGCGCGGTGATCGCGCGCCGTCAGGACATCAATGAATCGGTCTATGGCTGGGGCCGCACGCCGCGCGACATCGTCACCGATCCGAACATCCGCATGGCGCGGGCGGACCGTCTGGCCGCCGTCCTTTCCAAGTATTGAGCGGCACCGACCGAAAACGTCCGCCGGCCCTGATGCTGCAGGGCACCGGTTCCGACGTCGGCAAGTCTTTGCTGGTCGCGGGGCTTGCCCGGGCGTTCACCAACCGGGGGCTAGCGGTCCGTCCATTCAAGCCGCAGAACATGTCGAACAACGCAGCCGTAACGGCGGACGGCGGTGAAATCGGCCGCGCCCAGGCGTTGCAGGCTCTGGCGGCACGGGTGCCCCTGTCCGTGCACATGAACCCGGTGCTGCTGAAACCGCAGTCCGATATCGGTGCGCAGGTGGTGGTGCAGGGAAACGTCATCGGTAACGCCAAGGCGCGCGACTATTACGACATGAAAGCGGGGCTTTTGGAACGGGTTCTGGAAAGCTTCGCCATCGTCGGCGAGGGTGCCGATCTGGTTCTGGTCGAAGGCGCCGGCAGCCCGGCCGAAGTTAACCTGCGCGCCGCCGACATCGCCAACATGGGGTTCGCCGAGGCAGCTAGCGTGCCGGTGATCCTGGTCGGCGATATCGACCGGGGCGGCGTCATCGCACAGATCGTCGGCACTCACGCGGTGATATCGGATGCCGACCGGGAGCACCTGGCGGGCTTCGTCATCAACAAGTTCCGGGGCGATCCCAGCCTGTTCGACGACGGCATGAAGATCATCGCGGACAGGACCGGGCTGAAACCGCTGGGGCTCGTGCCGTATTTCGCCGATGCCCGCGTGCTGCCGAAAGAAGACGCCATGGCGTTGGACAATCGCGAAGCAGTCGGAGGCCGGGGCGAAATTCTCATCGCCGTGCCGCGCCTGCCGCGCATCTCCAACTTCGATGATCTCGACCCGCTCGCCGCCGAACCGGATGTGCGTGTCGAGATCATTGAAACGGGTGAGGCATTGCCCGGTGACGCGGACGTGGTGCTGCTCGCCGGCTCCAAGGCGACGCTGGCCGATCTCAAGGCGCTGCGTGCCGCCGGCTGGGACATCGACATCGCCGCACATCACCGGCGTGGCGGGCTGGTGGTCGGGCTGTGCGGCGGCTATCAGATGCTGGGCCGCACGCTGGCCGATCCGGACGGCATCGAGGGCGCTGCGGAAACGGCAACCGGCCTCGGGCTGCTCGACGTCGACACGGTGATCGGCGGCGACAAGTCTTTGGTCGAGGTATCGGGCACCGAGATGCTCACCGGCTGCCCGGTGTCCGGTTATGAAATGCACATGGGCCGCACGTCCGGCGCGGATACGGCGCGGCCCTGGCTGACGCTCGACGGCGGTCGCAACGACGGCGCGGTGTCGGCGGACGGGCGGGTCATGGCGGGGTACCTGCACGGTATCTTCGCGTCCGACGATTTTCGCCATGCATTCATGGCCCGGCTCCGTGACGGCCGCGCGTCGGAGGTCGATTACGCGGCCCGCGTCGATGCTGCCCTCGACGGCCTGGCGCGGCATCTTGAAACGCACATGGATCTGGACGGGCTGCTCACGCTGGCGCGGTGATTATTTGAGGAATCACGGGGTTCTGTGGATAAGTTTCAAAAGCAACTGATATTTTTATGCTTTTTCCACGTTATCCACACATATCCACATGAAAAAAATTTAGCCTCACGTGTATATAGGATTCGATATACACATGAACGGGCGTAGCTCAACTGGATAGAGCACCTCGGTTTCTTAGCGATCTAACTTGTGCCTGCAAGGGACCGCCCCGAGGTAGATGAAGGTTCGAATCCTTCCGTCCGACCATCTTGCCATATATTGTTTCTCATTCAATATTGAAAACCTCAATCCTTCGAGACGCTCGCATAGCTCGCTCCTCAGGATGAGGTCATTCTATAATCCTCATCCTGAGGAGGCCTCGATCTTATCGAGGCCGTCTCGAAGGACGAGAGAGTGAACGCGCTTGTAGCTACAACCGTGCCACGGCGATCAGGCCGACCAGGCCGCCGGTGATCAGGCAGGCGACACCGTAGAGATACAGCGCGCGTTCGATATCCTTGTGGGTCAATCGCGCGCGGCCGTCGCCCATCCAGTCGTCGTTGACGACCTCGCCGCCATAGGTCCTGGGGCCCGCCAGCGCGATGCCGAGTGCGCCGGCCATCGCCGCTTCCGGCCAGCCGGCGTTGAACGAGCGGTGTTTGCGGGCATCGCGCAGCGCCGTCGTGAGGGCGGCCTTCGGATTCGCCGTCGGCACGAACAGCGCGGCGGCGGCGAAGATCAGCGCCGACAGCCGCGCCGGGATCGCGTTCAGCGCGTCGTCGAGCCGCGCCGCGGTGAAGCCGAAGGCGCGGTAGCGTGGTGACTTGTGGCCGATCATGCTGTCCAGGGTGTTGACGGTCTTGTAGACGAGGATGCCGGGAAAGCCGAGCAGCACGTACCAGAACACCGGCGCCGCCACGGCGTCAGAGAAATTCTCGGCCAGGCTTTCGACGGCGGCGCGCGCCACCCCCGGTGCATCGAGACTGTTCGGATCGCGCCCGACGATGTGGCGGACGGCGGCGCGCCCGCCTTCCAGACCCTCCAGTTCCAACCCTTTGGCGACACGGGCAACGGCGTCATAAAGGCCGCGTCCGGCGATCAGCGTCACCAACAGCGCGCATTCCAGAACCCAGCCCCACGGCACATGCAGGGTCAGCCACATGACGCCGGTGCCGATGGCGCCGGTCAGCACGACCATGAAAACGACCACGAACGTGCCGCGCACGGCGCGGTCGAGCTGGGAACGTATCGGGCGGTTGAGCTTGTCGTCGAAGAATCCGATCAGCGAACCGATCAGGGCCACCGGATGCTTGATTTGTTTGAACACGAACGCGGCCTCGCCGACGTAGGCTTCGATCGCCATGGCGAGCAGAAGCAGTATCAGCGGGTCAAAGGGCGACGTCGCGCCGGCTAGTCCGAGTGTGACCATCTGCGAAGTTGACGACACCACCTGGCGAAGGTCAACGGAACCCGGCAAAAATTCGGGAAATGGTTGATATTGAACCGTTTCTGGCCGATTCTTCGGAGCCTGAGCCGAAGTGTCGATGGAACGGCCCGAAGGAAGCGCCCGTGGAACTCTCATTCGCCGAATTGCCGCAGTGGGCCGGTATCGCCCTGGCTGCCGGGATTGCCGCCGTTGTCGGCGCCTTCGTCGGCATGTGGTTCGCGCGCGGGCGCGCAGGTGGAGATCCGCGAATCGACCCCGCCATGGAAGACCGCCTGGACGCCCCCATCGGGCGCGAGAATCCGGCTTTCGTCAGTCTTCAGGAAGTGCTGCGCGCCAAGGGCATCGGTGCCAAGGAGCAGGACACCCGGCTTCGCGAATTCGCCAGCGAATACAACGTCATCCACCGCAAGCTGCGCGATTTGCTGCCGATCGGCGAGGGTCTGGCCGATTCCCAGCGTCAGGCGCTGGCGGCGCTGGAAGCCGGAGAGTTCGAAAAAGCCATCACGATGACCGAAAAGCTCAGCCTCCGCGAAGGCGAGGAAGGCCGCCGGCTGCGCGAACGGGCGGCGAAAATGCTGCAGGCCTCGGCGACGGCGAAGATCATTGCCGCCGATCTGTACATGGTGCTGATCGCGCCGGAAAACGCGCGCGTGCTGTACGAGCAGGCGGTCGACGAGCTGCCGCCGACGGCCGACGAACGCCGCGCCGAAGTGCTCAACAAGCTCGGCACCGCATGTTACCAGAGCGGCGATCACGACAACGCCGTGAAGTCCTTCACGCGCGGCCTCCGGCTCTTGGAAAAGACCCTCGGCAACGACCATCCGGACGTCGCCACCTCGCTCAACAATCTGGCGTTGATCCATTATTCCAAGGGCCGTTACGATCAGGCGGAGCCGCTGTACCGCCGTGCCCTGATGATCGACGAGCGGGTGCTCGGCTACGATCATCCGGGGGTCGCGACGGATCTCAACAATTTGGCGCTGCTGTACAAGAAGCAGGGCAACCTGGACGCCGCCGAGCCTTTGCTGAAGCGCGCATTGTCGATCAAGGAGCGGACCTTCGATCCCGGGCATCCGTCGCTGGTCACGGGCCTCAAGAACTATGCCTCGCTGCTGCGCTCGCTGGGGCGCGGCGACGAAGCCAAGGATTACGAGGCCCGCGCCGCGTCTCTGCCGCCCAGCCGCACTAAAAGTGCGGCGTAAGCGCGGCAAATTTTGTCGCTTCCCGGCTTTAAGCCCCGGTTCTTATCTGTCATAGTCCGGCCTTGATCGGGGCCGGAGGCGATGACCAGCCCTTAAACGCACGAAGGCAAGGACCAGGCAATGACAGATCAAGCCGCCGTCATGATTTGCGGCCACGGCAGCCGTGACAAAGCAGCAGTCGACGAATTCAACCAACTCTCCGTCCGGCTCAAATCCAAGCTCCCCGACCATGAAATCGAAAGCGGATTCCTCGAATTCGCCGAACCGGTGATCCGGACCGGACTTGAAAAGCTCAAGGAGCGCGGCGCCAAAAAGATCGTCTGCCTGCCGGGCATGCTGTTCGCCGCCGGGCACGTGAAGAACGACCTGCCGTCGGAGATCAACACCTTCGCCGCCGAAAATCCGGGCATCGAGGTTATCTTCGGACGCGATCTCGCCATCGATCCGAAAATGCTGAAGGCCGCCGAGGCGCGGGTCCGCGAAGCCGTCGACGCCGCCGGCGGTGACGTGCCGGTCAATGAAACGCTGCTGATGGTGGTCGGGCGCGGCACCAACGATCCCGACGCCAACTCCAACATTTCCAAGATCGCCCGCATGCTGTGGGAAGGGATCGGTTTCGGCTGGGCCGAGGTCTGCTATTCCGGGGTTGCCTTTCCGCTCGTCGACGCCGGCCTCGAGCGGGCCGTCAAGCTGGGCTACAAGCGCATCGTCGTGTTCCCGTATTTCCTGTTCACCGGGATTCTGGTGCGCCGCATCTTCAAGTGGGTCGACGAGGCCGCCGAAAAATATCCCGACGTGGAATTCGTCAAGGCGGGCTATCTGAACGATCAGGACCACGTCATCGACACCTTCATCGAACGCTTCCATCAAGCCCTCGAAGGTGGCGAGGCCAACGCCATGAACTGTCAGCTCTGCAAGTACCGTGAACAGGTGCTGGGCTTCGAGGACGAACAGGGCATGGCGCAGGTCGGGCACCATCACCACGTGATGGGCGCCGGCGTCGAGGAAAACGCCGAGGATCACGGCGTCTATCTCGGCCGCGGCCACGGCCACAAGCACGACCATCACCATCACGGCCATCATCATCACGGGCATGATCACGGTCACGATCACAGTCACGATCACGACCACAGTCACGATCATGGGCACGATCACGACCATGATCATGGCACCAAGTCCTGAACGCACCTGAAGGTTCATGCTGATGGCGGACTACCTCAAGGATCCGGCGGCGATCTACGCGCAATCGTTTGCGACGGTGCGTGCCGAGGCCGACCTTGACCGGTTCCCGGACGATCTGGCCGATGTCGTGGTGCGGCTGATCCACGCCTGCGGTATGCCGGCCATCGCCGATGACATTGCCTTCACGCCGGATGCGCTCATTGCCGGGCGCGCGGCCCTGAAAGCGGGTGCGCCGATCCTCGTCGACGCCAACATGGTCGGTGCCGGGATCATCCGACGTCACCTCGACGGCAACGGCATCATCTGCACGCTGGATGAGGACGGTGTCGCGGACGCGGCCCGGGTCGACGGCACGACCCGCTCCGCCGCCGCTGTCGACCGCTGGGCACCGCATCTGTCCGGCGCGGTCGTCGCCATCGGCAACGCGCCGACGGCGCTGTTCCGGCTGCTGGAGCTGATCGAGCAAGGTGCGCCGCGTCCGGCGGTGGTGCTGGGCTTTCCGGTCGGCTTCGTCGGTGCCGCGGAATCCAAGGAGGCACTGGCGCAGAACACCCTCGGCCTCGATTTCATCACGCTCAGGGGCAGGATCGGCGGCAGTGCCATTGCCTCGGCCGCCGTCAACGCGCTTGCCGGGGGGCTGTCATGAGCCTGCCCATCACCGTCATCGGCATCGGCGAGGACGGCCTTGCAGGGCTTTCGACCAACGCCCGCGACGCCCTGGACGGGGCGGCGCTGGTCTGCGGCGGCGCACGGCATCTGGCGATGCTGGATGACGGCGATGTGCGCGAAACCCTGGCATGGGGCAAGGACCTGAAAGCGGATATCGAAAAACTCGGTGCGGCGGCGGCGCAACAATCGGTATGCGTGCTGGCCAGCGGCGATCCGCTGAACTACGGCATCGCCGTCCGCATGATCAAGATCCTCGGCAGTGATGCGGTGCGTGTTCTGCCGCAGGCGGGCGCGTTCGCGCTGGCCGCCGCGCGCATGGGCTGGCCGCTCAGCGATCCGCTGCTAAAGACGCTCAGCGTGCATTCACGGCCGCTGGCGGCGATCCGCCGCGACGTGCAGCCGAACGTGAAACTGATCATCCTCAGCCGCGACGGTGCCTCGCCCGATGAAATCGCCGAAACCCTGACGGGGATGGGTTACGGGAAAAGCTCTGTCACCGTGCTGGAACGGCTCGGCGGCGGCGAAGAACGCAGAACCGATTCCCTGGCCTGCGACGGCTTCGGCAAAAGCTTCGACAATCTCAACACGGTGTGTGTGGCGTGCGTCGCCGATGCGGATGCCGTGCCCCTGTCCCGCGCGCCGGGGCTGCCGGACGATACCTTCGATCACGACGGCACAATCACCAAGCGCGAGGTCCGCGCCGTGACGCTGGCGGCGCTGGCGCCGAAACCGGGTGACATGCTGTGGGACATCGGCGCCGGCAACGGCACCGTCGCCATCGAATGGCTGCGTGCGGAACCAATGGCGCGTGCCGTCGCCATCGAGCACGACCCGGAACGTCTGGCGCGTATCCGCGAAAACGCCGACACGCTCGGGGTCCCCGAGTTGACCGCGATCGACGGCGCGTTTCCGGATGTGTTGAAGCAAGACCTGCCGGTGCCGGACGCGGTGTTCGTCGGCGGCGGTATCGCCCGAAACAGCGATATCCTCGTCGCCGCATACGATGCGCTGAAGCCGGGCGGCCGGTTGGTCGCCAACGCGGTGACACTGGAAGCGCAGGCGCATCTGATGACGGCTGCGCGGATCATGGGCGGTGAACTGGTGCGGATCGGTATCGCGCAGGCGGGACCGCTCGGCGGCATGACGGCGCTGAAACCGTCGCTCGACGTTCTTCAATGGCGGGTGGTGAAATCATGAGCGGACGGCTTTACGGTATCGGTGTCGGACCGGGCGATCCGGAACTGTTGACCCTGAAGGCGGTGCGTCTGATCGCGGTTGCCGACGTCATCGCCTATCCGGCGCCGGCCGACGGCACCGAAAGCATGGCGCGGGCCATCGCCGCGCCGCATATCCCGGACGGCAAGACCGAGATCGTCATCGAAACGCCGATGATCCCGGGCAAGTTTCCGGCCAACGATGTTTACGACAAGTACGCCGTCGAACTGGCCGCGCACCTGAACGCGGGGCGCGACGTCGCCGTACTGTGCGAAGGCGATCCGTTTCTGTACGGCTCCTTCATGTATCTGTTCGGGCGCCTGGCCGCGGATTTCGACAGCGAGGTCGTCCCCGGCGTGTCGTCGCTCGGCGCCTGCGCGGCACGGGCCGGACAGCCGCTGGTGTCGCGCAACCAGGTTCTGTCGATCGTCCCGGCACCGCTCGACGAGGCCGATCTGGAAGCGCGTATCGCGGCTGCCGACGCGGTGGCGATCATGAAAGTCGGCCGTCATCTGGACAAGGTGCGTACGGTTCTCGACCGTTTGGGGCGTCTGGAAACGGCGGTTTACGTCGAACGGGCAACGCTTGCCGATGAAAAGGTCATGCCGCTCACCGCGCTGGACGCGGTGCGGGCGCCGTATTTTTCGATGATCCTGGCACGCCGGGCCGAAGCGGTGGACGCATGAGTGCGGCCCCCGTCTTTGTCGCCCTGACCGCCGCCGGTGAAAAGCTGGCGCGTAGGCTCGCCGCGTCGTTCCCCGGCGCCGAGGTGCACGGTCTGCTACACCGGACCGACAGCCCCGATGTCGGCTTCACCGACACGCTCTCGCATATCCGCTCGCTGTTCGAAGCGGGCCGCGCCGTGATTGGCATCTGCGCTGCGGGCATTCTGGTCCGCGCCGTGGCCCCGGCGCTGGCCGACAAACGCACAGAGCCGGCGCTGCTGGCACTGGCCGAGGACGGCACTGCCGTGGTGCCGGTGCTGGGCGGGCATCGCGGCGCCAACAGGCTGGCGCGGGAAATCGCTCAGGCTCTTGGCATCGCGCCCGCGATCACCACCGCCGGGGATGTCGGTCTCGGATTCGCCCTCGACGATCCGCCCGCCGGCTGGACCGTGCCCGATCCGGCGCCGGCCAAGGCGGTGATGGCGGCGATGCTGCACGGCGATGCGGTGTGTCTCGAGCACGATCCGCACATTGCCCGGCCGGACTGGCTGTCGGTCCCCAAGACGGATACCGGAGCAGAAGCCGGCATTCGCCTGACCGACGCGGCGGGAGCGGCGGACGGCAACACGCTTGTCATTTATCCGAAGATACTGGCGCTCGGCGTCGGTTGCGAAAGAAACTGCGCGCCCGAGGAATTGGCGGCGCTGGTCGCCGAGACCCTGGCCGAAGCAAATCTTGCCGCCGATGCGGTGGCGTGTGTGGTATCGCTCGATCTCAAGGCGGATGAGCCCGCCGTGCTGGCGCTGGCCGACAGCCTGAAGGTGCCGGCGCGGTTCTTCGATGCCGAAACCCTGGAACGTGAAACGCCGCGCCTGGCGCATCCCTCCGACGTGGTGTTCGCCGAGGTCGGCTGTCATGGTGTCAGCGAAGGCGCGGCACTCGCCGCCGCAGGGCCGGACGGCAAGCTGATCGTCGCCAAGCGGAAGTCGGCGCGTGCCACCTGCGCTGTGGCCCGTGCGCCGCTGCCGATCGATCCGTTGGAGATCGGCCGCGCCCGGGGACGGCTTTCCATCGTCGGCATCGGCCCGGGGCAGGCGTCGTGGCGCACCCCCGAGGTCAGCGCCTGGCTGTCGGAGGCGACCGATGTCGTCGGCTACGGGCTTTATCTGGATTTGCTGGGCGGCGCCATCGCCGGCAAGCGGCGCCACATGTCGGAGCTGTCCGAAGAGGAGGCCCGCGTACGCCGCGCCATCGAACTGGCCGCCGAGGGCCGCGAGGTGGCGCTGGTCAGTTCCGGCGATGCGGGCATTTACGCCATGGCGGCGCTCACCTTCGAAGTGCTGGACCGCGACGACGATCCTGCCTTCAACCGGATCGCCATGCGCGTCAGTCCCGGCATCTCCGCCGTGCAGGCGGCGGCGGCCAGGATCGGTGCGCCGCTGGGGCATGACTTCGCGCTGATCTCGCTGTCCGATCTGCTGACGCCGTGGGGCGTCATCGAAAAGCGCATTGAGGCGGCGGCACTGGGCGATTTCACGGTCGCGTTCTATAATCCGGTGTCGAAGCGCCGGCGCACGCAACTGGCGGCGGCAAAGCAGATTCTGCTGCGCCACCGCCCCGGCGACGTGCCCGTGGTGCTGGCCAGAAATCTCGGCCGGGATGACGAGAATGTGCGGGTCATCACTTTATCGGCGCTGGAAGTTGATATGGTGGACATGCTGACACTGGTGCTCGTCGGCTCCAGTGCTTCACGGCATATCCGCCGAGGCATGCATGAGTGGGTTTATACGCCACGCGGCTATGCCGCCAAACTGGCCGACTAGACTGGCCGAACAGAAAGATCGAGGAAACACGATGAGAGTTTTCGTCCTGGCCCTTCTGGGCATCTTCGCCACCGCGCAGGTTCATGCGCAATCGACGCCGCCGACGCAGGGCGGCAACACCGGCAGCGTGCTCGGCGACCTTGCCGACGTCGTCTTCAAGGAAGCCGAACGCCGCGTCATCAAGGAATATTACGACCGCGTGCCGGGTGCGAAGCCGTCCGATGACGATGACGACAAGGACGGCAAGAAGGACAAGAGCAAGAACAAGAATAAAGGCAACGGTAAGGGCGCCAGCGGCAAGGGCCGCGGCAACGGGCTGCCGCCGGGACTGGCCAAGCGCGCGCAACTGCCGCCGGGTCTGGCCAAGCGCGGCAACCAGCTGCCGCCGGGCCTGATGAAGGGCGATCTGCCGCCGGACCTTGAAGACAAGCTCGGCAAGCCGCCCAAGAACGTGGAACGCGTCATCGTCGACGACGATGTGCTTCTGGTGCAGAAGGGCACGGACATTATTCTCGATGTCCTTGAAGGGGTGATCAGAGGCCAATGACCGTTCATTTCATCGGCGCCGGACCGGGCGCGGCGGACCTGATCACGGTACGCGGCCTGAAACTCATTCAGGCCGCACCTGTTGTGCTGTACGCCGGCTCGCTGGTGCCCGAGGCGATCATCGCCGAAGCGCGCCCCGACGCGCTGGTGATGGACACGGCGCCGATGCATCTGGACCAGATCGTCGAGGAAATGCGCAAGGCCGATGCCGCCGGTCAAGACGTGGCGCGGGTGCATTCCGGCGATCCGTCGCTATACGGGGCCGTCGCCGAACAGATGCGCAAACTCGACGCGCTCGGCATCGGCTATGACGTGACGCCGGGTGTGTCTGCCTATGCGGCGGTCTCGGCGGCGCTGAAAAAGGAACTGACCCTGCCCGACGTGGCGCAGACGGTGATCCTGACACGGACCGCCGTGCGCTCGTCCTCCATGCCCGAAGGCGAGGATCTCGACACGCTGGGCAAAAGCGGCGCGACGCTGGCGATTCATCTGTCGGTCAACAATCTGGCGCACGTGCAGCGGACCCTGATCCCGCACTATGGCGCCGACTGCCCGGTGGTCGTCGCCTATCGGGTGTCATGGCCGGACGAGATGTTCATCGAAGGCACGCTCGCCGATATCCGCGACAAGGTGAAGGCGGCGGGCATCACCCGCACCGCACTGATCATGGTCGGCCGAGTCATGGGGCCGGAAACGTTCGAGGACTCGCGCCTGTATGCCGAGGATCATCATCACGTGCTGAGACCGCGCACGGCCTGAGCCGTGAAAAATGTTGCCGTGACAATGCCCTGATTGACGCTTTTGATGCCGCGTCCTAGCGTGAGCCGATATCGGAGGCATCTATGCGCACGACCGTCGAAGACTTCATCGCCGATCTGGACAGCCGTATCGATAACATCATCGATGCCTGTACGCTGTGCGGTAAATGCGCCGAGGTCTGTCCGACGCCGGCACTGGCCGGCATCGGGGACGCCGTTCCCGCCGCGCTGGCCACCGGCGTCATCGATATCCTGAAGGGCGTCGAGCATGCGCCGGACGCCGAGGTCTGGGCCAGAAAGTGCTGCGGCACCGGGCACTGCATCGATGCCTGCGCCGAAGGAATCAATCCCCGTTTCATGCTGACCATGGCGCGCCGCCGCCTGAACGAAAGCGGTGCACCCGATGCGCGCCGCGCCACCGGGCGGGAAATGTTTCAGGACATGAGCCGGGGCGTGCGCATGCTGTCACGGCTGCAGATGCCCCTGGACGTGCTGGCGCGGCTCAACCCGCCGGCGAAGCGCCCGGCACCGGCAACGGCGCCCGATCTGGTCTTTTATACCGGCTGCAATCTTCTGAAGACGCCGCACATCGGGCTGCTGTGCCTGGACGTTCTGGACAAACTCGGCGCGACCTACGAGGTCTATGGCGGTCCCGGCAACTGCTGCGGCGTGCTGCAGTTACGTCCCGGCGATACGGAAAATGCCGGGCGCCAGGCGCTGACCACGATCCAGCGGTTCCACGAAACCGGCGCCTCGGAAGTGCTGGCGTGGTGTCCGACCTGTCAGATTCAGTTCGGCGAGATCGCGCTGCCGACCATCGAAAAGGCCGACGGGCCGATGTTCGATATCAACATGTTCCCGATTTATATGGCGCGCCGCCTGGACGAGATGAAGAAATTGATGACACGGCCCGTGAACAGGAAAGTTGCGCTGTTCGAATTCCCCGGCGCGCGCGGCGTCACCGATGCCGTGCACGAACTTCTGGGCGCCATTCCGGGTCTGGAACTGGTCGATCTCGGGCTGAAGCGGGCCGGCTATCAGATGTCGTCCCTGGTCACCTTGCCGGACTACATGACGCAGACCATTTCGCAGGTGCTGCGCGCGGCGGAAGATGCTGGCGTGACCACGCTTTGCAGCGTGTTTCATGCGGATCACCGCGAGATTTCATCGCACGAGGCGGCCTGGCCGTTCGAGATCGTCAACTACATGGATCTGATCGGTGAAAGCTTAGGGATTCACCATGACGATATCTTCAAGCGGCTGAAAGCCATGCAGGACGTCGACGCCATCGTCGCCGAAACGGCAGCGACCATTGCCGAGCATGGCATGGACCTGGATCAGGCCCGCGATGCGGTGGCGTCGGTCATGCTCGGCGAGCAGTATCTGCCCATGGATCGCTCCCGCCATCCCGCCAACGGCGATTAGCGCAGAATTTCCCCGGCCCGCTCAAGGGCGTCTTCTACCGAGTTGACGATGTCGCCGCCGGGCAGGGGCGGGCGGTCGATCATGATGACTTCGATGCCGAGCGCGCGGGCCGCCTCGATCTTGGCATAGGTGGCGCTGCCGCCGGCATTCTTGGTGACCATCAGATCGATACCGAGCAGGCGCATCAGCGCGATTTCATCGTCTTTTTTGTAGGGCGGCGTGCCGATGACGATCTCGGCACCCGCCAGCGATATCGTTTCCGGCTTTTCGATCAGCCGCACGAACAGCTTGGTGGAAACGATCGGCGCGAAGGCGGCGAGATCGTTGACGCCGGTGGTGATCAGGCAGGCATCGGATTTTCGCGATATCTCGCGCACCGCCGCGTCGATGTCGGGGACGTGTATCCAGCGGTCCTCCGGCGTCTGTTCCCAGGCCGGGCGGTCGAGGACAACGCACGGTACTTCTGACATTGCGGCCGCCTCGGCGGCATGTTTGCTGATCTGCGCCGCATAAGGATGCGTGGCGTCGATCAGCAGCCTGGCCTGCACGTCCCGCAGATATGCCGCCAGTCCCTCGGCGCCGCCGAAGCCGCCGTCGCGGACTTCGCCCTTCGGCAGTCTGGGGTTCTTCGTGCGGCCTGCCAGCGAGGTGATGACACGCAGATCATCGCCGTAGGCATTGACGAGGGCGTCGGCGAGCCGGCGCGCATCCGCCGTGCCGCCAAGGATGACGACGGTGTCAGTGGCCATGATCGCTGCTGCCGGCCCGCGCGCCGCTACGGTCGTAGACGATGACCTGTACCTCGGTCTCGCCGCCGAGCGACGCCATAGCGGTTTCACGTGCGCTGACGGCGATGGCGTCGGCGAGCGGAATGCCGGCCTCCGCGCACAGTGTCTGGGCTTCCATCGCCGTGTTGGCGTTCCGGATCTTTGCGGCAAGGGAATCGTCGGCGCCGGCGGATCGGGCGGTTTCGGCAAGCCGATCCATGTCGAGGGACGAGCGTTTCGAATGCAGGTCGAGATGTCCCTGTCCCAACTTGGCGAGCTTGGCGACACCGCCGGCAAGGGTCAGTTTCGGCGCCGGATGGCGGCGCAGGTACTTCAGCAGACCGCCCGCGAAATCGCCCATGTCGATGAACGCCTGTTCCGGCAGGTCCGGATGCTCGCGCATGGCGGCGGCTTCGGACGTCGATCCGGTCGAGGCGATGAGATGCGTGATCCCCTGCAGACGGGCGACATCGACGCCGCGATGGATCGAGTTGATCCACGACGCGCAGGAATACGGAATGACGATCCCCGTGGTGCCGAGAATACTCAACCCACCCTTGATGCCGAGCCGCGGATTCATGGTCTTTTCGGCGATGGCCTGGCCGCCGGGAATGGAAATCGTGATTTCAAGGTTGCACGGTGCGTCGAGTTCCTCGGCGACCGCGACGACGGCATCGCCGATGATGGCGCGCGGCCCCGGATTGATCGCCGGTTCGCCGACCGGCACCGGCAGGCCGGCGAGCGTCACCGTGCCGACGCCGTCGCCAGCCTTGAAGAGGATGCCGCCGCGCTCGAGCAGGCGCACCTCGGCGATGACCTCGGCGCCGTGGGTGACATCCGGGTCGTCGCCGGCGTCCTTGATGACCCCGGCGCGCCAGCCGTTTTCGGTCCGCTCGCAGCGGGCCAATTCGAAGCTCGGTGCCTCGCCCTTCGGCAGACGGATGGTGACGCTGTTCTGCGCCCGGTCGGTCATTAGCGCGCGGAAAGCCGCCGCCGCGCCGGCTGCGGCGCAGGTGCCGGTGGTCCAGCCGCGGCGCAGTTCCCCTTCTGGTTTGCGGACCGGCGCGGTTTTTGCCTGATGGCGCGTCATGGCCGGAGTGTAGGCCGATCCGGGGCGGACGCCAACGCCCTGAACATGCGAGCGGGCTTGATGATATGCCGCATCCTCGTATGATTGGCGGGCACGCTCCCAGCAACTGGAAATGACATGGCCGACGACAAGAAAGCTCCGGATTCCGCACCTGAAATGCCGAATGTTCTGGACCCGGTCGAGCCTGAAAAGGTGACGCCGAAAGCCGGCAAAGCGTCGGGCGGCAAGCTTCTGCTTTTGCTGGTCGGGATTGTCGTCGTGGCGTTCGTCATCGTGCTGGTGGGCACCGAGTACTTTGCCAAGCGCGGCGGCGAGACGGCGGGCAGTTCCCAGTCCGACAGCGGGCCATCGGTCGGCGGCCCGTTCACGCTCGTCAATCACAAGGGCGAGACGGTCACCGAACAGGACTTCCGCGGCAAGTACATGCTGCTTTACTTCGGCTACACCTATTGCCCCGATGTCTGCCCGACCGCGCTGAGCGACATGGCGAGCGCGCTCGACATGCTCGGCGAAGAGAAAGCGGCAAAGATCACGCCTGTTTTCATCAGTGTCGACCCGGCCCGCGATACGCCGGATCACCTTGCCGAATACGTACCTTTCTTCCATCCGCGCACCGTCGGGCTGACCGGGACCGAGGAGCAGATCAAGGCGGTGGCGCGCGAATACCGTGTCTATTACCGCAAGAACGATCCGCAGGGCAGCGATCCGCAGGATTACCTCGTCGACCACACTTCGATCATCTATCTGGTCGGCCCGGACGGGAAGCTGGTGACACATTTTTCGCACGGCACCGACCCTCAGGCGATGGCCGAGAGGATCGGGAAGCTTCTGTGACGGCTCGAAGATTATCGGGCGTTCCCGGCAGCGGGCTGATCATCGCCGCGCCGTCCTCTGGTGCGGGCAAGACGCTGATCACCCTCGGCCTGCTCAGGCATCTGCGCGAAACCGGGATCGACGTGATCTCCGCCAAGACCGGTCCCGACTATATCGATCCCGCTTTCCATACGGCCGCCACCAACCGCCCGTGCCGTAATCTCGACCCGTGGGCGATGCGCGCCGAGACCCTGGCCGAACTGGCCGGCGACATGGCGGCGAAGGCCGACGACATCATCTGCGAAGGGGTCATGGGTCTGTTCGACGGCGCGGTGCCGAGCGACGACGTGAATGACGGCTCCACCGCCGCGCTGGCGGAAATCACCGGCTGGCCGGTGGTGCTGGTGATCGATGCCTCGAAACAGGCGGCCAGTGCCGCGGTGCTGGCGAAGGGGTTCGCCGAACACCGCAAGGGGGTCGATGTCGCTGGCGTGATTTTCAACAGGGTCGGCGGCGCGCGGCATGTTGAAATTCTCACGGAAGCGATGAAGCGGATCGCACCGGATCTGGAAATCTTCGGTGCGCTGCCCAGGAACGAAAGTCTGGAAATGCCGTCCCGGCATCTTGGCCTGGTACAGGCGCGCGAGCACAGGAATCTCGAAGCGTTTCTCGACAAGGCCGCCGACTGGATCGGCGAGCATCTGGACGTTTCCGCCATGCGCCGCGCCATGCGGCCGTGGCCGGTACGGCCCAAGTCCGATGCCCCGGTGCTGATCCCGCCGCTGGGCCAGCGTATTTCCGTGGCCCGCGACGATGCCTTTGCGTTCGCCTATCCGGCGGTGCTCGAAGGCTGGCGCGCGGCGGGTTCGGAAATCAGTTTCTTTTCACCGCTGACCAATCAGGCCCCGGACCCGAAGGCGGATGCGATCTATCTGCCGGGCGGCTATCCGGAACTGCACGCCGGGCGCATCGCGTCGAACTGGGATTTCATGGACGGCCTGCAGCAGGCGGCGGATGCCTCGAAGCCGGTGTTCGGCGAATGCGGCGGCTACATCGTGCTGGGCCACGGCCTCACCGATGCAGAGGGCCGGCGTCATCCGATGGCCGGCCTGCTGCCGCTGGAAACCAGCTTCGCCACGAAGCGCCTGCATATCGGTTATCGCCGTGTCACGCTGGCCAAGGCAGGGCCGCTGGGCGGCGCCAGAACGCGGTTTCGCGGCCATGAGTTCCATTTCGCGAGCATCGTCGAGGAAGGCCCGGGCCTGCCGCTGTTCCGTGCCGAGGACGCCAGCGGCCGCGAGCTGGGGGAAACCGGCCTCGCCGACCGCCGAGTCGTCGGTTCGTTCATCCACCTGATCGATCTGGAACGGGCGGACGGCGCGTGATGGGCTTCGGCAAAAAGAAAAAGGGCACCCGCGACGAGGTGCCGTTCTGGAAGCGCAAGGCGCTCCACGAGATGACAGGCCCGGAGTGGGAGTCGCTCTGCGACGGCTGCGGCAAGTGCTGCCTCAACAAGCTCGAACACGAAGATACCGGGGAGATTCTTTATACCAACGCCGCCTGCCGGTTGCTGGACCTCGACACGTGCCGCTGTACCAGCTATGAGGACCGTCAACGTTTCGTTCCCGACTGCCGGCGGCTGACGCCGCAGAACGTCAGCACCATCCCCTGGCTGCCGATGTCGTGCGCCTATCGCCGTCTTGCCGAAGGCAAGGATCTGGAATGGTGGCATCCGCTGGTTTCGGGGACCACCGACACGGTGATCGAGGCCGGCATATCTGTATTCGGACGGATCGTGTCCGAACGCGATGTCGAGGACATGGAAGATTATGTTGTAGACTGGGCCAGGTGAGCCCAAATAAACCTGAGCACCGAACGCACGAACCCGAGGAGGAAAGAAGTTGAGCAACTCACCCTATAAAGGCGTATTCAGCGCCGTCGTCACCGCGGTCAAGGATGACCTGTCGCCCGATCTCGACCTGATGGCGGAACACAGCAAATGGCTGCTCGCCAACGGCTGCGACGGACTTGCAGTGCTCGGCACCACTGGCGAAGCGAACTCCTTCGGCCTCAAGGAACGGATTTCGATCATCGAGGGTCTGGTCGAGCGCGGTGTTCCCGGCGATGTGCTGATGCCCGGAACCGGCTGCTGCGCGGCCATCGATTCCATCAACCTGACGCAGGCCGCTATCGGCGCCGGCGCCAAGGGCGTGCTGATGCTGCCGCCGTTCTATTACAAGAACATGTCCGATCAGGGCCTGTTCGATGCCTTTGCCGAAGTGATCGACAAGATCGCCGACGACCGGCTGAAGATTTACCTCTACCACTTCCCGCAGATGTCGGGCGTGCCGATCACCTATGACCTGATCGAGATGCTGCTCAAAGCCTACCCGGAAACCGTGGTCGGCATGAAGGACAGCTCCGGCGTGTTCGACAACATGGCCGGTGCGGCGGAACGCTTCCCGGGCTTTGCCGTGTTCTCGGGCGCTGACGATCTGATGCTGCCGTTGCTGAAACGCGGTGGTGCAGGTTGCATCACGGCGGCCGCGAATGTGTCGTCGTTCCTGAACGGTGCGGTCTACAACGGCTGGGTCGCGGGCGGCGAAAGCCCCGACGTTTTGGCCGCGCACGAAACCCTGAGCGCCATGCGCAAGGCCGTTTCCGGCTATCCGCTGCCGCCCGCCCTGAAGGCGCTGACGGCGCGCAACACCGGCAAGGCCGGCTGGGAAAACCTGCGGCCGCCGTTCGTGCCGCTGACGGATGCGCAGCGTTCGGAACTGTTCGCCGCCTTCGACGCCATCGGCACGCCGATCCCGGCCGCGGCCTGATTCAGCACATTGGCGGCCCGCAGGCAAAGCAAGGAATTCTGCTTTGATCTTGAGGGCCGCCCTGTGCCAGTTTCGCTCAAACGCAACCGCCAGGCGCGGCGCATCATCCTCCGCGTCGATCCGAAAACCGACGGCGTCAAGCTGACCCTGCCATGGCATGTGTCCGAGGCCGAGGCACTCGGCTTTCTCGAAAGCCAGCATGCATGGCTCAGCCGCAGGCTCGAAAAACTGCCCGAACGCATTCCCTTCGAGCCGGGTCGGACCATACCGATCCTGGGCGAAGACCATGTCATCGACCACCATCCCGGCGCCCGGCGCGGGGTGTGGCTGGACGGCGGGCGGATCTGCGTTTCAGGTGATCGGGAACACCTTGCCCGCAGACTACAGGACTGGCTGAAGAAGGAAGCCAAGCAGCGGCTATCCGATCTGGCGCAGGAAAAGGCGGCGGCCCTGAACGTCAAGGTCGGGCGCGTCACTGTTCGCGATACCACCTCGCGCTGGGGCTCGTGCGCCCATGACGGGTCCCTGAATTTTTCCTGGCGGATGATCCTGGCGCCGGCGTTCGTGTTCGATTTCATCGTTGCGCACGAGGTGGCACACATCGTCGAGCGTAATCACGGGCCGCGCTTTCATGCGCTGGTGCAGACGCTGACACCCTACGAGGACCGGGCCGAAGCCTGGCTCAATGCCTACGGGCAGAAACTGCACCGGATCGGCTGAGTTTCTCAGAACCCCGGATCGTCGCGCCCGGCCAGCCGGCTGGCGCCGGTGCGTGCGAACCTGAGCGTCTGTGTGCGGCGGCGGTTGCCGTTCATCGCAACCTCCGGGGCGAGACGCAGGATCTCTGCACCGTATGGGTCGGCGACGATCAGCCCGGCGTCATCGGGCAGATGTTCCTGGGGAAAATCCGGGTTCACCGCGAAATAGAAGAAATCGCAGAACGGCAGGTACTCATGCCATTTGCCGTCGGTACGGAAATCGGTAAGCGAGCTTTTCACCTCGATCACCGTGAACTTGCCGTCCCGATCGAGCGCGGCGACATCGACCCGGCGCCGGTTGGTCAGCCGGAATTCGAGCAGCGGCGCCAGTCCCATGTCGTTCATCAGCCGCACCACGCCGCGGGTGATGTCGTCGGCGGCGCTGCCGGGCAGGGGGCCTTGTCGGATACGCATCGGCAGGTCTCGGGGAAGTCTCGCGGTTACAAATGTCTCCGGGGATGCTAACAGAAATATATGGTGCACGCACAAACCGAGCTGCAGATTTCGACGCATGGCCAGGGGCTGTACGAGTTCACGCATGATGCGGTGTCGTTCTGCGCCAAAAGCGGCATCGCGACCGGCTTGCTGACCGTCTATTGCCGCCATACCTCGGCGTCGCTGACGATCCAGGAAAACGCCGATCCAGACGTGATTTTCGACCTGAATGCGTTCTTCAAACGGCTGGTGTCGGAAGACCCGGCCAACTACCGCCACACGGCGGAAGGTCCGGACGACATGCCGGCGCATATCCGGAGCGCGCTGACCGATGTGTCGCTGTCGATCCCGGTTGCAGGCGGGCGTCCCGTGCTCGGCACCTGGCAGGGTATTTACCTGTTCGAACACCGCCTGCGGGCGCACCGCCGCAGCGTGGTGCTGCACCTGAGCGGCGATTAGATGCCGTCGATGACGACCGCCGCCTGCTTGGTGACGATCCCGAAGGCGAGGTAGCTGTAGGTCCAGCCGTATTTTTCGACGGCTTCGCGAAACGCTTTGTGTTCGTCGTCGCGCCATGTCGGGTTGATCAGGTATTCATCGAACACCAGCACCGTACCCGGCCGGACCCGGGGTGCGATTCCGTCCAGCACCGTGACCGTGGAGGCGTAAATATCGCAGTCGATATTGCAGAACCGTATCTGGACCGGGTGTTTTTCCAGGAACGGCTCCAGCGTATCGGCGAACAGGCCGGCGTGCAGGGTCACGTTGTCCGGTACGTCGGGCAGCCGGCCACCGGTCGAATAGACGCCTTCCGGCTCGTGGCCCCAGGCGGCGGGCAGGCCTTCAAATGAATCGAAGCCGTGCACAGGCTGGTCCGTTTCGGCGGCGATATGGCGGATCGACTGGCCGTGCCGCACGCCGAATTCCAGCGCCAGCCCGTCCAGCGTCGCCTTATCGAGGGCGTGGCTCAACAGTGCATAGGGACAGTGTATGATCTCGGTGCTGAGCGTCGAATGGCTTTTGACGTAATCCCAACTGTCGCACCATGCGGCGACCGCGTCATCGTCGCCGGGCAGGTCATCGAACAGCCTGGCCGCATCGGCACCGGTCATTTCCGTGGCCACCGCCTGATAAAAGCGGGCCATGTCGTGCGCCGGATCGATGGTGACGGCCTTCCCCAATGTGCGGATCGCCTGATCGAGACCGGGCGCGATCATCTCGCTCAGGCCCATGTTGCAATAGGCATTGGCGTGATCGGGATTGTGCTGGATCGCGTCCTTGTAGGCCCTGATGGCGTCTTCGTGGCGGCCAGCCTCGCGGTAGGCGTTGCCGAGGTTGTAATGCGCATCGGCGAAGCCCGGCTGATACTGGATCGCCAGCTTGCAATGCGCGACCGCTTCGTCGAACAGGCCAAGCTCCGACAGTGTCGTCGCCAGATTGGAATGCGCCTGCACCAGATCGGGGGCGCAGCGGATCGCTTCCCGGTAGGCCTGGACGGCGCCCTGCTTGTCACCGTCGGCACGCAGCGTGTTCCCCAGATTGTAATGATGGTGCGCGGCGTCCGGGGCAAATGAGATGGCGGTCCTGAACGCTTGGACGGCTTCGGAAAACCGTTCCAGCGCCTGCAGTGCGGACCCCATGTTGCCGTGTGCGTCGGCGGCATCGGGAACCAATTCGATGACGCGCTCGATGACCGGCAGGGCTTCCTCGGCGCGGCCCTGCTGCAGGCACAGGATCGATAGCAGGTGCAGGGCGTCGGGATTGTCCGGCTGTTCGCGGATGACGGCGCGGTATCCGGCTTCGGCATCCGCCAGCGCGCCCTTCTGATGGGCGGCAAGGGCGGCGGCAAGGGCGGGCGGCATCGTCGGCGCGTTCATGGGGTTACTATATCCCCCGATCAGCGGACTTGCGAGAAACACCGTGACGTCGGAAGGTTCGGCTATGGCAAAGGGACGCACCCATAAAACCGATCAGCGGCTGGCCCGCGCCCGCGAAGCTTTGACGCAGGGCAGGCCGCAGGACGCCTGGACCGAGCTTCGCCAGTTGCTGGCGGCGCGAGTGCGGGATGCGGCGGTGCTCAATCTCGCCGGGATCGCGGCCTTTCAATGCGGCGATGCCGACGATGCGCTGGCGCTGCTGAGCGACGCCGCTGCACGGGCGCCGAAGGATGCGGAAATCCGCATGAACCTCGGCAACGTGATGGCCGCGGCCGGGGACGCGGACGGCGCGCTGGACGCCTATGCGGCGGCGCACGATCTTGCCGGGGGTTATGCCGAACCCGCATACAACGCCGGCGTTCTGCTGGCCGGGGCAGAGCGGCATCTGGATGCGGCGGACTGGTTCGCGAGAGCGCTGCAGCGTGACCTGGAGCATGCAGCGGCGGCCATCGGCCGTGCCGAGGCCCTGAGGTGCGCCGGTGATCTGGCGGGCGCTCGGGGGGAACTGGACGCGCTGATCGCGCGCCGGCCCGACGACGCGGTCGCGCATACCAATCTGGCGGCGGTGCTGAGTGCCGGCGGCGATGACGCCGCCGCGCGCGATGCAGCACGGAAAGCGACGGACCTCGACCCCGGCCTCGCGGCGGCGCATTTCAATCTGGGGGTGGCGTTGCAAAGCCTGGGCGAACACGAAAGCGCCATTGAAAGCTATCGCCGTACCCTGGCGCTGGAACCGGGCCATGCGGCGGCGGCCTTGAACCAGGGCGAGGCGTTCAAGGCGCTCGGGGACCGGGACGGTGCGGCGCGTGCCTATGCCCGGTCACTGGACATCGATCCGGGGTTTGCCAAGGCGGCGGTCAATCTGGCCGATATGGATCTGGAACAGGGCGATGCGGAGGCTGCGCTGGCGAGGATCGATCGGTTTCTTTCCCGCAAACCGTCGCATCCGGCGGCGCTCTCCTTCAAGGCCTTCGCGCTCCGTGATCTGGGGCGGACGGCTGAGGCGCTTGAGTTGGACGACCCGGACCGCTTCATCCTGCCGCGTCGGGTGCGCGTGCCTGACGGCTATGCGGATATCGCCGACTATAACCATGCCCTCGCGGCGCATGTGCTCAATCATCCGACCCTGACGCCGTCGCCGAAAGCGCATGCCACGCGCATGGGACGTCATTCCGGTGAGCTGCTGTCGGAACCGATGGGGCCCATGGCCGCGTTCAAGGCTGAAATCGAGGATGCCTTCCGCGCCTACAAACGCCATTTCGCCGGCGAGCCGGCGCATCCGTTTCTCGATGCCTGTCCGGACGATGTGACGATTTCCGTGTGGGGGGTGGTCATGGACCGGGACGGCCACCAGGTCGGGCATATCCATCCGGCGGCCTGGCTGTCCGGCGTCTACTATGCCGAAGTCCCGGACAGCATCACGGAGGATGACCCCGACCGGGCCGGATGGATCGAGTTTGGCCGCGCGCCGGAGGATATTCACGCCCGCCACGACCCGGCCGTTCGCACTTTCAAGCCCGAGCCGGGCTTGATGATTCTGTTTCCCAGTCATTTTTATCACCGCACCGTGCCGCTGGCGGGGACGGTGCGGCGCATCTCCATCGCCTTCGATGTGATGTAAATCACAGTAGACGTAGGTAGAATCCCTTAGTGTCCAGTGGCTTCCGATAATTTATAAAGATTCTAAGAAGCAAAAGCGCGCTGTTTTGACCGTAAAACGCGCGATTGCTTGCGATATGAAATGACGCTGAAAGGTTCCTTTGACGATGACGTTACGCAGTTCAATACGAATGACCGGTGCAGCCCTTTGTCTGCTGCTCGCCCTGGGGGTTGCCGCCGACAAGACGTTCGCGGCGGAAGAACATGCTTCGATCGACAATTTTATCGGTATGTATATCGGTGACGTGGTCCGCGCGCGCGGCAACATCACCAGCGTTTTGCGCAGCCTGCCGCGAACGCTCAACAAGGGCAGCGACGTTCGGTTCCTGGACACCATCCTGACCGGCGACGACACCCGCGCCGAAATCGTTCTGATCGATGACAGCCAGCTGTCGATCGGCGATAACTCCGAGCTGACCATCGACGAAATGGTTTACGAACCGGGCAAGAAGAGCCGAGGCGTGCTGACGCTGACCCGCGGCGTGTTCCGCATGGTGTCGGGCAAGATCAACAAGCAGGACGGCGGCACGCTGGTGCTGAACACACCGATTGCGACCATCGGCGTACGCGGCACCGACTTCTGGGGCCTGCAGGAAGAGAACAAGTTGACCATGGCGCTGATCGACAACGGCATCGTCGAAATCACCGGCGCCGACGGACGCACGGTCACCCTGGACACGCCGCTTCAGGCGGTCGTCATCGAGCGCGGCCAACCGACCCCGGCGGCACCGTTCAACCTGACCCCGGAACAGCTCGCCGAAGCCGCCAAGACGGTTACCTACTGATCTGGCTACGCATGCTGCCGGTGCGCCGGCACAATCATGACCGGGCGTTATCCATTTCCCCCTGGATGACGCCCGGTTTTTGTTCGCGGGCCCTCCTCCCGAGGGCGGCGTCTTGGAAACCGGGTTCTTGTTCTGTATGGTCGCGGTGCGGATCAACCCTGGGATGACGGTGCATACGTGGAAGACGCAGAACTCGAAAAATACGAACGCAAAGTCGCGGTGCGGCCCCTGCGGGTGTCGGATTACCCGGCGGTCCTCAAGGTGCAGACCGATGTTTTCAAAAGCATCGAGCCATGGGAACGCCCGCAGTACCTGAGCCAGCTTCGCTCCTTTCCCGAAGGACAGCTCGGCGTCGAGGTCGAGGGCGAACTGGTGGCGATTTCGTCATCGCTGCTGATTTCCGGCCACGTCGCGTCCAGCGCACACGACTTCGATACGGTGACGGACGACGGGTTCATCCGCAACCACCGCGAGGACGGGGAATACCTGTACGGAATCGATATCGCGGTGTCGCGCGAATACCAGGGCTACAAGCTGGCCCGCCGTCTGTACGAGGCGCGCAAGGAACTGGTCGTCGAAAAGAATCTGAAGGGCATCGTCATCGGCGGCCGCATTCCGAACTATCACGAACATGCCGCCGAGATGACGGCCGACGAATATGTGGAAAAGGTCGTCGCCCGCGAACTGGACGATCCGGTGCTGATGGCGCAACTGGCCAACGGTTTCGAGATCATCCGCGTGATCGAGGGGTATCTGCCGGAAGACGAGGAAAGCTGCGGCAACGCGGTGCTGATGATCTGGCGCAACCCCGATTACACGGCGGAACACGGTGCACAGAACCATCCAGGCACGGCGCGGATCTGTGTCGTGCAGTACCAGATGCACCGGGTCGAAAGCTTCAAGGACTTCGCCCTGCAGTGCGAACATTTCGTCGGCACTGCATCGGAATACAGATCGGATTTCTGCGTCTTTCCGGAGCTTCTGACGACCCAGCTGTTTTCCATGCTGCCCGCCGACAAGCCGCAGGATGCGGCACGCGCGCTGGATCAGTTCACCGAGCCGTATCTGGAAATGTTCAACGAACTGGCGATCCGCTACAACGTCAACATCGTCGGCGGCTCGCACCTGACGATCGAGGACGAGCGTCTTTACAACGTCGCCTATCTGTTCCGCCGCGACGGCACCATCGAAAAACAGTACAAGATTCACATCACCCCCAGCGAGGCCAAGTGGTGGGGCGTCAGCGGAGGCGAGAAGGTCCACGTCTTCGACACCGACCGCGGCAAGGTCGCGATCCTGATCTGTTACGATATCGAATTTCCGGAACTGGCGCGCATCGCCGCCGGCAAGGGCGCCAACATCATCTTCGTGCCCTACAACACCGACATGCGTTCGGGGCATCTCAGGGTCAGCTACTGCGCCCATGCGCGGGCCATCGAAAATCACGTATACGTGGCGTTGGCCGGGGCCTGCGGCAACCTGCCGCATACCTCGACCGCGGAAATCCACTATGCGCAGTCGGGTATCTATACGCCGTCGGACATTTCGTTCGACCGCGAGGCAGTGGCCGCAGAATGCACGCCGAACGCGGAAATGGTACTGATCCACGATGTCGATCTGGACAAGCTGCCGCACCACAAGCACTTCGGCACGGTCCGCAACTGGATCGACCGCCGCAAGGACCTCTATACGATCAATTACGACGACGGCACGGAGAAGTTCACGGTCTAGGTGACGACGTTGCGGGGGCTGCCGGCGACGAAGGCATCGATGTTGTCGACCATCTGATCGGCAAGGCCCTGGATCGCTTCAAGGCTGGCCCATGCGACGTGCGGTGTCAGGATGAAATCCGGGCGGTCCATGATTTCCATGAACGGATGATCGTCGGGGATCGGTTCCGTCGTCACCACGTCGAAGCCGGCGCCGCCGATCTTGCCCGCCTTAAGGGCATCGACAAGCGCGCGTTCGTCGACAAGGCCGCCTCTGGCAGCGTTGATGATCAGCGGTCGCTTTTTCATCAGATCGAATTCGGCCGGGCCCAGCAGGTTGCGGGTGTGCTCCGTCAATGGGCAGTGAAGCGTGATGACGTCGCTTTCCGAAAGAATGCGTTCGAACGGTGTGTACAGCGGCCCCATGCCATCCACGCCCTTGTAGGTCGAATAGCGGACCTCCATTCCGAAGGCGTCGCCCAGTCTTGCGACCGCCTTGCCGAGCACGCCGTCGCCGATGATGCCCAGCACCTTGCCCTTCAGATCGAAGATCGGATAGTCGAAGTAGCAGAACTGATCGGCTTCCTTCCAGCGTCCGGCGGCGACGGAGTTGTGATAGGGCCGGATCGAGCGGCTCAAGGACAATATCAGTCCCATGGTATGTTCGGGCACCGTGGCGATGGCGTATTCGCGGATGTTGGAAACGACGATGCTCCGTTCGGCGCAGACCTTGAGGTCGATGATGTCCGTCCCGGTGGCGGAAACGGCGATCATCTTCAGCTTCGGTAACTGGGACAGGGTATCGGCGCGCAGCGGCACCTTGTTGGTGATGATGATTTCGGCGTCCCTGGCGCGCTCGACCACCTCGTCGGGCTTGGTGCGCTGATAGGCGTCCATGGTGTGCGGGAAATCCGGCGGTCGCACCGTGACCTGGTCCGGCAGCGTTTCGCGGTCGAGAAAGACGATATGCCGGTGTGCGTTGCTGTCGTTGGTCGTCATAAGCTGTGATCCCCCATTTTATGAATTTAAATGTAAGGACACTGTCGTCGGCAATCCAGTATTGGACTCTTTTTATTCCCGTCGTACCGTCTCATCCACAAACCGTTTCCGTCACCTATGAGGACATCCAACATGCTTTACGACCACCGCACCTATACCTGCCGCCCGGGCACCATCAAGAAGCACCTGGAACTGTATGTGCAGCACGGCTACGCCCCGCAGACCAGACATCTCGGCAAGCCCCTGCTGTACGCGATGACGGAAACCGGCGATCCCAACAGCTATGTTCACATCTGGGTCTACGAGGATGCCGCCGACCGGGCCAAGAAACGTGCCGCCATGCAGGCCGATCCGGACTGGCAGAGCTATCTGAAGATCAGCGCCGATGCAGGCTTTCTGGAAAGCCAGAGCAACAAACTGCTGATCCCGACAGCGTTCTTCGAAGGCTGATCGCGCCCTTGCACCCAGGGGTCTGATTCCGCACAATCCGCCTATGTTTGGGAGAACATCGAGCCGCTTCATGATGGGCGCGGCAGTGCTGATGGCGCTGCTGCTGCCGCTCAGTGCATGCAGCACATCCGATCAGGCAACGGTAATCGCTGCCTCGCCGACGGCGATTACCATCACGACGATTCGCTTCACTGAACCGACGGCGATTGCCGAAGCGCACTGTGCCAAGTACGGCCTCAAGGCGGTGTCCCAGGGGCCGGTCAAGCTGGGCTCGGTCGGCTACAGGACCATGTGGGGCTACGACTGCGTCAAACCGTGAAGCCCGCGCTCCGGACAGAACTTCCCCAACCGGCGAGCGGTGGATGAAAGCAACTCCATGAGCGATGCCGCGCCGCTGATCGTCTGGTTCAGGAACGATCTCCGCCTTGCCGACAATCCGGCGCTCGATGCCGCCGTGGCGTCCGGGCGACCGGTGATCCCGCTTTATATCCTCGACGATGAAACACCGGGCCGCTGGGCGCCGGGGGGCGCGGCGCGGTGGTGGCTGCACGGATCTCTCGCGGCACTGCGTGACGCGCTTTCGTCCTGTGGATCGAAACTGGTGCTGCGCCAGGGCGATGCGGCGGCGGTGCTTTCGGACATCATCGATGCGACCGGTGCCACGGGGGTGTACTGGAACCGCTGCTATGAGCCGTTCTCGATTGCGCGCGACACGAACATCAAGAACGCACTGAAAGAACGGGGCCTGGAAGGCCAGAGCTTCAACGGCTCTTTGCTGTACGAACCGTGGAGCATCAAAACCGGCCAGGGCAGCTTCTATAAGGTCTATACCCGCTACTGGCAGGCTTTGCGCAAGCTGGGCGATCCCGCACAGCCGATCGCGGCACCTGATACGCTGCGGGCAGCGGCGGACGATATCGCAAGTGACAGCCTCGACGACTGGGGGCTTCTGCCGACGGCGCCCGACTGGGCCGGCGGACTCCGGGTGAGCTGGCGGCCAGGCGAAGCGGGAGCAATGGCCAGGCTCCGGGAATTTCTGGCGAACGGACTGAGCGGCTACAAGGAGCTCCGCGATTATCCCGCCGAGGCGGTGACCTCGAACCTGTCTGCGTATCTGCATATCGGCGATATCAGTCCACGGCAGATCTGGCAGGAAACATTGCGCACGGCGGGTTGGACCGAGGCTACGGAAAAATTCCTGAAAGAGATCGTCTGGCGGGAATTCGCCTATCACGTTTTTTATCATCTGCCGGATTTGCCGGACGAGCCGATGCATGCGCGCTTCGAAGCGTTCCCGTGGGCCGATGACGACGCCATGCTGAAAAGCTGGCAACAGGGCAGGACCGGCTATCCGATGGTCGACGCCGGCATGCGCGAGCTGTGGCAGACCGGGCATATGCACAACCGGGTGCGGATGGTGACGGCGTCGTTTCTGGTCAAGCATCTGCTGTTGCCGTGGCAGGCCGGCGAAGCGTGGTTCTGGGATACCCTCGTCGATGCCGATCTGGCGGTGAATGCGTTCAGCTGGCAGTGGGTCGCCGGTTGCGGCGCCGATGCCGCGCCGTTCTTCCGCATTTTCAATCCGATCATGCAGGGGTCGAAATTTGATCCCGACGGCGCGTATATCCGACGTTATGTGCCGGAGATTGCGAAGCTGGGGGACAAATACCTGTTCGCGCCGTGGGAGGCCCCGGACGACGTCCTGCACGATGCCGGGATAGAACTGGGCGTGCATTACCCGCGCCCGGTCGTCGATCACAAGCAAGCCCGCGAACGCGCACTCGCCGCCTTCAAGTCCCTGCCCAGGACCGAAGACGTCTAGCGGCCGAACAGCCAGCGTCCGGCTTCGATGCCGACCAGTATCCATGCGACCAGGGTAATGGCCAGCGCGATCAGCGGCTGGTTGCGGACCCGCTTGAAGGGTTGCGGGCGGGTGCCTGAATCCAGAACTGTCTGTTGGCCGATTTCCAGCTGCCGGTTGCGGCGGATGGTTTTCAGGGTCTCTCGCTCGACTTCCTCGAAACCCTGGCGCAGCGACACGAACTCGCGGTGAAACGGCACGACGATGCCGAAGAACATGACGACGACGCCGGCAATCCCGTACCACGGCACGTAACCGAGCTTGGCGGCGCCGCTCAGGAATGTGCCGACAAGAACGAACCCGGCACCGTTGATGCCGATGAGCAGATGCACGAGACGGCGGCGGCGGTCGGGATCGATCATGGGGTTCTCATTTTCCCCCGGGTTTTCGCATTACAAGGCTGGCCCAGCCATCTTTGCACCATTGCCGTTCGAAGACGAGGCCCTGTGCGCGGTGCCGAGAAACCACCCAGCGGGCATCGCGTTCCAGCAGTCCCGACAGCACGACGATGCCGCCCGGTGACAGACAACGCGCGGTCGATGCGGACATGGCGATCAGCGGCCGCGCCAGCACGTTGGCGACGATCAGGTCGAACGGGGCGGCATCGCGCACGGCGTCACTTGTATAGCCGACGCTGCGACGGGTATCGATGCGGCCTTGCAGATTGTTGTCGCGGGTATTGCGGCGGGTGACACGAACCGCTTCCGGGTCTATGTCGACGGCCAGCACACGCGCCGGCCACAGCCGGGCGATGGCGAAGGCGAGAATCCCGGAGCCGCAGCCGAGATCCAGCGCGCGTGCGACCTGTTTCGACTTGGCAATGTCCGCCAGCGCCATCAGACACGTGCCCGTGGTCGGGTGCGTGCCCGAACCGAAAGCGGTCCCGGCGTCGATGCGGAACGGGATGCAGGCGGAGGGCAGTTTGCCGTCATAATGGCTCGGGTAGACGAAGAACCGTCCGATCCGGAGCGGCTCGAACATGGCGAGGTTCTCCGCCAGCCAGTCCCTTGGCGTCAGGAATTCGACGCTGAGCACCGGCGTCTCAATGCCGGTGGCTTTCGCGGTCATGGCCAGCCCGGCTTCGATCGCGGCGATGTCCGGGTCTGTGTCCGTATAGCCTTCGATGCGCCACGGGATTCCGTCATCGCCGAACGACGTCACGGCGACGGAAACACCCTCCAGCAATGTTTCGAACGCCGGTGCTGCGTGCATCGGTACCGTGACTTCAAGCCGCCACAGCAGCTGCGGGGGCGGGGCGCTCATCATGCCGGCAGGACGAAACTGGCCATGACGCGCTTGGGACCGGCTTTCTCGAAATCGATTTCGAGCTTGTCGCCGTCGATGGCGGTGATCTTGCCGTAGCCGAATTTCTGATGGAACACGCGGATGCCTGTCTTGAAACCGCTGCCGTCGCCGGCCGGTTTGTAGGCAGCGCTCTGCGAGACCTCGATCATGCGGCGGCGAGAGCGGGGAATGCCGTCGACACCGGCAAACGGGTCGTCCATGGTTTTCGTCGCCGCGTCCTGGCGGGCATAGACGCCGCTTTCGGAAAACACGTCAATATGATCGGCCGGCAGTTCATCGACGAAGCGGGACGGTGTCGCACTTTGCCACTGGCCATAGACGCGGCGGTTGGCGGCATAGGAAATCATCGCGTGCTTGCGGGCCCGGGTGATGCCGACATAGGCCAGCCGGCGTTCTTCCTCGAGCGACGCCAGACCGCCCTCGTCGAGAGAGCGCTGGTTCGGAAACAGGCCTTCTTCCCAGCCGGGCAGGAACACGGTCTGGAATTCCAGACCCTTGGCGCCATGCAGCGTCATGATGCTGACCTTGTCGGTATCGGTGCGTTCCTCGTTCTCCATGACCAGGCTGACGTGTTCCAGGAACGCGCCCAGCGTTTCGAAATCCTCAAGGGCGACGACAAGTTCCTTGAGGTTGTCGAGCCGCCCCGGTGCGTCCGGTTCCTTCTTGGCGCGCCACATGTCTATGTAGCCGCTGTCCTCCAGGATCTGCTTGCAGACTTCCGCCGGGCCGTGGGTCGATGCCTGCACGCGCCACATGTCGAAATTGGCAAGCAGATCACCGAGCGCCTTGCGCGCCTGCGGACGCAGTTCGTCGGTTTCCAGCAACAGGGTAATGGCCCGGGTCAGCGATATCCGCTCGGCACGGGCATAGGTATGGATGGTCTGCAGCGTCGATTTGCCGATGCCCCGGGTCGGCACGTTGACGATCCGCTCGAACGCCAGATCGTCGTCGGGTTGAGCGACGATACGCAGATAGGCGACGGCGTCACGGATTTCCTGGCGCTCGTAGAAGCGCGGGCCGCCGATGACGCGGTACGGCAGGCCGAGGGTGATGAACCGTTCTTCGAATTCCCGGGTCTGGAATCCGGCACGCACCAGCACCGCCATGTCGCTGAGCTTTTCGCCCTTGGTCTGATATGCCTCGATCTCGTCGCCGACCAGCCGGGCTTCGGCCTCGCCGTCCCAGACCCCGCGCACGCGGACCTTTTCGCCGTCGTTGATGTCGGTCCACAGCGTCTTGCCGAGACGGCCCTCGTTGAACGTGATCAGCCCCGAGGCGGCGGCCAGGATATGCGGCGTCGAGCGGTAGTTGCGTTCGAGCCGGACCACACGCGCGCCCGGAAAATCCTCCTCGAAACGCAGGATGTTGCCGACCTCCGCGCCGCGCCAGGAATAGATCGACTGGTCGTCGTCGCCGACGCAGCAGATGTTGCGGTATTCCTGCGCCAGGAGCCGCAGCCACAGGTACTGCGCGACGTTGGTGTCCTGGTATTCGTCGACCATGATGTAGCGGAAGCGGCGCTGATAGCTTTTCAGGACATCCGGCTGTTCCTGGAAAAGCTTCAGGCACAAAAGCAAAAGATCGCCGAAGTCGGCGGCGTTCAGGGTCTGCAGGCGTTCCTGATAATCCTTGTAAAGGTCCAGTACCTTGCCGTCGCCGTGCCCGGCATCGGACGCGGGGACCTTGTCGGGCATGAAGCCGCGGTCCTTCCAGCGCTGGATGATCCCGGAAATGGCACGCGGCGGCAGGCGCTTTTCGTCGATCTCGTGAATGTCGATGAGCTGCTTGATCAGCCGCACCTGATCGTCGGCGTCGAGGATCGTGAACTGCGGGCTCAGTCCGACGGCCTCGGCATTGGCACGCAGCATGCGCGCGCCGATGGCATGGAAAGTGCCCACCCACCAGCCCTCGACCGGGCGGCCGACCAGGTGCGAAACCCGCTCCTTCATCTCGCCCGCGGCCTTGTTGGTGAAGGTCACGGCGAGGATTTCGCCGGGATTGGCGCGGTTCTGCATCAGGATATGCGCAAGCCGCGTGGTCAGCACACGGGTCTTGCCGGTGCCGGCCCCGGCAAGTACCAGCACTGGACCCTCGACGGCGTCGACGGCCTCGCGCTGGGTCTCGTTCAGCCCGTCCAGATAGGCCGGTGCCTGCTGGCGGGCCGGCGGTGCGGGACGGGGATCGTCGTCAAGTTCGAAGGGATCGGACATACGCCGGTTATATCACGTGAAGAGCGCCTGAAAACCGCCAGCTTCGAGAATAATGAACGTCCGGTGCCCGGATTAGGGGTTACTGATTGTGCTCTTCGTGGCGGACCTTCAGCAGGGCCCGGTTATAGGCCGTCATCACGTCGCGGTGGTGCACGCAGCCGGTGAAGACCTTGGTGTGCGGATCGCGCAGCACGGCGATGTGATCCTCGCCGGTGTCGCGCATCACCCGCATGGCAACGCCCAGGTTGTCGCCTTCGTTAAGCACCGGCGGATGCAGCCGCGCCACGTCGGCGGCGCGCAGCAGATCGTTGCATTCGGGATCGAACAGGGTCACGCCGCAATCCTGCAGGGTAATGGTGCCGTATAGCTCGCCGGTCGGCTGCACCACGAACAACTCGCCGGTGGTCGACGCGCTGAGCTTCTCGCGGATCACGGCCATGGGGGTGTCCATGCCGATGGTCTCGGCGGTGACGTTGGTGCCGTGATCGAGGATGTGGCGGACTTTGATGGTGTCCAGAACCTCGGTCTCGAACCCGTCCCTGAGGTCGACGTTGCGCCGTCGCAGCGTTTCGGCGAAGAACGAGGCGCCGAACAGGTTGTGCGTCAGTTCCGTCGACACGACGATGGCCAGCATCACGGCGAGCGACAGCTTGTAGTCGCCTGTAATCTCGAAAATGATCAGCGTCGTCGAGATCGGCGCGCCGAGCACGGCGGCGGCGACCGCACCCATGCCGACGACCGTGTAGACGCCGACACTGGATGCCAGCTCGGGAAAGACGTCGGCGGCGATCAGGCCGTAAGACGATCCCACCGCCGCGCCCAGAAACAGCGCCGGCGAGAAAACCCCGCCGGAAAAGCCGAAGCCGAGGCACAGCGCCGTGGCGAATACCTTGGCGATGCCGATGGCGATCAAAAGCTGCACATCGAACTGGCCGAGGATCGCCCATTCGATGAACCCGTAACCGACACCGAGGATTTGCGGCAGCCAGATGGCGATGATGCCGACGATGGCGCCGGCGATGGCCGGCTTCGTCCACACCGGTATATCGATCCTGTTGGAGAACTGTTGCAGCATAAAGATGCTCTGCATCATGACGATGGCGGCGATAGCGGCGACCACGCCGAGACCGATAAAGGCCGGAAACTCCCAGAACGAGGCAATGTAGTTGTTGCCGAGCAGGAACGCCGAGACTTCGCCGTAGTGAATGTGCGACAGCGCCGTGCCGGCGACGCTGGCGACGACGATGGGGGCGAAGGTCTTCAGCGCGTACTGTCCGACCACGACTTCGGTGGCAAACAGGGCGCCGGCGATCGGCGCGTTGAACGAGGCGGAAACGGCGGCGGCGACGCCGCAACCGAGCAGGGTTCTGGACAGCGATCGCGAGAGGTGCAGTTTCCGTGCGAACAGTCCGGCCAGCGAAGCACCAAGGTGGACGGCAGGGCCTTCGCGGCCGACCGACGCACCGCCGCCGATCGACAATGCGCTGCAGACGGCCGACACGATGCCGACCCGTGACGACATATGCCCGGCGCGCATGGCCGAGGCTTCGACGACGTCGGCAACGCCCTGCGGTTTTCCGCCCGGCATGAATTTCCAGGTGATCAGGCCGACGAGGAGACCGATGGCGGCCGGCACCAGAACGACCCGCCAGGAATTAAGGGTGATCTCATAGCGTGCCAGCATGGACGTGGTGATGCCGAACGTCGAAAGCTCCACCGCCTCGATAGCTTCGCGAAAGGCAATGACGGCGGCACCTGAAACGCAGCCGATGACGAGCCCAAGCGCGACCAGCAACAGATGTTCGTTGCGGACGGTCTTTCTGAAGGCGGACTGGATGTGTCCGTATGTAAAACGCGATTGCGGCATTCTTGCCCCCGGCTCCGAATAGAAGCATAGGGCTGAATTCCTTAAAGAAAAGGCTAACGCCGCCGATCTGCCGAGATATTTGCCCGGTTCAGTATTTCGCCGCGTCGAGCGAGTAACCGGCCGAGCGCACGGTGCGGATAAGGTCCGCGTCCGAACCGGCGTTGAGGGCCTTGCGCAGACGGCGGATGTGCACATCGACGGTGCGAAGCTCGACGAAGATGTCGCGGCCCCAGACCTTGTCGAGCAACTGTTCGCGTGAGAACACGCGGCCCGGCTTTTCGAGGAACGAACGAAGCAGGCGGAACTCAGTCGGACCCAGCTTGATCGCCTGGCCGTTCCGGGTCACGCGGTGCGAGGTGGTATCCATTTCGATGTCGGCGTACGTCAGCATTTCACCGCTTTGTTCGGGGTGCGCGCGGCGCAGCACGGCCTTGATGCGCGCCGTCAGTTCCGCCGGCGAAAACGGTTTGACGATGTAGTCGTCGGCACCGGTTTCCAGGCCGCGGATACGATCGTTTTCCTCGCCCTTCGCGGTCAGCATGATGACCGGCATGCTGCGGGTCTCGGATTTCTGACGCAACTGGCGGCAGATTTCGATTCCCGACACGTTCGGCAGCATCCAGTCCAGCACCACAAGATCCGGAATATCGGAATCCACGGCTTCAAGTCCTGCTTCGCCGTCACGGGCGACGGCGACGTCGAACCCCTCGTTTTCAAGGTTGTAACGCAGCAATTCGACGAGGGAGGGATCGTCCTCGACAATGAGTATGCGTGATGTGTCTGACATTGTTCGTCTCTAACTCAGTCTTCACCGCCGACGACGGTATAGCTTGATTGATCGTCCTTTGGGCGCGTTTCTTCAGGAAGCGAGCCATGGACGAGGAAATGAACGTGTTCGGCGATGTTCGTCGCGTGGTCGCCGATTCGTTCGATGTTCTTGGCAACGAACAGCAGGTGCGCGAACGCCGAGATGCTGCGCGGGTCTTCCATCATATAGGTCAGCAGTTCGCGGAACAGGCTGGTATGCAGCGCGTCGACTTCCTCGTCGCGCATCCGCACGTCCCGGGCCAGTTCGGCATCGCGTTGCAGGTAGGCATCGAGCACGGTCTTAATCATGCCCTGTACCACGGTGCCCATGCGCGAGATGGTGCGGCTCGGTCCGACGGGGGGTGCCTGGGTGATGGCGACGGTGCGCTTGGCGATGTTTTTCGAATAATCGCCGATGCGTTCGATGACGCTGGCGATCCGGAGCGCCGTGATGACGACGCGAAGGTCGTCGGCCATCGGCTGGCGCAGCGCCAGCATCGAAATGGTGTGCGCATCGACGCTTTCTTCGATGGCGTCGATGCGCTTGTCGCTGACGATGACCTGTTCGGCCAGTTCGCTGTCGCGGCGCACCAGCGCCTTGATGGCGTCGGCGAACTGATGTTCTGCAAGGCCGCCCATTTCAGCAATCAGGTTGTCGAGCTGATTCAGGTCTTCGTCGAAACGGGAAACGATGTGGTCGTGTTCTTCGGGCATAACGTTTTCCTTATGATCAGCCGAATCGTCCGGTGATGTAATCCTGGGTGCGTTGATCCTTGGGGGTCGTGAAGATCTTGCCGGTCTCGCCGACTTCGACCAGATCGCCCATGTGGAAGAACGCGGTGCGCTGCGACACGCGGGCCGCCTGCTGCATCGAGTGGGTGACGATGACGATGGTGAAGTTATCGCGCAGTTCGTCGATCAGTTCCTCGATCCGGGCCGTGGCGATCGGATCGAGCGCCGAGCACGGCTCATCCATCAGGATCACTTCGGGCTGCACGGCGATGGCGCGGGCGATGCACAGACGCTGCTGCTGACCACCCGACAGGCCGGTGCCCGGTTCTTCGAGCCGGTCCTTGACCTCGTTCCAAAGGCTGGCTTTGATCAGGCTTTCCTCGACGATACGGTCGATCTCTTCCTTGCCGGTGGCGATGCCGTGAATGCGTGGCCCGTAGGCGATGTTCTCGTAGATCGATTTCGGGAACGGGTTCGGTTTCTGGAACACCATGCCGACCCGCGCGCGCAGGTGCACGACGTCGATGGCGTTCGAGTAGATATCGGTGCCGTCAAGCTCGATGGTGCCCTTGACGCTGCAGATGTCGATGGTGTCGTTCATCCGGTTCAGCGTGCGCAGATACGTCGACTTGCCGCAGCCCGACGGGCCGATCAGCGCCGTCACTTCGTTTTCGTAGATGTCCAGGTCGACATCGAACAGCGCCTGCTTTTCGCCGTAGAAGACCTGCACGCCACGGGTGTGGAACTTGGTTTTGCGTCCGGCAGTGACGTCGGCCGCCAGCGGCGCCTTCGGTTGCACGGAATTGCTCATATCTATTTCGCCCATCGTCAGGGTCTCTCCTACCAGCGCCGTTCGAATTTTTTACGCAACACGACGGCCAATGCGTTCATGAAAATTAGGAATGTCAGCAGCACCATGATGGCTGCCGAGGTGCGGGCAACGAACGCCCGCTCGGGGCTGTCCGCCCACAGATAGACCTGCACCGGCAACACGGTCGCCGGGTCAGTGATGCTGCCCGGGATGTCGACGATGAAGGCGACCATGCCGATCATCAGCAGCGGGGCCGTTTCGCCAAGCGCCTGGGCCATGCCGATGATGGTCCCGGTCATGATGCCTGGCATGGCCAGCGGCAGCACATGGTGCGTGACGACCTGCATGCGCGAGGCGCCAAGGCCGAGCGCGGCTTCGCGGATCGACGGCGGCACCGCCTTCAGCGCGGCGCGGCCGGCGATGATGATGGTCGGCAGTGTCATCAGGGCCAGCACCATGCCGCCGACAAGCGGCGCCGAGCGGGGCAGGCCGAAGAAGTTGATGAACACTGCGAGGCCGAGCAGGCCGAAGACGATCGACGGCACCGCGGCGAGGTTGTTGATGTTGACCTCGATGATCTGAGTCAGGCGGTTTTTCGGCGCGAATTCTTCCAGATACACCGCCGCCGAGACGCCGACGGGGAACGACAGCAGCAACGTCACCAGCATGGTGAACAGCGAGCCCATGGTGGCACCCCATATGCCGGCCAGTTCCGGTTCACGGGAATCGGCGTTGGTAAAGAAGGTGGTATTGAAACTCGATGTGATGACGCCGCGTTCCTCGAGGGCGTCGAACCAGGCCATCTGTTTGTCGGAAACGCGGCGGTCGGCCTCGTCGGTGCCCTTGTGGATCACACCTTTCTTGTAGAGATCGAAGTCGGCGGCGACCGGCAGGTCGATGGTGACCGTCCGACCAATCAGCGACGGATCGGCGGTCACCATCTGCTGCACCTTGAAGCTGGCCCCGGGGCTGAGGATCGCCGTCAGCTCGCGGCGGTCGCGGCGGCCCGAAACGTCCGGGAATTCGGTGAGCAGCGTATCAAAGACGATCTTGCGGTAGTTGGCGGTAACGAGGGTCTGCGGATCGCGGGTGCCTGCGGGGTCGATCACATCTTCCTTGAGCTCGACGTTCAGCGTGATCGTGGTTTCCGTGAAGGCCGGCAGGCCGCTGGAAATGATCGTTGTGAAAAGCACGGCGACGAAGCAGACCGCGATGGCGATGGCACCGATCCCGTATGCGCGAAACCGGGCTTCGGCGGCATAACGCTTTTTCAGGCTGCGTTTGACGGCATCGGATGCATGGCTGGCACGATCGCGGGCGGCTTGTTCGCTGGCGGATTTGTTCGTTTGTAATTCGTTCATAACGGCATCAGTCATACTGCTCTCGGTATTTGTTGACCACCGCCATGGCGATGATGTTGAGGCAAAGGGTGACACAGAACAGCACCAGGCCCAGCGCAAACGCGGCGAGGGTTTTGGCACTGTCGAATTCCTGGTCACCGACCAGTAGCGTGACGATCTGCACGGTCACGGTGGTGACCGCCTCGAACGGATTGGCGGTCAGGTTGGCGCCCAGTCCGGCAGCCATGACGACGATCATGGTTTCGCCGATGGCGCGCGAGATCGCCAGCATGAACGAGCCGACGATCCCCGGCAGGGCGGCCGGCAGGATCACCCGCTTGATGGTTTCCGATTTCGTCGCGCCGAGACCGTAGGAGCCTTCGCGCAGGCTTTGCGGTACGGAATTGATGACGTCATCGCTGAGCGACGAGACGAACGGGATAATCATGATGCCCATCACCAGACCGGCGGCGAGGGCGCTTTCGGACGAGATGTCGAGGCCGAACAGCGATCCCTGGTCACGCAGGAACGGGGCCACGGTCAGCGCCGCGAAGAAGCCGTAGACGACGGTCGGGATACCGGCGAGGATTTCCAGCAGCGGCTTGACCGTTCCGCGCACCTTGTTCGGGGCGTATTCCGCCATGTAGATGGCGGACAGAAGGCCGATCGGACCGGCGACGCACATCGCGACGAGGGAAATCAGCAGGGTGCCGGCGAACAGCGGGATGGCGCCGAATGCGCCGCTGGCGCCGACCTGGTCGGACCGCAACGCCGTCTGTGGGCTCCATTCCAGACCGAACAGGAACTCGGCCGGGGAAATCTTTTCGAAGAAGCGCCAGGATTCGAAGACCAGCGACATGACGATGCCGATGGTGGTCAGAATGGCGATGATCGAACATACGATCAAGATCGTCATCATCGCTTTTTCGACCTGATTTCGGGCGCGAAGCTGAGGGGAGATTTTGCCGCGGGCATAGGCCATGGCCGCAATCCCGATGGCGAGGATGATGACGAACTGGGCGAGGGCGCTGGTTCTGCTGAGGCTGACGTAATGATCAGCGGCAGCCTGCATCGCCGGGGTGATTTCTCCTGACGTGATATTGCCGGATGCGAGATTGCGGATATCGTTCATGATCAGCGACATCTGCGACGCGTCGCTGTGCAGGATCTGTTCCGGCAGACTGCCCTGAACCAGGGCTTCGACGATCGGCGTCTGGAACATGGTCCAGGCACCAAGGATCAGCAGCGTCGGAATGCCGCACCATAACGCGACGAAATATCCGTAGTAATGGGGCCGGGAGTGCAGCTTGCCCAGTGACCCGCCGGCGCTCGCGAGCGAGCGGGAGCGTCCAAGATAATAGCCGGCGATCGTCAGGATGATCAGCGAGCCGAGTACGAACGTAAAAGACATCAATCAGACTTTCTGCTGCGCCGTAAAAGCGGAATGGAACGAAATAAAATCTAAAAACTAATGCGATGAAGGGGGTCCCCGGTAAATAACCGAGGACCCTTTTTCCTTACATCGAGATGTTGTTGGCCATCATCTCGCCGTCTTTCTGGAACTTCTTGCGTTCCGCATCCGGCATCGGGATCAGACCCTTGTCGGAAAGGATGCCGTCCGGACCGAACATTTTTTCGGCGGTGAAGGCAGCAACGTATTCCTTGATGCCGGGCACTTTGCCGACGTGCGCGCCCTTCACGTAGAAGAACAGCGGACGTGACACCGGGTAGGTGCCGTCGGCAATGGTTTCGAACGTCGGGGCAACTTTACCGATGACCGAGCCCTGAACCTTGTCGGCGTTCTGGTCAAGGAACGAGAAGCCGAAGACGCCGAAGGCGTTCGGGTTGGCTTCCAGTTTGCGGACGATCAGCACGTCGTTCTCGCCGGCTTCCACATAGCCGCCGTCTTCACGGACGCCGTGGCAGATGGCCTTGTATTTCTTCTTGTCGGACTTTTTCAGAGCTTTGATTTCATCAAAAGCCTTGCAACCGCCTTCAAGCGCCAGTTCGGCGAAGGCGTCACGGGTGCCGGAGGTCGGCGGCGGGCCGAGCACTTCGATCTTGATCGCCGGCAGCGATTTGTCGACATCCGACCACTTCATGTTGTCGTTGTCCTTGAAGCCGCCCTTGCCGTCGGGGATGGTCTTGGCCAGTGCCAGGAAAATCTGCTTCTTGGTCAGGGTCATTTTCGGCGCGGTCTTGGCGTTGGCGAAAACGATACCGTCATAACCGATCTTGATTTCGGTGACATCGGCGACGCCGTTCTTGGCGCAGGTCTCGACTTCGGATTTCTTGATCCGGCGCGAGGCGTTGGTGATGTCCGGGTGCTCGACGCCGACGCCGGCGCAGAACAGCTTGAAGCCGCCGCCGGAACCGGTGCTTTCGATGACCGGGGTCTTGTAGCTGGTGGTCTTGCCGAACTGTTCGGCGACAACGGTTGCGAACGGGTAGACGGTGGACGATCCGACGATGCGGATTTGGTCGCGGGCTTCTGCAGCTGAACCGGCGAAAGCGAGGCCGGTGACAACGGCGATCCCGAGAAACTTACGATACATGGCTAACTCCTGCCTAAATGCGTTTCGGAGATGTCTCCGTTAAAGCGGGTTCCCTTGACGTCAAATTACGATCCGGGCGCCCATTCACGGCGGAACCTACGTATCGATCGCTTACAATATATGACATAAATGCTACATTTTTATGACATAGCTCAACATGGCTGTGGATAAAGGCTTGAACCGGTCAGAAGCAGTCAGATTCGTTCAATTCTGGGCTGCAGATCGGTCGGAATGAAGACCGTGAAGGTGCTGCCTTCGCCCAGCGTGCTCTGTGCCGTCATGTGGCCGCGATGGCGGCTGATGATGTGTTTGACGATGGCCAGACCGAGGCCGGTGCTGCCGATCCCGGTATCCGCATTGCTGGACCGGGCCTCGTCGACCCGGAAGAACCGTTCCGTGAGGCGGGGGATCAGTTCCTTGGGGATGCCCGGGCCGTGATCGCGGATGGCGATAGAGACGCCGGGCCTGGCCGAGCCGGGTATCCGCTCGACGGAATTCAGGGTGATGTCGATGGGCTTGTCGTCGCCGCCGTACTTGATGGCGTTTTCGATCAGGTTGCGGAACACCTGATGCAGTTGATCGGAATCGGCGATGGCGTTGGGCAGGTCCTGGCTGCGCTCGATATTGAAGCGAATTCCCCGTGCCGCGGCCTGCGGCTCCAGGGCTTCCAGCACGTTGTTGATGGAGCGCACCACATCGACGGCCTTGCGCGGCGGCACGTGTTCGTTGATTTCGACCCGCGACAGCGACAACAGATCGTCGATCAGCCGCGCCATGCGCTGCGATTCCCGGAACATGATATCGAGAAACCGGGCCCGGGCTTCGGTATCGTCGCTGGCCGGCCCGCGCAGTGTTTCGATGAAGCCGATCAGCGCGGTCAGCGGCGAGCGTAGCTCGTGCGACACGTTGGCGACGAAGTCGGCGCGCATCTCCTCGGCTTTCTTGGCCGCGGTGATATCGCTCAGCACCAGCGTGGCGAGGGAACTGTCGGCCAGCGGCACGTCGCCCAGCCGCTCGATCCTGTAGGCCATGCTGCGCGCCACCGGGACCGGGATCGAAATCTCGCCCTCGGCGTCCGCCGCGCCCTTGAGGACCCGGTCCAGCCCGTCGAGGATGTTGGGGTGACGCAGGCTCAGCGCCAGATCGCGGCCGATGGCGTTGTTGCCGATCAGCTCAAGCGACGCACTGTTGGCGTGCAGGATACGGCGCTTCTCGTCGACGACGATGACCGGCGTCGGGATGCGGTCGAAAACTTCCTGTGAGATCAGCGTCATGATCGGTCGGACTTTCGTTGAGCGTTAAGCAGGTCTGTGGCCGCGGCGGATGCCGATGACACGGCCCTTCTGCGCCGGTGCGGCGATATTTTCATGGACTTTATATATGTCATTCATGCGGGCCTGCACGTGATCGGGAAACGGGCCGACCTTCCGGGTGTTCAGATTGACATGCAGAATCATCAGTTCGTTTGTCGCGCACAGACTGTCGTCGCGACAGTTATACATGGTGTGGATCAGATGCAGTCTTTTTTCATCGCAGTCGAGCAGTTGTGTCGTCACATAGACGCGCTCAGCCTCGAGGACTTCGTTGTCATAGGTGATATGCGCCTCGGCGACGAAGACGGAACTGCCCGTTTCCAGGCGGAGCGCCTCGTCCATGCCGATTTCGGCCAGCAAGGCATCCGTTGCATGATCGAAAATCAGCACGTAATAGGCGACGTTCATGTGGCCGTTATAGTCGACCCAGTCCGAAGATACGGTTTCTTCCCATAGCCGGAGCGGCTGTGCATCGGGCATCGTCAGTTCCTCCGCGTCTGCTTCTTCTGTTAGCCGATCACTGGACGCTTGTCGACGCGCACGGGCTACGTCACCATAAGCCATGCTGGTCGTTGAACAATTGACGCGCGCTATCCTGCAGCCGGTCAGCCTGGAACTGGAGGGCGGGACGTGCATCGCGACTCGCGGGGCCTCCGGGTCCGGGAAATCGCTGTTGCTGCGTGCCATCGCCGATCTGGATCCGGCGACAGGCAGGGTGACGCTGGACGGGCAGGAACGAAGCGCCATGCCGGCGCATGCCTGGCGCCGCAAGGTGACGTACGTTGCCGCCGACAGCGGCTGGTGGCTGGACAAGGTCGGCATGCACTTCGAGGCACCGGATATCGCCGCCGGATACCTGTTGCGCCTCGGTTTCCATGGCGACGTGATGTCGTGGCCGGTGAGCCGGCTGTCGACCGGCGAGAAGCAGCGCCTGGCGCTGCTCCGTGCCATGGTGCAGGGGCCGAGCGTGCTGTTGCTGGACGAGCCGACGTCGGCGCTGGATCCGGAAACCACGTCGAAAGTGGAAAGCCTGCTGCACGAAAAGATCAGCGCCGGCATCACCATCATCATGGTCACCCATGACCCGGCCCAGGCGAAGCGCATGTCGCAGCAACGCTACCGCATGACGGACGGCACGCTTTCGCAGGAGACGTCATGACCTATGTCCAGCTCAGCTATTGGGATATCGCGCTGGCGGCGACGCTGCTGACCATCAACGCCGGGCTGTCGATCTATTACCGGCTCGGCACCGAACGGCGGCTTTTGCTCGCGGCGGCGCGCATGGTCGTGCAACTGACCCTGGTCGGTCTGGTGCTGAAGGCGCTGTTCCACACCGTGTCGCCCTGGCTGACCTTGCTGGTGGCGCTCCCGGGGATGATGACCGGGCAGATTCTGGCCGGTGTCGAGCCGGTCGAAGCGGTCAAATACCAGATTCTGATCATGTTCCTGATCGCCGGCGGCACGGCGCTCGGCGTTTTCAGCGCGACACGGCTGGCTTTGCTGCGGCTGACGGATTCGCGCCAGCGCCTGAGACTGGACCGCCTCAAGCTTGACTAATCGGCTAATGTTGGAAAAAACGCCGAAAAAGCCCTGTTTTTGTTGGCCCGCCGGGGGCCGGCGTTGTAAAAGCGCTGCACCTGAGCTTTGAGAACGTCAAGGAGACCGCGCGCGTATGGGTGATGCCGGTCGCGATATTTCCATGGTCGATCTTTCCGTCGTCGTCCCGGTCAAGGACGAGGCGGAAAACGTGCTGCCTTTGATCCGTGAGATCGTTGCCGCGCTCGACGGCCGGACGTCGTTTGAAATCGTCTACGTGGATGACGGCTCGACGGACGGAACCGTCGATGCGCTGCAGGCTGCCCGCGATGATTTCCCGTCCCTGCGCGTGGTCCGCCACGACGGCTGCTTTGGCCAGTCGCAGGCGATTCAGACCGGTGTCCGCCAGGCCCGTGCGCCGCTGATCGCGACCCTGGACGGCGACGGCCAGAACGATCCTGCCGATATTCCGGCACTGTTGAAACGCTTTGCCGATGAGGGCGGCTCCGCGGATGCGCTTCTGATGATTGCCGGCTGGCGCGCCAAGCGTAAAGACACCTGGTTGAAACGGATGTCGTCGAAAATCGCCAATGCAGTGCGCGGCTCGTTGCTGGGCGATGCGACACCGGACACCGGATGCGGTCTCAAGGTATTTCCCCGCGCCATGTTTCTGGCGTTTCCCGGTTTCAACCATATGCACCGCTTCATGCCGGCGCTGACGATACGCGCCGGCGGCCGGGTCGTCTCGGTCGAGGTCAATCACCGGCCCCGCGAACGCGGCCAGTCCAAGTACGGGCTGTTCAACCGGCTTTGGGTCGGCATTGTCGACCTGTTCGGTGTGATGTGGCTGAACCGCCGGGCGAACCGGGTCCGTGTCGTTCTCGACAATACCGCCGAGCGCAAATGACGCCGCGTATCGTTTTCCGCTCGATCCTGCTGTTTGCGTTGCTGATCGGTGTCGGCGCGGCGATCAAGCTGACGCCGCTCGGCAGCGTTCTCGATGAAGGCTGGATCGACACCTACGTGCGCGGAGAAGGCTTTCGCGGCGAATTGATCTTCCTCGGCGCCGGGGCGGTTTTCACCGCCGTCGGCCTGCCGCGCCAGGCCGTGGCCTTCATGGGGGGATATGCTTTCGGCATATTCTGGGGCACAGTGATCAGCGTCATCGCGGCGGCGTTCGGCTGTGTGCTGACGTTCGTCGTGGCGCGGTTCCTGGCCCGTGACCTGGTGGCCCACAAGTTTCCCGACAAGCTGAAACGGATGGACGCGTTTCTCAGCGAAAACACCTTCACGACGACCTTGCTGATCCGCTTTCTGCCGGTCGGATCGAACGTGCTGACCAACATGCTGGCCGGTGTGTCGCGGGCGCACGCGCTGCCGTTCTTCGCCGGATCGGCGATCGGCTACATCCCGCAGATGCTGATTTTCGCGCTGGTCGGGTCCGGCTTCGCCGTCGAGCCGGGCGCGAGGCTGGTCGTCAGCATCATCCTGTTTGCCGCCTCCGGCGTGCTGGGGGTCTGGCTCTACCGGCGCTATCGCGATAGTCATAAACTGCTGAATGCGGGCGAGATCGACGCCGATGATGTGGGTGCCAGTGAGGCGGCTGAAAAATGAAGCGGATACACGGACCCGCCCAAATCCCCATCTGGGCGATATGCTGGCTGATTGCGGTGGCAGCGGCAATCGTGTTGCGTCCGCCGCTGCCGGTCGACGAAACCCGCTATCTCGCGGTGGCCTGGGAAATGTGGCTGCGCGACGATTTCCTTGTGCCGTACCTGAACGGCGCGCCGTATCACCACAAGCCGCCGCTGCTGTTCTGGCTGATGACGGCCGGCTGGTCGGTGTTCGGCGTCAATGACTGGTGGCCCCGGCTGGTGGCGCCGATGTTCGCGCTCGCCGCCCTGTTCGCTACCGGCCGGCTGGCGCTGCTGATCTGGCCCGAAGAACAGCGCGAAGACGGTGCCGCCCAACTGGCCCCGTTGATCCTTGCCGGCGCCGCGTTCTGGGCCGTGTTTCAGACCCTGACCATGTTCGACATGATGCTGGCCGCGTGCACGTTGGCCGGGATCGCAGGGATCGTTGCTGCCTGGCGGACCGGCGGCCTCGGCTGCTGGGTCGTGACCGGGCTGGCGATCGGCATCGGTGTGCTGGCCAAGGGGCCGGCGATTTTGCTGCACATCGTCCCCGTGGCACTTCTGGCGCCGTGGTGGGGCAGGACTTTGTCCGGCGGGCCGGACCGGCCGCTGATTACGTGGCGGGCGTGGTACTCACGGCTTCTGATCAGCGTGCTGTTCGGCGCCGCAATGGCGCTGGCTTGGGCGATCCCGGCCGGTATCCGCGGCGGCGAGGAATACCGCGAAATGATATTCTGGGGGCAGTCGGCGGGGCGCATTGTCGAAAGCTTCGATCACGCACGGCCGTTCTACTGGTATGCGATGCTGCTGGCGCCGCTGTTGCTGCCGTGGCTGATTTGGCCGCGGTTGTGGCGCGCGGCAAAATTGCCGGGAGCGCTGACAGGCAGCGGGATTCGGCTACTGGTCGCCTGGGTGGCACCGGCGTTCATCACGTTTTCGCTGATTTCAGGCAAGCAGCTTCACTATCTGCTGCCCGAGTTCCCGGCCTTTGCGTTGCTGTTCGCGCGCCTTCTGGCGGACCCACGGGTTGCCAACGGCCGCCGGCTGGACGGTTTCGTCGCGGCGTTGTTCTTTGGTGTCCTTGGCCTTGCCGCGATCATGCTTCCGGACGATCCCACATTCTTCGACGCCCCTGAATGGTTTCATCGGCTCGACAATCATTGGGGTGTGATCATCCTGATTGCCGGGCTGGCTTGCTGGCATTTCGTGCAGAGCGGTGTCCGCAGAGGGGCTGCCGCGATCTCGCTGTCGATGGCGGTGCTGATCGGTGTCGTGCACCTGACGGCACGTGATGCGCTCGATTTTGCCTATGATCTCAGGCCGATCGCACGCGACCTCAAAGCACTGGAAGACAAGGGAAAGGTGCTGGCGAATTTCGGCACCTATCAAGGCCAGTACCAGTTCCTTGGCCGTCTCACCAGACCGATGGCCGAACTAGGGCTGTCCAAGACCGTAACCGAGGATTTTGTCCGCCGGCATCCAGACGGTTTAATCGTCGCTTATTACTATCTTGATGAAATACCGGTGTTTCCCGATGACGTGTCACCGTTGGCGACGTACCGGTTTCGCAGTTACCGGATCGTTTTGTGGCGTGCCGGACTGCTGGAAAAGTATCCCAACCTGGCAGACCGGAGCTGAAGCCCCCCGTGTCGCTGCCCGCGCGTGCTTGACACTGCCGGATATCTTCTCTACATCTCTGGCACTCACTCAAAGCGAGTGCTAACACATCACTTAAATTTGAGATTTTTAAAACCGTTACGGAGACGAATTCTATGAAATTCCGGCCTTTACATGACCGCGTGCTGGTTCGCCGCGTCGAAAGCGAACAAAAGACCGCCGGCGGGATCATCATTCCCGATACCGCCCAGGAAAAACCGATGGAAGGTAAAGTCATCGCCGTCGGCACCGGCCACAAAGCCGACGACGGCAAGGTGACCAAGCTTGACGTCAAAAAGGGTGACAAGATCCTTTTCGGCAAGTGGTCCGGCACCGAAGTCAAAGTCGACGGTGAAGACCTGATCATCATGAAAGAATCCGACATTCTCGGCGTGATCGAATAATCGATCCCCGGAATTGACGACACATATCAGACAAAACCCAAAAGGGGATTATTAATGGCTGCCAAAGAAGTGAAATTTTCCGCTGACGCACGTGACCGCCTGCTCAAG